>CACYQD010000011.1 GCA_902776475.1 uncultured Prevotellaceae bacterium | reverse complement strand
GCGCCTCGGCATGACGCTCAACGAGGCAGCCTTTGCCACCTCGCTCTACTTCATCTTCCGTACCATCGGCTGTCTGACGGGCTCATTCTTCCTGCGTGTACTGAAGATGCGCACGTTCTTCATCATCAGTGTGGTGATGATGGCCCTGTCGATGTGCGGTCTTTTCTTCGGCACGGAGAAATGGGTGCTCTATGCAGCTATCGCCCTCGTGGGCTACGGCAACTCCAACATCTTCTCCATGTGCTTTGCCACCGCTCTCGAGTCGATGCCGAATAAGCAGAACGAAGTCAGCGGTCTGATGATCATGGGCCTTTTCGGCGGCACTATCTTCCCATTGCTGATGGGAGTGCTGAGCGACGCTATGGGACAAGCCGGTGCCGTATTGGTGATGGCTGTGGGTGTCGTTTATCTTTTCACATATATCAAACAACTCAACCTCAAATCTCAAACCAAATGAATAAACGTTATGTAGTAGGACTCGGAGAAGTCCTCTGGGATGTACTTCCCGAAGGTAAGAAACTGGGTGGCGCACCTGCCAACTTTGCCTATCACGCCGGACAGTTCCTCGGCATGGACAACACCATCGCCGTGAGTGCGCTGGGCAGTGACAAACTCGCAGACGAAACGATTGAAGCCTTGAGGGAGCACGGCCTGAACGACCTGTTGCCCCGTGTGCCTTATCCCACTGGTACCGTTCAGGTGCAGCTTGACGAACAGGGCATTCCGACATACGATATCAAGGAAAACGTGGCTTGGGACAACATTCCCTTCGACGATGACATTGCCGCTATTGCTCGCAACTGCCGTGCCGTCTGCTTCGGCTCATTGGCTCAGCGCAACGTGGTGAGCCGTGGGACCATACAGAAGTTCCTCGATGCCACACCCGCCGACTGCCTGAAGATTTTCGACATCAACCTGCGTCAGCAATTTTATACCCAAGAAGTCATCCGCGAGTCGCTGCAGCGTTGCAACATCCTCAAAATCAATGATGAGGAACTTGTTCTGATAGGCAGGATGTTTGGCTATCCTGGACTCGACATTGAGAACAAGTGCTGGCTCATCCTCGGAAAATATAACCTGGATATGCTTGTACTGACCTGCGGCACCAACGGCAGTTATGTTTTCACTCCTGGTCAGAAATCATTCCAGGAAACTCCGAAGGTAAAAGTGGCCGATACTGTCGGTGCAGGAGACTCCTTTACGGGTTCATTCGTGGGCAGCATACTCAATGGCAAGTCCGTACCGGAAGCCCACCGCACAGCAGTTCAAGTCAGCGCATTCGTCTGCACGCAGAACGGGGCTATGCCCACCCTGCCGCCAGAGCTTCTGAAATAAAGAATTATTTTGTTTTAAGTTGAAAAACCAGGACGATGAGGTCATTTCTTCACGTCCTGGTTTTTGTTGCTCTTTAATGATCATAGATAGACATAAAACCTATTCGAAAAGGCTGCCGGTCGGGGAGTCATTGGTTTAAACACATCCTGAAGCGCCTCAGAAAGAGTCCTGTAGGACAGCAAACGAGAATCTTGTCAACAGCATCAAAAACGAGTAAAGTTCTAATCAATGGGTGAAATCTATCCATTTTTGGTTAGATTTCGCCTAAAATATTTTTTTAGTCAGAAGAATATTATATCTTTGCATCACGGAAATTCCGTCACGGAAATTCCGTGACGGAATTAGCACGATAAAAGAATTGCATTATGGCAAAGAAGAACACCAAGCTACATAACCCATTTGTGCTGGCAGAATATGCAGGGCCAGAGTATTTCTGCGATAGAACAGAAGAGACAGAAGAACTGATAGCGAATCTTCAGAACGGGCGTAACACAACGCTCATATCACCACGCAGAATAGGTAAAACGGGCCTCATCAGGAATGCATTCTACCAAATTCGTAAGATGGAAAAGGATGCTGTATGCATCTATATAGATATCTTTTCCACCAAGAACCAACACGACTTTGTACAGGTGCTGGGAACAGCAATAGCCCAGTATGTGCTCACTTTTGAAGATCAGGCATTGAAGCGGCTGTTACAGTTCTTCGGCTCATGGCGTCCTGTGTTCAGTGCCGATCCTGTTACGGGCATGCCAACAGTTTCGGTTAGCATTGAAACGACTCGAACAGAAATGACATTGATGTCGATCTTTGACTATCTGAAGCAAAGCCCTCACAATATCTATATCGCCATAGACGAGTTCCAGCAGATTACCTATTTCCCAGAAACGGGAACGGAAGCCTTGCTGCGCTCATATATGCAGTTTGCCCCCAATGTCCATTTCGTTTTCTCTGGCAGCAAGCAGCATCTGATGGCACAGATATTCAACTCCCCTGACCGTCCCTTTTATCAGAGTACGAACGGCATGGGCTTGTACCCACTGCATGAGGAAATCTATTACGACTTCGCACGTCGTTTCTTTGAAGCCAGGAAGGGGAGTCTTTCCAAAAATGTCTTCCATACAATATACACGCGATTCGATGGAATTACAGCCAACATTCAGCAGATACTGAATCGGCTATACGAACAGGACAAAACCATTGATGATGAGCGACAAGTAAGTGAAGCCATACAGCATATTATATACAGAAACAGCATGCAATATGAAAGTCTCGTACTCTTTTTGACGGACAACCAATTTTCCTTGTTGAAAGCTATTGCAAAAGCTGGCCGCGTGAAGAGTCCACAGGGTAGAGAGTTTATAAGAACATACGAACTTCCGAGTGCCAGTAGCGTGAAGACAGCTCTGACGGTGCTTATAGACAAGGATCTCGTGTGTCATGATGCTGAAGGTTATATAGTTTATGATAGGTTCTTTGCCCTTTGGCTGAAACAGTTGGTATAACTTGTCAAAGAATATTGATCAAGGACCGCATCACTGCGGCCCTTGACTGAATCCGGAATTTGGAAGCCGAGGGTTCAACTCTCAAAGTAGTTTGAGAAAATAGCAATGAAGTGAGGGGTAAATATGTTTTTGCGCTCAATTTGGCGACTACACCTGACGACAATATAGCATCGACAGTTGGCCAACGAGAAGACCTCCTCGTTTGCCGTCTTGTCCATCGGTGTCTACCATCGAACGGATTCCACCCTTGATAGTAGCATGTGCTTGTAAGCTACGGCCGGTTCTTATTGGAGCTTCAGGTGCGTACGGCCTTCTGGCATCATTGCCGGAGGAGTGACTTTGGGCGCGATGATCTCACTGGTAAAGTTGGCAACCTTGGCGTCTGAAGCATCTTTCTTGTTGTCAACCTTTTCCTGATTGTCATCGAGGGCCTCATTTTCCGGAAGAATATAGTCACCGGTGATGATGTAGTGGTTGGTGGGACAGCTCTTGCCCCTCTTCAAGTCAGCCCTGTTGGTGTCGTAGGCCAGGTGGCCGACCTCAACGCTCGACTTGATGAGTTTGTGGATGGGGGCGTTCATCTTAAACTGCAGGAAAGCAGGGATGTCTATGTCGCATTTTGAACGTACCGTTGGGATACACTCCTGGAATACCCAGTCATAGAGAAATGCTGGCCGGGTGCTGGTGATGTTGTATTGGTATTCAATGATACTGCCTGCCTGAACATCGGGCACGGCGATGTGCATCACCATATAATGGTCGTCAATACGCTCCTTGACAAAGGATTTGGTGTTGATATTCTTTTTCTCCACCTTGCCCTTCTCGTTCTTGGTGAAAACCGTCACCTTCATATCCGACACGTCGTCAAGAAAGACGATATTTTCTTTGTCGGCAAAATAGGTGATGTCAATATTGGCATGCTTGGCTCCCTCGGGCTTCAGAATCTTGGTGCGGAGCCTGATAGCATATTTGACCAGAATATTGCTGTCATCAATCTGGTTCTTGCCAAAATCAGAAAGATTGCCAAAACTGACATCTGGGTCCTGGCTGAAGCTGGATACCTGGTCCGAAACCTGATACGTCACGTTCATCGTCTTGCAGAGAATGATGGCATCAGCTTCTATGGCGTCACCCCAACCGTTGAATTCCCATTCCAGATCTGAGGGTTTGCCGAATTTCTCATTAGGCAGCTGCGCTTTCGCCATGCTTACGCATGCGATAAAGGCTGACAGAAATAGTATTTTCCGAAAAGATGAGTTCATAATTGTTGTTTTTAAATGGATGATATCCGCTCCCGTAGAAGAGGCTTGATACAATAAAATGCATATACGCATGTTTTTTGCAAAAGTACAAATTTTATCGAATAGCAGGTGTCAAACCCATTATTATTTTATGAGTATAGAAAAATTTAACACATTAGCCTTTCTTTTTTGCCTGAATAGATTTATAAATCATTTATTTTAACTAAATTTGCTGCGAAACACAGCACAATATTTAAAGACTATTTGGAGAATAAATGCGAACAACGAAAAAATAAAGAGTAATGAAACCAAAAATTCTTATTAGATTGACATGGATGCTCAGCATCATTCTCGTGCTGGCCTCCTGTGGGATAGATATTCCCAAAGAGGTACCCTCATCGTTTGAGACGATAACAGTTGAGGAGTCCGACATTGTCTTGCCTATGAAATTCAGTGCAAAACTGAAGGGTGAGGCCGATGTGACCATCTCCCCACAAATCAGCGGACAGTTGATGAAAATCTGTGTGACTGAAGGTCAGCAGGTGGGTAGAGGCCAGACACTCTTCATCATCGACTCACGCAACGCACAGCATGAGTTGGAGTCGGCCCAGGCCAACCTCCAGGCAGCCCAGGCCAACCTTCAGGCTGCTTTGGCTCAGGCCAACAGTGCCAAGTTGGAGTATGAGAGCAACAAAAACCTATTTGACAAAAAGATTGTGAGCAGTTACATGCTTGAGAACTCCTTGAACAGCTACAATCAGGCACAGGCCGCCGTCAGCCAGGCCAAAGCGTCCATCACCCAGGCCCAGGCCGGTGTCAACCGCGCCAAAGTGAACCTCGGCTTCTGCACCATCACTTCACCGGTGTCGGGCATCATCGGCGAGATACCCGTCTTCGCCGGCGACCAGGTGACACCGATGACGAATCTGACCATCGTGAGCGGTAACCAGCAGATGGAGGCATGGTTCTCTGTCACGGAATCCATCATAGAGTCTGGAATCTCATCGGGTATGAAGCATTCCGACATGTCTGCCCACATGGCTTCACTTCCCGACGTGCGCTTTGTGATGAAGAACGGTACGGAATATCCCTACAAGGGCCGTATCACCAGCATCACCGGCGTGGTGGACGCAGCCACCGGTTCGCTGTCCTGCAAGGCCACCTTCCCCAACCCCGACGGACACCTCTTTTCTGGTGCCCAGGGCACCATCGTACTGCCGATCAGCCGCAGCCATGTGATGGTGGTGCCACAGACGGCTGTGGTGCGCCTGCAAGACAAGGCATTGGTTTATAAGGTCATGCCTGACAGCACCGCCAAGGCTGTCACCGTGACAACGGCGGATGCCGGCAACGGCAAGGATGTCATCATCAACACAGGCCTCGGAATAGGTGACCGCATCGTCTCTGTCGGAGCCAACAACGTGCAGGAAGGGCAGAAGGTGCTGTTCCCTGCAGAAGAGGAAAACGAGAAGTAAACCATGAAGAACAATATATTCATCAACAGATACGTGATGGCGTGCGCCATCAGTATCGTTATCGCCTTGGTGGGCTATATCTGCATGAACAGCCTGCCCATCGAGCAATATCCCAACATCGCTCCGCCCACCGTCCGCATATCGACCAACTATACCGGTGCCGATGCCAACACGATCATGAAATCGGTGGTGCAGCCCTTGGAGGAGAACATCAACGGCGTGCCCGACATGACTTACATGACCTCTACGGCCAGTTCTTCGGGCGACGTGTCCATCGTGGTTTATTTCAAACAGGGCACCGACCCCGACATTGCAGCCGTCAACGTGCAGAACCGCGTGACAAGGGCTTCCGCATTGCTGCCGGCCGAAGTGACGAAGGTGGGCGTGCAGGTGTTCAAGATGCAGAGCAACATCCTGCAGATCGGCGCCCTGAGAAGTGTTGACGGAAAATATGACGATGACTTCATCGCCAACTACATCGACATCAATTTGAAACCTCGGTTGATGCGCATCACCGGCGTGGGCGATGTGATGTCGATGGGCAACACCTATGCCCTGCGTATCTGGATGAAGCCCGACGTGATGGCGCAATACGGCCTGGAGCCCAACGACGTGTTCACCGCCATCAGTGGCCAGAGCTTCGTCGCCGCCACGGGTTCTCTCGGCGCGCAGTCGGAGAACAACTACCAGTATACGATGGAATACAAGGGTACGCTGAAGACTGTTGAGGAGTTCAACGAGATCGTCCTGCGCACCAGCGACGACGGCCATCTGCTCCACCTGGGCGATGTGGCCGATGTGGAGATTGGTGCCATGAGCTACAGCTTCCTGTCCAACATCAACGGCAACCCCGGTACCATCTTCATGGTATTCCAGGCTCCTGGCGCCAACGCCACGGAGGTGAATGCCCGTATCGAGAAACTCTATGATGAACTGAAGCAGACCATGCCGGCCGGACTGGAGTTCGTGAAGCTGGAGACCTCCGACGACTTCCTCTATGCCGCCATCGGCAATGTGGTGGAGACGCTCATCATCGCCATCATCCTCGTCGTCCTCGTGGTGTTCTTCTTCCTGCAGAACTTCAAGGCAACGATCATCCCGTCCATCTCGATTATCGTGTCGCTGTTGGGCACCTTTGCCATCGTTTCACTGGCGGGCTTCTCGCTCAACATATTGACGCTGTTCGCTCTGGTGCTGGCCATCGGTACGGTGGTGGATGACGCCATCGTGGTGGTGGAGGCTGTCATGGCGAAGATGGAAGGCGGCATCACAGATGCCAAACAGGCCACCCGTGAGGCCATGAGCGACGTGTCAGTGGCCGTCATCTCCTGTACCCTGGTGTTCATGGCGGTGTTCATCCCCGTGGCATTCATGCCCGGCACGTCGGGCTCGTTCTTCACGCAGTTTGGTGTCACCATCGCTTCCGCAGTGGGCCTGTCATGCGTCTCGGCCCTGACCTTGTGCCCCGCCCTCTGTGCCATCATGCTGAAGGTGACCGAAAAGAAAGATGAGCGCAAGAGCCTGACCTACTATACGAAAAAAGCCTATACGGTCAGCTATAACGCCATTTATAAAAAATACTCAAGGGGTGTGCAGAAGTTCATCAAGCGCCCCTTCTTGGCATGGGGACTGCTGGCCGCCGCCGCCGTGCTGCTCATTTTCTTCATGAAGAACCTGCCCTCTGGCCTTGTGCCTCAGGAAGACCAGGGTGTGATCCTTGCCGAAATCCGCACACCGGAGGGCACAACGCTCCATGAGACGCGTGAGATTGTGAAGAAGGTGGAGGAGAAAGTGAAGGCCATCCCCGAGATGGAGAGCTTTGCCACGGCCTGCGGCTACGGCATGATGTCGGGTTCTGGCTCCAACTATGCCACGATGATCATCCGTCTGAAACCATGGGAGGAGCGTGAGGGCTTCAACCATTATGTCGATCTGGTCATCGGCCGCCTGTATTTCGCCAGCAAGGAAATCAAGAACGTGCAGGTGATGCCCTTCCAGTTGCCGCAGGTGCCTGGTTATGGTTCGAACAACAGCGTCAACCTGGTGCTTCAGGACCTGAACGACGGTGATTTGTCGGAGTTTGCCAAGTTGGCCAACAACTTCCTGACCAAACTGGGTGAGCGCCCGGAAATCAGTATGGCGATGACCTCTTATTCGGAGCGGTTCCCCAAATACCAGGTCAATGTCGATGCCTCCCAGTGTGACCGCGCCGGTGTCTCTCCCGCCTCTGTGCTGAGGACCTTGGGCGCCTACTGCGGCGGATCGTATGTGGGCAACTTCAACCAGTTTGGCAAGGTGTACCGCATCATGGCCAGCGCTGCTCCTGACTATCGTCTCGACCCCTCGTCGCTGAACAACATTTTCGTAAGGGTGCGTGGTGGCAAAATGGCTCCCATCTCCGAGTTCGTCTCGCTGAAGGAGATTGTCGGTACATCGAGCATTGAGCACTTCAACTTGTTTCAGAGCATCACCTGCTTCGTGCAGGCAGCCGGCGGCTATACCGAGGGCGACGCCCACAAGGTCATCGCCGAGGTGTTCAAGGAGACCATGCCCAAAGGCTACAGCTATGAGTACAGCGGCATGTCGCGTGAGTTGGAAGAGGCCTCCGGTTCAAATGCCACAGCCCTCATCTATGTCATCTGTGTCATCCTCATCTACCTCATCCTCGCCTCGCTCTACAACTCATGGTTCACGCCGTGGGCCGTGCTGCTGAGCGTGCCCTTCGGCCTGATGGGAGCGTTCATCATGGCCTACCTCGGTGCAGACGGGTGTCATCATGCTTATCGGCCTGCTCTCGAAGACGGCCATTCTGATCACGGAGTTCGCCTCCGAGCGTCGCGCTCAAGGCATGTCCATCCGCGATGCCGCCTTCGCCGCTTGCCAGGAGCGTCTGCGCCCCATTCTGATGACCGTCGTCACGATGATTGCGGGTATGATTCCGCTCATCATCGAGGGTGGAGCTGGTGCCAACGGCAACCGTGCCCTCGCCTTCGGCGTCGTTGGAGGTATGACCGTGGGAACCATAGCCTTGCTCTTTGTGGTGCCTGCTTTCTTCATCGTCTTCCAGAGACTGCATGAGAAATTCCAAGGTGGTTCCCCTGAAGTAGCCACCATAGAGGCAGTTAGTGAGGAAAAAGCAATAGAAGAAATCAATCCAGATAAAGCATAACCAATGATGAAACATATTTCGAAAATGATTGGAGTTGCGGCCATGACCCTTTTGTTCACGAGCTGCAGTTTATTCAAGCAGATGCATGGCACGTACGAGTCGCAGGCGGTGATTCCCTCCGATGCATATGGCACAGGAGAGGACATCAAGGCGGCTAACGCCAAAGGTTCATTGGCAGATATGTCATGGAAGGAGTTCTTCACCGACCCGCTGTTGCAGAAACTCATCGAGCAGGTGCTGGCCAATAACACCGACCTGAACTCCGCATGCATAGCCGTGGAAAAGAGTGAGGCTTCGCTGAAAGCCGCCAAGTTGGCCTACCTGCCATCGCTCTATTTCTCGCCTTCGGGCTCGCTGTCGAGTTTCGACTTCAGCACCCCCACCAAAGGCTACAACATGCCGCTTCAGATGAGTTTGGACCTGGATCTCTTCGGCTCCATCACCAACAAGAAACGTGCAGCCAACGCTGTGCTTCTGCAGGCTCAGATCCGCGAGGAAGTGGTGCGTGCCAACCTTGTCTCTACCGTAGCCCAGCAATATTACATGCTGCAGTTGCTCGACCACCAGTTGGACATTCTGAACATGACCGACAGTCTGTGGAACGCCTCGTTGGAGACAGAGAAGACGCTATGGGAGAACGGAAAGATCTACTCCACGGCCGTCAACCAGATGGAGTCGTCTTACCTGAACGTGAAGACCCAGATTGTGGACACACGCCGCAACATCCGCAGCGTGGAGAATGCCCTCTGCCGTCTGTTGGGCGAGACTCCTCAGCATATTGAGCGTAGTTACTGGGGCAGTGCTGCCCTGAAAGAGCACCCCGATTCCACTACGGGCCAAAGGATGTTTGACATGGAGTTCATCAAGATTGGTGTTCCCGCCGAAGTGCTGCAAAACCGTCCCGACGTCCGCCTGGCCAATTTCGCCATGGAGGAAGCCTTCTACAACACCCAGGCTGCCCGTTCGGCTTTTTTCCCCAGCATCACGTTGCAAGGTGTGGCCGGATGGACCAACCGGGATGGGGCTGTGAACCCCGGCAAGATATTGCTCAATGCCGTGGCCTCACTCACCCAGCCCATCTTTGCCCGCGGACAAATCAAGGCCAATCACAAGATAGCCCAGCTCACCGAGGAAGACCTGCAGCGTAAGTACGTGCAGACGGTGATTGATGCCGGCAATCAGGTGAATGAGGCCCTGGCCGACTGCCAGGCGGCACGCGAGAAGTATGCTTACTACCACAGGCAAGTGGATGTGCTGCGCGAAGCCTACGTTGGAACCCATGAGTTGATGGACAACGGCAAGTCCAACTATCTTGAGGTGCTAACTGCTCAGGAGAGTCTGCTCAATGCCCAACTCAGCGAAGCCGCCAACATGTACAATGGTGCCCAGGCCATCATCGCCCTCTACATCGCCCTCGGAGGTGCCACCAAATAAACTTGTGGCGCTCTCGGACAATAAGGGTCAGAATCTGATTTTACCGTCGTAGTTGAAGATAGGTTGGTCGGTAGGCACTTCCTGATCGTAGAAATGCACGGCACTGTCATTGAGTTTGGGATGCTGGAGCTGAAGCAGCCGGATGATTTCCGCTCCAGCCCAGATGGCAGGACCATAGCCGTGGGCCGCCATCACATGGACAGGCCGATAAGCGTAGAAGGCGGCGTCGAACCCCATTCCTGTTCCCACGCACACTCCTTCCACCTGACCGCGCTCGTTGACGCATGATGCCACGGCATGCCATGCCTGGAGTGCGACAGGCCCGAAGGCTTTGGCACTGATCCAGCCACAGTTGATGGCATGTGCCAAACAATAGGCGTAGATGGCGGTGGCGGATGTCTCAAGGTAGGTGTCGCTGCGGTCGAGCAGTTGATGCCAGAAACCGTCATGATGCTGCAGGGCGGCGAGTCCTTCGGCATGTGCCCTGAGCAGTTCGAGAATCTGCTGACGGCCAGGATGATTCTCTGGCAGTACGTCAAGTACCTCGCATAGTGTCAGGATGGCCCAGCCATTGGCGCGTCCCCAATGGAAAGCAGTATGTGGAATCATTTCCTCCACCCATCCATGGCGGAAGAGTTTTTTCTCCGGCACCCACATGCGCTCGGAGAAAAGTTTGATTTGCCGCACGGCTTCATCATAGTATTTGGATTCACCGGTCAGCCGTCCCATATAGGCCACGGCGGGGATGCCCATGAACATGTCGTCGAGCCACACCGTGTTTTTCTGCGGGCGGAGTCGTGCGAAGGTACCGTCAGGAAGCCGGTATTCCTGGTCCATGATATAGTGGATGTAGTTGTCGATGAGTGGCCGCAACGGCAACTTGGGGTCAGCCAGCATAGCTTTGATCATCGAGCAGCATACGGCGCCGGCATCGTCCAGTGCATGCGGATCAACCACGCGGCGCACGTTGCCGTCGATGGTCTTGCCTTCAGCATGCAGCCGCGTGAATGCGGGGGCGATATCTGCCAGTAACCGATGGCGCTGGTAGGCATAGTCACGGTAGGCGACGTCGCCCGTGGCCTGATAGGCGGCCAGCACAGCAGAGTAGGTGACGCCCCATTCATAACTGGTCAGCCGGAATCCTCCTTGTTTCAGCTGGGTCTGTTCGTTGATTTCCTTGGTCTTGGTCACCTCACGCCCTGTGTTTTTGTCCACGAGCACGGCGGGTGTCTCGCTGGCAACGTATTGCAATATGCGGTCCATGGTCTTTTTGACCTCGTCGGTGGTGGGTATGCCGTAGCCTATCCGATAGGCGGGTTTCATCAGGTGGAGTGGGGTGTTGTTGTCATTCACGGTCTGTGCCTTCACATGGCTGAGAGGCAGACTGAGCGTGAATGCAAGGCATACCGGCATCAGTAGTTTCTTAACATCCATCTTCTTCATCTATATCTTTAGGTTTTAGGTTTAGGCTTAGGTCTGGACCATGTGCAAATGGTTCTGATAGAATTGCTTGTCGTGATCGCCGGGACGGTCTCGTGTCAGAATTTCCAGAAGACTCCGACAGTACCGTAAATGGGGTAGAGCGTCTGTTCCACGGTCTTGAAGTCGCTGTTGAAAATGCCAGAGAGACCCCAGCTGAGGTCGGCGGAGAGACCCAGGTGCTCATGCAGTTGCCAGTCAGCACCTGCGGCGATGCCCATCTGGAGATGGCGCATGTCATCGCTGAAGTCATAGGTGGCCCATTCTCCCTCCTTGTTGCCCATGTTGATTCTTGGTCCGGTGGGATCTTTTTGACGCAGGTATCCGTCAGAGGCGATGCCGCTGAAGTCCTTGTTGAGGAGCAAAGAGAGATAGGGGCCTGCCTTCAGTGTCACCTTCTGGCTGAGCTGATAGGTGGCCATGACAGGCAGCGTGAGCATCCATTCTGTCACCTCTTGTTTCACATGGCCGGTGAAGAGTCCTTCGATCTTGCTGTCACCTTTCACCACTTCCATCCGGTAACCTTTGGTGGTCACATCCACATCCATGGCTTTGTTCTCGATGTGCAGTCCGGCCAACACTCCCCATTTGTCGCGGAGGGGCAGTTGCAGGTCGGCTCCTGCCATCAGCGATGGCGTGAGGCGGAAGGCGTCAATGCTGCGGATGGTGGCGGGAATGCCGATGGGAGCGGTGCCGCCGAGGCTGTAGCCCACACGGGCTTTCAGCTGCATTCCGCCGTCTGGCGTGGTGGCGAGCGTTTTGCTTGGCAACAGCCAGGCCATGCAAATGACAAAACAGATGATGATATCTTTTTTCTTCATGATGCTGATCCTCCTCTTATTCGTTATCTGGTTCTTCAAACGAGACTTCCACCTCGTCTACGCACAATTCACTGCCGATGGCTCCCTCAAAAGCTGCTCCTTCTTTGCTCGACGAGAAGACGAGGGTCAAGTTGTAGCCTTTGGATTCCAGTATCTGTTCATCGGCATCGTCGCCTTCGAAAAACATCTCAAAACGGGTCCATTGATTCGTGGGTGGAAGTGAGGCCACCCGGGCTTTCCTGACGATTAAAGGACTGGAGAGCACGTCATCGCCATACAGATAGACGTTTTTGCCCTGGGCGTCTTTGTTGCGGTAGAACACGGCATAGATGTCGGCCTCGTCAATGCGACCGGGCACCTCCTTCTTGTTCTTGTCAGTGAATACGGCTCCTGGACGGTATTTGTAATAACCGGTCACACGCACAGGCACACGGTCAATGTCACGGCCGAACTCCGTGGCTTTCAGTGGGTTGAGGAGTACGTTCTCAAGGATGAACTTGCCCATGAACAGGTTGCCTGCGGCGATGGGCTTGCCGAACATCTGTCCCAGCGAACCGGCATCCTGAGTGTTGAGGCATAAGCACCGCCCTTGGTATCCGTTTTCCATGCAATAAGTGGGCTGGTCTTCGGCTGCAGACCTGATTTTGGTCAGGATGGCGCCGGGATTGCCCGATGCCCAGAGATTGATACGTTCGCCCGACTGGCTGATCTCATAGAACTCATGGTAGAAGTTGCCGTTGGATTCTATCGTCTCGTAGTTCTCGAAACTGAATTTACGGGTGGGCAGGCTGGCTTCTTTGAAAGTCACGGTGTATTGGCGCTTCCATTTGCCGTCCTGTGAGGTGACGACATAGACCACGGGACCTTTGGTGAAGTCCTGTACTGATCCATTGGCGGGTTCTATGGTGGCTCCCGGTGTGATGTTGAAATAGACTGGAAGGCTATTGGGGAGTGAGACCAGTGAGCGCACGGTGAATACAATCTCTTTCTCGACCGACGAGATGTTTTCCAAACGCATCTGTGAGGATTCGTAGAAGTTGCCTGCATATTGGTCGCCTTCGACCCATGCGCTCACGATGTCGCATTCTGAGTTCAGCAGTTCGTCTTTGATGCACGAAGAAAGCATAAAGACAAATAAAAACAATAATGATAAGTTCTTCTTCATGATTACATCAATAGGGTAATAATGTCAATTTTGGCTGCAAAAGTACGAAAAAAAGAGTAGATTGCAAAAATAGGCTCCTTCTTCACTTAAAAAAAGAATGATTTCTTTTTGTTCTACATTTGATTTGCACTACCTTTGCATAAAAATGTAGCAAAGATGCTGTCGAACGAAGAAACTCAAGCCATCATCAACCTCATGCGCCGTGAAGTGGTGCCTGCCATCGGATGTACCGAACCCATTGCCGTGGCGCTTTGCGTGGCCAAGGCGCGTGAACTGCTGGGCTACCTGCCTGAGAAAATCGACCTCCGCCTGAGTGCCAACATCCTGAAAAACGCCATGGGTGTGGGCATACCGGGCACGGGAATGATCGGACTGCCTATCGCCGTAGCGCTCGGAGCCCTCATCGGCAAGTCGGAGTATCAGTTGGAGGTCATCAAGGACAGCGACCCCGATGCTGTGGCGCGCGGCAAGCGGTTTATTGAGGAAAACCGCATCCATATCTCTCTCGAGGAGGAGGATGACGACAAGCTCTATGTTCAGGCCTGCTGCAAGGGCGGAGGCCATGAGGCGGAGGCCATCATCAAGCAGCACCACACCCATTTCGTCTTTCTGAGGCGTGATGACGAGGTGGTCTTGGACAGGCGGCATGCCGGTGTCTCTGTGGAAGCCGTGGAGGAGGACCTGCCGCTCACCTTGCGCAAGGTCTATGATTTCGCGGTCTCCACCGATCTGGAGAAGATCCGCTTCATCCTCGAAGCCAAGCGTCTCAACGAAAAGGCCGCCGCTGATGGGTTGCGTGAGAATTATGGCCACCAGTTGGGCAAGACGCTGTGCAGTCCGCTGGGCAAGGGCATCATGGGTGAGAGCATCTTCTCCAAAATCCTCTCCGTGACCAGTTGCGCCTGCGATGCGAGGATGGCCGGTGCGATGATTCCGGTCATGAGCAACAGCGGGAGCGGCAACCAGGGCATCTGCACCACCATGCCTGTGGTGGTGTTTGCTGAGGAGAACCACAATACCGAGGAGGAATTGATTCGTGCGCTCACCCTCAGCAATCTCACGGCCATCTACATCAAGCAAAGCCTGGGTTCGCTCTCGGCGCTCTGCGGTTGTGTCGTGGCCAGCACGGGCAGCAGCACGGGCATCACCTATCTGATGGGCGGCAATTATGAACAAGTGTCGTTTGCGGTGAAGAACATGATCGCCAACCTGACGGGCATGATTTGTGACGGTGCCAAACCCAGTTGCGCCCTCAAGCTCACGACGGGTGTCGGCACGGCGGTGATGAGCGCGATGCTTGCCATACAGCACAAATATGTCACCTCCGCAGAGGGCATCATCGAAGACGATGTCGACAGGAGTATCCACAACCTCACGGCCATCGGCAGCACGGGTATGGATGTCACCGACCGCTACGTGCTCAATATCATGACTCATAAAGGCAAAACACCGCAAGATAACAACTAAGAGAAATCACACAAATCATCTATATAATGAAAGAGATAAAATTTAGTCTGCTGGTCGTGCTGTTGTGGATGACTGCAGTGCTTCAGGCTCAGGAAATGCCTGTGAAATTCACCACACAGCAGAAGCAGGTGTCACCCACAGAGGTGGATGTCTTGTTCACGGCCAAAATCGACAAGGGATGGCATGTCTATTCCACCGATATCCCCGAAGGTGGTCCTCAGTCGGCTGTCATGCACACCGAGAAGGCCGAGGGAGCTCAGCCCATGGGTGGATTGATCAAACAAGGCAAGGAAATCAGTGAGGATGACAAGATCTTCGACATGAAGGTGCGCTATTTTGAGAACAATGTCACCTTCATCCAGAAATACAAGATCACAGGGAAGACCTACAACATCAAGGGCTATCTGGAGTATGGCGCATGCAACGACGAGATGTGCATGCCTCCCTCGACCGTGGAGTTTGACTTCTCCGGCAAGGGACCGGAAGATGCGCCCGCAGCAGAACCGCAGAAGGAGGAGAAGCCTGAGGAGGTTGCCGCAATGCCCGTGGCTGCACTTGGCGCCGGCGACTCCCTCGATACTGTGGCGGCTGACACTGCCGCTGCTTCCGTGCCCGTCGACTCCGCTCTCATCGCCAAGGCTCAGTCTGGTTGGTGGTTAACCAGCATCGACAAGCTGAAACAGCTCAATGGAGGCAATATTTCCGACCGCTCGTGGCTCTATATCTTTCTCATGGGACTTCTCTATGGCCTGCTCGCTGTGTTCACGCCCTGCGTGTGGCCCATCATCCCCATGACCGTGAGCTTCTTCCTCAAGCGGAGCAAGGACAAGAAAAAGGGTATCCGCGACGCCATCACCTACGGCATCTCCATCATTGTCATCTACCTGGCCCTCGGCTTGTTGGTGACCGCTCTCTTCGGACCGCAGAAACTCAATGAACTGGCCACCAATGCCGTGTTCAACCTCATCTTCTGCGCCTTGTTGGTCATCTTCGCCCTCTCCTTCTTTGGATGGTTTGAACTCACCCTGCCGTCGTCATGGACCAACAAGGTCGACAGCAAGGCCTCTTCTACCAGTGGCTTGCTCTCCATCTTCCTCATGGCCTTCACGCTCACTCTCGTGAGCTTCTCCTGCACAGGACCCATCATCGGACTGCTCCTTGTGGAGACCACCACTTCGGGCAACTGGATGGGACCGGCCATAGGCATGCTTGGCTTCGCCATCGCACTGGCACTGCCGTTCACGCTCTTCGCCCTCTTCCCCACATGGCTCAAACAGGCTCCCAAATCGGGGTCTTGGATGAACACCATCAAGGTGGTGCTGGGATTCATCGAACTGGCTTTCGCCCTCAAGTTCTTCTCCGTGGCCGACCTGGCTTATGGCTGGCGTTTGCTCGACCGTGAGGTCTTCCTGTCGCTGTGGATCGCCATCTTCCTGCTCATGGGCCTCTACCTGATCGGGAAACTGAAGTTTCAGAGTGACATGGGCGACGACAAGGCGATGCCTGTGCCGTGCATCATGCTCGGACTGGTGTCCATCGCCTTCGCCATCTATATGGTGCCGGGACTGTGGGGCGCTCCCTGCCGCGCCGTGAGCGCTTTCGCTCCGCCGCTCTACACACAGGATTTCAACCTCAATACCAAGGAGGTGAGGGCTGCCTATACCAATTATGAGGAGGGTATGGCTGCTGCTGCTGCCAAGGGAAAACCGGTGATGCTCGACTTCACTGGCTTCGGCTGCGTCAACTGCCGCAAGATGGAGATCGCCGTGTGGACCGACCCCACCGTGGCCGACAAACTCAACAACGACTATGTGCTCATCTCACTCTTTGTCGATGACAAGACACCGCTTGACAAACCCATCGAGGTGGAGTACAACGGCAAGAAACGCACGCTCCGCACCATCGGCGACAAATGGAGCTACCTGGAGGAGATGAAGTTTGGCTATCTCACCCAACCGCTCTATGTGCTCGTCGATAACGAGGGCAATCCGCTCACCCGTTCCTTCAGTTATAAGGAGGATGTGGAGGATTACCTCAAGTTCCTCAACGAGGGAAAGAAAAACTACCGTTGAGAATGACAGGGCAAAGGACGGCTCTCTTGTCAACCACCTATTTCGGTCCGGTGCAGTGGTATCAGAAACTGCACCGGTATGGTGAGGTGAGGTTGGAGTGCCATGACCATTTCGTGAAACAGACCTACCGCAACCGATGCCTCATCGCTTCGGCGCAGGGGGTGCAGGCGCTCACCGTACCGGTCATCCACGATGGTACGGCCGACATCCGCGACGTGAGGATCAGCGACCACGGCAACTGGCGGCACCTTCATTGGAATGCCTTGTGCAGTGCCTACGGCGACTCCCCCTTCTTTGAGTTCTATGCGGACGACCTGGCTCCGTTTTTCGAGCGGCGGTGGACTTTTCTGTTGGATTTCAATGAGGAGATCATGGCCATGATGTGCCGTTTGCTCGACATCCATCCACACATCACGCCCACCGAAGTCTATTGGTCTGCCGAGATGGTGGAGGGAGAGGGCAACACAGACGATTTCCGGGAGGTGATCCGCCCGAAGCATCCGTTGCCGGATGCGGATTTCTTGCCCAAGAGATATTATCAGGTGTTTGAGCAGAAACAGGGTTTTCTGCCCAATCTCAGTATCCTTGACCTTCTGATGAACGAAGGGAATGAGAGTATTTTTTATTTGTAGGAGTTTGGGAGTTTAGGAGTTTGGGAATTTAGGAGTTTAGGGGTTTGGGAGTTTAGGAGTTTGGGAGTTTAGGAGTTTAGACGTATGCTTTTTGTGGCGTTTTTTCCCGCTATCCTTCGTTTTGTCTGTTCTGTCGGTTTTCAAATCTGGCAAGACGTAGAGCGACATCAAACCTCATTATCTCATTTGAAAATCAGTGTGGTGAGCCGTTGGGGAGAAAACAGCTCGGCGGCTACTTCCTGTATTTCCTGTGCGGTGATGGCATCGATGTTCTGGCAGAGACGCTCCACGTCGCGCTCCCATCCGTAGTGCAGGAAACTCTTTCCGAAACTCAGGGCAAAACCCTCCCTGGCATCGCAAGCGATGCCGATCTGGCCTTTCAACTGTTGTTTGGCGGCTTTCAGCTGTGAGTCGGTGAGCACATGGTCCACCATGCGCTGAAGTTCGTTGTGCACCAGGCGCAGACAGCGTGACATGTTGTGATGGTCGCATCCGAAATAGACGCTCCAAGCACCCAGGTCGCTGTAACTCACCATCGCGCTCTCCACCGTATAGACCAGTCCGCGGCGCTCGCGGAGCGAGAGGTTGAGGCGTGTGTTCATCCCCGGACCGCCAAGGATGTTGTTGAGCAGGTAGAGGGGCATGCGCTTGCTGTCATGGATGCCGTAGGCGCGGTTGCCGACCATCACATGGGCTTGGTGCGTGCTGCGGTCGAATTCATAGGTGCCCGGCTGATAGCCTTCCACGGTTTCTCCCTTCGCGTCGAGGTCGCTGAGCAGCGGTTGGTTGTCGGGAAATCCTGCCGTCGCTTTCTCAAGCAGTCTGACAAGACGGTCAAAATGGAGGTTGCCGTAAGCGAAGAACACCATGTTTTCGGGACGGTAGAAGCGGCGGGTGAACCTCAGAGCATCGGCGGTCGTGAACTGCCTCACCCTCTCGGCTTTCCCGAGGATGTTGTGGCCCAGGGGATGGTTTTGGAAGAGGATGTTGTCAAACTCATCATAGATCAGTTCGGCGGGGGAGTCATTGTAGCTCTCAATCTCGTCGGCGATCACTTCCACCTCTTTGTCAATCTCTGCCTGGGGGTAGGTGCTGTGGAACACGATGTCGCTGAGCAGGTCGATGGCACGGGGCAGGTGGTCTTTCAGCACCGCGGCATAATAGACGGTGTCTTCCTTGTTGGTGAAGGCATTGAGGTCACCGCCCACACGTTCCAGACTGTTGATGATGTGCCAGGCGCGCCGGCGCGTGGTCCCTTTGAAAGTGACATGCTCGCAGAAATGTGCCAGACCTTCCTCGTCGGGCGCTTCATCGCGTGAACCTGCGTTCACGCCGTAACCACAATAAATCACCGGAGAGGAGTCATACAAATGTATCACCCGGAGTCCGTTGGCCAGTGTATGTGTGTTGTATTTTGTATTCATGATGGTGTCTTTTCCCATTTTTTATTCCGAGATGGAACATTTTCGACGCGAGCGCCAAAATTACGAAGAATTCCCGAAATGCAGTCCGTTTTTTTAAAATAATCATCCGATGGTGTGATAATTCAGGAAAAAACCCTATCTTTGCAAGACTATTATACCCCTTGTGGCGCTGAAGCACTGTGAGGGGCATATCAACAACTGTAATAACATAAGGAGAACTCATGCGTAAAGTAATAGGTATAGGAGAGACCGTGCTCGATATCATCTTCAAGAACGAGCAACCCATAGGGGCCGTCCCGGGCGGTTCCGTCTTCAATGGCATCATTTCCCTCGGCAGGTCGGGAATCAATGCCTCGTTCATCAGCGAGGCCGGCAACGACCGTGTGGGCAAGAACATCATCAAGTTTCTCAAGGACAACCACGTCAATGCCGACGAGATACATGTCTATCCCGAGAGCAAGTCGCCCATCTCGCTCGCTTTCCTCAACGAGCATAATGATGCGGAGTATTTGTTCTATAAGGACCATGGTCACGACCAGTTGGAATTTGTGTGCCCGGAGGTCAATCCCGACGATATCGTCATGTTTGGCTCCTATTATGCAGTCAATCCGGTCATCCGTCCGCAGGTGCTGGGCTTCCTCGACTATGCCCGCAGCCACGGAGCCATCCTCTACTACGATGTCAACTTCCGTCCCTCCCACAAGAACGACGTGATGAAGATCACGCCCAACTTGTTGGAAAACCTCGAGTATGCCGACTTCGTGAGGGGCAGCGTCGATGACTTCAAGGTGCTCTACAACAAGGAGGACCCCGACAAGATCTACAGTGCCGAGGTGTCGTTCTATTGCAAGAACTTCATCTGCACCAACGGGACGAAGAATGTCGAACTGCGCGCCACACGCGGCATCAAGAAGAGTTTCCCCATCATCCAGACCAGTACGGTGAGCACCATCGGAGCCGGCGACAACTTCAATGCCGGTTTCATCTATGGACTGATGCGCTACGGCATCACCCGCGAGGCGCTCGACAGGGGCATCCCCGCCCGCATCTGGGACAAGATCATCCACTGGGCACAGCTGTTCGCAGCCAATTGCTGCCAGACCATCAGCAACTCCATCACCGTGGAGTTTGGTGCTCAGATGGCTGAGGACGCCAAGGGCGAGAAGGACACCTACCTGGAGTGGTGACGCGGCGATTTTTACAGATTAGAAAACCCAATAATCTTATCATTATATGACAACAATCACCAATAACATCTATTACGTGGGCGTCAACGACCGCAACAAGGCTCTCTTCGAAGGGCTCTGGCCATTGCCCAATGGTGTATCCTACAACTCCTATCTCATTGATGATGAGAAGGTATGCCTCGTCGATACGGTTGAAGTTGATTTCTTCACCCAGTTTCTCGAGAACATCCATGAGGTGATCGGCGACCGCCCCATCGACTACCTTGTCGTCAACCACATGGAACCCGACCACAGCGGTTCGATTGCGCTCATCCGAAAATACTATCCCGGCATTCAGGTCATCGGCAACAAGAAGACCTTTGGCATGCTCAGCGGTTTCTACGGCATCAGCGAGAATGAACTGGAGGTGAAGAACGGCGACACCCTCAGTCTGGGCAGTCATGAACTGAAGTTCGTGCTCACTCCGATGGTCCACTGGCCTGAGACCATGGTGACTCTCGACACCAGTTGCAATGTGCTGTTCTCCGGCGATGCCTTCGGCTGCTTCGGTGCCCTCAATGGCGGAGTCATCGACAGCGAGATCAACTGCGACACGTTCTGGTTGGAGATGGTGCGCTACTATTCCAATATCGTGGGCAAATACGGCACGCCGGTGCAGAACGCCCTCAAGAAACTTGCCGGTGTCAAACTCGACTATATCTGTGCCACTCACGGACCGGTATGGCACACCTTCATCGACAAAGTGATCGGCATCTACGACCGCCTGAGCCGCTACGAGAGCGAAGAGGGCATCGTGATCTGCTACGGTACGATGTATGGCAATACGGAGCGGATGGCAGAGATCATCGCCCAGGCAGCCAGCAAGGCCGGCATCAAGAACATCGTCATCTACAACGTGTCGAAGACGCATCATTCCTATATCCTGCGCGACATCTTCCGCTACAAGGCGCTCATCGTGGGTGCTCCCACCTACAACACCAGTCTCTATCATGAGATGGACGTGCTGCTCTCCGAAGTGGCTCATAAGGACATGAAAAACCGCCTCATCGGATGGTTTGGCAGTTATGGCTGGGCCAGCAAGGCCGTGGCCAAGATCCAGGAGTGGAACGACACCGCCCTGCATTTCGAGGCTGTCGGTGAACCCGTGGAGATGAAACAGGCCATCGACGCCGACTCCCGTGCCCGTTGTGAGGCCCTGGGTCGTGCCATGGCCGAGCGTCTGATTGAGGACCGCGCATAGATAATCCAACCGCGACCATGAGGCCCACTGACTTACAATCCAAAGTCATCGCATTCCTGCGGTTTCCGCTCATCGTGATGGTGCTGTTTGTGCATTGCAACTACACCACGCTGAACGGAGAGTGGGCTTCATTGCCTTTTGCCAGCGGTTTTATCCATATCGTGTCGCAGCGCATCGCTCCGATTGCCAATGCCTTTTTCTTCTTTATTTCAGGCTACTTGTTTTTCAAGACGGGGCAGTTCGCACTCGACATCTATCTCAAGAAACTCATCCGCAGGTTGCAGTCCTTGTTTGTTCCGTATGTGCTGTGGAACCTGCTCTATCTGATCCTGGCCATCATCGTTGGACTGTTTGTGGCCCGTGTGCCCATCCTGGGCATCCCGTTCGACCAGATGTCTTTCACCGACGGGTTGAAGGCCTTCTGGAACATCTCCTTGATTGAGGGCGGCAGCAGCATCACCGCACCCATCGCCGTGCAGTTCTGGTTTATCCGCGATCTGATGGTGGCCATGGTGTGCTCCCCGATTCTCTATTTCCTCGTCAGGTGGTTTATCATCCTGTCGGGGAAGCGGCCCCTGGTGCGCTACCTGTTGTTTGTGGCGGTCATCTATGCCTTGGGCTATTTCCCCCAGATCACGGGCATCAATCCCGACTGCCTGCTCTTCTTCAGCTACGGCGCTTATTTCGGTATCCGCAAGAAGGAGTTCATTGTGGCCATGCTGCCTTACACCCTTCCTGCCGCCATTGTCCTGGGTCTGCTGATTCTCTTGGAACAATGGTGGCCGTGTGAGTTCATCTACCGCATGGAGTATGTTGTCGGACTGGTGTTCGGCATGTCTTTGACCACGGTGATGGTGAGGGCCGGCACCTGGTATGTCAACATGACCCTCTCGACGGGCAGTTTCTTTATTTTCGCCTATCATTATCTGTTCCTCGGCTTCGTGGTGCGTTTCCTCAGCAGTGGCGTTTTTGTGCCCCACAGCAGTTGGCTGGCCATTCTCATCTACCTGCTCTCGGTCACGCTGACCGTCCTTCTCGGTTTACTTCTTTATTGGTTGATGCGTACCCGGCTTCCTTTCACGACCTATATCCTCATGGGCGGACGGAGGTAGCCATAACCTTATGATGCCATGAAAAAAATGATTCATCGTCTCAGTGTCTTATCCTGTGGCTTGCTGGCCATTGGTCTTGTTTGTGCTTGTGCCGTCTCCGAGGCTACCCGTCAGGAGCGGGCCGAGCGTCTGGCTCGGCTGAAGGAGAATATCTCCACCGGATTGGCAGAGCGGAAGTTCCAAATCGACGTCTCTCAGGCCCATCCACAGGGAAGAGGGCGCACGATTCATCTCACCAGTTCTTATTCGGTGAGGGTGTCGGGCGACACCATCGTCTCTTATCTGCCATTCTTCGGCAGGGCATACAGCGTGCCTTATGGAGGAGGACAGGGATTGAATTTCACGGGCCGCATTGTGAGTTACGAATCAGGCGTCACCCGCAAGGGTGAGCACGTCATCACAATGGGTGTGGAGAGTTCGGAGGATGTCTATGTCTATACGGTGAGTCTCTTTGACAATGGCAGTGCCTCTGTAGGTGTCCAGCCGCGTCAGCGCAGCTACATCTATTTCACCGGCAATTATCACGAAGAATAATCTCCTTATTATTTGCAGTCATCTCTCTATAAAAAGTAGAGACGTCACATTGGGGCGTCTCCATCGGGGTTTCTCCCGCCTTATGCGCCCTCACCCATCTTCTCTTGGAGAGAGGATGGGTGAGGGTGTCTCAACGTCTCAAAGTGAGCGGATTAAAAACCAGATGACGGGGACAAGGAGCGCCGGCAAGAGGTTGAGTGTGCGGCAGTCCTTCAGCTGAAGCAGGGAAAGGCCGCTGCCTGTGATGAGCAGGCCACCGATAATCAATAGTTCTGCCATGAGGGCGTCGCTGATGGCTGAGGCTGATAAATGTGCCACCAGCCAGAACATTCCCTGCCAACAGAAAAGCACGGGTGCCGCTAAGATCATGCCGATGCCGTAGGTGGAGGCAAACACCATGGATGACACGAAATCGAGTGTGGCATTGGTGAAAAGAAAGGTGTGGTCGCCTTTCAAAGCAGAGATGACAGGACCGAGCATCGACAAAGGACCGATGCAATAGAGCAGGATGGCCGTGGCCAGTCCGTCGGCAAGACGGTTCTTCTTCCCTTCACTCTGTTTGGAGTATTTGTCCACCAACCGCTTGAAATGCCCGTCGATGTCGAGCGCCGTACCCACAACGCCCCCTATCGCCAGTGATACGATGAAGAGCACAGGGTATTCCGACTGGCTGAAATGGGAGATGGTGGCATTCAGGCCGATGGCCAGGGATGCCAGTCCCAGACCGGTATAGAGCACTTCCTTGTATTTGTCCTTGATTCCGCGATGGAGCAGTGCCCCGATGATGCCACCCGCGATAATGGTGGCTGTATTGACGATGGTTCCTATCATGATACTTTGCACATTATTATTTGGAAAGCTGGTGCAAAAATAAGACAATCTTCCTATATATCCGTATAAATGGCAGGAAGAAATGGCATTTTGCATACCATTCGGAGAAAATGTCATCCGTTTCTGTCGATGAGTGGAATGTTTCCCTTATGTCTTCATTTATACTGTAAATGTAATTACATTCTTTATTCCATATTTATCAATAAATTTGACCAAAATGTTTATTCATCTTTAGCAAGTTGAAAGAAAATAAATAATTAACTTCCGCAAATTGAATGCAGTTTGATTGATACAAAAAATGCCCTCCGAAGAGGGCATATAGGATAAAATCCTTCGGCATATAGCCTTATTGTGATAAGATGTAGAATATCTTACGTTTACAAAGATAGACTAAAACAATGAAACTACAAAAAAAACCGCAAATAAAATGTTAGAAACCCATTTTATTTGTGTAATTTTGGCTCATTATATAAAAATAGCGACAATATGAAGAAAAGAATTCTTGGTATAGATACAGGAACAAATAGTCTGGGATGGGCTGTTGTAGATAAGAACGAAGATGGCACTTATTCTTTAATCAACAAGGGTAGTTTAATCTTTCAAGAGGGAGTGAAAATAGAAAAGGGAATAGAATCGTCAAAAGCAGCAGACAGAACCTCTCATCGTGCTCTAAGAAAGCACTATTTTCGAAGAAGGCTTAGAAAGATAGAAGTACTTAAGGTGCTTGTTGAATTTAATTGGTGCCCGTATCTGACGCCTGAGGCTCTTCATCAATGGCATGTTAAGAAAATATACCCGATGGATGAAGCCTTTATATCATGGCAGCGCACCAATGATAATTTCGAAGAGAATCCATATTATTACAGGCATATTTGTTTGCATAGAAAACTTAATTTATGCGAGAGGTCTGAAAGATACATTTTGGGAAGGGCCATTTACCACTTAGCCCAGAGAAGGGGTTTTCTCAGCAATCGTCTTGAACAGGGAAATGAAGAAGAAACTGGTAAGGTGAAAGAAGCTATATCTTCCTTGTCAAAGAGCATGTCTGATGTTGGTTGTGATTATCTTGGCGATTATTTCTATAAGATATACAAAGAAAAGGGAAATACAGAAAGAATACGGACACGTTATACAGACCGCGAGGAACATTATAAGAAAGAGTTTTATGCCATCTGCGAGCAGCAGCAGCTTTCTGAAGAAATAATCACTAAGTTGGAGAAAGCCTTGTATTTCCAACGTCCGTTGAAAAGTCAGCGGCAAGGAGTTGGCAAATGTACCTTTGAGCCCAAGAAACATCGTGTAGCTGATTCTCATCCGGCATTCGAGTTGTTTAGAATGTTGTCGTTTGTGAACAATATCAAGGTAAAAGGACCTTACGATGTTGAACTCCGTCCTCTTTCTAAAGAGGAATTTAATAAGATGAAACATCTCTTTTTCATGAAGAGTAGAACGACAAAGCCACAATTTGATTTTGAGGATATTGCCAAGGCTATTGCAGGCAAAGGTAAATACCAGCACATCAAGGATGCTGGTGATAAAGAATATAAGTTTAATTACAGAATGACACAAAGCGTCACAGGATGTCCAACTATTGCCAGTCTTATATCCATCTTTGGCGAAGACTATGAAGCAGCTATTGCTGAGCAATATACACTTTCTGATGGCAAGACCGTGAAGCAGATGGTTAATGATGTCTGGAATGTGCTATATAGTTTTAATGATAAGGATAAGGTAAAGCTATGGGGAAAAGAAAAACTTCAGATGAGCGATGAGGATGCTGAGAAATTCTCAAAAATCAAGTTGACCCACAGCTTTGCATCACTCAGTTTGGCAGCTGTCAACAAGATTCTGCCTTGGCTGGAGCAAGGTCTCATTTATCCACATGCAGTGTTGATGGCAAAAGTGCCGGATATCGTTGGTGAGGAAGTTTGGAAAACCCGTGGCGAATCTATCACAAAGGAACTATATACTCTGATAACGAACTTCAACCCCAAGGATGTCGCTATGCAGGGAACGTTGGATTTCTGTATCAAAGACATCTTGAAAGATATGTGTGATTTGGCACCTGGCACGGCTGAAAAGCTCTATCACCCCTCCATGATAGAAACCTATCCTGACGCGAAGAAAAATTCACAGGGTGTGTACCAGTTAGGTTCTCCCAAGACAAATGCCGTACGCAATCCGATGGCAATGCGCTCACTTCACCAGATAAGGAAAGTCATTAATACTTTGCTTCGCGATGGCACCATTGACAGCCAGACAGAGGTTCACATTGAATACGCCCGTGAACTGAACGATGCCAATAAACGTAAGGCAATAGCCCAATGGAACAAGAACAGAGAGACCCTACGTAAGAAATATGCTGAAGAAATACGCAAATTATACAAGGAGGAATGTGGAAAGGAAATTGAGCCAACTGAAGATGATATTGTGAAGTTCCAATTATGGGAAGAACAGAATCACCTTTGTATTTATACAGGTGAATCTATAAGCATTACTGATTTTATTGGGCCCAATCCAAGTTATGATATTGAACATACTGTTCCACGTAGTGCAGGTGGCGACAGCACTCTTGAAAATATGACGCTTTGCTCCAGCAGGTTCAATCGTGAAATAAAGAAAGCCAAACTGCCTACTCAATTGTCAAATCATGATGACATTCTGGAAAGGCTTGAAGAGTGGCGTGAGAAGATAGATAAACTTCGTAGGGATGTGGATCATGTAAAAACACATTCAGGAATGGAAAAGGCCGTAAAAGACCGGCGGATTCAGAAACGTCATCTGCTAAAGTTGGAACTTGACTATTGGGTTGGGAAATATAAGCGTTTCCAAATGGAAGAAGTGCCAGAAGGTTTTGCCCGTAGGCAAGGTGCAGGTATTGGTCTTGTAGGTAAATATGCCGGCTTGTATCTAAAATCCTTGTTCCATAAGGCTGACGACAGGAACAAAAGTAATGTGCGTGTCATAAAGGGTGTTACCACTGCCGAGTACAGGAAGATGTGGGGTATACAAGAAGAATATGAAAAGAAATCCCGCGACAATCATGTCCATCATTGTATTGATGCCATCACAATTGCCTGTATAGAACCTGGCGAATATAATGCCACAGCAAGATATTATCAGCAGTTGGAAGAGTATGAGAGGACAAAGGCGGCAAAACCTTCTTTCCCCAAACCGTGGACATCTTTCACTGAGGATATAAAAGCAATTGCGCAGAATATGCTAGTTGTTCATAGCACCCCTGATAATATGCCCAAACACGCTCGTAAGTATGTGCAGACATCCAACGGCAAGAAACTCGCCTTGGGTGACTCAGCACGTGGCTCATTGCATAACGATACCTATTATGGTGCCATCAATAGAGACGGCCATATTAAATACGTCATTCGTAAAGAACTGAGCAGTCTCAAAGAAAGCGATGTTGAGAACATCGTTGATGACGTTGTAAAGGAGAAAGTTAAGCAAGCCATTGCAGAAAAAGGATTCAAAACTGCAATGGAAGAGGACATCTTTATGAATAAAGAAAAAGGGATCAAGATAAAGAAAGTAAGGTGTTTTACGCCATCCGTAACAAATCCCTTGCATATTCGTTCACATAGAGACCTATCACGAAAGGAGTATAAGCGTCAATTTCATGTCACTTTGGATGGCAATTATTGTATGGCTATTTATGAGGGAGATGTTAACGGAAAGATAAGGCGGACTTATGAAATAGTGAATATGATTGATGCTGCAGCCTATTTCAAGGAGAGTGCAGATTTGACAAAACATTATCCTATTGCCCCAGAGAGCAAAAATGGGCTTAAATTTAGATGCACGATACGTACTGGTACACAGATTATCTTGTTGCAATCAGATGACGAGAAGATAAATCTTGAAAACAAAGAAGATCTTGTAAGGCGATTTTATTATGTGGCTGTTATGCAAAAGGATGGAA
Source organism: uncultured Prevotellaceae bacterium (assembly GCA_902776475.1). GTDB lineage: Bacteria > Bacteroidota > Bacteroidia > Bacteroidales > Bacteroidaceae > Prevotella. Next base: position 161,190 of record CACYQD010000011.1, on the reverse strand, counting down.
GAATAGTTCTGCGCTATAATCAAGATGCACGAGACGCAACGACACTGAAGAAAGAACGTAAATCCGGAACTTATAAAGTTGGAGAGCAATATAGATCAGAAATCATGCTATCTCTCTCAGACTTCCATGCCTTGGTTGAAGGGGTTGATTTCAAAATCAATATTCTTGGGGAGGTCGCAATGCTTTAATAAAGAGTTAAGGGGTTTGCGCCAGATAAGGGACATGTGAGCGTTCTTTCAATTACGGATAAGCAATATTCGAACATCATTCACATTTGGGGAGCCATAGAGAAAAAATCAAGGCCAACCCCATTGCAATTGGAATTTTTTTAGTATTTTTGGAGAGAGGAAAGGCTATTAGAACCACTTCATATAGGTATTATATGTTATAAGTGTCCGAAAACAAGCAAAATATGACAAATATGTTGTGGTTTGATGTAGAATAAAGATAAAAGACAATTGAGAATAATAATCTTGCTCGCCAGATGTGTTGTGGTTTGATGTAGAATAAAGATAAAAGACAATTGTAGCACGTCTCGCCCTCGCCTGTCTCGTGTTGTGGTTTGATGTAGAATAAAGATAAAAGACAATGAAGCCCTACTATATCAACACAGGTATAAGTTGTGGTTTGATGTAGAATAAAGATAAAAGACAATAGAATCAGAATCCATAAAAGGATAAGCAAAGTTGTGGTTTGATGTAGAATAAAGATAAAAGACAATGACACCCATCTCTTTGCCAACTTCGATAAAGTTGTGGTTTGATGTAGAATAAAGATAAAAGACAATTGGAAGAAACATGGAACAATAGCACCAAAGTTGTGGTTTGATGTAGAATAAAGATAAAAGACAATCTCGGAATCGTATTGCTGCGCCAACAGCGGTTGTGGTTTGATGTAGAATAAAGATAAAAGACAATACACCCTTTGCGGTACCAGTCTCGCAGTAGTTGTGGTTTGATGTAGAATAAAGATAAAAGACAATCCGACGACATCGTGCGGCACATCCTCGACAGTTGTGGTTTGATGTAGAATAAAGATAAAAGACAATCGCTGAGAGGGCAGGTAGACGTCCAGGTAGTTGTGGTTTGATGTAGAATAAAGATAAAAGACAATTCAATCAGGTGTCACACTGGAACCACCACGTTGTGGTTTGATGTAGAATAGAGATAAAAGACAATTAAATACTCAAGGGAAGGATGTTCGTGCTGTTTTTCGCCATGTGCTACTATGCATATTTCAACGAGCAGTTGGGACAGATGAAGATGACACTCAGCGTTGCAAACGGGAATGAGAAATATGACACGAAAGTTGTGCTTAAGGCAGAAGAAAACTCTCTTATGGTGTGGATGGAGTATAACACCCCAGTCTGTCTTCAGTTGCTATGGACGACCGTTTGATTTGAGAACATATTATATATTTTTGGGGTTACTAAAAAATAATCGTAATTTTGCAGCGAGAAATAGAAACGACTATGACAAACCAATCCAATTCGGCAGCACAGCGCAAATCAGCCATCAAGAAAATCCTGAACTCAGAGTTTTTCGACTATGTCATGATAGCCATCGGCATGATGGCGTATGGCATGGGATGGACGCTCTTCCTGCTTCCCAACGACATCACGACAGGTGGCGTGGCGGGTGTATCCTCTCTCTTGTACTGGGGCATGGAGGTGCCGGTGCAGGTGAGTTATTTCGGCGTCAACGCCCTCTTGCTGTTGGGCGCGCTCAAGGTTCTTGGCTTCCGCTTTTGCCTGAAGACGATTTATGCCGTTGGTGTGCTCACCCTGTTGCTGTCGTTTCTCACTAATTTGGGCAAGGAGATGCATCTGCTGCAGGACCAGCCCTTCATGGCGAGTATCATCGGCGCCATCTTCTGTGGTAGTGGCGTGGGATTGGGTCTGTCATTCAACGGGAGCACTGGCGGTACCGACATCGTGGCGGCCATAGTCAACAAATACCGTGATATCTCTTTGGGACGTGTGATTTTACTCTGCGACATTTTCATCATCACTTGTTCCTATCTCGTGTTTCATGACTTCGAGAAGGTGATCTATGGCTATGTGGTGCTCTGTGTCACCGCCTTCTGCATCGATCAGGTGGTGAACTCCCGTCGCAGTTCGGTGCAGTTCTTCATCATCTCAAGTCATTACGAAGAAATCGCCCGCCGCATCAACCAGGAACCTCATCGTGGGGTCACCGTGCTCGACGCGCAGGGCTTTTATTCCGGCCATAACATCAAAATGCTCTTTGTGCTGGCCAAGAAACGCCAGTCGAGCGAGATTTTCCATATCATCAACGAGGTGGATCCCACCGCTTTCGTCAGCCAGAGCCGAGTGATCGGTGTCTATGGTGAAGGCTTCGACCATTTCAAATTTCATAAATAAAAAGGTGCGCTTTTTACCTTGAAAAATCATTATTTTTTGTGAAAAGTGATATAAAACACCCTTTTTTGCTTTCTTTATTAGTAACTTTGCTATCTGTATGTGCACATCATCCGCGAGGGTGGTGGCTTTTGAATGTTTAACCTTTAAAAAAATGCAAGAAATGAAAAAGCTATTGACATTGGTGCTTGCCATGGTGATCGGAATCCCGTGTATGGCACAGAAGTGGGGACTGGTGAAAGACGAGGATGGTTACACCAACGTGCGCAAGGGTCCGGGTACTAAGTATGAGATTGTAGACCAGATTCCCGACGGCATGTTCGTGAGCTATAAGTCCACGGGCACAGGATGGCACAAGGTGTTCACCGTCTATACCGATGGTTCGGAACCCGATTTCCTGGGATATATGTCTGCCAACAAGATTGTGACGCCTCCGCGTATGGGTGAACTCAAGGAAGTGGCCATGGTGAAGGACGAAGACGGCTATACCAACATCCGCAAGGGTCCGGGTACCAAATATGCCATTGTCGGAAAGGTGCGCGACGGAGGATATATCCTTATCAACAGCGGATCGGATGCCAGTTGGCTGAAGGTCTATACCCAGAAAGGCAAGTTCCGCGGCTACATCAGCGCCAACAAGGTGGTCAAGATGGAGTCGCCAGTTTTCTAAACCATTTTTGCAATGAAGGAATCTCTCTATCGATTGGTCCTGGGCGGATGTGCGCTCCTGGCGGTGCTCTGCTTGTGCATGCTCTCCTGTGTGAGGGAGCGTGTGGTGGTCTCCATCGATGGATTTGACCTCCACGCACCGGAGGGGGTCACCGTGGGACGGGCGTCTGACATCTGCTTCGACAAGGTGCCTCACGACTTCCTCACCATCCGTCGCACGGCCGGAGGGTTCTCCTGGCAGGTCAACGACCGTTGGCTGAGGTCGGACTCGCTGTGTTATTTCCATATCAACGGCGAGAATCCCAATGCGCATAAACTGTCGGAGTCACAGACCATCGTGGTGGGCACGGGCAGACAGCGCACCGCATTGCCGGTAAGGGAGTTGGATGCCTTGCTCTCAGGACATGAGTCGCAGTATGTGATGCTGCGCAATGCCTTGGAGAAGCGGCGTCAGGAAACTGGCGGCGACCAAGGGGATTTCCGGGAGAGAAGAGAGATTCGTTCGTTTTTATACCGCTCCAAGAGCCATTGGGGTTCTTTGGGGGCGTGGCAGCTCGTCATCCTCGACCGTCATACGACCATCGAGGGTGACGGGACCTCCATCGGCTATGCCACGGCCGATTCGGTAGCCAACTGCTGCAAGGTGCAGTTCTACCGTCTGATGGAATACAGTCTGATGTCGGACAGCAAAAAACTGTTCCGCATCGGCGATGTCAGTTACCTGGCCAAACCTGTTCTCCAGACTACTGCATGGGAAGCAGGACATGCCATGATCCGGGAGGAGGACGGATGGTTCACCGTCCGTTATCCCAAGCCTCTGACCTATTCTGAGGATTGCGGTATCCTGCGGGAGATGACAGAGGGAAAGACCAGTACGCTGACCTTGCAACAGACCGACGGGTCGCTGCCCGTGGGTCAGAGTGTTTATATCCCGCAGTTCTCCAGGAAAGTGAGCGAGGAGGTGTGCCATCTGACGGTCGCGGGCGATAGTTTGCTCGTAGCCGGACAGCGGGTGAAGTCTGGATGGAGCCTGGTGCCCCGGTTGTCGCCCGTCGAGGTGACCATGGGACAGGCGCGCCTGCATCTGCACACAGCGGTCATCGGCATGGGACTGCTTTGTTCCTATCTCTGGCTGCCTCTGGTGATTTTCCTGCTCATCTTCTTCGCTTATCCCAAACTGATGGATGTGGAGGGGAAGAACATCCGGGGGATGACCTTGTGGGCGGAAGACCTGCCCCGCATGTTCCGCATGGTGTCTGCCATCGCCTTGATCTACTGCATCTGCAAGGTGATGATTGCGGTCAAACTCTCCTGGACCGCTCCTTATTTTGAGAAACTCACCGGGGTGGTGGTGGTTGATAGCGGACTCTTGCTCATGCTCCTTTTCTCATTGTCGGTCTTGGTCAATTATGATTTTCTCCAGGCTGGCGAAAGCCCGCGCGGACACATCGGATGGCGCAAGTGGGCGGCTCTGCTGGTGGCCGTGTTTGGAGTGACTCTGTGCTTCTTCGCCCTGAAGGTGATGGACCGTGGTTTCAGCCGTGAGGTATTGGCATCGTATCTGCCAGGAGAGGTCTTCTCCTACAATCCCTTTGCCTGGACAAAGAAAAACGGAATCAACGACCTCCACCGCAGCATCCCCTATACTTTGCTGCTGTTCAACCTGTTGACTATCCTGCTGCTGTTGGCTCATAATGTCAGAGCCACGCTGAAACAGTGGCAGAGCAAAGGCCGTCGGGAAGAGCGTGACAGGGTTCTTCAGCACAACAGGAAAAACCGGTGGTGGTCTTCTGGACGTGCCAGCAACTGGGTGGCGCTGGTCGTGGCATTAGCCTTTGCCATACTGGTGGTTCTGGCCACCTTGATTCCCGGCAATTTCTCCTCAGCACCGATCTCACTCCTGGTCATCCTGGGCATGGGCTATGCGCTGATGCGCGTGGACTTCGTCCACAACCGGGTGTGGGCATTCCTCACCTCTGTGGGTGTCGCTGCGATGCTGCTCATCGCCGCAGTGGCGCCGTCCACGGCCGACAAGGGTTATTTCACCAACTGCCTCGGTCTGGTGAGTCTCGTGGTGCTGCTGTATGTCATCGTGTCGAAATACGACCATTCCCCGTCGTCCGCCGATCTGTCGAATGATGCCAAGGAGCGCAAGATTATGAACATATTGATGGGTATGATGATGCTCTTTGCTGTCTTTGCCGTGCCGAAGATCATGACGCTGCTGCTTGATGTCGAGAATGTCGATTACGACAGGTCGCCGCGCCGGTTTGAGATGGCCTCGCAGTTTGACGACTACCGCAACAGCGGTTACCGCTATGCCGTCAGCGACACGGAGTTCATGATGGTGATGGTTCACAGCATGTTCAACGCCGATGGCCGTGACCCGCTCTCTCCGGAGCGGCATGTCCTCCATCCGTCAGTATCCACCGGACAGTCGCCTGTGGTGCTCAACGACGTGGCGGTGCCCGTGGCTTTTTTCGGCACCTATGGATGGGCTGCCTATGTGGTTTATTTCGGACTGTTGGTGTTGCTTCTCGTCTCGGTGGTGGGTTATTGTCTGCCTGCCAAAAGACAGTTGGAGAGAGGGGTGGAGATCGACGTGCGGATGCTGTGGCGGTTGCTGGCCGTATTGATGTGGGTGGGTACTTCCTGCTACCTCTACGGGTCGTATGTCGGGCGTTTCCCGTTTACGGGAAGGTTGAATCCTGGTTTCGGTGTCGATTCCGTGGGTGAGATCCTCGAGAGTGCGATTCTCCTTGCTTTCATGACGGCCGTATCCTTGCGAAGAGACAAGCAGGTCAGGACAAATCAATCAAGACTATGAGAATAATCAATGATATCATCGGGTTTTTCGTCAGGCTTTACCTGGCGTTGAAGGAACGTTTCACCCGTCCCAGGGAGAAGAAAGTGATGAGGCTTGCCGTAGTGGGACCCACAGGATGCGGCAAGACCTACCTGTTGTGCGACATCATCGGTTCGTTGGAGAAACTGGGTTGCAGGCGTGACGACAAGTACAATGACGGTACGCTGCACCGTGACGCCTACGATCTTATCGAGAACCAGAAGCACAATGGAGGTATCGACAAGACCCTGATCCATGCCTGCCGGCAGGAGGATATCTATTGTTCTCGTTTCATCGACAACCTGGGCAACCGGATGACCATCCAGTTTACCGATATCCCCGGTGAGGTGATGACACCGGAGTCGATGAGCATGTTCCGTGCGGTGATGAAGGCCCTGATGGCTTGCCGCAACAGACTTTTCCTGGCCACCGACTGGGATAACCCCAAGACCCACAAGACGGTGAGAATCATTGAACTCGTCCATTCGGAAACCAGCAACATGGCCGTCAGCGGACTGGGCGGCAAACTGAGCTTTTCCAACGGGGGAAGACTCGCTGCTGATGCCCAGGGACAAGTGTATGTCGGCACATCGGCCAGGAAGGCTTATTACGAGAGACAGGACTTCCACGAGGGCCGGCAACGGAAGATCAGCGGCGCCGATTTGTTCCTCGACTTCCTGCACTGTGATGTCGACAGTGTTATCAATGCCATCATCGAGGCCTGGGAACTGCTCAAGATCGATGACGTGCTTCCGCAGAAACTCAAGGCTGCGGCTTCGGGGTCGGGCAAGTCGCTGTTTCAGAATGAATACAAGAACCATTTCTTCTTTCACTACAATACCTTCTTCGCTACGGATGTGGTGGTGTGCGACAAGTGCTGCATGCCTGTCATCAGTGAAGAGAAAGAGACTATCAACGATCGGTTTACAACGATGATGCAGGTGCTCAGAAACCTGACCAACTACAAGGATGCTCCTGCCAAGAAGTGGTATCTGGCCATGAAGGGCATCGATGCCGTGATGAGGGAGGAGAAATGGCGTGAGGTCTATCAGTGTTCCGAACAAGACCTCAACCTGGTCTATTCCCACTTCCTCGTACTGTTCCGCCAGGCTTGTGAACATGGTTTGTTGGCCGACGGTACCGTTCCCGCCACTTATACAGTGCCATTCAGTTCCCCCGAACGGATGATGGACTGGTTGACGAAAAGGGAATGGGATGTGGATGAAGAGGAGGAAACCACAGAGGACAAAAGCCAGTTGGTGTCGCTCCTCGATGGCCATTACCGCCGTTTCGCTGCTGATGTGGACCTGTTTTTCAAACGTCCGGAAGAATATGTCATGCTCTCGGCTTATGACCTCAGCGAACATGTGCGGCGCAGGGTGGATGACTTCTGCCATCTCGACGACTCGCAGGTGGCCGATGACCCGGAGAAGCGGGATGAGCGCCGGTTGCTCAACCTGCCCCCGCATGTCTATTTCATCGCCACACCCATCGACAACGAGTTTCATATCTGTGGCCATTGTGCCGATGACCCCACGCTCTTCGAGGGTGATGCGAGTCACTATAACCACCGCGCCGGTTTCGGCGCGCTGCAACTGACCACGGACATCCTTCTCGCTCATGGTGCCAAGATCAGTGAGAAATACAACTGTTTCGGTTATGTGCTTGACCATGTTCATGACCAGGCATAGGAGGTAGGGGATATGGAAGAGGGCATGAGGATAGAACATCTGGTGATGGGGTCGCTGGTCAATGAACCGGGGGATACGACGCTGTCTTTCACCCCTGGCGTGAGCAGCGGCGCTGAGGCGCTCTGCCGCATGATGGCGGGCGACGGACCCAAGCATGCCTCATGGTATCTCCTTCATCCCGCCGCCGGACAGCATACCATTGTCCATGTGCAAGGTTCACACACCTCCTTTGGTGGTGGTGTGCGTGACTATGCCACACGGGTGGTGTATGAGTTTGACTCTGCGGCCTTGGTGGCCGCAGGCGGATATTTGCCGTTGTTGCCGTCGCTCGATGCGATGCGCCGTTATGAGGAAAAACGCTACGAGGCCTCTCCCGATAAGATGGTGAAGGCGAATGCCACCAGGGCTCTTTCCGTCGTGGAGCGGCAACTGCTGAATGACGTGGCCTACAGCCTGGCTCGTCATCGCAGGTTGTTCATCCGGGTCGGAGAGGATGAACTGCGGGTGGCCGATGACCTCCGACAGTCTCCACGGCTGAGGTCTTTGCTCGGTGTGTTCGATCATCTTCCCCTACAATGGAGGGATTGGATTTCGATGGCTTTCTCGGTCAACAGTTCGTCGGGCGATGCTCAAGGTTTGTTGGCGGACATCCACGTCGTGGTGCACCATGACCCTGTCGAGGCCTGGGGCGATGCGGCTCGTGGCGCCTGCGTGCTGGACTGGACTGCCGCCCAACCCGAATGGGTGCCGCAGGAGGGAGATGAGGACTTGCCCACGGAGGAGGACTTGCGCCGGCTCGGTGAGACTGAGCCTTTCACCTCAGACCCGTCTGTCTCTTCCGGCTCGTCAACAGCGGGTGATGTACCCGTTGAGGCAGAGCGCACCCAAAAGACGCCTGTGAAACGAAAAGGATGTATTGTAAACATATTGGAGACAGTTTTGTCGATAGTTCTGGGGTATGTGTGCTGTCATATACTATAGAAACCAAATGATGAGGATATGAAATTCAACAGAAAATGGATGGAGCATCATGGCATGTTGGTCAGACTGGTTCTGATCGGCTTTGTCTTGACCATGGTCTTGTTCACAGCCTTGAAACGCTGCACCGAGGTGGGCAAGTCCGCGGCCAAGGAGGTGTATGTGCCCAGCAACGACGAGGGCTTTGTCAAGAAAGCCAATTTGTTGCTCAGCCATCTTGTGCAACAGGGCAATGATGAGCACTCCGACATCCATCCGCATTCCATCACCACCTTGCAGGAGCGCTATCCCGCCCTGCAGTTCGCCTTGCCCTACGACGAGGATGCCGTGGAGGGCGCCAGGGCAACGGACATCAGGTTGGTCGGCATCAAAGCCGACCTGATTCAGGATGAGGATGACAAGAACTTCTATTACAACAGCAACCTTCCCAAATTGTTGGAACAGCAGCGCGAGAACCTCAGCGAAAGGGTGTTCCGCATCTCTTTTTCTGCGGTCGATTCTCTCGTGATCGGAAAGATAGAGGTGATGGCCCACCTCTTCAAGGTGGCGCTCAGCAAGGACCCCTGGGTAGGAACCGTTTCCTGTGCAGACAATGCTCTCTTTCCGGAGGCTGAGCATTGTTTCCTCACCTGGGGGAAGTCGGTGGTACCCATCCGCATGGTGCCCGACAGCAGCAGGGCTTTGCAAGGAGGACACGAACAGGTGGTGCGGCTCGACGAGAATTCGCATACTCTGACGATGCAGGAAGGACAGCCCATCGATTACTACCGGCTCTTTGCCAACGATGAGGAGGGACGGACGACACTGTGCGTCACCCTGCCGTCGGCAACGGGACGCCGGGTCTATCTCGACTACCTCACCGGAGGCCGGTTGCGCGTGAGGTGTGTGGGATGCTGGTGCCAGCCTTATTGCGAGTCGGGGGCACTCAAGACTGTGCCGCCCACTTCGGCAGCTTCACAGGGTGAGGTGTTTCCCCTCAATCATCAGCTCAAACTGATTGTCTCTGCCCAGCAACAGTCGGAGACGTTGGGCGAACTGGTGGTGAGCCGCCGCAATCCGATGCTCACCCTCTCATCGCTCATCCGTTCGAGCAAGGGCCGTTCACGCTATACCATCCCCTCCGTCCTGACCGACCGCTTCACCCAGCAGATTGTCCAGGGCCTTTCCGGTGCGCTGCGCAATTCGGTCTATAAGGACAGCATCCACCTGAGCATCGACCCTATGCTCTCCATGGTGATGGAACGGGAGTTGGAGAGTTACGCCCACGAACTCATGGGCAACAGGGAGAAATTCTATGACGATGACCAATGGGAACTGTCGCTCACCGTGATGGACATGGCGACTGGCATGGTCATCGCAGCGCCTTATTACCGGTCGGCCGACCGTGAAGTGGATGAGGCACTGGCCATCAGCCGCAAGAATCCCGCACTGACACACCGGTATATCGGGTCCACCTTCAAACCGCTCGTGGCACTGGCCGCCGTGCTTACCCGACCGGAACTTGCGCGACTCTCCACCGTGGGCGACTACCGCATCACCCGTCCCGGCGATGGCAAGAAAGTGAAGGCCAAGGCCATGTTTTACGGTCATGAGACCTCTGCCTGGTCGGCCAAGGGCAGTGCCGCTGGATTCTGGAACGGATGTGAGTCGATGCGGAAATTCTTCACCATCTCCGACGATGTCTATCCCGTCGCACTGGTAGCCAGGGCACTCAACTACGGACAACCGTCGGGCAGTCCCTTCTCTTTCCGTAACCATGAGGTGCACCTCGACAACAACAATGCCTTCACCTGGTCGGGCTCGAGATTCATCCATACCCTCGACCATCTCTACAGCATACCCGGACCGAAGGATTACGAGACTCACGACAGTCTCCAGATGGAGTATTACACCTGGGACAACCTCAGGCTCAATCCCGCCGACCGCTTCTGTCTCGACAATGTGAGTCCGGAACCCACGCTCTTCGATTACGACAAGTTCGCTTATCCCGGTGCGACCTTATACAATGAGTTGTCAACCTGGGTGCTGGGACAGGGCACCAACGACTGGAACAGTCTGAAATTGGCTGAGGCATGGACCCGTATGCTCACCAAGCGCAAGGTCAAGGCTTCTCTGCTCAGGATTGATGGTCAACCGCAGATGGAAGACCTGGCCATGGGGTATGACAACCAGGCTTGGAACGCCGTGCTGCAGGCCCTGCATGAGGCCCAGTCATCGAGAGACAAGCGCCTCCTGTGGCCTATGGACGACGCCGTCAGACATCTCAATGCCCAGGAGCACATCAACGACACCCTGTTGCTCTTCTCCAAGACGGGAACGCCGGACAACTACACCCGGACGGAATGGATGAGCGTGAAGGGCGGTCCGAGATGGTTGGACATCGGTCTCTATTGCATGGCTCTCATGCCGTCGAGCGCCTACCGTTCGGTGAGGGCCAACCAGGGCGGCAGAGGACTGATGTGCGTGATCCGGGTGACACGCATCGTCAATGGCAAACACAAAAGGGTGACAAAAAACGGGTCGGAGAACAATGACAATGGCATCCAGTCGACCGATGCACGCAATTTCTTCTCCGGCAATGAGAACCGCCTGCGTCGTTTTTACCTTCTTACCAAATCATATCTGGAATGAGTTTCAACTATAGACAGCGGATGACGGCCATGGGACATGTGGTGGCTTTTCTGGCCACCCTGTTGCTGTGCTATGTGTCTTTCATGGGAATGGTCTATCTCCTGAAAGGCCATCTTGTGAAGTCGGCCGTCTTCGCCGTAGCATACGCTGTCGTCCTCTTCTGGCTCTCTGTCATGCTCCAACGGCTCAAGGGATGCAAGAGGAGGTTTGCACGGAATATCGAGAAAGAGCGCATCACGGCGGTCATGCTTGCCATGGCCTGTGCGTTTACGGCTCTTCCCTTTACCCATTTCTTCACGGTCTATGGCCATGAACGTGAGGTGTCGGCCACCTTCAAGGAGGCTCTGCAGGAGGTGAGGCCGATGTTTGATGACTATGAGGCCGCCGCTGAGGCGCGTGTCGCTGATTATCAGCAGCGGTTGGAGAAAGCCGCGCACAACAAGAAACGCAACAGCAAGCAGTATGCCCGCATGGGACTCAACAAGAATGACGAAGGAAAGGTCAGCGGGGGTGACACGATCATGATCGGCAACATGGTGCAGACGCTGCGCCTGCAGTTGCTGCCGCCTGCTTACCAACAGTTGCGGCAGGATGCCGAACAGTGGTTGGAGCGTGCTGCCGCTGGTGCCACGACACGCAATGCCTTCCTGCTGGGCAATGCACAGGAGATCCGTTCTGCCGTACAGTCCTGGCAGCAACTGATGGACGAGGCTTTGGCGGTGAGGCTGGAGAACGAGGTGGGCTCATCCGCTGAGGCGGCTGATACGGCTGCTGTCACGGCGGCTGTGGCTGGCCATGCGGCGAATATCTCCAACCGCTTGGATCAGGTGGTCGCCACTTGTTCGAAACGGGCCTTTCCCAACCTTCTCTCCCTGTTGCTCTTAGTTGCCTGTTGGCTGGCGCTCTTCTTCCCGTATTGGTTGCAGAACCGCCACTCCAAATCGTGGGAACGTTTCTTCCCCGCATGGATGCCGAGGTTGTGGAAAAGCAATGCTCCCGAACAAGACGTTGACCACATCGACGCGGTCAGGATGGATCAGGCGAGTGTTGACTCTTCTCCGTGGATGCGCAGCGCCGCCGACACCTTCCGCCGAAGGATGGAGAAGGGGAGGGGAACGAAGGATACTTTCGTCTATTTGGCTGAACAGCTCAACCAGGGCATGCTTTCCAAAGAGGAATTGGTGACCATGCTCCGCGAGGATCACAACCTGCTGGATGCTGATACCATAGAACTGTGTCTCGACAAATGCCTTCTGACGGAGGAAGACCTGGTTGAGGGTTGCGGCATCGACCGGCAGTTCTTGTCGATGCTTGGCACGATGCCGGAGGACGTCTTGCCCAAGGAAGGCAGTATCAGTCAACTGCCTGAAGTCTCCACGCAGTTTTTCTTCTGGGGCATTCCTTCCTCTGGCAAGACCTGTGCTGCTGGGGTGATTCTCCGTGCCATCCAGGAGAAACAGGTGGTGAGAGACGTGACCATCGACGACCAGTGCCAGGGTTATGAGTATCAGGAGATTCTGGGCCGCATCTTCAGTGGCGACGGCCACTATTGCATCCTTCCGGGACGAACGTTGGTCGATACCAACTTCGCCATCCAGATGACGCTGGAGGACGGTGACCACCGTGACCACCCTGTCACACTGGTTGACATGGCCGGTGAACTCTTCTGTTCCATCCTGTGGCAGAAGAGCGGAGATCTCAGCAAAATCACGGAGAAGCACTTGAAGGCACAGGCGGAGTTTGAGTGTATTTTCACGGCAGAGGGTGCTGACCACCAGAAATTCCACGTCTTCGTCATCGAGTACGGGGCGGAGGACAAGAAGCACAAGGGCTTCAACCAGGACACCTACATGGAGTATGGTCTGCAATATCTCGATCAGACCCATGTGCTGAGAGATGCCACGGAGGGTGTCTATATCCTCATCACCAAGACCGACCAGGCCCGCCGCAACCTGCAGGAGGGAGAGGATCTCAACCAGCATCTGGCTCGTTACATGAAAAAGTATTACCCGAATTTCTTCGGACTGCTTGACCGATTCTGCCGGGAATATGAGTTGTGTGGCGGAAAGGTGCCGGATCCCATCCCCTTTGATATCGGTGAGGTGTGTTTCAATAATTATTGCCGGATCAGTACGTCACGGGCCAATGATGTCGTCAAGATCATGCTTGCCCGTTCAAAAGGATTCCGCAAGGGATGGCGCGGAAAGGTGGAACGGTGGTTCAACTATTGAACCATGCTCTGAAAATGAGAACAAAACAAGAATCAGTATATGAGATACGATGAGTTTACAACAGAAATGAAAGATTTCCGCCGGCGGGTGATCAAGGCCGACGATGTCTTCGAGTTGGTCAAGGAGGAGATGGAACAGGGAAGAATCAGCAGAGACCAATTGCTCGCACTGGTTTGCGATGATCCCAATCTGTTTTCCTCTGCCGTGGTGAAACAGTGTGTGGACGGCCGGTTGCTCGACCGTCAGCAACTCGTTGACAATGGCATTGATCCCAATTTTGTCGAGATGCTCGGAACTGTTCCAGAGGATGTGTTGCCCGACGTCGGACGGATTGACGGTATCGGCGAGAATACGACGGAGGTCTATCTCTGGGGTATTCCGAAGTCGGGGAAAACCTGTGCCCTGGGTACCATTCTCACGGCGGCCAGAAGCGTGACCGTCACGCGGAGTTTCAAGGTCAATCCCTGTCAGGGACTGCTCTACCAGATGATCTTGTCGCAGATTTTCCAGAGGGAGAATGCCTACTGCACCCTTCCCGGCCGTACCCTGGTGGATGCCAACTTCGCCATCAGCACGGTCATCGAGGACCTCAAAGGAAAAGACCATCCCGTCACGTTCATCGACATGGCAGGGGAGCTTTTCTGTTCGATGCTGTGGAATGACCTGAACATGACCGACCAGGTCACCGACAACCACAAGCGGGCCTTGCAGGAGTTTGAGGAGGTGCTCATCACCCGCAAGTCCAACAACCCCAAGTACCATTTCTTCATCATCGAGTATTGTGAGGGTGACAACAAATACAAACGGTTTAATCAGGACACTTATCTGGAGCACGGACTGCGCTACTTGGAGACACGCGGCGTGCTCAATGATGCCAATGACGGACTTTTCGTGCTGGTCACCAAGACCGACCTGGTGGGACGGGCTATGGATGGCAGCATCGACGGAGAGACCTATCTGGTCAATTTCCTCAACGAGAAGTACCCCAACTTCTTCCGACTGCTCGACCGGTGCTGCAAGGACCATCATCTGTGTGGCGGCAAACTGCCTCTCCCCATTCCTTTCGATATCGGTGAGGTGTGCTTCCAGAATTTCTGCAAGGTGAAGACAGCCCGGGCCAACAAAATCATCGAGATCCTCATGGACCCGCCCAGGGCCAAGAAGAGATGGTGGAGAATTTGAGAGACAAGAAAAATGGAAATGATTAAAAGCAAAGAGATATGAAACTAAGCCTTTTTTCCCAAATCGTCAAGAATGGCGAGGACAGTGATCTGGTGTTCAATGGAGGGGAGATGAGAAACAAACTCTTCGACGTAAGGATAGAAGGGACGCTGAAACTGACATCTGATTACAAGGATTGTCTGTGCTTGTTGTCCCTGAATCCCCTGGGATGCATGGTCTATCTCATCCGGCCGCTTTTCTCACGGATGGGTGACTACCGGGCCTTGGTCGTGGCGGTGCCCAAACAGGTGGTTTTCGCTGCCGCAACCGACTTGCCTGCCATCATCAGGGATGTAAGCCGTGTGTTGGTCAAGGGGGAGGATACGGTCGTATTGGCCAAGTGGTTTGAGAAGGATTACGGAGAACGTGACTTCGACTGGAAGTTGCCTGTCGCCACCAAGCGTTATGCTTACAGGTTGTATGGACCGGGCAGTAAGGTCAAGTCGCTGGATGCACTGTTGGGAACGGCCATGTTGCAGGAGTATTACGGTGAGTACGAGGGGGTCTATCTGTTGGATGCAGGTTCTTCGGGCATCATCCGTCCTGAGGCGATGGACAATCTCTCCGATAAGAAAATCGGTCAGGCGGCCATCGTGTATCCTCCGATGGGTTCCAGCATCCCTGCTGACTGTCAGTTGGTGATGGGCGGGGAGGAGTTCATGCGCCCGGTATTGGCCACTGTGGGAAACAGTGTCCGCCTGCGCCTTGTCCGGGAAGGGTTTGTCCCGAACGACTTCTCTTTCAAGGTTGCCCAACCGATGTGCACCGTGGTGGTTTCCGGACCAATGGAATGGTTCTTCAAAGTCTATGAGCAGGCTTTCCGCATCGTGGATGAAGAGGGTCTGCCGTTGCCGGCTGGGACATCTCTTCTTGAGGTGGCCGGAATCACAGGTTCCAACAGAAAGGAGAAATACTACACCATCAGCGAGAGTCAGGCGCGCAATGCGCAGATCACCGTGTCCAGCGAGGGTTTTGTTCCTCAGAAATTGAGCGCCAATCTGATGGCTTATTCGAAGGACAACCCGTTGGTGGTCAAACTTGAGCGCGCAAGAAAAAAGGTCAAGTATAAGATTGGCCGGAAGATCACTTTCGAACTTGTCCGCACCGACGAAGAGATGCTGACTTCTCCGCTGCCGGATTATGAGGTGGGGGAGAGGAAAGGTGATGTGATCTCCCTGCATCGGAAGGGGAGTCACAGAAAAGCAGCGGGAAAGAAAACCACTCAGGGAAGGTCGCAACTGCTGGATGCCGAGGACGACGAGTTGGACGACGTAAGAGACAGTGGTTTCCGGGTGTCGAAATGGTCGCTCTACAAGATCGGCGCAGGACTGGTCGCCGGACTCTTGATTGGAGGACTCGCAGGATGGTTTTCAGGTGTGTCGCACGGTGAAAACAACGTGAGGGAGGAAATCCGCCAGGCACAGTTGTTGGAGGAAAAACTCGCCAAGGAAAAGGCCGACTCCTTGCTGCAAGTCCAGATGGTGAACTTCCTCGACAGCATTCCCAAGTGGAAAAAGGAGGAGATGGATTCTGTCTTCGAAGGGAAGATGGGCGGCCTGTATGATGCACTCAACTTCTACGACTTCGTAAAAGTGCAGGAAAAGGGAGCCGAACTGAGCCTGGAAGGCAGCCGCCAATGGCAGCGACTCGACAGTGCGATCAATGTCATGAATTCAAAGAAGGAATACGCTGAGAAATTAAAGGAAATCACAAGGAATGAGGATGAGCAGAAACGGAAATTCTTCAGTCCCGACGGCAGCATCACGATAGAAACATTCCTCAAAAAATTGGAAGAGGCCAAGAACGCTATAGATCCAGAGGTGAAATGAGAGGTTTTTTGAAGGTCACGTTGGTTTTGGTAGCCATCGCACTGGTCACCGGGTCGATGCTCTTCTATGCGAAGACGCGTCTTGACCCACCACGACCAGTGGCGGAGTCGCATGTGCATGCCGACCATGTCAGAAAGAGCATCGAAAGCATCGCACAGGCATATGGTCCCGACAAATTGCGTGCGAAACTCTTTGCCTGCCGCCATCTGATAGGCTTTCTTGATGACAACGGCTTGCTCTCTACGGAGGAGAGCGACACCCTGAAATATCAGATGCTCGACAAGTACATTCCTGCTTTCTCTGATTGGTGCTTGCGCTGTTTTCAGGCTCCCACATGGTATTCTGATGACCTGCGTCAGATGCGCCGCGACATCAAGAGCATCCGAAACATTCGGCGCTCCGACAAGTCGCGTATTGCTCCTGAGGGGTCGCCGCAGAGTGAGAGGCTCGACACCATTGCCGCTGTGCTCAACCGATATGATGCGGCACGTGGCATGGTGAGCAAGGGCGGTGATATGAAATTTGAGAGTCTCAACGATTCTGAAAAACGCATCAACAGGGCCAAGGCATACCGACACGACTTTTATTTGAAAAACAATGTCTCATTGGTCAACTCTCTTGATTCCGTGCCATATTGGTTGGAAAAGGCTCATTATACTCAGTTGGTGAAATGGGTGGACAACATGGCTAATTGCACCTACATGGAAGAGGATGAGTATGACGAGCAGCACAACCGTGTGCTTGCACGAATCGACAATTATGAAGAAAACGCCTATGCGGTCTATGGTCACTCTCACAACGTCAGGTCACTGCGGACGCAGATGGAACGTTTCCGGGATGACTACATCGCCAAGAAATCCAGCTTCTCCATCTCCATCGGCGGCGTGGACTTCAGATTCTAATGAGGAAGCCCATCTCGCCCAATCCGCCCATCCCTCCAAAGCTCTCTTTTTGATGGCATAGCCTCCGATTTTGGATATTTTCTCACTTATGGTAGAAGATATATATCCTTTTCCGCTCGCTTACTCGAAATTTTGCAGTACCTTTGCACCCAAAATGCAAAATGATATGAATATAGAAACAGGTATCAGCAATACGGTCATCGAGGCCATCAAAGCGTTATATGGTCAGGAGGTGCCATCCAAGATGGTGCAACTCCAGAAAACAAGAAGTGAGTTTGAGGGCAATCTCACCCTCGTCGTTTTCCCCTTCCTGAAGATGTCGAGGAAGAAGCCAGAGGACACCGCTCAGGAAATCGGTGACTATCTGGTGGCTCACGACAGCAGCGTGGCGGGATTCAACGTGGTGAAGGGATTCCTCAACCTGACCATCGCACCGTCGGCTTGGATTGCCCTGCTCAACAGTATCCATGCTGATGAGCATTTCGGCGAGAAGAAAGCTGAGGACGACTCACCTCTGGTGATGATCGAATACTCTTCACCCAACACCAACAAGCCTCTCCATCTCGGTCATGTGCGCAACAACCTGTTGGGATGGTCGCTGGCGCAGATCATGGCGGCCAACGGCAACAAGGTGGTGAAAACCAATATCGTCAACGACCGTGGCATCCATATCTGCAAGTCGATGCTGGCTTGGCAGAAATGGGGCAACGGAGAAACTCCTGAGACGAGCGGCAAGAAAGGCGACCACCTCATCGGCGACTACTACGTGGCCTTCGACAAGCATTATCGTGAGGAGGTGAAGGCTCTGCAGCAGCAGTTCCTGGCTGAAGGCCTTGACGAGGAGACCGCAGAGAAACGTGCCAAGGAGGAGGCTCCCCTGATTAAGGAGGCCCATGAGATGCTCGTCAAATGGGAGCAGGGCGACCCTGAGGTGCGTGGCCTTTGGGAGATGATGAACTCCTGGGTGTATGCCGGTTTCGATGAGACCTACCGCGCTCTTGGCGTGTCGTTCGACAAGATTTACTATGAGTCGGAAACCTACCTGGAGGGTAAGGCCAAGGTGGAGGAAGGACTCACCCGTGGCCTCTTCTTCCGCAAGGAGGACAACAGCGTGTGGGCTGACCTCACCGATGAGGGCCTCGACCAGAAACTGCTGTTGCGCTCCGATGGCACGTCGGTCTATATGACGCAGGACATCGGCACTGCCGACATGCGTTTCAAGGACTATCCCATCGACAAGATGATCTATGTGGTGGGCAATGAGCAAAACTACCATTTCCAGGTGCTCTCCATTCTGCTCGACCGCCTCGGTTTCAAATGGGGCAAGGAACTGGTGCATTTCTCCTATGGTATGGTGGAACTGCCCAATGGCAAGATGAAGAGCCGCGAGGGAACGGTAGTCGATGCCGATGACCTGATCGCCACGATGATTGCCGATGCCCGACAGATGAGTGAGGATAAAGTAAACAAACTCGAAGGTATCAGCGAGGAGGAGAAGAATGAGATTGCCCGTATCGTGGGTATGGGTGCCCTCAAATATTTCATCCTCAAAGTGGATGCCCGCAAGAACATGCTCTTCAATCCTGAGGAGAGCATCGATTTCAATGGCAATACAGGTCCTTTCATCCAGTATACCCACGCCCGCATCCGCAGTATCCTGCGCAAGGCTGAGGCCAGCGGCATCGCCGTGCCTGCCACCTTGGAGGGCAATCTGCCTGTCAACGCCAAGGAGACGGATCTTATCCAGAAACTCAATGAGTATGGCGCTGCTGTGGAACAGGCCGGCAAGGACTATTCACCAAGCGGCATCGCCAACTATTGCTATGAACTGACCAAGCAGTTCAACCAGTTCTATCATGACTTCAGCATCCTCAATGCCGATACGGAAGAAGAGAAGAAAGTGCGTCTTGTCCTGGCTGCCAATGTGGCCAAGGTTATCCGCAACGGTATGCGCCTGCTCGGTATCGAGGTGCCAGAAAGAATGTAAATGATGAAGGACAATCTGCAGAATCCACCGTCTGACCGTCATGACACCGTGCTGCCTCTTCCCTTGGAGGTCAGCGCCGATGCCTGGGCGGTGGATGCGGCTTGTTCGGGCAATCCTGGACAAATGGAATACCAGGGCATCGACCTGGCTACGGGTGCTCAGGTGTTTCATTTCGGTCCTGTCTTCGGCACCAACAACATCGGGGAGTTTCTGGCCATCGTCCACGCTCTGGCACTGATGGACAAGATGGGCATCCGCAAGACCATCTACTCCGACAGCTACAATGCCACAGTCTGGGTGGCGAAGAAGAAGTGCAAGACGACACTGGAGCGCAGCGAGAAAACCGAAAAGCTCTATGAGATCATCGCACGGGCGGAGAAATGGCTCCGTTGCCATGCCGTGCAGGTGCCCATCGTCAAATGGGAGACATCCCGATGGGGTGAGATACCCGCAGACTTCGGCCGTAAGAAATAAGGTCATCGGGTAGGGTGGGAACAGGTGTTCCTCCTCCTACCACACAGTTTCCTGTCTCAATCCTGATTTCATCAAACAGACGGCGGTCGATGAAGGACTGCAGCGTCTGCCGGCCGCCTTCTACCAACAGTGACAACAATTGCCGTTCCCGACATTCTGCAAGAATGGCGTCGATGTCGTGGTCATGTGACAAAACCATTTTCACGGGGTTGGGACCGCTCCATCGGCGCACGTCGAGACGGGGATGCTCCCTTTCCTCTGTCACGCGCCCGACAAGGATGGCATCATGCTCCGCCCGCAGTTGGTGGACCAGCATCTGGGAATAAGGAGTGGAGATCATGGTCGCTTTCCCGTGGTCATCCAGGAAACCATCGGCCGTTTGTGCCCATTTCAACGTGATGTATGGCCGCTGGTGCTGATGGAAGGTGAAGAAACGGCGGTTGAGCCATCGGCATTCCTTTTCCAGAACACCTACCGTCACCTCTATCCCGGCATCCCTGATTTTTTGTATGCCCCGCCCCTGTACTTTGGCGAAAGGGTCAACACAGCCCACCACCACACGCCGTACACCCTTGCTGACGATCAGGTCGGCGCAGGGAGGGGTCTTGCCGTAGTGGGCACAGGGCTCCAGACTGACATAGATGGTGGCCTCCGGCAACAAGGACTCGTCAGCCGGTCTCACGGAGGCAAAGGCGTTGACTTCCGCATGTCCTTCACCGCAGCGTCGATGATAACCCTCACCGATGATTCTCTCACGGGCCACGATCACCGCCCCCACCATTGGGTTAGGGCGGCAGGTAAGCAGACCGTGTGAAGCCAGTTCGAGACAGCGGTGCATATATCGTTCATCGATGGATGTCTGTGGCATGTCGGTATTGACGTTGGGTGTGGACATGATGGGTCGTTTTTGTTGGAATGACATTGCAAAAATACTTTTTTTTCATGACAAAATGCCTGCTGAGGAATCCTTTCTTGCGGTGATGTGTTTTTTTTCGTATTTTTGCGCCATGAAAGAGAACCATCTGTCCCCCATGACCTACAGACAATTGTGGCAACAGCTCGTGCCCCTCTATGAGGAAGGCGAGGCGAAGGCCATCGTCCGCACGGTGCTGGAGACCCGTATGGGCATGTCGATGACCGACATCCTGTGTGATGGCACCAGTCGGATGAGCGAGGAGGAGAGAGTACGACTGGAGCGGATGATGGAGCAGTTGCGGGAGGCCGTTCCGGTGCAGTATGTGTTGGGCGAGGCTCCCTTCATGGGTCGTATGATGTGTGTCGAACCCGGAGTGCTGATACCCCGTCCGGAGACGGAGGTGCTGTGCCGATGGGTGATGGATGATTGTCGTACAGACCAGCCCCGTATTTTGGATGTCGGTTGCGGCAGTGGATGCATCGCCGTGTCGCTTGCATTGGAAATACCCGGTGCTCAGGTGACGGCCTTTGACATCTCCGCGAAGGCTTTGGAGATGACAGCCCGCAATGCTTCGTTGCTCGGAGCCCCGGTTGTCGTGGAGCGGCGTGATGCCCTGCACTTGAGGGCAGAGACGGGCCGATGGGAGGTCATCGTCTCCAATCCCCCTTATATTTGTGATGGAGAGGCTACGGCCATGCACCGAAATGTGCTCGACCATGAACCTCATGAGGCATTGTTTGTGCCCGATGCCGATCCGTTGCTGTTCTATCGTGCCATCGCCCGGTATGCCGCCACTGCCTTGACGGATGGAGGCGCTTTGTTTTTTGAATGCAATCCTGGTTATGTCCCAGCTACAGTCAGCATGCTCAGTGAAATAGGTTTCACCGAGGTGCAGACCCGTGAGGACCAGTTTGGCAAGCTCCGGTTTGTCAAAGCCGGGAAGTACGAAAAATAAGGTGTGCCAAAAATCATGCTCTCTTGATTTTCCATATCCGTTTGATTCGTTGTTCCACCAACAGCGGTTATCCATCGTTGTTTTCAATTATCCTGTTGATCTCGAGGCGAGGACCGAATGAACAAGGAACCCCAGAACCCCGCAACTCGGGTTTTCCCTCTCACATTTAGGGATAATCCCCTTGCACGATAGGTTTATTCCTTTTGACCATGGCTATCTATTGTCTACCTTTGCATCAGAGAAAAGAAAACAAGAAGTCAAACGAATTAAAACGATACGAAGATGAAAAAGATGATATTCATGGCAATGATGATGACGATAGCCATCTCGGCCAACGCAATGACATACAACGAGGCACGCAATGAGGCGCTCTTCCTCACCGACAAGATGGCCTACGAGCTTGGTCTCAACGATGCCCAGTATGATGCAGTCTATAACATCAACCTTGATTACCTCATGGGTCTCAACGCCCGTGCTGACCTCTACGGTTCACGCTGGACCTTGCGCGACCGCGGTCTGGTCAGGGTGCTCACACCGGCTCAGTACCGTCTCTATGTGAATCTCGGTTACTTCTACCGTCCGGTTTCCTGGGGCAGAAACGCACTGGTGTTCCATATCTACAACCGTTACAACCGCAACTACTACTTCCGCCATCACGCTCCAATGGCTCATCGCCCGATGGTAGCTCCGCATCACGGACATGGTCCTGGCCTGGCCTCAAACCATCGCCACAACCCTGGTCCAGGAGCCCCTGGCCATCGCCACAATGGCGGTCCCCGTGGTGCTCACCGCAGATAACCTCACGTTTCCATAAACATCAAAGCAATGGCACGGCTCAAAGGCTGTGCCATTGTTTTGATGCGCCGTCTTTTTCCAGTCATGCAATAAAATCCGGCATTTCATGCAAGATTATCGGATCCTCGGTGTTATAGTCATAAAAAAGAGTCATTCTGTCAAAAGCACCGTCCTATGAAATCTGTAGCATCCGTCTTGTCCTCAATGCTCTTCGCTGTATTGTTGACCATGGGCTTCTCCTCTTGTGCCACCATGTTTACCGGCACAAAGGCAGATATCTTCATTGATGGCGACGTGAATGAGCCCGTGACCATCAGCAGCAGTGCCGGAGTGTACAAGGATGTCTTGCTTCCCACCCTCGTGGAGGTGAAGCGACGGCATCTCAACGGACAGCATATCCAAATCAATTCGGACCATCATGCCTTCGAAGACATCGTGCTGGAGAAGGATTTCAACGGTTGGGCATTGGCGAGTGCCGTATCGGGTATTACGCCCTTTCTCATTGACCTGATGACGAATGCCGTCAGCAAGCCCAAGTTCGACCAGTTCTTCATCATACCCAAGGACGGTCTGACGACTGCCGATACGCTTCATGGGAAAAAACCGACGGTCCAGGCCTCAACCATGCCCCCTGAAACAAAAGCCACCCTCAGGGGAAAGCGGTTGCCTGTGAAATATCCACGTCATGAGTTCAACGCCACATTAGGTTTCGGACCTAATCAGGCAGACCGCTTTACAAAACGTTTTGTTGACGACTTCATCCAGCCCATGCACATGGAAGTGGAGGGCGAGTGTGGCGACATCTTCGGCAATTCGTATGTCGTGGGAAAGTTGGAATACCACTATCGGCTCAACAGGAAGTGGGACATCGGTGCCTTTGTCGCATGGGCCGGATCATCGGAGGGTTACACCGATGAGCATGATGATGCTATGGAAGAACACCAACAGGACAATCCCGGCACCATCACTTGTGGTTATTCAAAAGGACGCGGTTTCTCATTGGCTCCATCGGTGAGATACACTTGGTATGAGACACGCAATTGCCGCCTGTTTTCCCGTGTCTCGTTGGGTATGATGCGCCATCACCTGAAATTTGACATCGAGGAAATGAAATATGGCAATATAACCAAACGATTAGGGGTAGGGTCCACCATCAGAGAAGATAGTTTCGAGAAGACGAAATGGCGAATGGCCTATCAGTTCTCACCCATAGGCATCAATGTCGGTACCGGTCCGTTGAGGTTTTTCGCAGAAATTGGTTATGGTTGCCTCGGAGTGTGCAATGTCGGCCTCGGCTTCTGCTTTTAGGTGAGTTTTGACACATTTCTCACGTTCGGTAGAAGAAATAAATTCCTTCTACCCTCACTTAATCGAAATTTTGCACTACCTTTGCAAGTCGTATGAGAAAATGAAGTTAAAATCATCAATGAATATCAATCAGATTCGTAGTATCTTTATATCATTGGCCATGACGATGGCCATACCCAGCACATTGTCGGCGCAGGACGCCGTTGTACCCCAGGAAATTGCTGTTCCTCAGCAATCCACCACTCCTCAGCCATCTGCCACTCCTCAGCCATCTGCCGCTCCCCAACAATCCGCCAGCACACCTGTATTGCCTGTGCAGAACGCTGCACCCGAGGTGGTCGAAATGGAGACCATCACGGTCAATGGCGTCTCGTTCAACATGGTCAAGGTCAGCGGCGGCATTTTCACCATGGGAGCCACCGAGGAACAGGGTACGGATGCCAAGGCTGAAGAGTCGCCGGCCCATGAGGTGATTGTATCCGACTACCTGATTGGAGAAACCGAGGTGACCCAGGAATTGTGGGAGGCGGTGATGGGAGGCAACCCTTCCCATTTCGTCGGTCCACAGCGCCCCGTGGAGAGCATCAGGTATGTGGACTGCTCCGCATTCTTTTTTAAACTCAATTATCTCACCAACAGAAATTTCCGGCTTCCTACCGAGGCCGAATGGGAATATGCCGCGCGTGGTGGACATAAGAGCCAGAAAACGAAGTATTCGGGCAGCAACGAGTTCGACGAGGTGGCATGGTACTGCAACAACAGCGGCAATGAGACCCATGACGTGAAGACCAAGGCTCCCAACGAACTGGGCCTTTATGACATGAGCGGCAATGTGGATGAATGGTGCGGAGGCGCCTGGCGTCAGTACGGTCCAGACCTGCATGTGGATGCAAAAGAGGAAGAGGACGGTTCCGACAAAGTGCGCCGGGGCGGTGGTTTCCTCGACTTCGCCAGTCATCTGCGTGTCTCCGACCGCAGGGTATGTCCGGAGAAGATGTATAATTATGACATCGGACTCCGTTTGGCGGAATGACCATACTCAACCTTCATCAGAAATGAAAGAAACCGACGAGAAAGGAGCACTTCTGCGACTCACCACCCTCTGTTCACAGGCTGAGCATTGTTCATGGGAGATGACGGAGAAGATGCGCAAATGGGGCATCGATGAGGCAGCTCAGGCCCGCATCATGGCCTATTTGCTGAAAGAGCGCTTTGTCGATGACACCCGGTATTGTCGGGCTTTCGTGCGTGAGAAAATAAAATACAACAAATGGGGACCGCGGAAAATCGTGCAGGCTCTCTTCGCCAAGCATATCGGTCCTGAGACCTATCGTCCGGTTCTCGATGAAGTCAATCCGGAAGACTATCTCTCCGTGCTCCGTCCACTCCTCCAGAACAAGCGGAAGACATTGCGTGGACTTAATGAATATGAGCAAAACGGACGCCTGGTGCGGTTCGCCATGAGCCGGGGATTCACTTTCGATCTCATCCGGCAGTGCCTTGACGTGACAGATGACTTGATTGACGAAGAGGATGATTAGTTTCTGGCATCGACTCCTCAACCTGATCTCCCCTCAGGCTTGTTGCGTCTGCGGACTGCGTTTGGGCATCGGAGAGGATGTGCTTTGCGCCTCATGCAACCTCCATCTGCCCCGCACATATTTCTCCTCCAATGCCTTTGACAACCCGATGGCCAGACGATTCTGGGGAAAAATCCCCATCCAGCGGGCTGCTGCTTTGTTCTATTACGAAGCCGGTTCGGAAGTCAGCAAACTCATCCATGACCTCAAATACCACCAGCGGCCGGATATCGGCGTGACGATGGGAAGGATGACCGCTGAGGAGTTTGCCGCTGACGGCTTCTTCGATGGCATCGACCTCATCCTCCCCATTCCCTTGGAAAGAAAGCGCCGCCGACAACGCGGCTACAACCAGAGCCTGGAAATCGCACGGGGCGTGGCTGAGGTGACAGGACTGCCCATTGACGAACAGGCCGTGAAGCGGCTCACTTTCACTGGCAGTCAGACACGCAAGTCACTCCAGCAACGAATGGAGAATGTGGAGGGGGCGTTCCTTGACACGGGCAGGACAGACCTTAGCGGGCATCATGTGCTGGTGGTCGATGATATTGTCACCTCTGGAGCTACGATCTGCTCCTGTGTTGAGGCATTGAAGGCTTACACCGACCTCAAGGTCAGTGTCCTCTCGCTCGGTGTGGTGAAATGAGTCATTCACAGGCGACAGGGAGGGAAGAATGATTTTCTTCCCCGACAAACGGATAATATCGGATTTTTTGACTACATTTGCAGTCTCAATCAACAAAAACAGATGGATATGGACAATTTGAAAAAAGACTTCGCACAGCGACTGCTGAAGATCAAAGCTATCAAACTCCAACCCAACAACCCCTTCACCTGGGCTTCTGGTTGGAAATCACCCTTCTATTGCGATAACCGCAAGACTCTCTCCTATCCCGAACTCCGCAACTACGTGAAGCTGGAACTTACCCATGCCATCTTGGAGCATTTCCCGGAGGCAGAGGCAGTGGCTGGCGTGGCTACAGGAGCCATTCCACAGGGAGCCCTCGTGGCAGACGCCCTCAATCTCCCCTTCGTCTATATCCGCAACAAACCCAAGGACCATGGACTGGAGAACCTCATCGAGGGAGAACTCCGGCCGGGCATGAAGGTCGTCGTCGTGGAAGATCTCATCTCCACCGGTGGCAGCAGCCTGAAGGCCGTGGAGGCCATCCGCAAGAACGCCTGCGAGGTAATCGGTATGGTGGCTTCCTACACCTATGGCTTCCCCGTGGCCCAAAAAGCCTTTGAGGACGCCGGCGTGAAACTGGTCACACTCACCGACTATGAGCATGTGGTGGCCATCGCCCTGGAGACAGGATACATTGCAGACAATGACGTAGAACTGCTCAACGAGTGGCGGAAAGACCCGGCCCACTGGAACGTATAGCGATCATCCCAAACACAGCATCATGGAAACAAAATTCGAAAGCAGCATCAGGGAGATTCCTTATCCCCAACAAGCCGTCTATCACCGGCTCAGCGACCTCTCTCTCAGCGAGGAGGTGCGCAACCAGTTGCCCGAGGACAAGCGCGAGGACATCATCTTCGACTCAGAGTCCATCACGATGGATGTGCCACCCGTAGGCAGTATCTCTATCCGTATCTGCGACAGGGAAGAGCCCAAAACCATCAAGTATGAGACGGTGAGTTCACCGCTGCCCTTCAACCTGTGGGTGCAACTGCTGCCCACATCCGATACTTCCTGTAAGATGAAACTCACCATCAAGGCCGACCTCAACATGTTTGTCAAGGGTATGATCTCCAAACCCCTGCAGGCTGGTCTTGAGAAATTGGCCGATGCCATCGCGGCAGGCCGATATGAGTAAAGTGGCACCCAAATCCTTCTTATTTTATCCGTATGAAACTCTGGGAAAAAGACTTTGAGATCAATCATGAGATAGAACAGTTCACCGTGGGCCGTGACCGTGAGATGGACCTCTACCTCGCCCGGTATGACGTGTTGGGCTCCATGGCTCACATCACCATGCTCGAGTCCATCGGACTGCTTACCGCCGATGAGCTGAGACAGTTGCTGGCAGCCCTGCGTGACATTTATGCCCTCTGCCTCAAGGGTGAGTTTGTCATCGAGGACGACGTGGAGGACGTGCATTCACAGGTGGAACTGATGCTCACGCGCCGTTTGGGCGACATGGGCAAGAAAATCCACAGCGGACGCTCCCGCAACGACCAGGTGTTGGTCGATCTGAAACTTTTCACGCGGCAGCAGATCAAGGATATCGCTGAGGAAGTGAAGACTCTTTTTGATGAGTTGATCGCCAAAAGCGAGCAATACAAAGAGGTGCTCATGCCCGGATACACCCACCTGCAAGTGGCCATGCCCAGTTCGTTCGGACTGTGGTTTGGCGCCTACGCAGAGAGCCTGGCCGATGATATGCTCTTCCTGCAGGCCGCCTACCGGATGACCAACCGCAACCCATTGGGCAGCGCAGCTGGATATGGCAGTTCGTTCCCTCTCAACCGGTCGATGACCACCCAGCTGTTGGGCTTCGACTCCATGGACTACAACGTGGTCTATGCGCAGATGGGGCGCGGGAAGATGGAGCGCAATGTGGCCTTCGCCATGGCTACTATCGCCGGCACCCTGGCCAAACTGGCTTTCGATGCTTGTCTCTTCAACAGCCAGAACTTCTCCTTCGTCCACCTGCCCAAGGAGTGTACGACAGGAAGCAGCATCATGCCTCATAAGAAGAATCCCGACGTCTTCGAACTGATCCGGGCCAAGAGCAACAAACTCCAGGCGCTGCCCCAACAGGTGATGCTCATCATGAACAACCTCCCCTGTGGCTATTTCCGTGACCTGCAGATCATCAAGGAAGTGTTCCTGCCTGCTTTCGACGAACTCAAAGACTGTCTGCGGATGGCTGCCTATATCATCCACCGCATGTCCGTCAATGAGAAGATTCTTGACAACCCGCTCTATGACCCGATGTTCTCAGTGGAAGAGGTCAACCGGCTGGCCGCAGCAGGCATGCCGTTCCGCGACGCATACAAGAAGGTGGGACTCGACATCGAGGCCGGACGCTTCGTGGCCGACAAACATATCCACCATACCCATGAGGGGAGCATCGGCAACTTGTGCAACGACCGCATCGTGGCGTTGATGGAACAGACGTTGGAGGGATTCTGTTTCCAACGGATGACAGAAGCCGAGAAAGCATTGCTGGGATGAGAAAGGTGAGAAAGTTTGTCAAACTCCTGTTGCCGCTTGTCTGTGTCCTCCTGGCCTCCTGCGGCGAGACACAGAATGAATTTACGCTCGGGGCATGCCATTTCTTCTTCAACAACGCAGAACGGAATGACGCCACGCTGGCCAGTGCGATGAATCCCAGCGCACCTGGCATCTTCTGTTCGATTACGAAAGTGACCCGCAACGGTGCCACCTATTTCGAATTCACCAACAACGGTGGACTCACCAGCAGTACGCCGCTTTTGAAACCAGACACCCAGAGCACACTCGTCCTGGGATACAACAACGGTATCATTGTGGGATTTGGGGCTCTCAGCTCTCCTCCTGTCTTCTATGCCTTCGACAGGGAATGCCCCAATTGCTTCGACCCTGAGGCCATCCCCATTAAGAGCCGTCCACTCTCGATGGGGGTCAACGGCATCGCCACCTGTGGGGTGTGCCATCGGCAGTATGACCTCAACAATAACGGTTTTATCTCATCGGGCGAAAACGGCAAGCGGCTCACCCGCTACCGCGCCTCTACTACAGGACCCTTTGGTGTGCTGACCGTCAATTGAAATATTAAATTGTGTGAATTTATTGGCCGTTCGGATAAATCGTCTTATCTTTGCAAAGATTTTCACGATGCAAAATTCATGGCGGAAATCACATACACCTGCCGCAATGGTGGAATTGGTAGACACGAGGGACTTAAAATCCCTTAGCCAGGAATGGCTGTGCGGGTTCGAGTCCCGCTCGCGGCACTTTTCTCTCTCCCTATGAAAAATTTCCTTTGCATATTGTCTGTCATGGTGATGCTCACGGCCTGTGGCGTGGACGGCAACCATTTCAAACTGTCCGGACGGTTCCTCAACATGAACCAGGGAGAGTTTTATGTCTACAGTCCGGAAGGTGGCGTCGATGGCATCGACACCATCCGCGTGATGGGAGGACGCTTCACCTATGAGCGCCCCTGCGAGCGCGAGGCCATGCTCATGCTGGTGTTCCCCAATTTTTCAGAGCAGCCCATTTTCGCCGAACCAGGAAAGAGCGTCGACATCAAAGCCGATGCCTCGCACATGAAGGAGATGGAAGTGGCCGGCACGAAGACCAATGAACTGATGACCAAATTCCGGAAGCAGACGGCCAAGTTGTCGCCGCCCGACGTGCAGAAAAAAGCAGAGGAGTTTGTCATCCAGCACCCCGAATCACCCATAGGCATGTATCTGGTGAAGAAATATTTCATCCAGAAAACCGAGCCAGACTATGCGAAGGCTGAGAACCTGACAGCCAAAATGCTTGAGAAACAGACCAAGAACGGACCGCTCATTATCCTGCACAGGCAGGTAGCCCAACTCCGACATGGCATGGTCGGGACGTCCATGCCCCGTTTCTCCGGACCCAGAATGGGAGGCGGCAACGTGTCGGAGGCTGACCTTGGCAATGACGTGGCCGTGCTGTTCGCCTGGGGCAGTTGGAGCTTCGAGAGCCAGGAGATGCAACGCCAACTGAAACGGAAGGAACGGTCTGCGGGAGGTAAGCTGAAATGCGTCGGCATCTCCGTAGATGCCGACAAGACAGCCGTTAAAAGAATCCTTGAGCGCGATACCATCACCTCTCCTGTCATCTTCGACGGAAAATTGCTCGAAGGAACGGCTTTCCGGCAGACAGGACTCTCCGGCGTGCCCGACAACATCGTCTATCACCATCGCCGCGTGGTGGCCCGTGGGCTTCCTCTCAATGAACTCATGAGCAAAATCGACGAACTTCTGAAAAAGCCTTGACACAGGCGAGACCAACCATAATAGGAATTCCAATACCGACATCAACACCATCCTATGCTGGCAAAGACTTATTGCGCTGCCGTGGTGGGGCTTGAGGCCACCACCATCACCATTGAGGTGAACATGACCCGCGGGGTGATGTTCAGCCTCTCCGGAATGGCCGATACCGCCGTGAGGGAAAGCTATTCCCGTATTTCGGCGGCCTTGCCCAACGTCGGTTTCCGGTTGCCGCTGTCAAGCCTCACCATCAACCTCTCACCGGCTGACATCCGCAAGGAGGGCAGCAGCTATGACCTGCCCATCGCAGTGGGGATGTTGGCGGCTCATGGCAAAATACCCACCGACAACCTCGACAAGTATATGATGGTGGGAGAACTGGGACTGGACGGGAAACTGAAACCCGTGCGGGCTGCACTGCCCATCGCTATCCGGGCCAGAAAGGAACATTTCAAGGGACTCATCGTGCCCGCGGACAACGCCCGGGAGGCAGCAGTCGTCAACAATCTCGAAGTTTATGGTTTGGAAGACATCATGCAGGTGGTCGGACTGCTCAACGGCACACAGCAGCCTCAGCCCATGGTGGTGGATACCCGTAAGGAGTTTTATGCCCAACAGTATAATTTCGAACTGGATTATGCTGATGTCAAAGGACAGGAGAATGTGAAACGCGCCCTTGAGGTGGCTGCCGCCGGAGGACACAATCTAATCATGATAGGCCCGCCTGGTTCGGGAAAGTCGATGATGGCCAAACGCCTGCCCAGTATCCTGCCTCCGCTCTCCCTGGCCGAGAGCCTGGAGACTACGCAGGTGCATTCCGTGGCAGGAAAACTGAGCCGTGACACATCGCTCATTTCCCAACGGCCTTTCCGCAGTCCGCATCATACCATCTCACAGGTGGGACTCTGTGGAGGCACCTCCAGCGCCCAGCCTGGTGAGGTGTCGCTGGCCCATAATGGGGTGCTCTTTCTCGATGAACTGACCGAGTTCTCGAAACAGACCTTGGAGGTGCTGCGCCAGCCCCTTGAGGACCGCAAGATTACCATTGCCCGGGCGAAATACACCGTTGAGTATCCCTGCTCATTCATGTTCGTGGCCTCCATGAACCCCTGTCCTTGCGGTTACTATGGCGACCCCACCCACACCTGCGTCTGCACCCCAGGACAAATCCAGCGCTATATGGGTAAGATCAGTGGACCGTTGCTCGACCGAATCGATATCCAATGCGAGATTTCCGCCCTCTCCTTCGACGACATCTCCAAGGCATCGCCAGGAGAGCCTTCTGCTGCCATCCGGGAACGGGTCATCAAGGCCCGCGCCATTCAGGAGGAGCGCTTCAGGGGCATCCGCGACATCCACTGCAACGCACAAATGACGGAGCGCATGATCCACCAATACGCCGAACCTGATGCCCAGTCGCTTCAGTTGCTCCGCATGGGGATGGAGCGCCTCAAACTCTCAGCACGCGCTTACAACCGCATCCTCAAGGTGGCGCGCACCATCGCTGACCTCGACGGAAGCGAGCGCGTCCAGTCCTCACATATCGCTGAAGCCATCGGCTACCGCAATTTGGATAGAGGCGACTGGGCGGAAAGAGGATTTTAGTGATATTGCTGTTGATAGAAACGAGTATTTGAGAAATAATAATAGACGCCCCCGATTTCTATGGTTAAAGACAAGTGTTGCCCCAAATGTGGATCAAAGGATGTTGGTCTATGGAATTCACGTAAGCAAATATACCACTGCCATGACTGTGACAACTACTTCAAACTGAACGGTAATGTCAGAGACGACCTTGGCGAAACACGCCGGAGGGATGGAAGCAGGGGTGGATGGAACGGATTCACTGACCCTGATGACTTCCCCACCGATGGATTTGATGGCGGAGGGTGGTAGTCCGTTACAAATGTGAAAGAAATAATGAGAATAGATTTTTAAAAGAAACGATGATGAAGACATTTCCTTTTTTTCTTGCACTCGCCATGGCTGTATGCTTGACGGGCTGCGACAACAAGAAGAGCGAACCTGAGAACGTGGAGGTGTTCGTTGACTCGCTGCCGGAAGAGACTGTGGCAGGTGAGAATTTGGTGGAGAATGTGGAAAATGAGACTCCGATGGACACCCTCGCTGCGACTGAGGAGACAACCGATGTGGCGGAGCCTGTGAAAAAGGTCTTCGCCCGTTCCGCGGATGGTTACGTCAATGTGCGCAGGAGTCCCTCTGTGAAATCGGAGATCCTGGGCAAACTCACGACCGATGGTCCGGGTGCCAACTACGTGGCCACGGAGGGCGACTGGTACCAGATTGAGTATGATGGCGTCAAGGGGTATGTGAAGAACACCTACGCTACCTTTGAGCGCGAGGAGGCTGTCAGTTCCACGGCTTCGAAGTCGTCTGGCAAAGTTTATTATGTGGTCAAGGCCAGTTGCGAGAGCCTGGAGTCGGCCAAGAAGGTGCTGGGTCAGATTCCTGATGCCTTCATCTGTCCGGTCTATAAGGCTGTGGTTGACGGTAAGGTGAAGTACAGGCTCTGCGAAAGCTGCTTCACGTCGATGGAGAAGGCCAAGGCTCATATCCGCGAGATAGAGAGTTATTTGGGCAAGCAGGATTTCTGGGTTTGGGAGGCCGACGGACTGGCTGAGTGCGTCTATTGTCCCATAACGCCCAAGGGTGACCGTGCCAAACCGCTGTCGCCGAAATAGTCAGTGAAAAGCAAAATGATGCGGCCGCCTCGGTTTTCCCGGGGCGGCCGCATCGTGTTGGAAGGGTGGTGGACTATTCCTCCCAGATGGAACCTTGGGGTGCCAGCACATCGCCGCCTCCCACTTCATCATCTTTATTGTCGCCGCCGTTGTCGATGACGGGCATGGATACCACTTCCATGAGCGGGTCGGACTCGATATCAATTTTGCGGATGATGGGTGCTATATATCTTTTTTTCATAATCTGTTTGCTTTACGGTGTGAAACTGTGATGCGCTCTCTGTTATCTGATGATGACCTTCTTGCTATTGACGATGTAGATGCCCTTGGTGGGGTGGGCGACCTGCATGCCTTGCAGGTTGTAGAAGTCCATCCGGCCATTGGCGTTCTGCTCGATGGTGGAGATGCCGTCGGCATCACCGAAGGTGAAGGCATTGACACTGCTGTCGGAGATTTTCAGGAAGCCTTTGCCGCCATTGATCATCTCTCCTTCTTGCACACGGTAGAAACCGACACCCTTGTTGCCATTGGCCAAGGCGTATTGTGTGCCGTTGGCTTGCACATAGTCGGTCGAGGTGCTCAGTTGGTTGGATACCACTGCTGCACTTTCGATGGCGGTCATGGCATATTTGCCGGCATCACCTTTCACGACGATGGCTTGATGGGCGGGAACCTCGGTGACGCTGCTGAGCAGCACGTGGTCACTATTGATCTGGCTGATGACATAGGCCGACAGTCCTTCAGGTACGCTGACGGGGACAGGAGCCGTGAAAGTGGCCCATCCGGCTTCACCGACAGTGACGTTGAATTTCTCTTGTATGACGCTCACGGAGATGGACTGCAGGTTGATGCCGCCTTTGTTGGTGGTGATGGTGATAGGACCATCCTTGGCCACCACGCCGATGTTGGTGATCCATTCGTCGGCCTTGCTGGGACCAAAGCCCTCGGCCACATAGAGGTTGGTGGCGATGAGACGGCGCTCAAAGGCTGTCTTGTTGGCGATTCTCGATACGATGGTCACCACCTGGCCGGCCTTCAGTGAGGGCGTGCTGACGGTGATGTTGCCGCCATTGAGGCTGAGGCGCTTGTTTTTCTTCTCCAGTCTCAGTTTTCCTCCTTTTCCGGCAGTGAAGGTCAGTCCTTTGGTGAAGGCCAGTTCAACAGCCTCACCGTCCTTGATGGCTGTGAGAGGTGCATTCTTGTATTCGGTGAGGTTGCTCCACCTCTCATTACCGCTGTCGTACTCCCAGTTGGTGATATCACCATTGAGCAAAGCGACATCGTCGTCGCTGATGCTGGTGAAGATCCAATCAAAGGCTGTGGCTTCCTGGGTGTTGGAACTCTCCTCGTATTTGAAGCCGAAGAAGTAGATGGTGGTGCCACGGGCGGTGATGGTGTATTTCCGACCTGCAGTGAGGGTGTAGGTCTTCGTGCCGAAGCCGTATTCCACGACACCGGTTTCAGCGTTTTGCACTTCTTCCAAGATGGACATCTCGCCATCCAAAACGGCATAGTTGGCATTCTGATCGAAGATCTTCAGGTCTTTTCCATCATTGGAGTTGAAGGATCTCTCTCCATCTTTCTCGACAGACTGGCGGCGGTAATAGACGGTGACGGTGACATCTTTCTTCACATCAACCACGATGGAGGAACTGCCCGATTTTTCCGTCCCGGTAGGCGTGTCGGCAGTGGGGTCTTTGTCGGTGCGGACTTGGATGTAGTTGGTGAACGATTCACCGGCGATGGTCTTCTTGACGTTGCCCAATGTAGTTTTGAAGGGAATCGTGGCTGTGAGCAAATCATCGTCAACCAATTGTGATCCAGCTGCTACCGGGGTGTCGGCATTGGCCTTCCAGATGCTGGCATTGGCACAGATGGCCACCATCAGGGTCATCATCAGGGTAATGGTTTTTTTCATGCTGTGTAGTTTTATTTTTTTTGATTGTTATTGATAGATTGTAATTTGTCTGCAAAAATAGTGAAAAAAAACGAACACGACAAATGGATTCCTTTTTTTCTTACATCGGTGATATCTTTGTAATAACACCACGGGGTATCTCAGCGTTTTCGTGCGTGGCTACTTCTCTTTCTGGTTGTCTGGTCTTGAATGGATGCGGCGGTGGATGCTTTGGATTTTCTCGAGCCGCCCCAGGGAGTAGATGCCGCTGTGGCGATCGACCAGTTCGAAAAGGGGCAGGGCGCGCTCCAACAATGTCTCACCGATGGGCTGGGGACGGTATTCTGCCTCGGCGTAATAGAGTTCGGCGAGCATTTCCATCCGCTGATACTGTTGCTCTTCTGGGTAAAGGGTGGTGATTTGTTCGATGGCCTCCTCGGTCGTGGCGTTCTGATAGAACTCATACGAACCCAAGTATTGCCGGTAGAGGTCGTGGATGGCCTCGCTCCTCTTGTCCATGTCTTGATGGGTCAGTGCACGTGAAAGAGCCTTGAAAAACTCGAGTATGACGCGGATGAAATAGTCTTGCTGGTACATGAGATGTCAGTTTTTGGATGAATGGGTTGTTGTGGATTTGACGTATTCGAACAGTTTGCGGTAGAAGGGATGCCGTGTCAGGGTTGTGGAGTCGCCCAGAATGATGAGTTTCATACGTGCCCGGGTGATGGCGACGTTCATGCGACGCAGGTCGCGGAGAAAACCGATCTGTCCGTCGTCATTGGCGCGGACAAGGGAGATGACGATGATGTCGCGCTCCTGGCCCTGAAAACCGTCCACGGTGTTGACACTGATGAGGTGACGGTAGGGTTTGAAGAACTCCTTCTTGGCGATGAGTCTCCGCAGGTATTGCACCTGTGCGCGGTAGGGCGAGATGACGCCGATGTCGATGCGCTCGTCGAGCACCCGTTGCTTTCCGATTTTGGTGAGGTATTGTTCCAATGTCGCAAGCGTGAGTGTGGCCTCCGTCTTGTTGATGCGTCCGAAACTCTCGCCGACAAACTCCTCACGGCAGTCCATGTCGGCGGTGTCGATCCATGTCATCGGATCGTCGTAGTCGAGGATGCCGCGGTATTTGATCTGTGGGGCGCTCTCCACCTGTCCGCTGTAGAAATAGTCGGATGAGAAACGCATGATCTGCTCGTTCATGCGGTATTGCATGCGGAGCAGCGTCACCACTTCGGGCTTGTTCTCCACGATGCGTTCCATGAGGGTCTTGCCCAGTCCGCCCTTGAGGGCGGCGAGGCTTTTCACGGTGGGTGGCAACTGGCAGTGGTCGCCGGCGAAGATGACCCGTGTGGCCTTGCGGATGGGAATCCAACAGGCGGCTTCCAGGGCCTGGGCGGCTTCGTCGATGAAGAGCGTGCTGTAGTGGTGGCCTTCGAGCAGTCGGTTGGCGGCGCCCGTGAGGGTAGAGGCGATGACACGTGCCTCGTCGAAGAGCTGGCTCTGGATGCGGATCTCCAGTTCGGTGGCCCGCGACTGCAGACGGTCTATTTTCTGGTGGTAGCTGTCGCTGCCCCGCTTCCGTTGCTGTCGCAGTTCGCGGATGGCCTTGCGGATGCTCCACAACTGCGGGTAGTCGGGGTGAGCCTCGAAGCGCCGTTCGTAGGTGAAGGAGAGCATCTTGTCGTTGACGCGGGTGGGGTTGCCGATGCGCAGCACGTTGATGCCGCGGTTGGTGAGTTGTTCGGCAATCCAGTCGACGGCCATGTTGCTCTGTGCGCACACCAGCACTTGACTCTCTCGTCGGAGTGTCTCGTTGATGGCCTCCACGAGTGTCGTGGTCTTCCCCGTACCCGGTGGACCGTGCACCACCATGACATCCTTGGAACGGAGCACCTCGTTGACGGCATGTTCCTGGGTGGTGTTGAGCCAGGGGAAACGCAGCGATGAGAAGGTGAACCGTCCCACTGGGGCATGGGAGTAGAAGAGGTCGCGCAGGTAGGCCAACCGGTTGCCGCGGGCCTGCATGACGCGGTCGAGGGCGTCAAACATCAGTTTGTAGGAGGTCTCGTCAAAAAAGAGTTGCACGCCGAGGTGCTCGCCGTTTTGTATTTCCGCAGCCATGCCGTTCTCGGGGATGATGACCACCATGCGGTCACCGTCGGCATAACTGACCGTGCAGGTCTGTTTGAAATAGGTGATCTTGGCCTCTCCCTTTCCTTGTTCTGTCATTCGGAAGAAGCACACGGGACGGCCGTATTCGAAATTGTGCTCGATGTCCGTGTCCTGGGTGCGGAAAACCTCCACCACCAACTGGTTGAGGGAGTTGTAGTAGGACCTGCCGCCACGGATGGGAAACCAGGCGTCGCCACGCTTCACCTGCCGGCGCAGTCCGATGGCCTCGGTCTGTCGGCGGTAAGCCTCCTTCTCGGTATGGTATTCGATCTCGAGCAGCAGGCGTTGTTGTTGGAGAGCCAGGATGGCGTTGTTCATTCGAGCAGCCTTACGGATTGGATGTGCTTTGAGTAATAGAGGTCGGAGGGCAGCCAGCAGGTGCACTTGAGCCCGGGGATGTCATAGGAGTGGGTGGGCGGTCCGGTGAGTTCGCAGCCGGCCCGCTGATAGGCCACCATCACCAGTTCGGTGCAATACATCTTCGTGGTGTCGGCACTGTCGTACTGGTGGTCGAAGAGCATGCCGTTGTGATAGATGGCCAGAGCGGCCTCTGCAGCCTTTGAGCCAACGTCAGGATTCAGCGGTCGGCAGATCTCTCCGGCTGAGGCGTTGATGGTGGAGTAGAATTTTTCAGCGGGTTCCATCTTCACCCGGTCGGGGTCGCCCTCATAGTCGGGTTCGCCAGGTACGGCGTGCACGACCATGACCGTCCCTGCGGAATCTACGGCGATGCCCACATGGGAGTATTGGCCTTTTTTGTCCGCCAGCACCACGGTGTGGCTGGTCAGTCCGGTGCCTCTCCTGAACAGAAGGTCACCGGGGCGGATGTCACAGTCTGCAGGCAGGAGGCTGCGCTGCTCTTCTTCCTGACAGCCTGTCAGGAGAAGCATGATGCATGAGAGGCAGAGAACCAGTTTTCGCAATGGTGTCATGGCAGTGGCAGTAGTCCTTCCCATCTCACGTCCCAGGTGCCGTCATCTGGGAAACCGGGGTTATGGCGTGTCTCGCCGTCCCATCCCGCGCACATCATGGCAACAGCCGTGAGCAGACCTCCGTTGCCGGGCAGATAGATGCGCAGACGGTTGTCTTGATAGTTGTGTCCGCTGACGAGGTAGGTGTTGGTGCGCTGGGGCATCAACAAGGCGTTGACGGCGTTCTGGGGCTCACCCATACGGGCGGCGTTCATGGCGGTCATGGGGAAGTCCCAGCCCCATGTCTTGTCCCAGTTCCAGTGGTCGAGTACCCAATGCAGGGTATTGCGCATGATGGCGGGATCGGCCTGTGGGGTATGGGGGAGGATACCCACAGCTCCAAGTACGGCCATGTGGTCGCTGGTGAAACGGATGTCCTCATAGGTCTCGGGAGCGGTCTCGGCTGCCAGGTAGAGGCTGTCCTTCGCGGCGAGGGGTGAGAGGCGGTTGATGACCTCGTCCCATCCGTTATGGCGTGTTTCATGCCTGCGCTCACGCCATAGTTGGGCCAGTTGCAGCGCAAACCGCCAGTAGGAGAGTTCGAAGGGCGGGTTCACGGTCTCTGCAGCCCGGAGGGTCTCCTGGGCAGGAATGCACCCTTTGAGGACATAACGGTCGCGGGCATGGTCATAGGTGGCGAACGACTGCATGAATATGGCTGTCTCCTCCACGATATCCTTGTATTTGGTCAGTATCCGGGCCTTGTCGGCGGGGCTGGCGGCACGGTAGAGCAGTTCGGCGAGATAGATGGGGTGGGGCTGTTGCCAGATGAGGAAACTGCCCACCTTGGAGGGTGCCTCGGTGCCCGAGGGGTCGGTCATCTTCATCCACCGCACACCCTTGAACCCTTGTCTCTGGGCTATCTCACGGGCCACGGGCATGACCTTGAAATACCAGTCGAGACTATGCTCAAGGATTTCGGGATGTCCCCATAGGGCAAACTGTGCCTGATGCCACCAGATCATCTCCAGGTGGAACTTGCCGAACCATGAGTTGAAGGTGAGACCGGTTTCTTGGGGTGGGGTATCGCCACCATCATTCACGGCCAGCAGATACTGGCTCAGGACCACACGGCGCTCCAGTTCCCGTGCCCGGGGGTCTGTGCAGTGCGAGAAATCAACGATGGCACCTTCGGTCCAGTGTTTCTTCCAATGCTCTGCGGAGGCGGTGGCCACCTCGTCGAAGGTCATCGTCTTACGGGAGGGGTCCTTGGTCTCGAAAAACTCACAGGTGAAGGCCACAGCGGTGTCACCGTCAGCGGTGTTGAAGTGGATGTGGTTCCACAGGGGGGTATCTCCTTTCAGATTGGCGTAGGAGCGATGGCCCTCATTCCAGTGGAGTGCTACATAGTAGTCGGCCTCGTCAAATCTTGAATTGCCGTCGAGGATACGCTTGAGGGTGTCGTTGCAGGCGGTGCGCAAACCTTCAAAACTGGTGATGTTGCGTTCCCATTCATCCCAGTTGCAGCCATCATCGGTATGTTTGCCTGTGGGGTAGGGGAAGGTGAGCTTGATGGTTTTCTTGCCGGAGGATACGATGCGTACACCGACCATGTCGCGGGTGGGGTGGCAGACGGTCTGTATATGGTAACGGTGTCCACGGTAGGTGAAACGGCTGTCGATGATACCGGTCCAGAGGTCCAGGGTCTGGCTGATGTCGCTCACCTCCTCTTGTTCCAGATCGAGACCGATGGTTCCGAGGTGCATGCGGTGGGGGTTCTG
Source organism: uncultured Prevotellaceae bacterium (assembly GCA_902776475.1). Lineage (GTDB taxonomy): Bacteria > Bacteroidota > Bacteroidia > Bacteroidales > Bacteroidaceae > Prevotella. Next base: position 121,361 of record CACYQD010000011.1, on the reverse strand, counting down.
ACGGTACCATTCCGAAGCGCCGTGAGCACGGCCGTCCTCCGGTTTGAACTGCGTGGCATAGAATTCCGTGTGGCCATGTCCGAAGTCATAGGCCTTCAGGGCTTCCTCCGGACGATAGTTCTGAGGGTTGGCGAAACTGTGCCAGCCCCAGTCGCTCATCGTGCCCAGCGACACGCCGTTGGCGTATGTCTTGGGGAAGGACTGCAAACCCGTGGCATCTACGGTGAAGGCAAAGCCCCCGTTGCCCACGGTGAGGGAGGCCAACGTGTCGAGTGAGGTCACATGGGGATTGTTGCGCCTGACCACAGCCTCGCGGTCGATGGGTTGTGCGAAGGCTGCAAATGCAGACAGCAGCATCAGGATAATGAAATATGATCGTTTCATAGGTTAAGTTTGTTTTTGCAAAGTTACGAAAAAACGAGCGGAGAACGAAAAGAATTTATTCTTTTCTTATCCCGAGTGCTGAGTAACTTCGACGCTTGCGTCAAAGTTATCCGAAAAAACGAGCGGAGAACGAAAAGAATTTATTCTTTTCTTATCCCGAGTGCAGAAATGGAAATTCATCAAGATTTATTTTGCATTTCACTTACCTTGAACTATCTTTGCCCAAGAAAACCAATTCGTCCAAAAATCCGAACACCCGCTATGCACCCTTACTCAAGAAATATGCGGAATGAAAGTGGTGGTGCAGGCTTTGATATTAAAGAATTGACCATGATGAAAAGAGGAAAGAAGATATGCAATACCCTCAAGGAGGTGCGCATGCAGGTGGCGAAGGCCAACGACATCAAATACGCACCCACGGAATGCCACCATGAAGGGGACTGCGCCGGCACCTGTCCGAAATGCGAGGCTGAGGTGCGCTGGCTCGAACAACAACTGCAGCTGCGCCGACAACTGGGCAAGGCCGTGGCAGTGGTGGGAGTGAGCATGGGACTGGCCGCCCTGACGGCATGTAATCATAACAAATTCACTGACCGGACTGCTGGCGAAATAGATATTGTCCCCGACACCCTGTCCATAGAAAGCCAAACAGACGGTTTCTTAGACATGGATTCCGACACATTGTCGGTGGAAAGCCAAGTTGTCGAAACCAACAATTCAAAAGATAATTGAGGCATAAGACTATGATGAAAAAGAACATTCTTTTCCGTTTACCCTTTGTGCTCCTTGCCTTTCTCCTTCCGCTGCAGATCACTGCACAGGAGATGCTGGTGGGTACATACAACATCCGCTACAAGAACGATGATGACTCACTAAAGGGTGATATCTGGTCAAAGCGCTGCCAGGTGATTTGCGACCAAGTGAACTTCATGGCACCTGCTGTACTCGGCACCCAGGAAGTGCTTCATGCCCAACTCGGCGACTTGATGAAACGGCTCGATGGATACGACTACATCGGCGTGGGACGTGATGATGGCAAGGAACGGGGTGAATATGCCGCCATCCTCTATAAAAAGGACCGTCTGCAACTGTTGGACAAGGGAAACTTCTGGCTCAACGAGACGCCCGACGTGCCACGGTTGGGTTGGGATGCCGCCTGCATCCGGATCTGTACATGGGGCAGATTCAGGGACTGCTTGACGGCCAATGAATTCTATTTCTTCAACCTGCACATGGACCATGTAGGCAAAATGGCTCGCCGCGAGGGAGCACGTCTTGTGCTGAAAAAGATTTCCGAGATCGCCCATGACAAACCAGTGATTCTTACCGGCGATTTCAACGTTGACCAGACAGATGAGATATACAACATCCTCACGGGAGCGGGCATACTCAAGGACACCTACGCCTGCGCACCCGTCCGGTTTGCGGAGAACGGCACGTTCAACAGTTTTAATCCCCGCCTGAGGACGCAGAGCCGGATCGATCATGTGTTCGTGTCGCCATTCACGGAAGTAAAAGCCTATGGCATGCTTACCGACAATTACTGGACGCTTCAACAGACGGAGGAACAGAAAGGCGATGACGCTCCTGAGGAACTGTCGTTCCGCGAGGCATCGATTCATCTGCCATCTGACCATTATCCCGTTTTCGTGCGCATCAATCTACCCTCACCAAATTTCAAACCATTATAAGTAAGAGGAGGACAAAACATGACCACACTTGAAGGAGTAAATCCTCAAATGATTGCAAACAATTTGAAACCTTTTCAGCCCACTCATCCAGGCGAGGTGCTGAAAGATGAACTGAAATACCTGGGTATTTCACAGCGTGGGCTTGCTCGAAAGATAGGTATATCCTATTCCGCTTTTAACGAAATGCTGAATGGAAAAACGTTCGCTTAGTCCTGAATTGGCTATGATGATGGAGGCTGCTCTTGGTGTGGAAGCCGTACCTTTGCTGGCCATGCAGAACGAATATGACCTGATGATGGCTGAGCGTGATGACTCTTTTATGGAGAAACTCAAACAAATACGCCGCATTGCAGCTATTTTCTAAATTCGGTATTTAATACTGGGTAATTCAAGAACAATATAACAACTTCTGCCTAAACCGTCAGACTGCTCCCTCATGACAAATACATGAAGGGGCAGCCTTGTTTTTATGCTTACTCCAAGAGAAAAATGCATGAATACTCAAAATTAAGCATAAAAATACATCTTTACGTGCTTTTTTTATCCTTTTTGATAAAAAATGGCATATTAATTGTATTATTCATAATAAAATACCGACATTTGCACCTCGAAACGCAAAAACAGGTATTTAGTATTATTAGGTAAGAAGTTTCATTAAGTTAAAAAGGATGCAAAAACTGATGGTTTTGAGTGCAGTCTTCCTGCTTCTTCCCCTCGGGGGCAGAGCAGATGATGAGACTGTTCAGGTATTCGACAACCCTGTGGATACCTCGTATGTGTGGAACAAAAACCTGGACGAGGTCGTCGTGACCGGCCAAGGTGGTGCTGTTTCCAAACGCCGTCTCTCCTCCAACGTGACGAAACTCATGGCTGCTGATCTGGAGAAATTGCCCACGGGCCGTATCGACCAGATGTTGCAGAATGCCGTGCCCAACATGCAGATCACCCTCACCAATGGTCAGCCTGGTACCACCTCGATGATCAAGTCGAGAGGATTGTCGTCGGCCTTTACCAATTCCACGCCGGTGATCTACGTTGATGGAGTACGTGTGGATAACCTCAACACCGGTTCGTCGCTGTTCAACGTGATGAACAATGCTTACGGCAATATCAGCGGACAGACCGCCGCATCGAGTGCCGTCGGTGACATCCCCATGGAGAACATCGACCATATCGAGTATGTGCCCGGAGGAGCAGCTACCACCCTGTATGGTTCCGATGCTGCCAACGGCGTGATACAGATTTTCACGAAAAACCATGGTACAGGCCGCTTCAGCGCTTCGGTGACCGCGCAGATGGGCATTGACGTGGCCAACTCCCAGTTCTATCATTTCAACCGCACCAAAGACTTGCTCCATCAGACCGGTTTCCAACAGCGCTACGGCTTGTCGTTCTCTGGGGGCACGGAGAAAATGGGCTATTCCTTGGGTGCCAGCATGAGCCAGAACACCGGCACCATCATCCACAACGGCAACGAACAGAAGAAATATGACCTGCGCTTCGGAACATCCATCCGCATGAACTCGATGTTGAAATACACCAACTCGTTCGGTTTTGTGGCAGAGGAATATCGGCGTAACCGCAACGGCAACCAAGGCTACTATACTGGCCTCTGGTTTGCCGAGGGAAGTGCTGCGGCCAACTTCACTTACACTGCTGAGGACGGCACCCAGCGCAATTTCCCCGCAGATATCGATGGCGCTTCCAACTATACCTTCGAGAAGATGAAGGAATTCGTCTCCGAGGCTGAGGCTCTGCAGGATCATAAGGAGGAGGTGAAACGTTTCCAGACCTCACAGCAGTTGGAATTCACCCCGATGCGTAACCTGACATTCCATGCCACACTCGGTCTTGACTACCGTTACAACACCGACAAACTGGTGGAGACCAACCGCTACCTCATCCACACGCAGATGAAACCCGAGGGCACGACCGATGCCGGCAGCGTGGGCAACTACGACCGCAACTACTATGGCATCACCGGTGAACTCAACGGACAATGGAAATACTACAAGGATGACTTGTTCAGCAACATCCTCACTGGCGGTTTCCAATATTTCAGCACCCATGACCACCAGAGCCTCTACAAAGGACAGAACGTGCGCGACGGTGCACGCATCATGACCGGCGCGGGCACCATCTATGCCGATGAATGGCTCAGCTACCTCCACAGCTATGGGGTCTATCTGCAGGACAACATCGGTTGGCGCAACCGCTACTATCTTGACCTGGGTCTGCGTCTCGACTACAATACTGCGTTCGGCGACGAAGTGGCCTGGCAGGCATATCCCAAGGTGGGGTTGTCGTATGTCCTCTCCGACGAACCCTGGATGCGTCCGCTGGTGCAGGAGGGATGGGTCAATACGCTGAGACTGTTGGCCAACTACGGTGTGGCTGGCAGTTATCCTCCGGCTTTTGAATACCAGCGCACCATCGAGGTGAGCTCTTATCTTGACAAACAGGCCAATACCTTCGGGAAAAACGGCAATCCCAACCTGGGACCTGAAAAGAAGCACTCCTATGAGGCGGGCATACAAGGGTCTTTCTTCCGCAACATCCTCAATGTCGGCCTGACCTATTATTATGCCGTGACACACGACGCCCTGTTCAATGTGCCGACGCTGCCTTCATCGGGACAAAGCAGTTCCTATCTGGCCAATATCGGCAAGATCCGCAACAGCGGTATAGAGGCGTTCGCTGATGTGAGAATCATCAATACCCCGGAGTGGGGACTGGACGTGCGCGGTTCGCTCAATACCAACGCCAACAAGGTGCTCTCCACAGGTGGCGTGGTGCCTTTCGCCATCGGAGGCTTCTCGTCACGCACCATCACCACGGTGGTCGAAGAGGGCAAGTCGGTGGGTTTCCTTCGCGGAACCGCCACGACACTGAAGGCTGACAACACCGTGAACGAGACGCTTTACAATCAGGACCTGGGGCGCACCCTACCCACACTTTTCGGCAATTTCGCCTTGTCCGCCCGTTGGAAAAAACTCAACTTCACCCTCATGGGTGACTACCAGACTGGGGCATACGTGCACTCCTTCGACCGACAGTTCCGCTTCGCCAAGGGCATCGCCGATGACGCCATCCCTGCCGCTGCCCTCGAAGGAACCACTCAGGCGAAGTCTTGGCTCAATTTCACCAATTTCTTCGTCGAGAAGGCTGATTTCGTGAAAATCCGCAACATCGGCTTGGATTATGCCTTCAAAATCCCGAAACTTGACGATTACAACTTCAGTCTGGCTCTCAACATCTACAACCCGCTGGCTTGGACGAAGAGCAGCGTGGACCCTGAGGCTGTGCTGAGCGGGGCACGCACCCAAGGTGCCGTGGCCACCGGCGGACTGAGCTATAGCAGTTATAGTCTGCCACGGCAGTTTGTGCTGACGGCAAAAGTGAGTTTTTAGCAGGTATCATCCCTTTTCGGTTATCAAAAAGTAGAAAGAAAATGAAAATGAGATATTTCACCATGATGATGGCAGCACTGCTGCTGGGAAGCTGCGACTTGGTGTCTCCCGACGAGATCGTCAACCCGAATGTCGATGAGTCGGCATTCCTCCATTCCGACAACCCGATGGAAACCTGGGTGAACGGAACGGAGAAGGAACTCGCACTCCATGTGTCGGATTTCGTACAACTGATGGAGATCCTCTCCGACAATTATTTCAACAACTATACCCGGTCGAGCAAGGTGTTTGACATTCCGCAACTGCTCTACAATGATGCTGATGTCACTGCCCTGCAACGGCATGTGGGCGCCTTGAGGGAGATGGCTGACTATGGCCTGACAACCGTGGCGCAGGCTGACCCGTCCACCACAACAGCCGACCGTTTCCACCTGCTCAGCATCAAGGCTTATTCCTTCTTGTTGGCTGGAGATTTCTTCCTTGCACTGCCAACGGAGAACGGCGGTGTGCTTGTGGAATGGAAAAGCCAGATGCAGAAAGCCATGGAGGTGCTCGACCAGGCACTGCCTCTGGCCCAGACCGATGAGGACCGTGCCTTCATCCACACGCTTTACGCCCGTGCCGCCTATCGGACGGGCAACCGCGAAGTGGCTACAAACCATGCAAACCAGGCTTTGGCTTGTTCGGGCGACTTCTGCCGGCAGGTGCAGTTCGACAGCAAAAACGGTGTACTCAACAGTGCGCAGGAAGCCATCTGGGGCGACTGGTTCCAGCCGCTTCCCCGGCTCGACTTCCTCGATCCCAAATACTATCAGCTCAGCAGCACCGACCAATGTCCCATCACCATAGCCAAAGCTGAGGAAGACTATCTCATTCTGGCAGAGGCGGCCCTGGCCGACCAACATCTCGATGAGGCAAAGCAATATCTCTCGGCCTTGCTCCGACTGGTCAAGCAGCGTCCTGTGCAGGCTGATGTCAACGACCAACTGGAAGGGCGTTACAATGGTGGTCTGAAGGCTTTTCCCAATGACCCCGAATACCGTGTACAGGCTTCGCCGTCCGACTCGTTGCGCTCCGGACTGATCATCGACCGCCGCCCGCCCCATCTCATCTCGGTGGCTCCCATCTCGGGCACGTCTGTGACACAGGCCATGATTGATGGACTCGACAACCACGACAGCGCGCTCGAACTGGTCTATCTGATGCGCCAGGAGATCTTCTTCGCTGAGGGCCGACGACCGGCCGACCTGGGCATCCGCCTTCCGCTCTGTGAGGTGGAGGCTGCCCATACAGCTGATGCGGCGACATTCACGGAGGCTTGGATACCCGCTTTCGTGCCCCGTAACTACGGCCTCGATGAGTTTACCATCGATGAGAAGGCCAAGACGGTGACCATTGCCCACAACATGAACCGTGTGATAGTGGAGAACGCCCGTTCCGCGGATGTCGCACCGTTTGAATGACCTTCCATATAGTACATAAATTGCAAGCATGAGAAAGATACTCCCCTTCGTTGCCCGGCGACTGACCTTGTCATTCCTTTTCTCGTTCGTCGTGGCGGCCGCAATGGCTCAGACACCGATCCCTGCCCGTTATGTGATTCTTGTCACCATCGACGGTCTGCGTGCAGAGATGATCGATGACCCGCAGATGCCTTCGCCATTCCTGAAAATGATGAGCCGCGACGGCTTGCGTATCGGCCGTGTCATAGGCATACCGCCGGCTGCCACCTATCCTTCGCACACCACGCTGGTCACGGGGGAGGTGCCTGCCCGTCACAGGGTGTTCTACAACCGTCCGTTTCTTTGGAACAAAGATACGGCACGGATCAGCTATTGGTATGCCGACAGCATCGCTGTACCGACGATATGGCAGCGCGCGCATGAGGCGGGCATGAAGACGGCATCGCTCTTCTGGCCGGTCTCCACCGGCAGTCCTTATATCGACTACAACGTGCCGGAGTTTTGGTCGCTTGACTATAGCTGTGACCAGATGGAATATATCAAACCGTCATGCACGCCCTTGGGCATCCTCGATGAATTGGAGCGTAACGCCTGTGGAAAACTTGACACCATCACCTACCAGGCAGGGTCGCTGCAACGGGATGGGCGCACCGCTGCCATGGCCAACTATCTGATGAACCACTACCAGCCGCGCCTGATGACCATCCACCTCATCACCACCGACTATAGCCAGCATGCCCTGGGCACACGGAGCCAACAACTGTTGCAGGATATGGCGAGTGCCGACCATGCCGTGGGGACGATAATCGAGAATCTCCGTTTGACACATCGCCTCGACAGTACGGTGGTCATCGTCACGGGCGACCATGGCTTCTGCGACTACAGCCAGACGCTCAGTCCCAATGTCTGGCTCACCCGCGCCGGACTGCTCAGCGAACGCCCTGGAGGGGAGTGGAAAGCATGCTTCTATGGCGGTGGCAACACCAGCTTCCTCTACCTGCGCAAGGCCAATGACACCAAGACCCTCCGCCGTATCCGCCGCCTGCTTGACAACCTTCCTGAGGGTGAGCGCCAACTTTTCCGCGTCGTGGAGAAAGAAGAGCTCACGGAAAAAGGTGCAGACCCCGCCGTGGCACTGGCACTGGAACCCGTGGTGGGCGTGGCGGTCACCAATGACCGCACCGGTGAGGTGGTGGCGCAGCGCAAAGGTGGTACTCATGGCTTCATCAGCGGACAGGACGCCACCACGCTCATCGCCTATGGGCCTGGTTTTACTTCCAGCCGTCAGGACACCATCCGCCAGACGGACATCGCCCCTTGGATTCTCCGGTTGCTGGGGATAGAATGATGTCCTATGGCCTTAACCATTATTATGAAGTGGTTTTTATAGTTGATACAATAAACAGGGCTTTTCGTACAAAGGCAATACCTTTTTTGGGATTGGCAACAATTATAGCTTATCTTTGCATTGTTCAAAATCAATTATAAAACTATGAGGAAAATAATCATTTTATCAATGTTGTTGTCTTTGTCACTTGTTGTTTGTGCTCAGACAAAAAGAAACACTCAATCTAAGACAAAAACCACTTCGGTCAGCCAAACTGAACGGAAGGTCTTAGGTAAGCATATGTTGGCACTTCAATGGATATCTTGGGAAGACTTTGGTTCATGCACCATTACTAAGGATAATAAAGGTATCCTGCACTGCAAAGGTGAACAACGTTCCAAGGAGAATGGTGATTACTTGAAGATAGATGGGACAATTATGATAGTCAATGCCAAACATCTCAAATTCAGTGGCACCATTTCCTGCCTTGTTTCTTACCTCAATAATGGTAAGGTATATAAGCGCAATGGCACTTTCAACTTCAAGGCAAGAGGCCAAAGGAAGTATTGGAGACTACAGGAGATGGAGCGTTCAAATGATGTTTGTGTGGATTATGTAGATATTTTCTTCTGATGATTGCATATGCCTGACCTTTATTAGAATTGATAAATAATTAGAAGATGGGTATGACTATGAGAGGAAAGCTTCTTGCAGATTACAAGAAAAAATGAAGAGTTGTCTCCATAAATTTTGGCTTTGGTGAGATTTTTCGCTAATTTTGCACACCACAAGGCGGAATAAATGCTTGACAAACCCTCTATGAACGGAATCAAGGTATCCATCATCGTACCGATATACAAGGTCGAGGCTTTTCTCGGGAAATGCCTCGACTCCATCGTGGCACAGTCTTACACCAATCTGGAGGTCATCTTGGTCGATGATGGAAGTCCTGACAGCAGTGGGGCGATCTGCGACACTTACGCCGCCAAGGATTCCCGCTTCGTGGTCATCCACAAGGCAAACGAAGGGGTGTCAAAGGCCCGGTTTGACGGATGCCGCAAGGCCACGGGAGAATATGTGGCTTTCATCGACGCAGACGATTATATCGCATCCAACTACGTGGAAACCTTGATGGCAGAGGCCGTTGAAGGCGATTTTGACTTGGTGGCCTGCCATTTCGTCACTCTGAAGGAGGGAAAGGAGATTGAGGACCATCGGCCTGTAGTCGGCCGTTACGACAAAGAGGGTATCCGAAAGGTTCTTCAAACCAATTTTCTCTTTGACAGGAAGACCAAGATGTCGGGCATGAACGTTTATCTCTGGAGCAAAATTTACCGGAGGAATTTCATTCTTGAGGCATTGCCTTATGGTTTCGGGCTTACCTTCGGCGAGGACATGGCGATTAATTTTGAGGTGATGCGTCACATCAATTCGATGAGCATCATTGACCAATGCCTGTATTATTATGTGCAGCATCCCGGACAGATCACCCGCAAGCAACTGATGGGACGGTGGGGCAAATATGTGGAGTGCTGGAGGGCGCTCATCCGAATAGATGAAGAAAAACTTCTTGACGGTCAGATGCCTGACAGGATATGGAACAGGTTGACACCGATGCTGCACCGTATCTGTGGTTTTTCAGACAACTATCAGGAATTCAAGATGAGATTGCTGGAAATCCGAGACACCAAGGATATCATGGCCTATCTCTATCGCGAGCCCCCTCGTCAGCGATTTCAGAAAAGGTTGCTCCGTGTCATCCGCTATCGTCTCTTCCTGCCGGGATACATCCTGCTGAGGTCGCGGTACAAGCACTACAAGAAAACCTCTGACTTATAATCCTACTCATGAATTTAGAAGAAGAGACCCGGAAGGGATATACCATCTCCAAGGAGATGAAGAAAGTTTGGGCTGTGGAACTCCAACTGCTCAACAAACTGTTCGAGGTATGCGACAAATACAACCTGAGGGTGTTTGCCGACGGCGGCACGTTGCTCGGTGTGGTGAGAGAGCATGGATACATTCCCTGGGATGACGATATCGACATGGTGCTCTTGCGTCCTGACTACGACCGCCTGCTTGAGGTGGCTGCAGAGGAGTTCAAATATCCTTATTTCTTCCAAAACGGCAATACTGACCGCTATCCTGGTGGAATGACAAAAATCAGGATGGAAGGAACGGCTGCTGTCTTGGAGCGCGACATCTACAAACATTACCATCAGGGAATCTTTATTGATGTCTTCCCATACGATGCCGTACCCGACGACCCTGAGAAACTCGAACACCTGATGACGGAGTCGGAAAGAAAGATACAGATTCTCAGAGATTATTACCGCGCCACTTATTCCATCTTCCATCCCTTGAAAACCTGGAAGGCATTCAAAAACCGCAGGTATGTGAACGGAAAAGGACATGCCGCCTGTTTCAAGGAGTTTGAGGATATGTTCAGGCAGAACAAGGTGGAAGATCATGAGTATGTCTCCTGCCTGACGTTCAAATACGATCTCGAGCATTTCAAAAGGCCCAAGAAATGGTATGACGAGACGGTCTATCTTCCTTTTGAGGATATCATGATGCCTTGTCCTGGAGCATACCATGAGATTCTTAGACTCCAGTACGGTGACTATATGACACCGGCCAAGGCACCGTCATTTCATGGAGGATTCTATGCGCTTGATGCCGACAGGTCTTATCTGGACGTGATAGCCGAGGTCAAGGATGCCCACCGCTGGGATAACTGGAAACATCGTTGGCATCTGATACTCAAACTTCTCCGCTTGCGTAAGGATTAGTCTTCCTGGGTTTTCGCATCTTTGTTGCCTTTCTTGTGGATCGCATTTCTGGCCAATGAGATCAGTTCCAACATGTCTTCATTTTTCCTCAGCATCAGCCAATAAAGAGCAGGACCGGTGATCAGGCCAAACAAGATGGAGACAATGTGCGGTAGCTCAAGAAACGTGAAGAGGTATGCCGGCGTACAGGCAATCAGTGATTTGAAGAAATAACCGGAAAAATCCTTTACCTGTGTGAAGTATCCCAGATTGAACAATTTTCCGGTATAATATGTGTTGATGAAGGTGGCTATCTGAGCATAGATGACCTTGGAAATACAGATGCCGAGGACTCCAAAGGGTATGGCGGAGAACAAAATGCCCACTGCGATGGCTTTCTTGATGATTTCCAGCCGAAGGAATAAGTCGGAGCGTCCTTTCACCTGCAGCAGGTTGAGGTTGATGGCCGAGATATGGTCGAACATGATGGAGAACGTGAAAATCTGCAGGTAGATAATAGACTTCATCCACTTCTCGGTGATGAGGAAGATGATGACCGGTTTGGCCATTGCCCCCAACAGGATGCAGGAGAAGAATATCACCATGCTGGTCATGCGGATATACTTGCGATAGACAGCGACCAATCGATGGTCGTCGTTCTGGAGCTTGGCTAAAATGGGGAAGGTGACACGCTGCAAGACACTTTTCATCGTTCTCACCGGAAAACGGGCGAAATTGGTTCCTCGGTTATAGTAGCCCAGGGCGCTGGAGGAGAAATAGCGGCCGATGACGATGGAGTTGAGGTTGTTGTAGAACGTGTTGAGCAGTCCGGAAAGCATGAGCTTGCTTCCATAGGAGAACAATTCATGAAATGACTTCCAGGAGAAGGTCCACAGCGGTTTCCACTTGCAATAGGTCCAGAGGAAAACGGTGTTGACGAGCTTGGCCACAAGATTTTGTGCCACAAGAGACCAAACCCCAAAACCAGTGTATGCCATCACCACGCCCACCACGGCAGAAATGAGCGAGGCCAGCAAACTGCGCTTGGCCAAAGTCTTGAAGTCGATGGCAATAGTGAGCCTGGCATTCTGCACCAGACAGAAAGCGGAGAAGATGATGGCCAGCGACTGTACGCGGAGGATGTCGCAGACAATGGGGGTATGGAAGAAGTCTGCCACCCATGGCGCACAGACAAAGAGGATGCCGTAGCAGATCACTGACACGACGATGTTGAAATAAAACACCGTGGAATAATCCACTTCCGTGCGGTCAATCTTGCGGATGAGGGCATTCTTGAATCCACTGCTGGCAAAAGTGTTGGAAACGGAGATGAAGATGCCGATCATGGCCACCGTTCCGAAGTCGGAGGGCAGCAGCATGCGGGCAAGGAGAAGACCCAGGACAAAGTTGATGCCATCGAGAGAAAAGGTCTCGATGGCTGTCCATTTCATGCCCGACAGGGTCTCTTTCTTCACACTCGTTCCCATATGCCAAGATCAGGATTTAGCATATTCGTTCAGACCGAGGATGGCGTTCATGATGTTCTCACAGGCCGACTTGCCGTGAGGTGGTGTCAACTCTCGTTTGACGAATTCATCACGTTCTTCCTTGCGTGGATCCTTCCCGTCGATGACGTTTTTCACAAACTGCTCAATGTCTGCGTGGCATCTTCCCATCTCATGCAGTTCGAAGGCCTCTTTCATATACGTGCAGAGGTTGTCGCCATGGTGTTCGTCGTTGATTAGAAACATCACGGGTTTTCCGGTATAGAGATACTCCACGGTGAAAGAGCCACAGTCGTGGATCATGGCATCGGAATGTTTGAAAAGGCCCAGGTATTCTCCTTCTTCGATATGGCCGTTGGACAATGAACGCCATTGGTTATAGTAGGCGTCGGTCTTTTCCTTTCCCCAATATTCCAACAGCTTCTTGTAGAGCAGGGGATGGGGCTTGAAGACGAAATAGGCCTCCTTTTCGTATCTTTTGGCCATCTCAACCACAAACTCGCCATTGTCCAGGAAGGTGGAGAAAGCCAGTCCCTTGTCATGGATATCTGCGATGGTGTGGTGTGGGGCATAGATGATGCGTTTCTTTCCTCCTGTGTCTCCCCAAGGGTCAGGGAAATGCTCTTTGGACTGGCAGAGGATATCCATCATGGGCAACCCGGTGACCCTGAAATTCTGGCCGTGGCCGAGGTGGATTTTGGCCTTCTCGTCATTGATACTCTGGTTCTCGTGGTATTGCTGCCAGCACAACAGGAGCATGTAGCGGTTGAGGATCCACCTCTCAAGCACCGTCCCCATGCCATAGGGTACGAGTACGATGGGTATGCTGAGGTTCTTGTCGACAAAATGCTCAGGGGAGACCTGCTTCTTATAGGGTTTCTGAAACATCACCACATCGGGATGTGCCTGTTTCAGAGGCTTCTTGGGGTCGAGGTAAATATATTCATAGCCCTTGCTCTGGCAGTAGGCTTCCATCTCTTTTTCCGCTCCGGGGATTTCGATACAGTCGGTGATACCCAGGATGGGTTCGAAACGCGGATGCTGGAGCATGGCCAGATACAGGGGCTCGGTTTTCCACTGTGGTAGGTTTTGGAGTACAAAGAGAAAGCGCACCTTCTTCTTGTTCCGCAACTTCCTCACGCGCAATGGGAGGTACAGCTTTTGGAAGGCAGGAAGATAGATGCGGAACCAGTAGAAGGTCCAGATACGGTCTTTCAAACTCCGAGATTCCATGTCTCTATTACTGGTTGGTCAGACCTTCAAGTACCTTTTTGATGACCGTCTGGGCGGAAATCTCGCGGTTGGCGGCCTCGGGGATGACGATGGAGTGGTCGCTCTCGATCACGTCATCGGTGACGATGAGGCCACGCCTGACGGGTAGACAATGCATGAAATAGCCATTGTCGGTCCATGACATGTGTTCGGTGTCGATGGTCCAGCTCATGTCGCGGCTGATGATTTTGCCGTAGTCCTCGGGACGGGTGACACCCGGACAGCTCCAGTTCTTGGCATACACGAAATGGGCGCCTTCGAGGGCTTTGCGCTGGTCATATTCCACACGTGCGCCTCCGACATATTTCGGATCCAGTTCGTATCCCTCGGGATGGGTGATGACGAGATCCACGTCGGCGGCGTTCATCCACTGGGCGAAGGAGTTGGGCACGGCCTGGGGCAAAGCGCGGCAGTGCGGAGCCCAGGTGAGGACCACCTTCGGCCGTGGCACGGGTTTGTACTCCTCGATGGTGATGAGGTCGGCGAAGGCTTGGAGGGGATGCACAGTGGCAGTCTCCATGGCGATGACGGGACGGCCGCTGTAGCGCACGAACTGTCCGACGATGGTCTCGGCGTAGTCAAACTCGCGGTCGGTGAGTCCGGCGAAAGACCTGACAGCGATGATGTCGCAGTAACTGCCCATCACGGGGATGGCCTCCAACAGGTGCTCGCTCTTGTCGCCGTCCATGATGACGCCGCGCTCGGTCTCCAGTTTCCAGGCTCCGGCGTTCACGTCGAGCACGATGACGTTCATGCCGAGGTTCATGGCTGCTTTCTGCGTGGAGAGGCGGGTGCGCAGGCTGTTGTTGAAGAAAATCATCAGCAGGGTCTTGTTCTTGCCAAGGTCCTGGAACGCATAGCGGTCTTTCTTGATGACTTGGGCTTCGTCAAGCGCCGCCCGAAGGTCTCCGAGGTCTTCTACATTGAAGAAGGTCTGTATTTTTGAACTCATTTTGATGTGGTTTGACTATAATGGATTGCAAAAGTACATAAAATAATAATAAAAATGCACGTTAATGGGAAAGAAATCTATTTCCTGATCTGGCCATGTCCCTCGATGAGCCATTTATAGGTGGTGATTTCCTCCAAGGCCATAGGACCTCGCGGACCGAGTTTCTGGGTACTGATGCCGATTTCCGCACCCAGACCGAACTGTGCGCCGTCGGTGAAACTCGTGGGGACGTTGACATAGACACAGGCGGCATCCACCATGGCTTCAAACTGAGCGGCGGTCTGTGGGTTCTCGGTGATGATGCTCTCGCTGTGACCGCTGCCATATTGGCTGATATGACGGATGGCGGCTTCGATGGATGGCACGGTGCGGATGGCCATGGCATAGTCCATGAACTCTGTTCCGAAACTGTCATCGGTGGCATGATGCAGCAGTTCATCGGGATATTTCCCGCGGAGGGCCTCATAGGCGGCCTCGTCGGCATGGATGACCACGTTGCTGATGATCAGGGGAGCGCAGAGCTCGCCGAGGTCGCGCAGGCGTCCCTCATGGATGATCAGGCAGTCGAGGGCGTTGCAGACACTCACGCGCCGCGTCTTGGCGTTGTTGACGATCTCACGGCCGATCTGCAGGTCTCCCTCGATGTCGAAGTAGGTGTTGACGACTCCGGCACCGGTCTCGATGACTGGGACGCGGGCGTTGTCGCGCACGAATTCGATGAGCCGTTTGCCGCCACGGGGGATGCAGAGGTCGATGTAGCCCACGGCATTGAGCATCTCGCCGGTGGCCTCATGGGTGGCGGGAAGGAGCTCCACCACCGAGGGGTTGACTTCTTCGCGGTGCAGGATGCGGTGGATGAGGTCGACGATGGCCTTGTTGGACTCATCGGCATCCCTTCCGCCTTTGAGCACGCAGGCGTTTCCACTCTTGAAACAGAGGGAGAAGACGTCGAAGCTGACGTTGGGCCGCGCCTCATAGATCATGCCGATCACGCCGAAGGGTACGGTGACCCGGCGCAGATGAAGACCATTGTCGAGGGTCTTGTCGATGAGGGTCTTGCCCAGCGGACTGGGCAGCATGGCCACATGGCGCATGTCGTCGGCAATGCCGCGCAGACGCTTCTCGTCGAGCAGCAGACGGTCATAGAGCGGGTTGGAGCGGTCCATCCGCGACAGGTCGCGGGCGTTGGCCTCCAGCAGTGTGGCGCTTTCGGCGATGATGGCATCAGCCACGGCATTCAGGATGCTGTTTCTGCGGGCGTCGTTGATCAGTGCCAGTTCGCGGCTGGCAGCTTTGGCCCTTTCGAAGATTTTGATGAGTTCCATATTTGTTTCGTTGGGACGTTATTCCTTGTTTGGGACGTTATTCCATGTATAAGTAATCATAGTGCACCAGGGGCTTCTGTCCATGCTGGCCCATGAGTTGACTGGCGGTGACGCTGTTGTATGCGGCTCTTCCAACAGCGATTTTCTCCTGGCTCTCGGAATAGATATCTACCAGGTCGCCTTCCTCGAAGTCGCCTTCCACGGCGATGACTCCCACGGGCAACAGGCTCACGGCTCCTTTGCCGCTCAGGGCTTCCAGGGCACGGGCGTTGATGGTGATCCGCCCCTTGGCGAATCCGCCACTGTGGGCGAGCCATTTCTTGATGCCCGACACGTTGGCCGTGACGGGGATGAACTCCGTGTGCGGGGTCTCCGCAGCATGGGTGACCAGGTCGATGAGGATATTGTCGCGCTTGCCGTTGGCGATGATGACGCGGATTCCCTCTTCGGCCACCTTACGGGCGATGTTGTATTTCGTGACCATGCCGCCGCGGCCGAAACCGCTCCGTCCGGTTTGGATAAACTCGCTCAGGTCGCTTCCGGGTTCCACCTGGCGGATGATTTTCGAATCGGGGTCGGAGGGCAGACCGTCATAGATGCCGTCGATGTTGCTCAGGATGATGAGTGATTCCGCTCCCATCATCGAGGCGATGAGTCCTGAGAGCTCATCATTGTCGGTGAACATCAGTTCGGTCACGCTGACGGTGTCATTCTCGTTGACAATGGGTATCACTCCGTTGTCGAGCATCACGCTCATGCAGGACCGCTGGTTGAGGTAAGCGCGGCGGGAGTTGAAGTTCTCCTTCATGGTGAGCACTTGTCCGACGGGCAGGTGGTATTCACGAAACAGGTCATAGTAGTGGTTGATGAGCTTGGCCTGTCCGAGGGCGGAGTACAGTTGCCGCTGCGACACGCTGTCGAGGCGGCGCGCCACCTTCACCTCCCCCCTGCCGCTGGCCATGGCGCCGCTCGACACGAGGATCACCTCATAGTCATGGGCATAGAGCCAGGCGGTTTGGTCAACGAGGGCCGACATGCGGGTGATGTCGAGCTTTCCGTTGTCCCGGGTCAGCACGTTGCTGCCGATTTTCACTACAATTCTTTTCTTCGTCATCGCTTGTCGTTTTCTCTGATCTCCACACGGCGGATCTTGCCGCTGATGGTCTTGGGCAGTTCATCGACAAACTCGATGATGCGGGGGTATTTATAGGGTGCGGTGACCCGCTTGACGTGCTGCTGGAGTTCTTTCACCAGTTCAGGACCTGCCTTCTGCTTCCATTCCTTTCCTAAGACCACGGTGGCCTTCACCACCATGCCGCGGATGTCGTCGGGCACTCCGGTGATGGCGCACTCCACCACGGAGGGATGGGTCATCAGTGCACTTTCCACTTCAAACGGACCGATGCGGTAACCGCTGCTCTTGATGACATCGTCGATGCGGCCTTCAAACCAGTAGTAGCCGTCCTCATCGCGCCATGCCACGTCGCCGGTGTGATAGATGCCGTCATGCCATGCCTCGCGTGTGAGTTCTTCGTCACGGTAGTATTCCTTGAAGAGTCCGATGGGTTTGCGGTCGCCCACATGCACCACGATCTCGCCTTTCTCACCGTCCTCACAGGAGGTGCCGTCGGGCTTGATGAGATCGATGTCATACTGGGGGTTGGGCATGCCCATGCTGCCGGGTTTGGGTTCCATCCAGGGCATGGTGCCCAGGGTCATGGTGGTCTCGGTCTGTCCGAAACCTTCCATGAGCTTGATGCCGGTCAGTTGGCGGAACTTCTCATAGACGGCGGCATTGAGGGCCTCGCCAGCGGTGCAGCAGTAGCGCAGCGCGCTCAGGTCGTATTGGGAGAAGTCCTCACGGATCATGAAGCGATAGACGGTGGGAGGTGCGCAGAAGGAGGTGACATGGTATTTCGCCATCTGCCTCAGCATGTTGCCGGCGTCAAATTTCTCGTGGTCATAGACGAAGACGGCGGCGCCGGCGAACCATTGTCCGTAGAACTTGCCCCAGACGGCCTTGCCCCATCCCGTGTCGGCCACGGTGAGGTGGATGCTGTCCTCAGAGAGGTTGTGCCAGAAGACACCTGTGGTGAGGTGGCCGAGAGCGTAGAGGTGGTCATGGGCCACCATCTTGGGCTGTCCGCTCGTTCCGCTGGTGAAATACATGAGCATCGTGTCGCTGTTGGTGTTGACATGTTCGGGACGGACGAAGCGGGGTGCCTGTCCGATCTCTGCATGCCAGTCATGGAATCCCTCCGGCACCACAGGACCGATGCTGACGAGCACCTGGACGGTGGGACTGTCGGGCATGGCGGCCTGTACTTGACTGAGCACATAGTCCTCGCCCACGCAGATGATGCCCTTGATGCTGGCGCGCGTGTTGCGATAGACGATGTCTTTCTTGGTGAGCATGTGGGTGGCGGGGATGGCCACTGCGCCGAGTTTGCAGAGGGCGAGCATCGTGACCCACCACTCCAGACGGCGTTTCTGGATGAGCATCACCATGTCGCCGCGGCCGATGCCGAGCGACTGGAGATAGGCTGCCGCCTGGTCGCTGCGCTCTTTCATATCCTTGAAGGAGAGTTTGATTTCTGCTCCCTCGTCATTGGTCCACAGGAGGGCGAGTTTGTCGGGTTGTTCCTCTGCCCAGGCATCCACTACGTCGTAGGCGAAGTTGAAGTTCTCCTTGATGATGAATTGCAGGTTTTTCCGGAAATCTTCCACTGAAGAGAAGGAGGTCTGCTTGATGAATCTTTCTACCATGATGTTGTGTCGTTAGAAGATGATGGCGAGGAATTTGACAGCATGGTCGTTGAGCGTGCGCATGCCGTGGGGCTGTGTGGCGTCGAAGTAGATGGAGTCTCCCTCATGCAGGGTGAGCACCTTGTTGCCGATGGTGAGTTCCATGGTGCCGCTGAGCACCATGTTGAATTCCTGACCGCTGTGGGAGTTCATCTCCTTGGGCGTGTCAGCGGGTTTGGGTTCAACGGTGACGATGAAGGGGTCGGCCTTCCGTCCGCGGAATCCGCTGGCCAGACTCTCGTAGTTGTAGGCACTGCGGCGCTCCACACTCATGCCTTGTCCCTTGCGGGTAAGGAAATAAGTGCTCATCTTGGGTTCTTCGCCAAACATCAGCACGTCGAGCGACACCCCGCAGTGCTTGGCGATTTTCTGAAGATTGGCCACGGAGAGCTCACTCTCGCCGTTCTCCATCTTCTGGTAATGTTCCACGCTGATGCCGCAGATGGAAGCCATCTCATCAGCACTCATGTCGAGTACGTCGCGCAGTCCTCGTAGACGTTCTCCTATCAGTTTGATTTGTTCGTCCATAATGGTTGTTGTGTAATGTTTTCTTTTATTTCTTGCCCATGCCGGCCTTCAGACCGCGGATGACCGCACTGGTGAAACCGGCATGTTCCATCTCATTGAGTCCTTTGATGGTGACTCCGCCTGGGGTGGTGACCTTGTCAATCTCTTCCTCGGGATGATGACCGGTGGATTGCAGGAGACTGACGGCGCCCTTCACGGTCTGGAGGACGATGCTCAGGGCATCAGTGGCCTTGAAGCCGATTTCCACTCCTCCTTCCACGGAGGCGCGCACATAGCGCATGGCGTAGGCGATGCCGCAGGAGGCTAAGGTGGTGCCGGCGGCGAGCAGCCGCTCCTCGGTGACAAGGCACTCTCCGACGTGGCCGAAGAGATCGGATATCTGATTGGTGGTCTCGGCGGTGGCCTTGACGGGTACGAGGAAGGTCATCGACTCCCCGACGGCGATGGCCGTGTTGGGGATGGCGAGGAAGACGTTGAAGTCCTTGTTGTCATCGCAGCGCAGCCATTGGCAGAGGTCTGTGGCTTGGATGCCGGCGGCGATGACCACGATGGTGAGCCGCTTGCCGTTGATGGCGGGCAGGATGCCTTCGATGACCTGCTGGACCAACCAGGGCTTCACGACGATGAAGAGGGTGGTGGCACCCTCGATGGCGGAGAGGTTGTCGGTGGTGATGCTGGCTCCGCTTTGGCTGAAGCGTGCCAGGGCTTTTTCCGACGGGTCGGAGATGGTGAGGTCGGAGGGCGATATGGTCTCAGACTTCATGAGTCCTTCGGCCAGTGCGCCGCCCATGGCGCCAGCTCCTATGATGGCTGTTTTCATGACAATACGGTTTTGAGTTTTTTGACGAATTGGTCTGCCTCGGCTTCTGTGAGGCAGAGGGGAGGCAGGAGGCGCAGGGTGTTGGTGCCTGAGCAGCCCACGAAACAGTGCTGTTCATACACCAGGCGCGAACGGATTTCCTTATAGGGCATGTCGAGTTCGATGCCGATCATCAGTCCGCGTCCGCGCACGTCGGTGATGTGCGGCTCCGACTGTTTCAGTTCGTTGAGCTGTTGCATGAGGTAGTTGCCCACCCGCAGGGCATTGCCGACGAGGTCTTCTTCCTGCATGACATCGAGCACGGCCAGTGCGGCGGCGCAGGCCAGGTGGTTGCCGCCGAAAGTGGTGCCGAGTTGCCCATAGACGGGGGGGAACTCAGGTGAGATCAACAGGGCTGACATGGGGAAGCCGTTGGCGATGCCTTTGGCCACGGTGATGAGGTCGGGACGAATGCCCAGCCACTGGTGGGCGAAGAACTTGCCGCTCCGGCCATAGCCGCATTGTATCTCGTCGCAGATGAGCAAGGTCCCGTTCCGGTGACAGGCCTCGAGGAGTTGCCGGGCAAACTCCTCCGTCACCATCCGGATGCCGCCCACGCCCTGGATGCACTCCAGGATACAGGCGCAGACATCGCCTTTGGCCAGTTCCTCCTCCCAGGCCTGGATGTCGTTCAGGGGGAGGTAGGTAACGTGGTTGTTGGCATTGACAGGAGCGATGATCTTGGGGTTGTCGGTCGCTTCTACGGCCAGTGAGGTGCGCCCGTGGAATGCCTTTTGGGCGGAGAGGATGCGGGTGCGCCCGGTATGGAAGGAGGCGAGCTTGAGTGCGTTCTCATTGGCTTCAGCCCCGCTGTTGACCAGGAAGAGCTGGTAGTCGTCGTAACCGCTGGCCTTTCCGAGGCGGACGGCCAACTGCTGTTGGAGCTGGTTGATCACGGAGTTGGAGTAGAACCCCAGTTGGGCCGCCTGGCGGTTGAGGGCTTCCACGTAATGGGGATGGCAGTGACCGATGCTGATGACGGCATGCCCGCCATAGAGGTCGAGGTATTCCACGCCTTGGTCATCCCATACCTTGCATCCCTGTCCTTTGACGATGTTGACATTGAGCAGGGGGTAAACGTCGTATAGTTTCATGATTAAAATGCGCTGGGTTTGAGTCTCAGTCCGGCGGTCTCGTCGATGCCGAACATGATGTTCATGTTTTGCACGGCCTGTCCGACGGCTCCTTTGAGGAGGTTGTCGATGCAGGAGGTGATGAGCAGCTTGTCGCCGAACTTGTCGCAGTGGACAAGTGCCTTGTTGGTGTTCACCACTTGTTTCAAGTCAAGTGCCTTGTCGACGTAGTGGGTGAAGGGGGCGTCGGCGTAGAATGCCTTGTAGGCTTCGGTGATGGTCTCGATGTCAGCGTCCGTCCGCACCACCTCGGTGGCGAAGATGCCGCGGGCGAAATCGCCGCGGTAGGGGATGAAGTCGATGCCGGCCTCCAGATGTCCCTGGACCTGTCGCAGACTCTGCAGGATCTCTGGCACGTGCTGGTGGTTGAATGCCTTGTAGATGCTCAGGTTGTTGTTGCGCCACGAGAAGTGGGTGGTACTGGTCGGCTTCTGGCCAGCCCCGGTACTGCCGGTGATGGCGTTGACGGAGACATCCTGGTTGATGAGACCCAGTTTGGCGGCGGGAAGCAGTCCGAGTTGGATGCAGGTGGCGAAACAACCGGGGTTGGCCACATGCTGGGCCTGGGCAATCCGCTCCTTGTTGATCTCGGGGAGTCCATAGACGAAGTCGTTGCCTGGGGCCTCGAGACGGAAGTCCTGGGCCAGGTCGATGATTTTCACGGTGCCGGGCACGGGGTGCTCATGGAGGAAGGCCTCGCTCTTGCCGTGGCCGAAACAGAGGAAGAGGACGTCGGCCTCGCCAAGCGGCATCTGGTCGGTGAATGCCTGGTCGGTGTCGCCATAGAGTCCTTCATGCACGTCGGTCAACTTATTGCCGGCGTTGCTCTCGCTGTGGACGAAGACAATTTCTGCCTCGGGATGGTTGAGGAGCAGACGGATGAGTTCTCCAGCGGTATAGCCTGCCCCGCCGAGTATGCCTATTTTGATCATAACGTGTCTTCTTTAGGTGCCACTAACCATATAATGAGATAGAGGAGCAGTCCTCCTCCTCCGACAAAGGAGAAGAAAAGGAAGAAAACCCTGACAATGGTGGGGTCAAAGTCGAAATATTCGGCAACACCTCCGCATACTCCGCCCAGTTTCTTGTCTTTGGAGGATAGATGTAGTCTATATTCGTCCATATCTTATCTTTTTTCGTCGGGGTGAATACCATAATAAACACGCAGCGGGGTGCTGAGCACTTTGATGAAGCCTTTGGCGTCGTCGGCGGTCCAGCCGCGCTGCATCTCGCCGTATTCGCCCAACTTGGACTTCAACAGGTCGTTGGGGGAATCCACGCCCACGGTCTCGAATCCCAGTGGACGGAGGCTCAGGATCACGGTGCCGCTGACGTTGCGCTGTGAACTGGTCAGCATGGCCTCGATGTCGGGCATGACAGGCTCGAGGTACTGGCTCTCGTGGAGGAACATGCCGTACCAGTTGCCCACCTGGTCTTTCCAGTACTGTTGCCACTTGCTCAGGGTGTATTTCTCGAGCAGGCGGTGGGCCTCGATGATGAGTTTGGGAGCGGCGGCCTCAAATCCCACGCGGCCCTTGATGCCGATGATGGTGTCGCCCACATTGCAGTCGCGGCCGATGCCGTAGGCTGCGCCGATCTCCTCGATCTTCTGGATGGCTTGTATCTTGTCATCAAAAGATTCTCCGTTGACGGCTGTGATCTCTCCTTTGTCAAAGGTGATGCGCAGTTCGGTGGGTTGCTCGCAGGTGACATGCTTGAGGTAGGCTTCCTCGGGGAGTCCCTGTGCGGAGTCGAGGATCTCGCCGCCGCAGATGCTGGTGCCCCAGATACCTACGTTGTAGGAATATTTCAGTTTGGCGAAGTCGGCGGTAAAACCGTGGGCGTTGAGGTAATCGACTTCTTCCTTGCGGGTGAGGGCCTGGTCACGGGTGAGGGTGATGATCTCCACGCCGGGAGCCATGACAAGGAAGGTCATGTCGAAGCGGATCTGGTCGTTGCCGGCGCCTGTGGATCCGTGTGCGATGGCATCGGCGCCAATCTCACGGGCGTAGCGCGCGATGGCGAGGGCCTGGAAGATGCGCTCGGAAGACACGGAGATGGGGTAGCAGTTGTTGCGGAGCACATTGCCGAAAATCATGTATTTCAGGGATTTCTCGTAATACTCCTGCGTGACGTCGAGGGTCACGTATTGCTTCGCACCCAGTTTGTAGGCGTTCTCCTCGTTTTTCTTCAACTGTTCGGGACTGAATCCGCCGGTGTTGGCACAGGCGGCATAGACTTCGTTTCCTTCATTGGCAAGTCGCATGACGGTGTAGGAGGTGTCCAGACCGCCTGAGAATGCCACTACAATTTTTTTCTTTGACATATCTGTGTTGTTTGTTCGTTGTTCTTGTTTCGGTGCAGAATAGACCATGGACAGGGGCGTACACCATGGTTGCTTTGTCTGACAGGCCTTACTCGGATTCCGACTCCAACCGCTTGATGCGCTCAAGCACCTCCGTGGGAATCTTGGCGGGCAGATGCTCTTCCGGGTCGTAGAGCATGGCCGTGCAGATGCAGTATTTCCGGCCGGTGCGCTTCAGGATGTCCACATTGACACATCCCTCGCAACCCCGCCAGAAGGCTTCGTCGTCGGTGAGGTCGTCGAAGGTGACAGGCTGGTAGCCCAGACGGGTGTTCATCGCCATGACAGCGGCGCCGCTGGTCAGACTGAAAATCTTGGCGTGTGGCCAACGGGTGCGGGCCAGCGAGAAAGTCATCTCCTTGATGCGCTTGGCCACCCCCCTGCCTCGGTAGTCGGGATGGACGATCAGTCCGGATGTGGTGACGTAGTGCTTGTTGCCCCAGGTTTCGATGTAACTGAAACCGGCAAAGATGTCACCGTCGAGTGCGATGACTGCCTTGGCCTCCCTGATTTTCGTCACCAGATACTCATGGGTGCGCTTGGCGATACCGGTGCCGCGCACCTTGGCGGCGTCGGCGATGGTCTCCAGAATGGTGTCGACGTATTTTTCGTGTGTGGCGTCGGCCACCATCACTTTGATATCTTCCATTTCTGTGATGATTAAGACAAATTGGTCGGATGTTGGGTCGGGGGTCAGCGGATGTCGCCCAGGATGGGACGAAGGTCATCCACGACATCTTCCTTGTCAGACCCCTCCTTGATGACAATGAAAATGGTGTCGTCACCGGCAATCGTACCGATGATGTTGGTGCTCTCGCTGTTGTCGATGTTGTAGGCGATGCTGCTGGCGTATCCGGGACGGGTCTTGATCACGCCCATGTTGCCGGAGAAACTGATGGAGAGGAATCCGGAACTTTGGAGCATCTCCATCGCCGTGCGCGGCCGGGTGATGCGCTTGTACATCGTGTCATTGGGCAAGACATAGACGTATTTGCCGTTCATGCTTGCGGCCTTGGCTACCTTGAGTTGCTTCAGGTCACGGCTTAATGTGGCCTGAGTCAGTTTGAACCCTTCTTTTTCCAACGCTTGGAGCACCTCTTCCTGACTGCCCAGTTCCATGCTGGAAATGAGCATCTTCAGGGCTTCCATCCTACTGTTTTTTACCTTCATAGACGTATAATTATTCTTTTTCGGCTGCAAAATTATTCATTCTTTTGCAAATAGCAAAAATAATTATTCGTTTTTTTGTTGAGATGCCGCTTATTTTATGTAAAGGAAATATTTTGCCAATTAGAAGTTAAAGGAAAAAACAACTATTTTCTTTGCACAATAATATTTTATTCTTATCTTTGCAATCGACCTAATATGCTCTAGGGCATGAAGGTTGATCTTACTGGTAAAAGGACGTTTACGAACGTTATCTTCCACATCCGAATCTCGCATATTCATTGACTGGAATAACCGCAACGGAGCGTCCGCATTTTTTTCATATGTATGTTTAACTAAACATTTCCGTGTTTCAGGGGCAATACCTGACATCACTCATGATGACAAACGAACTGATACCAAAATAACCTTAGACTAAAAATTTCTCTCTGTAAATAAACAAATACTATAAAATTATGATAAAGAAACTTATATCCTTATTGCTTATGGCATTTATCTCGATGACCATGATGGCGTATGATGTAGAAATAAATGGGATATACTATAATGTAGTGAAGCAAAACAAAAGCGCTACAGTAACTTACAAGTCACATGTGCTTAATTCATATTCTGGTAATGTTGTTATACCTTCTTCAATAGAATATGAAGGAGTAACATGTAATGTGACGTGCATAGGGGATGATGCTTTTCGTGACTGCTCCGGCTTAACCTCTGTTATCATCCCCAACAGCGTGACGAGCATAGGTAATTCTTTCATGAACTGTACTGCAATAGGGTCTATCGACATTCCCAACAGTGTGACGAGCATAGGGGATGGTGCTTTCTCAGGCTGCTCCAGCCTGACATCCATCACCATTCCAAATAGTGTGACGAGCATAGGGAGATGGGCTTTCAATGGCTGCTCCGGCCTAACTTCCATCACAGTTGCTTCAGGGAACATTACTTATGATTCACGGAATAATTCCAATGCCATCATTGAGAAATCGACGAACAAATTGATTTTTGGTTGCAAAAATACCGTTATTCCAAGCGATGTGACGAGCATAGGGATTGAAGCATTCTTTGGCTGCACAAGTCTGACTTCCATCACCATCCCCAACAGTGTGACGAGCATAGGGGAAAGTGCTTTCGAATGTTGCTCTGGCCTGACCTCCATCACCATCCCCAACACCGTGTCGAGCATAGGGAGATGGGCTTTCAAAGACTGCTCCAGCCTGCCCGTAGTTAACAACATCAGATATGCGGACACCTATCTTGTAGAGGCAGTTGACAAAACACAGCCAACCTATACCATCCTATCTGGAACCAGATTTATAGGAGATGCAGCTTTTTATGGTAGCAACGGCATGACATCCATCAGCATCCCCAACAGCGTGACGAGCATTGGGGAAGATGCTTTCCGTGACTGCTCCGGCCTAACTTCTATCAACATCCCCAACAGTGTGACGAGCATAGGGAATGGTGCTTTCTTTGGCTGCGCAAGTCTGACATCAACCATAAATATCCCCAACGGCATGACGAGCATAGGGCGAGAAGTTTTCGCAAACTGCTCCCAAGTTCCCTCTATCACCATTCCCAACAGCGTGACGAGCATAGGGGAAAGTGCTTTCTATGGCTGCACAAGTCTGACATCCTTCACCATCCCTAACAGCGTGACATGCATTGGAAATTATGCATTCTATAGTTGCATTGCAATAAAGTCTATCGGCATTCCTAACAGCGTGACGAGCATTGGAGATTATGCTTTTGCTGGCACGTACGAAAAGCCAATGATCCTGACCTCCATCACCATCCCCAATAGTGTGACGAGCATAGGGGAAGGTGCTTTCTCTGGCTGCTCTAAAGTAACCTCTGTCACCATCCCCAACAGCGTGACGAGCATTGGGGATTATGTTTTCTCTGGCTGCTCCGACCTGACTTCCATCGACATCCCCAACAGCGTCACGAGAATCGGTGCTGGTTCTTTTGGTTACTCCGGTCTGACTACCATCACCATCCCCAACAGCGTAACGAGCATCGGGGATTATGCTTTCCAAGAATGCTACGATTTGGAAAGAGTTGATTTGGGAGAAGGCCTTGGTCGTTTTTTGGATTCAAATACTATTGAATATAATATCGGATATTTAGCATTTAGAGATTGCCCTCTTTCATATGTGGTTTGCCGTGCCACCCCGAGTGAGTTTAATGGGAATAGAGGATTGAAAGTCCATACAGATGCTTTTTTTGAGTATGATAATAATAATATTGGCTGGGCAAAGCTCAGAGTTCCCTTTGGATACCTTGAATATTTCCAGAATACAGCTCCTTGGAGCAGTTTCGGCACTATTGAGGAACTTCCTGAGCATCCTGTCCTCACCGCCAATGACTACACCTTAGAATATGGTGATCCGGAACCTTCGCCATACGGATTCACCAATATGGGACCAGCGGTGACAGGTACACCTTATATACAGTGTCCTGCTTTCAACAACAATCCCTATCCATCACCCGGCACTTATCCCATCAATATCTCCCAAGGCACGGTGGTTGACCCCAACAACGAAGTGTCTTATGTCAACGGCACGCTGACCATCACCGAGGCCCCGCTGACCATCTCGGCCAAGAACTACACGATATGGGTGGGGGACCCGTTGCCCACACAGGCCACATTGGAGAGCGATCTGCAATATTCTGGTTTCAAGAATGGCGAGACGGAGGCCGACCTGACCACCCAGCCCACCGTCAGCTGTGCCGCCACCAACAGCTACACGCCAGGCCCTTACGACATCACCGTGAGCGGTGCGACCTCTACCAACTACTCCATCACTGAGGTTGGTGGCATACTCAACATCCGCGAGAAGGAGACTATTGCCGATAACGGTAACGGCATCTTTATGCTGTGGGGACAGAACAGCCCATGGCAGATGACCTATGTCTATCAGTCACAGGACACAAGCACACCTCCTGACAACGATTGGTACAAGACTTCCTTCGATGACTCCGAATGGGGTTTGATGACTGGCCCGGTGGACAGGGCCAACAGCCCGCATTTCGGCCTTAGCAGTTTCTTCGACGTGCCTGACGATGGCTGCGCCCTTTACCTGCGCCGCACGTTCGACATAGACGCCACCGAATATGCCAGCATGCCTGACCCGCTCATCATGAAGCTCACCGTGGACGACAGGGTGGATGTCTATCTTAACGACAAACATTTGGGCACCAACCACCAAAGTGACGGAAGTGACAACTACGACTACACCTTCACCATCAACAAGAGCGATTTCTTGGCAGGAACCAACGTGTTGGCCCTCTACTACCATGATGTCACAGGCGAGGCTTACCTCGATTACCAGCTGATGAGTGTTGACCTCTCCACGGTGTCCCCCTACACCGATAACCAGGGCATTACCTACGAACTTGACGGAAGCCAGACTGCTTGGACGGTGACGGGTATGACCAGTAGTAACCAGGCCAGCATCGAGATACCCGGCACACTCTTTGGCCTACCTGTGACAACCATCAACGAATGGGTATTCTGCAATCACGAAGAAATCACCTCCATTACCCTGAATGAAGGACTGACCACCATCGGCGGCTGGGCTTTCTATGACACAGGCATCACCTCCCTCAACATCCCCGCTTCCGTGACGGAGATTGTAACAGACCATGATATCTATGACAACTATCAGCCCGCCAACGCCTTCGGTGGTTGCAACAATCTCGCCAACATCACAGTAGATACAAACAACTCGGTTTACAGTTCTCCCACGGGCAGCAACGCCATCGTGGAGACAGCTACCAACAAACTGGTGGTGGGATGCAAGGACACAGACATGAGCAAGTTGACCGCCGTCACGGAGATTGGCTATGCAGCCTTCCACGACCTGACGGGCTTGACGGAATTCACCATCCCAAACAACATTACCACAATAGGTGAGGCTGCATTCTATGGCTGCTCTAACCTGTCGGAGGTCACTGTGGAATCTTCAATACCACTTGACATCACCTCACAGGCATACCCTCCCTTCGAAGGTACGAAGAAATATACCTTATGGGTTCCTGTGGGCAGCAAGACGACATACGAGACTGAAGCGGGATGGAGCGATTTCAAGTTCATCTTCGATGCTGGGACTCCCCCTGTCTATCCCACAATGGGATACGCCTATTTTGATACAGGCACCAGCACGCTCAACTTTGTTTATGATGACCAATACTTCTCACGCAGCGGTGTGACGGTCTATTTCCTCAACAATCTGGGCAGTGAGCCAGACTGGCATTCCGACGGAACAAGCTACAGCGTGACCGACGTGGTGTTCGACCCGTCGTTCGCAAGTGCGCTTCCCACATCCACGCATAGTTGGCTCAGGGAGATGCCGCTGAACTCACTAACAGGATTGGAGTACCTTAACACTACGCAAGTGACAGACATGGGTGCTATGTTCTATAACAACACAGGCATCACGGAACTTGACCTGAGCAACTTCAATGCCTCCAACGTCACCGACATGAGTTATATGCTCTATGGCTGTTCAGGACTGACAACCCTCACCCTGTCTGAATCGATGAGTGCACTCGCCGACCACTACGGAGCCTGCGAAGGTGTGGGTGACCCATGGAACGGCATCCCCTGTATGCTGAATGTACCCGCCAGTTTCAACTTCAACGGCACGGACACTTCCAGCGACTTCTCTTGGGCTGGTGGATACTTCACTCTGTTAAAGGAGGAGTATGCCGAGCTTGATACCAGCGGCAAGCTTACATTCTTCTATGACGGCGAGCGTGCCAACCGCACAGGGACGACCTACGACATCAACGGCAGTTATACCACAAGCGGCGCTACCAGCGTGGTCATCGACAAGTCGTTCGCAAACTACGCACCTTCCTCCACGGCTGAGTGGTTCAAGGGTATGACCGCCCTCACCTCCATATCCGGTTTGGAGAACATCTCCACATCGAACGTGAGCGACATGACGGAGATGTTCAGCGGCTGCAGCGGCCTCACGGCGCTCGACCTCAGCAACTTTGACATCTCAAGTGCTAACGGCAGCACCAGCCTTATGCTGTCCGGTTGCAGCAGCTTGACCGAATTGTCTGTTTCCGAGTCTATGGCGGACCTCGCCTCCGATGCTTGTAACGGCGTGGGCAGCACGACGAATCCCTGTATGCTTAACGTGTCCGAAAGTTTCGACTTCCATGGTGTGGACCCATCAAATTCCCCCTTTGCGTGGAAGAGTGGTACGTTCAAGCAGGTTACAGAGACAGACATCAATATTGGTTCTGATGGCATGACCACTTATTGTTCGGAAAGGAGTCTCGATTTCACCGGTGTGGCTAACCTTAAGGCTTACATCATCGTAGGCTATGATTGGGATAGCAAAAAAGTCTATGCCCTGCGTGTGAATAAAGTTCCTGCCGGCACGGGTGTCTATTTGGTAGGTGACCCAGGTACTTATCACGTGAAAATGGCAGACAGAAGCTCCTATTACGTTAACATGCTCGTAGGCACCAATGTGACTACGACGATTCCATCCGTTGACGGCGACTTCACAAACCTCATATTCACCGTTAATGGTGGTAATCCTGGGTTCCGTCTTGCTAATGATGATGAGACGGTGGAGGCCCACCGTGCATATCTGCAGATTCCAAACGACTATTTCGATAGTCAGCCAGTGGAAATCAAGTCTGATGGTGGTACTGACGGGGATGTCAATGGAGACGGAAAAGTAACCATTACTGATGTGATGATATTGGTGGATATCATTATGGGACTATAAGACATTATCCTTAATCGGCTGTTCGCCTTGTTTAACTCCGATGACCCCATCCTTGTTAACTCAGGCAGCATTTGGGATCAAGACTGATACTGATCCATCTGATATGACGAGGGTGCGCCAATCTGAAGCGCACCCTCGTCTTGGGTTTCTGTTGAATGACCTTCTCACTTTTGTGTGTATTGCTGATAAACTAGCCCATATAATTTCCTTATGGTTTCCCATAGTCAAGTTCGCGACGTAAGTAGTGGTAGTTGTTCAGCGAACTACGGAGGTAAAGCTCAGAATCGAGGTCGTTAAGTAGATTGTAATACTCTGAATTATAGACAGTGGCCAATGCGTCATTTACAGTCATACCATCGTCTTCAACGAGATAGAGGGCTAAATCGGCAATTATGCCATCAACGAGGAACTTTTGTTCTTTGGTTTCGGGTTCGCGCATAGTCGTGTTGTCTTAAATGTTGATGACTTCCACCTTTCTCAGCAGTCTTATGGCTCGTTCTGTCGCGAAGAAGTGCTGGCTGTTATTCTGTGGAAAGGTTATTTTCCGGGCCAGTTGGCGCAGTGTGATATATCCCTGCTCGTAAAGACGGAACTGCAAGGCCATGCTGTCGTCAGCAATAGGACCTATGACGATGTCGTAGTTGTGGGTAAAGCCTGTGCGACTGGCATGTCGGTTGTCGCTGACGAATTTCGCCCAGCTCTCAGTAGGCTTATCAAAAACTCTTATGCGTAGCTTTTGATGTCGTGCTTCTTCTTCATCGAACTCATAGACGGTCACCGTGGGCGTTTTACCCTGCGAGCGTTTGCACTTCGATAGAGCCATGCGCTCGGCTTGTTTTCGAAGATGGGTCAGGTAGAAGCCCTGTCCGAAATCTTTGTCGGGTAGTCCTAACGAAAGGTCTATCTCGACGATTTCTTGGTTAGAACCATGGTAGAGTCTGATCATTCCAAATGTCCTCCGTTGCGTTTACTGATTATGCCGAGAGTGTTCACTGTGTCTTCGGGTGAGAGAGTATGCTCCACATCGTAGAATTCTTCCATGTATTCCATCGCCTTGTGGCGGTGCAGGTAGCTGTAGGCCTGACGGGGTGTCAGGTGATGGGCATCACCGAAATCGCGGACTATCATCACCATGTAATTGATGCGATTCTTTGTTTCTTTCAAATCTGCTGTCATATTCTTCGTTGTTATGAGTCGTGATTATGCTGAGACACCGCCTATATTATGCAAAGATAGTTTATTCCGATGGAAGTTCCAAGGGAAAATCAACCATTTTCTTTGCACATTATTTTTTTATTCACATTTAACTATATCTACCTGCTGCACTTCTGGTTAAATCGATGTTTTTTGTAAGATTTAGCCAAATGTCATTTTGGAAATATGGTAGAATTCAAGATCTCGAACATAGTTGCCACTATTTAGAGTAACCAGAGGAAGACAATCTTTGATTTTTTCTCGTAACTTCGGCGATTGTCGAAGTCACTCCAACTCGGGAAAAAATGATAAGTCCTTTTGTTCTCCTCTCGTTTTTTTGTAACTTTGCACAAGAACGGTAGAAAAAGAAGAACATGGAAAACAAAAAGGACATCGCACAACGGTTGGCGGCGCTCCGCCAACTGATGAAGGAGCGTCATTTGGACGCTTTTATTTTCCCAAGCACTGACCCGCATAATGGGGAGTATGTGCCAGGCCATTGGAAGGGTAGGGAGTGGATCTCGGGTTTTGACGGTTCGGCTGGAACAGCTGTGGTCACGCTCGACAAGGCGGCGATGTGGACGGACTCCAGATATTTCATCGCTGCCGCCGAGCAATTGGCCGGGACGGAGTTCACGCTAATGCGTGAACGGATAGAGGGCACACCATCGGTGACCGAATGGTTGTCACGATGTTTGTCGGGCAAGGAATGTGCCCTAGTGGGTATAGACGGTCTGGTGAATGCTGCCGCCACAGTCGAAGAGTTGCGTACAGCATTGGAGGACGAGGGTAACTTCCTGCTGGTGACTGACATCGACCCGTTGGAAAGCATCTGGGAAGACAGACCGCCCATCCCCAGAAACCCGGTGACGATACATCCTTTGGAATATGCCGGCGAGTCTATCCGCAAGAAAATCAACCGAATCCGCCGATGGGTGATAGAGCAGCATGCGAATGCCATCCTCATCAGTTCGCTTGATGATATCGCATGGACACTCAACCTTCGGGGAAGTGACGTGCATTGCAATCCTGTGTTCGTCTCCTACCTGTTGATCACTATCGACGACGCAGTGCTCTTCATCGATGAGAAGAAAGTCGGTGCTGACGTCTTTGTGTATCTGCAAGATGGAGACGTGGCCATTGCTCCCTACGAAGAGATCGGACAGAGGTTGTCTTTCATGAGAGAAGGAAAGGTGGTTCTCGACCCATACATGGTCAATTATACGCTATACCATGCCCCGGAATGTGAGGTGCTGCCCATAACTTCACCCATTCCGGCGATGAAGGCGGTGAAGAATGCCGCCGAGATAGCGGGTTTCCGACAGGCGATGATCCGCGATGGCGTGGCCATGGTCAGGTTCCTGCGGTGGTTGGAGGAGGCTGTACCGGCTGGAGGCGAGAGTGAATTGTCTGTCGACAGGAAACTGACCTCCCTCAGGGCCGCGCAACCGTTGTTCAAGGGTCTTTCCTTCGACACCATCGCTGGCTATCAGGCACATGGGGCCATCGTCCACTATGAGGCCACGGCCGAGAGCAATGTCATGCTCCGTCCCGAAGGACTGCTGCTGTTGGACTCCGGTGGCCAATACTTGGATGGTACCACCGATATCACGCGCACCATCGCCCTCGGACCGGTCAGCGAACAGGAACGCCGTGTCTATACCTTGGTGCTTAAGGGACATCTCCGCTTGCAGGCTCTGAAATTCCCCGAGGGGGCCTGCGGCTCACAACTCGATGCCGTGGCACGCCAACCCCTGTGGCAGGAAGGACTCAATTTCCTTCATGGAACAGGACATGGGGTAGGGGCCTACCTCAACGTGCACGAGGGACCTCACCAGATCAGGATGGAGTGGAAACCGGCTCCGCTGAAGGCCGGCATGACGGTCACCGACGAACCGGGCATCTACGTGGAGGGGAAGTTTGGCGTGAGAATCGAGAACACCCTGCTCATCACTCCCTACAAGGAGACTCCGTTCGGACGTTTCCTGCAGTTTGAACCGCTGACCCTCTGTCCCATCGACCTCAAGGCCGTCGACGCCGCATTGCTCAACGAGGAAGAGAAGTCCTGGCTCAACGGCTACCATCGGATGGTCTATGACAAACTTGCCCCGCACCTCGATCCCGAAGAGACCGAATGGCTCAAAAAGGCCACATCACCACTGCCATGACACACGACGGGGCGGTTTTTCGAAAAATGAACCTCCATGGAATCGAAAAAAGACTTAAATATTTGGAAGTTAGCAAAATAAGATGTAATTTTGCACCCACGTCTGAAAAAATAGGCGTAATCACTTAAGTTTAACATTTAAATTTTAAAGACAAAAGCATGATTATTGTACCCGTAAAAGATGGCGAGAACATCGAGAGAGCTTTGAAGAAGTTCAAGAGAAAATTCGAAAAAACAGGTGTGGTCAAAGAGCTCCGTGCACGCCAGCAGTTCACCAAGCCATCTGTTTTGAAGAGACTCAAGATGGAGAAGGCTATCTACGTACAAAAACTGAGAAACGCCGAGGAATAAAAATCTCCTCGAAAATTTGGTAGTTTGAATTTTATTCCGTAAATTCGTTGCCAAATTAATCCTGATAGCCCTGGTTGCCATGATAGAGGGATTCCTGAATTATCTGCGGTTCGAGCGCAACTACTCCGAACTCACCATCGAAGGATATGGTGGTGACCTGAGAGATTTCCAGGCGTATTTTCAAGGACTCGATGGCGGCCTGACCTGGCAGAACGTGGATGCCGACGTGGTCAGAGGATGGATGGAGCAAATGATGGACAAAGGCAATTCGGCCACATCGGTCAACAGACGCCTGAGCGCCATCCGAACCTTCTACAAATACGCCATGACCATGGGGCTCGCCGAAGCCAACCCCGCACATGCCGTAGAGGGACCTAAAAAGCACAAACCTCTGCCTCAATTCCTCAAGGAAAGGGAGATGGATGAACTGCTGGACAGCGATTCCTGGGAGGACAATTATAAAGATGTACGCGCACGTACATTATTATTAGTCTTCTACTCTACAGGCATCCGACTTGCCGAACTGATCGGACTCGACGACGAGATGGTAGATCTCACCCGATGCGAGATGAAGGTCACCGGCAAGCGCGACAAACAACGCATCATCCCCTTTGGCAGGGAACTGCATGATGCCATTCAGGATTATATGGCATGCCGCGACGCACACATACCCAAAACGTCCAGCGCTCTCTTCGTCACTGTGGAGGGTGAGCGGATGAACCGCAACAAGGTGAGGTATCAGGTGCAGAAAGCCCTCTCAAGGGTGACCACCCTGAAGAAGCGCACACCGCACGTGCTCCGGCATACATTCGCCACCGCCATGCTCAACCATGAGGCCGGTCTGGAGAGTGTAAAGAAACTGCTCGGTCATGAGAGCCTTTCCACCACGGAAGTCTATACACATGCCACCTTCGAGCAGTTGAAACGAATCTATAACAACGCCCACCCAAGGGCTTAACCTTTAAAAACAGGAGGTAACTATGGAAATCAAAATTCAGTCGATCCATTTCGACGCTACCGAGAAACTGGAGGCCTTCATCCAGAAGAAGGCAGAAAAGTTACAGAAATCATTTGAAGACATACAGAAAGTAGAGGTGCAGCTCAAAGTCGTCAAGCCTGCAACCGCACTCAACAAGCAGACGAGCGTCACGGTCAGCGTGCCGGGTCAGACACTCTACGTTGAGAAGACATGCGACTCCTTCGAGGAGGGTGTTGACCAATGCGTTGACTCCATGAAAGTGCAGCTGACGAAATTCAAGGAAAAACTACGTAACAGATAAAAAAATAGCCAAAAAATTTTGGCGATTGGAAAAATATGCCTATCTTTGCAGCCGTTTTACGACTCGTCTTCTGACGCAGCCCCGGCTGCAAAGATTTCGCCTCTTTAGCTCAGTTGGCCAGAGCACGTGATTTGTAATCTCGGGGTCGTTGGTTCGAATCCGACAAGAGGCTCGGAAAGACGGAGGAAAAGGGGTGTTTTCCAGAGTGGCCAAATGGGGCAGACTGTAAATCTGCTGTCTTTCGACTTCGGTGGTTCGAATCCATCAGCACCCACGAAATTGCGGAAATAGCTCAGTTGATAGAGCACTAGCCTTCCAAGCTGGGGGTCGCGGGTTTGAGTCCCGTTTTCCGCTCAAGTTTGCTGTTATAGCTCAGTGGTAGAGCACTTCCTTGGTAAGGAAGAGGTCCCGAGTTCAAGTCTCGGTAACAGCTCTTTTAGTTGTGGAGAAGCAGAAATCACGATTAATCATTTTATAAATAACAATTTAAGCAATGGCTAAAGAGAGTTTTGTGCGTACCAAACCGCACGTTAATATCGGTACTATCGGTCACGTTGACCATGGTAAGACGACCTTGACCGCAGCTATCACCAAGGTGCTTGCTGAGAAGATCGAGGCCAACAAGGACAAAGTGAAGTCTTTCGACCAGATTGACAACGCTCCCGAGGAGAAAGAGCGTGGTATCACCATCAACACCGCACACGTGGAGTATGAGACTGAGAAGCGCCACTATGCACACGTTGACTGCCCGGGTCACGCTGACTATGTGAAGAACATGGTGTGGTCCTATGCCTCAGACCCGTGAGCACGTGCTGCTCGCCCGTCAGGTGAACGTTCCCCGCCTCGTGGTGTTCCTCAACAAGTGCGACATGGTCGACGACGAGGAGATGCTCGAGCTCGTGGAAATGGAAGTTCAGGAAATCCTCGCTCAGTATGAGTTTGAAGATGATACTCCTATCATCCGCGGTTCCGCTCTCGGTGCACTGAATGGTGTTGCCAAGTGGGAAGAGAAGGTGATGGAGCTGATGAATGTCTGCGACGAGTGGATCCAGGAGCCTCCGCGCGACATCGACAAACCTTTCTTGATGCCTGTTGAGGACGTGTTCTCAATCACAGGTCGTGGTACTGTGGCTACTGGTCGTATCGAGACTGGTGTGATCCACGTGGGCGATCCCGTTGAGCTCCTCGGCCTCGGTGAGGACAAGAAGTCTGTGGTTACCGGTGTTGAGATGTTCCGTAAACTCCTCGATGAGGGTCAGGCTGGTGACAACGTTGGTCTGCTTCTCCGCGGTATCGACAAGAACGAGATCAAGCGCGGTATGGTGCTCTGCCATCCGGGTCAGATCAAGCCCTTCAAGAAGTTCAAGGCTTCCATCTACGTGCTGAAGAAGGAAGAGGGTGGCCGTCACACTCCGTTCGGCAACAAGTATCGTCCTCAGTTCTATCTCCGCACCATGGACTGCACCGGTGAGATCTCTCTGCCCGAGGGCGTTGAGATGGTCATGCCTGGTGACAACGTTGAGATCACTGTAGAGCTGATCTACGCTGTGGCTCTCAACCAGGGTCTCCGCTTCGCTATCCGTGAGGGTGGCCGTACCGTAGGCTCAGGCCAGATCACAGAGGTATTCGAAGACTAATCTCTGAGAAGATGAATAACGGTTCCCGCGACATCGGGCGCGGGAACTTTTTTACGGGAATAGCTCAGTTGGTAGAGCATCGGTCTCCAAAACCGAGGGTCGTGGGTTCGAGTCCTCCTTCCCGTGCTAACAAGGAAAAATTATGTTGAAGAGATTTGTAAACTACTGCAAGGATTGTTACAACGAACTTGCGCATAAGACCACATGGCCGACCTATAAGGAATTGTCCCACACCGCGATGGTTGTTTTATCTGCTTCCCTTGTCATCGCTCTCGTGGTATTCCTCATGGATGTCGTGTTCAAAAACTTCATGCTTTTCATTTATCAATTGTTATCGTAACAGATGGCTCAGGCAGGAAAAAACTGGTATGTGCTTAAGACCGTCAGCGGCAAAGAGGCCAAGGTGAAAGAATATATCGAGGCCGAACTTAAGCACAATGCCCAATTGTCACAATTCGTTTCCCAGGTGGTTATCCCCATGGAGAAACATGCTGTTCAGCGCAGCGACGGGAAACGTGTAGTCAAGGAGAAAGTATCTCTCCCTGGCTATATCTTCGTTGAGGCCGAAATGAAGGGTGACGTGGCGCACACACTGCGCTTCATGCCCAACGTACTTGGCTTCCTCGGCGGTATGGACAATCCTTCTCCTGTCAAGCAGTCTGAGGTCAACAGGATGCTCGGCAATGCCGAGGAGACTGAGATCGTCAACGAGGTGGCAATACCTTTCGAGGTGAATGATACCGTGAAGGTGACCGACGGTCCGTTCAACGGCTTCTCCGGCGTCATCGAAGAGGTGAACAGCGAGAAACGCAAACTCAAGGTGATGGTCAAGATCTTCGGACGTAAAACTCCGCTGGAACTTGGTTTTATGCAAGTGGTAAAAGAATGACGGATTGTTACGGGTCCTGATGTTCTTTTATAATATCAAACTTTAATTTAAAAAATCAAATGGCTAAAGAAGTTGCTGGATTAATCAAATTACAGATTAAGGGTGGCGCTGCTAATCCTTCTCCTCCAGTAGGCCCGGCTCTTGGTTCCAAGGGCATCAACATCATGGGCTTCTGCAAGGAGTTCAACGCCAGAACCCAGGATAAGGCTGGGAAGATTCTCCCCGTCGTTATCACTTATTACAACGACAAGTCTTTTAGCTTCGTGATCAAGACACCTCCCGCAGCTGTTCAGCTGATGGAGGCTGCCAAGGTGAAGGGCGGTTCAGCCGAGCCCAACCGCAAAAAGGTCGCTTCCGTGACCTGGGACCAGGTAAGGGCTATCGCTGAGGACAAAATGAGTGACCTCAACTGCTTCACCATCGAATCCGCTATGAGACTTATCGCCGGCACGGCTAGAAGCATGGGCATCACTGTAAAAGGCGAATTCCCTGGTAAATAATTAACTTCAATTTTTAGGAACTATGAGTAAACTGACAAAAAACCAGAAAATAGCAGCCGCCAAGATTGAAGCAGGGAAGGCATACTCCTTGAAAGAGGCATCCGAACTCGTGAAGGACATCACCTCCACGAAATTCGACGCCTCCGTGGATATTGACGTGCGCCTGGGTGTTGACCCGAGAAAGGCCAACCAGATGGTTCGCGGCGTGGTGTCGCTGCCATGTGGAACTGGCAAAGTCGTGCGTGTGCTCTGCCTTTGTACTCCCGACCAGGAGGCTGCCGCCAAAGAGGCTGGTGCTGACTACGTCGGACTCGACGAGT
Organism: uncultured Prevotellaceae bacterium; assembly: GCA_902776475.1. Lineage (GTDB taxonomy): Bacteria > Bacteroidota > Bacteroidia > Bacteroidales > Bacteroidaceae > Prevotella. Next base: position 82,313 of record CACYQD010000011.1, on the reverse strand, counting down.
ACATTGATAAAATCAAGGGTGGATGGACTGATATCGATGTCATCATCACCATGCCGTCTTGCATGGGCAAGGTAGGTCCCCTCGGACGTGTTCTTGGCCCCCGCGGACTCATGCCTAACCCCAAGAGCGGTACAGTGACCATGGATGTCGCCAAGGCTGTAAAAGAGGTGAAGCAGGGTAAGATCGACTTCAAGGTCGATAAGACCGGTATCGTGCATGCCTCCATCGGAAAGGTTTCCTTCACACCGGATCAGATCTATCAGAATGCGAAAGAATTCGTCGCAACGATCATCAAGCTGAAACCGGCTGCTGCTAAAGGTACATACATCAAGAGTATCTTTGTTTCAAGCACCATGAGCTTGGGCATCAAGGTGGATCCCAAGTCGGTTGAATAACACTAAATCACTCGTGCAACATGAAAAAGGAAATTAAAGATACAATTATTGTAGAGCTTGGAGAGAAGCTGAAGGAATACCCTCACTTCTATCTGGTCGACGTGACCGGACTGAATGCTGAGAAGACCAGCAAACTCCGCCGCAGATGCTTCAAGAGCGACATCAAGATGGTGGTCGTGAAGAACAAACTGCTGCACAAGGCCCTCGAGGCCTCGGAAGTGGATTTCTCAGAGATGTACAGTGCCCTGAAGGGTAACACCGCTGTTCTCTTCTGCCAGACGGCCAACGAGCCCGCCAAGATGCTGAAGGAATACACCAAGGAAGGTGTCCCCGCACTCAAGGCCGCTTATGCCGAGGAAGGCATCTTCGTCGGTGCGGACAAGATCGAGGAACTGGCATCCATCAAGAGCAAGAGCGAACTTATCGCCGACATCGTGGCTCTGCTGCAGTCGCCGACAAAGAACGTGCTTTCTGCTCTGCAGTCAGGCGCAAACACCATCCATGGTGTGCTGAAGACTTTAGGCGAGCGTCCTGAGTAATATCAAAGTCATCCATCATTAACATTACAAACAATTTAAATCTTAAATAAAATGGCAGACATCAAAGCTATTGCCGAGCAATTGGTAAATTTGACAGTAAAAGAAGTTAACGAGTTGGCAACTGTCCTCAAAGAGGAGTATGGTATCGAGCCCGCTGCTGCAGCTGTTGCTGTGGCTGCCGGTCCTGCTGCTGCCGCTGCTCCCGCTGAGGAGGAGAAGACTGAGTTCAATGTCGTCCTCGCTGAGGTTGGTCCTAACAAGCTGAAGGTCGTGAAGGCTGTGAAAGAGGCTTGCGGTCTTAACCTGAAAGAGGCTAAGGATCTCGTTGACGGTGCTCCTTCCACTCTCAAAGAGGGTCTTTCAAAGGCTGAGGCTGAGAACCTCCAGAAGACCATCGAGGCTGAGGGTGCCAAGATTGAGCTGAAATAAGCATTTGCAAACTAACCCGCACACGCGGGAATTAGCTTCTCGAAATTTTTGGTTAAGAGTCTCCCAGTAGGGGATTCTTAACCTTTTTGTGTCTTTCTATCACAATTTGCCCGTTTCCCGCGGGCATTCACCAAAAAAGTTTTTTAATGGCATCCAAAATCATCAACCAAAGGGTAAACTTTGCCAGCGTCAAGAATCCGATGCCCACGCCGGATTTTCTCGACGTGCAACTCAAGTCCTTCCAGGACTTCCTGCAGCTTGATACTCCGCCAGAACTCAGGAAGCAAGATGGACTGTATAAGGTGTTCTCCGACAATTTCCCCATCACTGATACGAGAAACAATTTCGTGCTGGAGTTCCTCGACTATTTCATCGACCCACCCAGATACTCCATCGATGAGTGCCTGGAGCGCGGACTGACCTACAGCGTGCCGCTCAAGGCCAAGATGAAACTCTACTGCACCGACCCGGAGCATGTCGATTTCAAGATCGTCACCTCCGACGTGTTCCTCGGAACGATACCTTATATGACAAGCAACGGCACGTTCATCATCAACGGCGCAGAGCGCGTCGTCGTGTCGCAGCTCCACCGTTCGCCCGGCGTGTTCTTCGGCCAGGGTGTGCATGCCAACGGCACCGTACTCTATTCAGCGCGCATCATCCCGTTCAAGGGCTCGTGGATAGAGTTCGCCACTGACATCAACAATGTCATGTATGCCTATATCGACCGTAAGAAGAAGTTGCCCGTGACCACCCTGCTCCGTGCCATCGGCTACGAGACCGACAAGGATATCCTGAGCATCTTCGACCTCGCTGAGGAGGTCAAGGTCAACAAGAAGAACATGAAGGATGCCGTTGGGCGCCGGCTGGCGGGCCAGGTGCTCAAGACTTGGTATGAGGACTTCTCCGATGAGGAGACGGGCGAACTTGTCTCCATCGAGCGCAACGAGGTGATCATGGAGCGTGAGACCATCATCACCAAGGAGAAGGCAGAGGAGATCCTCGAGAGCGGCACACAGTCGATTCTCCTTCACAAGAACGACGATGCCTCCAACAACTACGCCATCATTTTCAACACGCTCTCCAAAGACCCGAGCAAGTCGGAGAAGGAGGCTGTGCAATATATCTACAGGCAGCTCCGCAACGCTGACCCCGCCGACGATGCCAGTGCGAGGGAAGTCATCCAGAACCTCTTCTTCTCTGACAAGAGATATGACCTGGGTGAGGTGGGACGCTACCGCATCAACAAGAAACTGGGTCTCGAGACCGACATGGAGGTGAGAATCCTCACCAAGGAGGACATCATCGAGATCATCAAATACCTCATCGCGCTGGTCAACTCCAATGCCACCGTCGATGATATCGACCACCTGTCCAACCGCCGCGTGCGCACCGTGGGCGAGCAACTGTCCAACCAGTTCTCCATCGGTCTGGCCCGTATGAGCCGCACCATCCGCGAGCGCATGAACGTGCGTGACAACGAGACGTTCACGCCGACCGACCTGATCAACGCCAAGACCATCTCCAGCGTCATCAACTCGTTCTTCGGTACTAACCCGCTGAGCCAGTTTATGGACCAGACCAACCCGTTGGCAGAGGTGACCCACAAGCGCCGTCTCTCGGCTCTGGGTCCTGGCGGACTCTCCCGTGAGCGTGCCGGATTCGAGGTGCGTGACGTCCACTATACCCATTACGGCCGTCTCTGCCCGATTGAGAGTCCGGAAGGTCCCAACATCGGTCTGATCTCCTCACTCTGTGTCTATGCTTCCATCAATGAACTTGGATTCATCGAGACTCCTTACCGCAAGGTCACCGACAGCGTGGTGGACCTCAACAACGACAACGTGGTCTATATGACCGCCGAGGAGGAGTCGACACACAACATCGGCCAGGGCAACGCCCCGCTGAGCGAGGACGGCAGTTTCATCCGCGACGTGGTGAAGTGCCGCTGCGACGCCGACTTCCCCGTGGTGCCACCTTCAGAGGTGTCCTACATGGACGTGTCGCCGCAGCAGATCGCATCGGTCTCCGCAGCCCTCATCCCGTTCCTGGAGCATGACGACGGTCACCGCGCCCTCATGGGATGTAACATGATGCGCCAGGCTGTGCCTCTGCTCCACAACGATGCCCCGATCGTGGGTACGGGTCTGGAGAAACAGGTGTGCGAGGACTCCCGCACCATGGTGGTCGCCGAGGGCGAGGGTGTCATCGAGTTCGTCGATTCCACCACCATCCGCATCCTCTACGACCGTACGGAGGAGGAGGAGTTCGTCAGCTTTGACGAGCCCACCAAGGAATACCGCATTCCGAAGTTCCGCCGCACCAACCAGAATATGACCATCGACCTCCGTCCGATCTGCAACAAGGGCGACCGTGTCCACAAAGGACAGATCCTGACCGAGGGATATGCCACCGAGAATGGTGAACTGGCCCTCGGCCGCAACCTCCTCGTGGCCTACATGCCCTGGAAGGGCTACAACTATGAGGACGCCATCGTGCTGTCGGAGCGCCTCGTGCGCGAGGACGTGCTCACCAGCGTCCATGTCGATGAGTATCAGCTCGATGTCCGTGAGACCAAGCGCGGCATGGAGGAGTTCACATCGGATATCCCCAATGTGAGCGAGGAAGCCACCAAGGACCTCGACATCAACGGTATCATCCGCGTGGGTGCCAGGGTGGAGCCCGGCGACATCCTCATCGGCAAGATCTCGCCGAAGGGCGAGAGCGATCCCTCACCTGAGGAGAAACTCCTCCGCGCCATCTTCGGCGACAAGGCCGGCGACGTGAAGGACTCCTCACTGAAGGCCAACCCGTCGCTCAGCGGCGTGGTCATCGACAAGAAACTCTTCTCCAGGGCCGTCAAGACCAGGGAGTCGAGAAGGCAGGACAAGATCTTGCTTCAGAAGATCGATGAGGAATACGATGCAAAGAACGACGACCTGAAGGACATCCTGGTCGACAAGTTGCTCAAGCTCATCCAGGGAAAGACTTCCCAGGGCGTGAGAGACTATGCCGACACAGAGATCATCACCAAGGGCTCGCAGTTCACCGTGGTCAACCTCAAGATGCTCAACTACGAGGGAATCCAGTCCAACAATTGGACCGATGACGAGCATACCAACATGCTCATCTCGCAGCTGATCATGAACTATATCCGCAAGGCCAAGTTGCTCGACGCAGAACTCAAGCGCCGCAAGTTCGCCATCACCATCGGCGACGAACTGCCCTCAGGCATTCTCCAGATGGCTAAGGTCTATGTGGCCAAGAAACGTAAGATCGGCGTGGGTGACAAACTCGCCGGACGCCATGGCAACAAGGGTATCGTCTCCAAAGTGGTCCGGCAGGAAGACATGCCGTTCCTCGAGGACGGAAGACCTGTCGATCTCGTGCTCAACCCGCTCGGCGTGCCCTCACGTATGAACCTGGGTCAGATCTTCGAGGCTATCCTCGGCGCTGCCGGCAAACGGCTCAACGTGAAGTTCGCCACTCCGATCTTCGACGGTGCCAAGTTGGACGACCTCTCAGAGTGGACCGACAAGGCCGGACTGCCGCGACTCTGCTCCACACACCTCTACGACGGTGAGACCGGAGAACGCTTCGACCAGCCCGCCACCGTGGGTATCACCTACTTCCTCAAGCTCGGCCACATGGTGGAAGACAAGATGCACGCCAGAAGCATCGGCCCGTACTCCCTCATCACCCAGCAGCCTCTCGGCGGTAAGGCCCAGTTTGGTGGCCAGCGCTTCGGTGAGATGGAGGTTTGGGCACTGGAGGCCTTCGGTGCCAGCCATGTGCTTCAGGAGATCCTCACCGTCAAGTCCGACGATGTCGTGGGCAGAAGCAAGGCCTACGAGGCCATCGTCAAGGGTGAGCCCATGCCCGTGCCCGGAATACCGGAATCTCTCAACGTGCTGCTGCATGAACTCCGCGGACTCGGATTAAGTATCAAACTCGACTAAATCGTAATTAGACATGGCTTTTAAGAAAGATACAAAAGTTAAGAACAACTTCACGAAGATCACCATCGGACTGGCTTCGCCAGAGGAGATCCTGGAGAACTCGTATGGTGAGGTGACCAAGCCTGAGACCATCAACTACCGTACCTACAAGCCGGAGCGCGACGGACTCTTCTGCGAGCGCATCTTCGGTCCTACTCGTGACTACGAGTGCGGTTGCGGCAAATACAAGCGAATCAGGTACAAGGGCATCGTCTGCGACAGGTGCGGTGTAGAGGTGACGGAGAAGAACGTCAGACGTGAGCGCTCCGGACATATCGAACTCGTGGTGCCCGTCGCCCATATCTGGTATTTCCGTTCCTTGCCCAACAAGATCGGCTATCTCCTCGGACTGCCCACCAAGAAACTCGACGCCGTCATCTATTACGAGAAATATGTCGTGATCCAGCCCGGTGACTTCGAGGGAAGGATGGAGGGTGACCAGGAGGCTCTCGGCAGCCATAAGTACGACCTCCTCTCCGAGGATGAGTACCTGGATATCGTGGAGAACAAACTGACTCCGGAAAACCAGGCCCTGCCCGACAGCGACCCGAAGAAATTCGTGGCCAAGATGGGCGCTCAGGCCATCTATGACCTGTTGGCTGAGCTCAACCTGGAGGAACTCTCCGGTGAACTGCGCCAGCGCGCCAACAACGACGCCTCCGTGGCCCGCAAGACTGAGGCCCTCAAGCGCCTGCAGGTGGTCGAGGCCTTCCGCAACAGCAAGGATGTCAACCACCCCGAGTGGATGATCATGAAGATCATTCCCGTCACTCCTCCGGAACTGCGTCCTCTCGTGCCGCTCGACGGCGGACGTTTCGCCACCTCCGACCTCAACGACCTCTACCGCCGTGTGATCATCCGCAACAACCGTCTGAAGAGGTTGATGGAGATCAAGGCTCCCGAGGTGATTCTCCGCAATGAGAAACGTATGTTGCAGGAGGCTGTCGATAGCTTGTTTGACAACTCCCGCAAGAGCAGCGCCGTGAAGAGCGAGTCCAACAGACCGCTCAAGTCGCTCTCCGACTCTCTGAAGGGCAAGCAGGGCCGCTTCCGCCAGAACCTTCTGGGTAAGCGCGTCGACTACTCCGCCCGTTCAGTGATCGTCGTCGGTCCGGAACTCAAGATGGGTGAGTGCGGTCTGCCCAAACTCATGGCCGCTGAACTCTACAAGCCGTTCATCATCCGCAAACTCATCGAGCGCGGCATCGTCAAGACGGTGAAGAGCGCCAAGAAAATCGTTGACCGCCGCGAACCGGTCATCTGGGATATCCTCGAGAACGTGATGAAGGGACACCCCGTGCTCCTCAACCGTGCACCGACCCTCCACCGACTGGGTATCCAGGCTTTCCAGCCCAAACTCATCGAGGGCAAGGCCATCCAGTTGCACCCGCTCGCATGTACCGCCTTCAACGCTGACTTCGACGGCGACCAGATGGCCGTCCACCTCCCGTTGAGCAACGAGGCCGTGCTGGAGGCTCAGATCCTCATGCTCCAGAGCCACAACATCCTCAACCCGGCCAACGGTGCTCCTATCACCGTGCCTTCACAGGATATGGTGCTCGGTCTCTACTATATCACCAAGATCCGTCCGGGTGCCAAGGGTGAGGGTCTCACCTTCTACGGACCGGAGGAGGCCATCATCGCCCACAACGAGGGCCGCTGCGACCTGCACGCTCAGGTGAAGGTGGTCGTCAAGGACCTGGATGCTGACGGCAAGTTGTCTGACAAGATGGTGGAAACCTCCGTCGGACGTGTCATCGTCAACGGCATCATCCCCGAGGAAGTGGGATTCGTCAACAAGGTGATTTCGAAGAAGAGTCTGCGTGACATCATCGCCGATGTGATCAAGACCGTCGGTTTCGCCCGCGCCTGTGAATTCCTCGACGGTATCAAGAACCTGGGTTACCGCATGGCTTACCTCGCCGGACTCTCGTTCAACCTCGACGACATCATCATCCCGCCAGAGAAGGCTGAGCTCATCGAGCGCGGCAACGAGGAGGTGAGACAGATTACCGAGAACTACAACATGGGATTCATCACCGACAACGAGCGCTACAACCAGGTGATCGACGCATGGACCCATGTCAACAACGATATCGCCAGCATCCTGATGAAGGAGATGACCGAGGCCGACCAGGGCTTCAACGCCGTCTTTATGATGCTCGACTCCGGAGCCCGTGGTTCGAAAGACCAGATCAAACAGCTCTCAGGTATCCGCGGTCTGATGGCAAAACCACAGAAGGCCGGTGCCGAGGGTGCACAGATCATCGAGAACCCGATCCTCTCCAACTTCAAGGAAGGCATGTCGGTGCTGGAGTACTTCATCGCATCTCACGGTGCCCGTAAGGGTCTTGCCGATACTGCTATGAAGACTGCCGACGCCGGATACCTCACCCGTCGTCTGGTGGATGTCTCCCACGACGTGATCATCACCGAGGAGGACTGCGGTACGCTCCGCGGCCTCGTCTGCACCGCCCTCAAGAGCGGTGAGGAGGTGATCTCCACCCTCTATGAGCGTATCCTCGGACGTGTCTCCGTGCATACCATCATCAACCCCACCACCAACGAGGTGATTGTGGAGGCTGGTGAGGAAATCACAGAGGCCGTGGCACAGGCCATTGAGGACTCTCCCATCGAGAGCGTCGAGATCAGGTCTGTGCTCACCTGCGAGAGCCGCAAGGGTGTGTGTATGAAGTGCTACGGACGCAACCTCGCCACCAGCCGTATGGTGCAGATGGGTGAGGCCGTGGGTGTCATCGCCGCACAGGCCATCGGTGAGCCGGGTACTCAGTTGACACTCCGTACGTTCCACGCCGGTGGTGTGGCTGCCAACGCTGCTGCCAACGCCTCCATCGTGGCCAAGAGCGATGCCAAGATCGAGTTCGACGAGCTCCGTACCGTACCGTTCAAGGAAGGTGCAAAGGATATGGCAATTGCCGGAACCGACTGCCAGATGGTGGTCAGCCGCCTCGCCGAGGTGAGATTCATCGATGTCAACACGGGCATCGTGCTCTCCACTGTTCCCGTGCCTTACGGCAGCAGTCTCTACTTCGGCAATGGCGCCGAGGTGAAGAAAGGCGATATCATCGCCAAGTGGGACCCGTTCAATGCGGTCATCGTGACAGAGTTCAAGGGTAAACTGAAATTCAACGATGTCATTGAGGGTTCCACCTTCAAGGCTGAGACCGACGAGACGACCGGTTTGACCGAGAAGATTATCATCGAGTCGAGGGACAAGACCCTCGTGCCTACCTGCGATGTGATTGACGAGAACGGTGAGGTGATCAGCACCTACAACTTCCCCGTGGGAGGTCACGTGGTGGTCAACGACGGCGACAAGGTGGAAACCGGTACCACACTGGTGAAAATTCCGCGTGCCGTGGGTAAGGCTGGTGATATCACCGGTGGTCTGCCTCGTGTCACCGAGCTCTTCGAGGCCCGCAACCCGTCCAACCCTGCCGTGGTCAGTGAGATCGACGGTGAGGTGACCATGGGACGACTCAAGAGAGGTAACCGCGAGATTGTCGTGACCAGCAAGACGGGCGAGCAGCGCAAGTACCTCGTCTCTCTCTCCAAGCAGATCCTCGTGCAGGAGCACGATGCCGTGAGGGCTGGCACTCCTCTCTCCGACGGTGTGATCACTCCGAGCGACATCCTGGCCATCAAGGGCCCGACCGCCGTACAGGAGTATATCGTCAACGAGGTGCAGGATGTGTATCGCCTCCAGGGTGTGAAGATCAACGACAAGCACTTCGAGATCATCGTCAGACAGATGATGCGCAAGGTGCAGATCGTCGAACCGGGTGACACGACCTTCCTCGAGCAGGAAGTGGTTGACAAACTCGACTTCGCTGAGGAGAACGACCGCATCTGGGGCAAGAAATATGTCCTCGACCGCGGCGACAGCGAGAACGTCTATGAGGGACAGATCATCTCCGCACGCAAGTTGCGTGATGAGAACTCGTCCTTGACGCGCCGTGACCTGCGCACTATCAAGGTGAGGGACGTCATGCCTGCTACCTCCACCCAGATCCTCCAGGGTATCACCCGTGCTGCCCTGCAGACCAAGAGCTTCATGTCGGCTGCCTCCTTCCAGGAGACAACGAAGGTGCTCAACGAGGCTGCCATCCGCGGCAAGGTGGACTATCTCGAGGGTATGAAGGAGAACGTCATCTGCGGACACCTCATTCCCGCAGGTACTGGCCTCCGCCTCTGGGACAAACTGCTCGTGGGCAGCAAGGAGGAGCACGACCGCATGCAGGCCAACAAGAAAAACGTACTCGACTTCGCCGACGAGGAAACTGTCCTCGAGGAGAATTGATAACCCTAATCCGTGCGACGGCTGCCGATAGATTATGCGGCAGCCGTCGCCGTTTTCAATCATAAGGTGGGAAATGCAAACCACCATTAATCAGTCGAACAGTGGGGAAGAAGATGACCCACACAAAATACCAAATTATGGACAATCAGGAAAAACCTAAAGGACAGCAACTGCAGATAGACCTCTCGCCCGAGGTGGCCAAGGGTGTCTATGCCAACCTGGCTCTCATCACCCACTCCAGTTCGGAATTCATCGTTGACCTCGCTGCCATGTTGCCTGGCTACCCCAAGCCCATGGTCAAGAGCAGGGTCATCCTCGCTCCCGAACATGCCAAGCGGCTGGCCATGGCGCTTCAGGAGAATATCGCAAGGTATGAGAAGACATTCGGCAGGATCCAACTTCCCAACGCTCAACCGCGCACGATCTCTCCCTTCGATATCGGCAACAAGGGCGAGGCATAACTTTGTCAAACAATTGTTACGGGGTGGTAAATCCTCTTTTCTGGATTTGCCGCCCCGTAACATTTCGTAAAGGTCAACCCATTAGTTCGGCGGAAAGAGTGATTCTTTTACTTAAAAAAAGTTATTTTAAGTTAAATCTATACTCAATAGTATTCTTTGAGGTTTTATAGATTAGGTTATTTGAAGCAATATTCGTACCTTTGCAGCCCAAATTGGTGTGTCAGGGACATGCCAACTATAAGTATGCAACAATATATACATAATATATCATTTAAAAAAATCACAAAATGCCTACCATTTCACAATTAGTTAGAAAAGGCAGAAAGGAACTGGTTGACAAGAGCAAGTCACCCGCGCTGGACTCATGTCCGCAGCGCCGTGGAGTCTGCGTGCGTGTCTATACCACCACTCCTAAGAAGCCTAATTCGGCAATGAGAAAAGTTGCCCGTGTAAGATTGACCAACCAGAAGGAAGTCAACTCCTATATCCCAGGAGAGGGCCACAACCTTCAGGAGCACAGCATCGTGCTTGTGCGTGGTGGTCGTGTTAAAGACCTTCCTGGCGTGCGCTATCACATCGTCCGCGGCACGCTCGACACTGCAGGCGTCGCTAACCGCACCCAGCGCCGCTCCAAGTATGGTGCAAAACGTCCTAAGCAAAAGAAGTAATAACCGGAGAGGGTTAGTACAAGGACAAATCAAAATTCATTAACCGTTTTGCTGGAGAATTGTTAAGACAGGTTGAGTAAATGCTCTCGTGTGAGCGTTGAAGAACAAGAAAAAACAGCCCCAAGCAGAATTTATTTCAAGACAAAATGAGAAAAGCAAAACCAAAGAAGCGTCTGGTCCTGCCAGATCCCGTCTTCAATGACCAGAAGGTCTCCAAATTCGTGAATCACCTGATGTATGATGGCAAGAAAACCATCTCATACGAAATCTTCTACAACGCACTTGATATCGTGAAGGGCAAAATGGCCAAAGAGGAGAAGACTCCCCTCGAGATCTGGAAGACCGCCCTCGACAACATCACCCCACAAGTGGAGGTGAAGAGCCGCCGTATCGGTGGCGCCACATTCCAGGTGCCTACGGAGATCCGCCCCGACCGCAAGGAGAGCGTCTCCATGAAGAATATGATCAACTTTGCCCGCAAGCGCAGTGGTAAGAGCATGGCTGAGAAGCTGGCTGCAGAAATCATGGACGCTTACAACAATCAGGGTGGCGCTTTCAAGCGTAAGGAGGACATGCACCGCATGGCCGAGGCTAACCGTGCATTCGCTCACTTCAGGTTTTAATTCAGGTAACAGTTAATAAGGTAAAAAGAAAATGGCAAAGCAAGATTTAACGCTCACCCGCAATATCGGCATTATGGCCCATATCGACGCCGGCAAGACCACAACCTCCGAGCGCATCCTTTTCTATACGGGAAAGACGCACAAGATCGGTGAGGTCCACGACGGCGCAGCCACCATGGACTGGATGGCACAGGAACAGGAGCGTGGTATCACCATCACCTCCGCCGCCACCACCTGCTCATGGGAGTGGAACGGCAAGAAGTTCAAAATCAACCTTATCGACACTCCGGGACACGTTGACTTCACCGCTGAGGTGGAGCGCTCACTCCGAGTGCTCGACGGTGCCGTGGCCACCTATTCCGCCGCTGACGGCGTACAGCCGCAGTCAGAGACCGTGTGGCGCCAGGCCGATAAATACAATGTGCCCCGCATCGGCTATGTCAACAAGATGGACCGCTCCGGCGCTGATTTCTTCGAGACCGTGCAGCAGATGAAGGACATCCTCGGAGCCAACCCCTGCCCCGTGCAGATCCCCATCGGTGCCGAGGAGCATTTCAAAGGCGTGGTTGACCTCATCAAGATGAAGGCCATCCTCTGGAATGACGAGACCATGGGCGCTGAATATGAAGTCGCCGAAATCCCCGCTGACCTCGTGGACGAGGCTGAGGAGTGGCGCGACAAAATGCTGGAGTGCGCCTCCAACTACGACGACGAACTGATGGAGAAATATCTCGAAGGTCAGGACATCACCGAGGAGGAGATCATCGCAGCTATCAGAAAGGGCACCGTGGCCATGGAGGTTACTCCGATGGTGTGCGGTTCGTCCTACAAGAACAAAGGTGTGCAGCCCCTGCTCGACTATGTCTGCGCATTCCTTCCCTCTCCTCTGGATGCTGTCAACATCGTTGGCACCAATCCCGAGACCGAGGCTGAGGAAGACCGCAAGCCGTCGGAGGACGAGCCTACCGCAGCCCTGGCATTCAAGATCGCCACTGACCCCTATATGGGACGCCTGGTGTTCTTCCGTGTCTATTCAGGCAAGGTGCAGGCCGGCACATACGTCTATAACCCCCGCTCGGGCAAGAAGGAGCGCATCAGCCGCCTCTTCCAGATGAACTCCAACAAGGAAATCCCCATGGAGTCGATCGACGCAGGCGACATCGGCGCAGGAGTGGGATTCAAGGATATCCACACCGGCGACACGCTCTGCGATGAGAACCATCCCATCGTGCTGGAGTCGATGACCTTCCCCGATCCCGTGATCGGTATCGCCGTGGAGCCCAAGTCACAGGCTGACGTTGACAAACTCGGTATCGGACTGGCCAAACTGGCTGAGGAAGACCCGACATTCACCGTGCGCACCGACGAGCAGAGCGGACAGACCATCATCTCGGGTATGGGTGAGCTTCACCTCGATATCATCATCGACCGCTTGAAGAGAGAGTTCAAGGTGGAGTGCAACCAGGGCAAACCACAGGTCAACTACAAAGAGGCCATCACCAAGACCGTCAACCTCCGCGAGGTCTATAAGAAGCAGAGCGGCGGCCGTGGTAAGTTTGCTGACATCATCGTCAATGTTGGTCCCGTCGATGAAGACTTCAAGGAAGGCGGACTCCAGTTCGTCAACGAGGTCAAGGGCGGCAACATCCCCAAGGAGTTCATCCCCGCTGTCCAGAAGGGCTTCGAAAGCGCCATGAAGAACGGCGTGCTCGGCGGCTATCCGATGGATTCACTCAAGGTGACCCTCCTCGACGGTTCGTTCCACCCCGTTGACTCCGACCAGCTCTCATTCGAGATCGCTGCCATCCAGGCTTACAAGAACGCCTGCGTGAAGGCCGCTCCCGTACTCATGGAGCCCATCATGAAACTCGAGGTGGTGACACCCGAGGAGAGCATGGGCGACGTGATCGGCGACCTCAACAAGCGCCGTGGACAGGTCCAGGGCATGGACGAGGCCCGCTCAGGCGGCAGAATCGTCAAGGCCATGGTGCCGCTGTCGGAGACCTTCGGTTACGTGACCGCTCTGCGTACCATCACGTCAGGACGCGCCACAAGTTCCATGGAATACGACCACCACGCACCCCTCTCCAGCTCGATCGCCAAGGCCGTGCTGCAGGAGGTCAACGGAAGGGCCGACCTGGTCTAACAAAGAAAAGTGATGCCGCCGCCCTGTTTAGCGTATGACTCTTAAGCAGGGCCTGCGGCCACCACAATATCAATCATCAAAACATTACAAATCATGAGTCAAAAAATCAGAATCAAACTGAAGTCCTACGACCACAAACTCGTGGACAAGTCGGCCGAGAAAATCGTCAAGGCCGTTAAAGCTACCGACGCTGTCGTGAGCGGTCCCATCCCCCTCCCCACGCACAAGCGCATCTACACGGTCAACCGCAGTACCTTCGTCAACAAAAAGGCACGTGAGCAGTTCCAGCTCTCCGACTACAAGAGGCTGATCGACATCTACAGCACCACTTCAAAAACCGTCGACGCTCTGATGAAACTCGAGTTGCCCAGCGGCGTGGAAGTAGAAATCAAAGTATAGAAAACAGATGCTTGCACAGGCAAACATCATCTTAAATTATTAGCCAGGATTAATAGGAAGAAAAATCGGAATGACATCCGTTTTCAGTGCCGACGGCAAAAACGTGCCGTGCACTGTTATCGAAGCTGGTCCTTGTGTTGTTACCCAAGTGAAATCGAATGAGAAAGACGGCTACAGCGCCTATCAGCTCGCATTCGGAGAGGCCAAGGAGAAAAACACCTCCAAAGCCCTCATGGGTATCTTCAAGAAAGCCGGCACAACAGCGAAAAAGCACTTGGCCGAGTTCAAATTCGACGAGGAGTACAACCTCGGCGACACCATCACTGTCGAAATCTTCAACGACTCCACGTATGTCGATGTGACAGGTACCTCAAAAGGTAAAGGTTTCCAGGGCGTCATCAAGCGCCACGGATTCGGAGGTGTAGGCCAGCAGACTCACGGTCAGGATGACCGCGCCCGCAAGCCGGGTTCTATCGGTGCTTGTTCTTACCCAGCCAAAGTGTTCAAGGGAATGCGCATGGCAGGACACATGGGATGTGACCGGGTGACTACAAAGAACCTCAGAGTGTTAAAAGTGATACCGGAGCACAACCTCCTCCTCGTGAAGGGTTCCGTCGCCGGTGCTATTGGCTCAACCGTCTTAATTCAGAAATAATGGAAATCAGTGTTTTAAATATCAAAGGTCAGGAGACCGGACGCAAGGTCACTCTCAATGAGGAAATCTACGGCATCGAGCCCAACGACCACGTCCTTTATCTCGATGTGAAGCAGTATCTGGCTAACCAGCGCCAGGGTACGCATAAGGCCAAGGAAAGAAGCGAGCACGCCGGAAGTACACGGAAACTCGGACGCCAGAAGGGCGGCGGCGGCGCACGCCACGGCGATATCAACTCTCCTCTGCTCAAAGGCGGCGGCAGGGTGTTCGGACCAAGACCTCGCGACTACCGCACCAAACTCAACAAGAAAGTCAAGGTTCTCGCTCGCAAGAGCGCTCTCTCATACAAGGCTCAAGAGGATGCCATCATCGTGGTGGAAGATTTCAGTTTTGAGGCTCCAAAGACTAAAGATTTCATAAATGTTGTTAAAAATCTGAAAGTCGAAGGCAAGAAACTGCTCCTCGTTTTGCCAGAATCAAATAAAAACGTATATTTGTCGGCTCGTAACTTGCAGCGTACCGAGGTTATACTGGCATCATCACTCAATTCTTACAAAGTATTGAATGCTGATGTTCTTGTCGTGACCGAAAATTCGCTGGAGACCATCGACGGGATCTTAACTAAATAATCAAGGAGACTTTTTAAAATGGCATTTATATTGAGACCTTTGGTCACTGAGAAGATGACCAAGATTACGGACAAGCGCCCAAACCGTTATGGCTTCGTCGTACGTCCTGACGCAAACAAGCTCCAAATTAAGGAAGAAGTCGAGCGCCTGTATAATGTTACGGTCGTCGACGTCAACACGCTGCTCTACTCAGGGAAACGCTCGCAGCGCTACACCAAGGCCGGACTCGTCAAAGGCCACAAGAGCGCGTTCAAAAAGGCTATCGTCACCCTCAAGGAGGGCGAGACAATCGATTTTTACAGCAATATCTAATAAAAAATGGCAGTACGTAAATTAAAGCCCGTAACTCCGGGCCAAAGACACAAAATTATTGGTACGTTCGAGGAAATTACTGCATCCGTACCAGAGAAGTCTCTCGTTCGTGGAAAGCGCTCCACCGGAGGTCGAAACAACACCGGTAAGATGACCGTGCGCTACAGAGGCGGCGGACACAAAAGGAAATTTCGCTTGATCGACTTCAAACGGGAGAAGGATGGTGTACCAGCAGTGGTGAAGACCATTGAATACGATCCCAACCGTTCGGCTCGTATCGCTCTGCTCTTCTACGCTGATGGAGAAAAACGTTATATCATTGCTCCTATCGGACTGGAAGTGGGCACCACACTGGTCTCAGGCGCTGAGGCAGCTCCTGAGGTCGGCAACGCACTTCCTCTGGCTAACATCCCCGTCGGTACGGTGATCCACAACATCGAGCTCCGTCCCGGACAGGGTGCCAAACTCGTCCGCTCAGCTGGTAATTTCGCTCAGTTGACTTCACGCGAGGGAAGCTATTGCGTTATCAAGCTCCCCTCAGGTGAGACACGTAAAATCCTCAGTGCTTGTAAAGCCACCGTCGGCAGCGTCGGCAACTCCGACCACGCCCTCGAGCAGTCTGGCAAGGCCGGACGCTCACGCTGGCTGGGACGCAGACCCCACAACCGTGGTGTGGTGATGAACCCGCACGATCACCCGATGGGTGGTGGCGAGGGACGCCAGTCAGGCGGACACCCACGCTCACGCAACGGTCTCTATGCTAAGGGCCTCAAGACAAGGGCTCCCAAGAAGCATTCCAACAAGTATATTATCGAGAGAGCTAACAAGAAAAAATAGTTAACAAGAGGAAATTATGAGTCGTTCACTTAAGAAGGGTCCATACATCAATGTAGCTCTCGAGAAGAAAATTCTCGCCATGAATGAGAGCGGTAAGAAAACTGTCGTCAAGACATGGGCCAGGGCATCAGTGATCTCACCCGACTTCGTCGGACACACTGTTGCCGTTCACAACGGAAATAAATTCATCCCTGTTTACATCACAGAGAACATGGTGGGACACAAACTCGGTGAGTTCTCACCCACACGCAGGTTCGGCGGACATGCCGGCAACAAGAAGTAAGCAGGCTAACCATTGAAAACAAAAACAGAATATAATGGGAGCAAGAAAGAAAATCGCGGCCGAGAAAAGAAAAGAGGCCGTTAAAAACCTCTACTTCGCCAAATTGGTAGGGGTGCCCTCCTCACCACGAAAAATGAGATATGTCGTTGACATGATCCGTGGCATGGAGGTGAACAAAGCACTTGGCGTGCTGAAGTTCTCCAACAAAAAGGCTGCCATCGACGTGGAGAAACTCCTCCGCTCAGCAGTAGCCAACTGGGAGGCTAAAAATGACCGCAAAGCTGAAGACGGCGAACTGTTCGTTTCACGTGTGTTCGTCGATGAGGGCGTCACCTGGAAGCGCATGAGACCCGCTCCTCAAGGCAGGGGATACAGGATCCGCAAACGCAGCAACCACGTTACCCTTTTCGTAGATTCAAAAACTAATGACGATAAATAAATAACACAATGGGACAGAAAGTTAATCCAATCAGCAACCGTCTGGGTATTATCAGAGGATGGGACTCCAACTGGTTCGGAGGCAAAAGCTTCGGTGACAACCTGGTGGAAGACCAGAACATCCGGAAGTATCTCAACGAGCGCTTGGCAAAGGCCAGTGTGTCTAAAATCGTCATCGAGCGCACACACAAAATCGTGACCATCACCATCTGCACCGCACGCCCGGGCATCGTCATCGGCAAAGGCGGACAGGATGTGGACAAACTGAAGGAAGAACTGAAGAAACTCTCCAACAAGGAGATTCAGATCAACATCTTCGAGGTGAAGAAGCCTGATGTTGACGCTACCATCGTGGCCAACAACATCGCTCGCCAGGTGGAGGGCAAAATCGCCTACCGCCGCGCTATCAAGCAGGCTATCGCCAACGCTATGCGCGCTGGTGCCGAGGGCATCAAGGTGCAGATCACAGGCCGACTCAACGGAGCTGAGATGGCTCGCAAGGAGATGTACAAGGAAGGGCGCACTCCTCTCCATACTTTCCGCGCCGACGTAGACTACTGCCAGGCAGAGGCTCTCACCAAGGTGGGAATCCTCGGCATCAAGGTGTGGATCTGCAGAGGTGAGGTGTATGGCAAGGTGGACCTCGCACCCAACTTTGCCCAGGAGAAGCAAAGCGGACGCCAGGGTAATGGCGGACGTCAGGGACGCGGGCGCAAGAGAAACAATAACCGTTAAAAGTAAGAAGCTACAATGTTACAGCCAAAAAGAGTTAAATATAGAAGACCTCAGGACGGACGTGGAAACAAAGGCAACGCCCACAGAGGTACACAGCTCGCCTTCGGTTCGTTCGGCATCAAGACCCTTGAGGCCAAATGGATCGACAGCCGGCAGATCGAGGCTGCCCGTGTCGCCGTCAACAGATACATGCAGCGTGAAGGACAGGTGTGGATACGCATCTTCCCCGACAAACCCATCACCCGCAAGCCCGCTGACGTACGTATGGGTAAAGGTAAGGGTGATCCCGCAGGATGGGTCGCACCAGTGACCCCAGGACGCATTCTCTTCGAAGTGGAAGGCGTAAGTTTCGACATCGCTAAGGAGGCCCTCCGCCTCGCAGCCCAGAAACTGCCTGTTAAGACTAAGTTTGTTGTAAGACGTGATTTCGATAAAAACGCATAAACTATGAAGATCAATGAAATAAGGGAGCTCGCTACCCAAGACTTGGTAGAAAGACTCGACGGTGCAGTGGCAAAACTGCAGCAGCTCAAGCTCAACCACGCCATCTCTCCACTGGAGAACCCCATGCAGATCAGGCAGATGCGTCGCGACATCGCACGTATGAAAACCGAACTTCATCAGAGAGAACTTAAAAAATAACAATGGTTCAGATGGAAACAAGAAATTTAAGAAAAACAAGAACAGGTGTGGTGATCAGCAACAAAATGGATAAAACCATTGTTATCGCAGCTAAGTTTAAGGAAATGCACCCCATCTATGGCAAATTCGTCCAGAAAACGAAGAAATACCACGCACACGACGAGAAAAATGAGGCCAATGTAGGTGATACAGTGCTCATTATGGAAACACGTCCCTTGAGCAAGACCAAGAGATGGAGACTAGTTCAAATAATCGAAAAAGCTAAGTAATCATGATACAGGCAGAATCAAGACTTACAGTATGTGACAACAGCGGCGCACGCGAGGCCCTCTGCATCAGAGTCCTCGGTGGCACAAGACGCCGCTATGCAAGTGTCGGCGATGTCATCGTCGTCGCTGTCAAGAACGTGATACCGTCAAGCGATCTGAAGAAAGGTGCCGTCTCCAAGGCTCTTATCGTCCGCACCAAGAAGGAAATCCGCCGCGCCGACGGTTCCTACATCCGTTTTGACGACAATGCTTGTGTGCTGCTCAACAACGCAGGCGAACTCCGCGGTAGCCGTATCTTCGGTCCCGTGGCACGTGAGCTCCGCGCTGTCAACATGAAGGTGGTGTCACTCGCACCTGAGGTTCTTTAATAACTAAAAACAAGTAGTATAGTAATGGCAAAGTTACATATCAAGAAAGGCGACACCGTGATTGTTCTCTCCGGTGAGGACAAGGGCAAGACCGGTAAAGTGCTCAAGGTGCTCGTTGAGAAACAGCGCGCCATCGTCGAAGGTGTCAACATCGTCACCAAGAGCTCGAAACCTTCCGCCAAGAATCCGCAGGGTGGATTCGTCAAGGTAGAGGCTCCTATCCATATCTCCAACCTGAGCCTCATCGACCCGAAGAGCGGAAAGCCTACCCGCATCGCCATCAAGGTCACAGAGGACGGCAAGAAAGTTCGTATCGCTAAAAAATCTGGGGAGGAGATCAAATAATGAATACAGCACAGTTAAAGAAACAATACGCAGAGGTCATCGCACCCGCTCTGATGAAGCAGTTCAACTACTCATCAAGCATGCAGATTCCCGTACTGAAGAAAATCGTGATCAACCAGGGTCTCGGTGACGCCACCCAGGAGAAAAAACTCATCGACGTGGCTGTCAACGAACTCACCACCATCACAGGACAGAAGGCAGTGGCCACTTATTCCAAGAAGGACATCGCCAACTTCAAGCTCCGTAAGAAGATGCCCATCGGCGTCATGGTGACCCTGCGCAGAGAGCGCATGTATGAGTTCCTCGAGAAACTCGTCAGAGTGGCACTGCCACGTATCCGCGACTTCAAGGGCATTGAGACCAAGCTCGACGGAAGAGGCAACTACACTCTCGGCATCGAGGAGCAGATCATCTTCCCTGAGATCAACCTCGACAACATCGAGCGCATCCAGGGTATGAACATCACTTTCGTCACATCCGCCAAGACCGACGAGGAAGGATTCGCTCTGCTCAAAGGTTTTGGACTTCCATTCAAAAACGCTAAAAACGCATAATCCATGGCAAAGGAATCAATGAAGGCCCGTGAGGTCAAGAGAGCAAGGCTTGTGGCTAAGTATGCCGAGAAGCGCGCCGCACTCAAGAAAATCATCGCCACTACAGATGACCCGATGGAGGCTTATGAGGCAGCACGCAAACTCCAGAGCATTCCCCGCAACGCCAATCCCATCCGTCTGCACAACCGCTGCAAGATCACTGGCCGTCCAAAAGGCTATATCCGTCAGTTCGGCATCTCCCGTATCCAATTCCGCGAGATGGCATCGGCTGGACTCATCCCGGGTGTGAAGAAGGCAAGCTGGTAAATCCAATTTCATTTTTTAATATTGTCGGGGCAGTCCCGATTAATTAAATCTTATTTTTTATGACAGATCCAATAGCAGATTATCTGACGAGGCTCAGAAACGCAATCATGGCTCACCACAGAGTCGTGGAGGTTCCCGCCTCAAACTTGAAGAAGGAAATCACCAAGATCCTCTTCGAGAAAGGATACATCCTCAACTACAAGTTCATTGAGGATGGACCGCAGGGCACCATCAAAGTGGCCCTGAAGTATGACCCGAACACAAAGGTCAACGCCATCAAGAAGCTCCAGAGAGTTTCTTCTCCTGGACTCCGTAAGTACACGGGTTACAAAAACATGCCGAGAGTTATCAACGGATTGGGTATCGCTATCTTATCCACATCCAAAGGTGTCATGACTGACAAAGAGGCTGCCGAGCAGAAAATCGGCGGTGAGGTCCTTTGCTACGTCTATTAATCAGGGAGGAAAGCAATATGTCAAGAATAGGTAAATTGCCCATCGTCATCCCAGCAGGCGTGGAAATCAAGAAGGAAAACCATGTGATCACCGTGAAAGGTCCCAAGGGAACTCTCTCACAGAAGGTGGATCCGTCCGTCAATGTCGAAATAGAGAACGGCGAGATGACTTTCTCCATCAACGAGGATAGTCCCGTCAACATCAAGCAGAAACAGGCTTTCCATGGCCTCTATCGTGCACTCGTCAACAATATGGTCGTGGGTGTGAGCACCGGATTCCAGAAGACACTCGAACTCGTCGGTGTCGGATACCGCGTGTCCAACCAGGGCAACCTCCTGGAGTTTGCTCTCGGTTATACCCATCCCATCTTCCTCATGCTTCCCGAAGAAGTGAAAGTGGAGACGAAGTCAGAGAGAAACCAGAATCCTATCATTATCTTGGAGTCTTGCGACAAGCAGTTGCTCGGACTCATCTGTGCTAAAATTCGCTCTTTCCGCAAACCTGAGCCTTACAAGGGCAAGGGTATCCTGTTCAAGGGTGAGGTCATCCGCAGGAAGTCTGGCAAGTCAGCTTCAGCTAAGTAACTTTAATAATTTACGATTATGACAACGAAAAAAGTAGAAAGACGAATCAAGATAAAATATAGAATTCGCAAGAAGGTCAACGGCACTGCAGAGCGCCCGCGCATGACGGTCTTCCGCAGCAACAAGAGCATCTACGTGCAGATCGTCGATGACACCTGGTGCAATACAGAGAAGCCTTTCAAGGCACTGGTAGAGAAAAAGCACCCCAAGCGCAAGGTTGAGGTGGAGTATTTCCCCAAGGGCCGCACACTTGTCTCCGCATCCTCCGCAGGACTGGAGAAAATGAGCAAGAGCCAGCAGGCTGAGAAAGTGGGTGAGATGATTGCTGAGAAGGCAAAGGCTGCCGGCATCACGGCAGTGGTCTTCGACCGCAACGGATATCTCTATCACGGAAGAGTGAAGCAACTGGCTGACGCAGCCCGTAAAGGTGGACTTAATTTTTAAGCGATTATGGCATACAATAGAGTTAAAATCAATAGTGACGCAGAGTTAAAGGACCGTCTCGTGGCTATCAACCGTGTCACAAAGGTGACAAAGGGCGGTCGCACGTTCACATTCGCTGCCATCGTCGTTGTAGGTGACGGTAATGGTGTCATCGGATGGGGACTTGGTAAGGCAGGTGAGGTGACCGCCGCCATCGCCAAAGGCGTGGAGGCTGCCAAGAAAAACCTGGTCAAGGTGCCTGTCATCAAGGGCACCATCCCTCATGAGATGGAAGTGGCCTTCGGAGGCGCCAAGGTGTTCCTCAAACCCGCTGCTCCTGGTACGGGTATGGTGGCTGGTGGTGCTATGCGCGCCGTGCTCGAGAGCGCTGGCGTGAATGACGTGCTCGCCAAGTCTAAAGGCTCGTCCAACCCCCACAACCTCGTGAAAGCCACCATCAAGGCTCTCAGCGAGATGCGTGATGCTTATACCATCGCCGGAGAGCGTGGCATTTCCATGCAAAAAGTATTTAGAGGATAAGGAGGTTCTGATATGGCAACAATAAAAATCAAACAGATCAAGAGCAAGATCGGTTATCCGATCGACCAGAAACGCACCCTTGAGGCCCTCGGCCTCCACAAAATCTCTCAGGTGGTCGAGAAAGAGGACACACCTGCTATCCGCGGCATGATCCGGAAAGTGCGTCACCTGGTGACGGTAGTTGAATAATCAATCAATTTAAAAAGCACAGTTTTATGAAATTGCATACTTTAAAACCCGCAAAAGGATCTACGCACTCACGCCGCCGCATCGGTCGTGGAACAGGCTCTGGACTTGGTGGAACTTCCACCCGTGGCCATAAGGGTGCCAAGTCACGTTCGGGTTATAAGAGGAAAATTGGCTTTGAGGGTGGTCAGATGCCGCTCCAGCGCCGTGTGCCGAAGGCAGGCTTCAAAAACATCAACCACAAGGAGTACTTCGCCGTCAACCTCTCTACTATCCAGAAGTTGGCTGAGGAGAAGCAACTCACCAAGATCGGTGTGGAGGAGCTCAAGGCCGCTGGCCTCACCAATGGCAAGGAACTTGTCAAGGTGCTTGGCAATGGCGAGCTCACCGCTAAGGTGGATGTTGAGGCCCATGCTTTCTCAAAGACTGCCGAGGCAGCTATCAAGGCAGTTGGTGGTAACACAACTATTATCTAAGTAAATGAAAAAGTTTATTGAGACACTGAAGAACATTTGGAAAGTGGAGGATTTGCGCCAGCGGGTCCTCATCACTATCCTGTTCACGGCAATTTACCGTTTTGGCTCGTTCGTCGTGCTTCCTGGCATCGACCCGGGCAAGTTGGAAAATCTGCAGCAACAGACTGAGGGCGGCTTGATGTCGCTGCTCGACATGTTCTCCGGTGGTGCATTCTCCAATGCGTCCATGTTCGCGTTGGGAATCATGCCTTACATTTCAGCGTCTATCGTCATGCAGCTGCTTGCCGTGGCTGTCCCGTATTTCCAGAAAATGCAGCGTGAAGGTGAGAGCGGACGCAAGAAGATCATGTGGTACACACGGTGTCTGACCGTGGCCATCCTGGTCTTCCAGGCTCCTTCCTACCTGATCAACCTGAAGATGCAGTCGGCTGGTGCTCTCAACCCCGCCATCTCCTGGAACTGGTTCATGTGGACTGGCCTTATCATCCTGGCTGCAGGCAGTATGTTCATCCTCTGGCTCGGTGAGCGTATCACCGACAAGGGCGTGGGCAACGGTATCTCGCTGATCATTATGATTGGTATCATCGCCCGTCTGCCGAATGCGTTCATGCAGGAGGTGACTTCACGATTCACAGCCATCACCGGTGGTGGTCTCGTGATGTTCATCATCGAACTGCTGATCCTCTTCGCCGTGGTGTGTGCTGCCATCCTGCTCACGCAGGCCGTGCGCAAAGTGCCCGTTGAGTATGCACGCCGAGTGCAGGGCAACAGGACACGCAGCGTCGCACGCCAGTATATTCCGCTGAAGCTCTTCGCAGCCAATGTGATGCCGATCATCTTTGCACAGGCTTTGATGTTCATCCCGCTGGCTCTCGTGCAGTATTCCACCAACAGCACCAACTATGTGATGCGTTCACTGCTCGACCACACCAGTCTGCTGTATAACGTGATCTTCGCGATCCTGATCATCGCCTTCACGTATTTCTATACAGCCATCACCCTCAACCCCACTCAGATGGCTGAGGACATGAAGCGCAACAACGGATTCATTCCTGGTGTGAAGCCTGGCAAGCCGACCGCTGATTACATCGACACCATCATGTCGCGTATTACCTTCCCCGGTTCGCTCTTCATCGCTTTCATCGCTATCATGCCGGCGCTCGCCGGACTGCTCAACGTGCAGCAGGGCTTCGCCCAGTTCTTCGGCGGTACTTCACTGCTGATCCTCGTGGGTGTGGTCATCGACACCTTGCAGCAGATCCAGAGCCACCTCATGATGCGTCATTACGATGGACTGCTCAACGCTGGTCATACTCGTGGCAACGGCGTCGCTGCTTACTAATGTCAGAGGATGAATATCTATCTGAAGACTGAAGACGAGATTGAGCTGATGAGGCGGGCAAACCGGCTGGTAGGCCGGACGCTCGCCGAGTTGGCGAAACATATCCAACCAGGGGTCTCAACCCTGCAGCTCGACAGGATTGCGGGGGAATTCATCCGCGACCATGGGGCCATCCCCACGTTCCTGAATTTTCCCAATCCTTACGGGTCGCCCTTTCCCGCCAATATCTGCACCTCGGTCAATGATGTCGTGGTGCATGGCGTGCCTGACAGCAAGACAATCCTCCAGGAGGGGGATATCATCTCCATCGACTGCGGTACCTTGCTCGACGGATTCAACGGCGACTCTTGCTACACGTTCTGCGTGGGTGAGGTGAGTCAGGAGGTGAGAAACCTGTTGGTCACCACGCACGATGCACTCTACAAGGGTATCGAGCAGGCCGTCCACGGCCATCATATCGGCGACATCGGAAGTACCGTGCAGGATTATTGCGAGTCGCAGGGATACGGCATCGTGAGGGAACTCACTGGTCATGGTATCGGCCGCAAGATGCACGAGGACCCGATGGTGCCCAACTATGGGCGCCGCGGCAACGGTCCGATGCTCAAGGCCGGCATGTGCATCGCCATCGAACCGATGGTCACCATGGGCAAGAGAGACATCTATCTCATGCCCGACCGCTGGACGGTGCGCACACGCGACGGCAAGCCGGCTGCACATTTCGAGCATACCATCGCCATCCGCAAGGGTGAGGCCGAGATTTTGTCTTCTTTCGAAGAAATCGAATCATTAGTAGGAAAAATCAGTTAATTTATGGCAAAGCAAGCCGCTATCGAACAGGACGGAACAATCGTTGAGGCACTTTCAAATGCCATGTTCCGCGTGGAATTGGAAAATGGATGTCCCATCACCGCCCACATCTCGGGCAAGATGAGAATGCACTACATCAAGATCTTACCTGGAGACAAGGTGAAGGTCGAGATGAGTCCCTATGACCTGACCAAGGGCAGGATCGTATTTAGGTACAAATAATTTTTGTGAGATATGAAGACAAGAGCATCATTGAAGAAGCGCACTCCCGATTGCAAGATCGTACGCCGCAAGGGACGCCTTTTTGTGATCAACAAGAAGAACCCCAAGTACAAACTCCGTCAGGGGTAGGCGAAGGTGCCGGGCACGTGGTGTGCCCAAACAAAAAGTTATCAATTTTTTAAATTATCTATCAAGTAAAATGTTGGAGTAGATTTGCCCCAGAACAAGCGTGGCGAAATCGCATTGACCTATATCTATGGTATCGGTCGAAGTAGTTCAGCAAAGATATTGGACAAGGCGGGCGTAAGCCGTGAACTGAAAGTCAACGAATGGAGTGACGACCAGGCAGCCAAAATCCGTGAGATTATCGGTGCTGAATACAAAGTGGAAGGTGACCTCAGGTCAGAAATCCAGATGAACATCACGCGGACAGAGCACCAAGAACAATGCCCGTACCCGTAAAGGCAAGAAGAAGACTGTCGCTAACAAGAAAAAGGCTACTAAGTAATTAAGCAGAATTGAGATTATGGCAAAGAAAACAGTCACTTCGAAAAAGAGAAATGTAAAGGTTGATGCTCTCGGACAGCTTCATGTCCACAGCTCATTCAATAATATTATCGTGTCTTTGGCCAACAGCGAGGGACAGGTCATCTCATGGTCTTCAGCAGGCAAGATGGGCTTCCGCGGTTCAAAGAAGAACACTCCCTATGCAGCTCAGATGGCTGCAGAGGATTGCGCTAAAGTGGCATACGACCTTGGCCTGCGCAAGGTAAAGGCTTATGTCAAGGGTCCGGGCAACGGACGTGAGTCCGCCATCCGCGCCATCCATGGTGCTGGTATCGAGGTCACCGAAATCATCGATGTCACTCCGCTGCCGCACAATGGCTGCCGTCCTCCGAAGCGCCGCCGCGTATAATATTCATCCCAGTCCCCGACGTCAACCGACCGGCCGGGACATACAAAAAACAAAAGCATTATTTTTATATTATGGCAAGATATATTGGACCGAAATCAAAGATCGCACGCCGTTTTGGAGAGCCCATCTTCGGCGCTGACAAAGTTTTGTCCAGGAGAAACTTCCCTCCTGGACAGCATGGCAACAACCGTCGCCGCAAGCAGTCGGAGTATGCAGTCATGCTGGCAGAGAAGCAGAAGGCTAAGTACACCTATGGTGTGCTCGAGCGCCAGTTCCGTAATATGTTTGAGAAAGCTGCGAAGGCTGAAGGCATCACCGGTGAGGTGCTCCTCCAGAACCTTGAGTCACGACTCGACAACGTCGTGTTCCGTCTCGGTATAGCTCCAACACGCGCAGCTGCACGCCAGCTCGTTGGCCACAAGCACATCGTGGTCGACGGACAGGTGGTCAACATTCCTTCCTATTCCGTGAAACCTGGACAGGTGATCGGTGTCCGCGAGAAGTCAAAGTCGCTTGAGGTGATCGAGGCTGCCCTCGCAGGATTCAACCACAGCAAATATGCTTGGATCGAGTGGGACGAGGCTACCAAGAGTGGCAAGTTCCTCCACAAGCCCGAGCGTGCTGACATTCCAGAGAATATCAAGGAGCAGTTAATCGTTGAGTTGTACTCTAAATAATCATTAAATTAATGGCGATATTAGCATTTCAAAAACCCGACAAGGTCGTGATGTTGGAGGCGAACGATAAGTTCGGCAAGTTCGAATTCCGTCCCCTCGAGCCTGGCTTCGGAGTTACCATCGGCAACTCCCTGCGGCGCATTCTCCTCTCTTCCCTTGAGGGCTTTGCCATCAACACCATCAAAATCAGTGGTGTCGAGCATGAGTTCTCATCGGTGCCTGGAGTTAAAGAGGATGTCACCAACATTATCTTGAACCTTAAGCAAGTGAGGTTCAAGCGCGTAGTAGAAGAATTCGAGAACGAGAAAGTTAGTATCACCGTGGAGAATTCCACAGAATTCAAGGCTGGTGATATCAGTAAGTATCTGACTGGATTTGAAGTGTTAAACCCAGATTTGGTGATTTGTCATTTAGATGTCAAAGCGTCCATGCAGTTGGACATCAACATCAACAAGGGACGTGGATACGTGCCTGCTGATGAGAATCGTGATTACTGCACAGACGTCAACGTAATTCCAATCGATTCTATCTACACCCCAATCCGTAATGTCAAGTACGCGGTCGAGCCTTATCGTGTCGAACAGAAAACCGACTACGACAAACTCGTCATCGAGGTGACTACGGACGGCTCCATCCATCCGAAGGATGCCCTCAAGGAGGCTGCCA
Organism: uncultured Prevotellaceae bacterium; assembly: GCA_902776475.1. Taxonomy (GTDB): domain Bacteria; phylum Bacteroidota; class Bacteroidia; order Bacteroidales; family Bacteroidaceae; genus Prevotella. Next base: position 54,664 of record CACYQD010000011.1, on the reverse strand, counting down.
AAATCCTCATCCATCACTTCATGCTCTTCTCCGACGAGAAAATCACGCTCGAAAGCCCGGAGAACCAGACCAACCAGGAGTTTGATGAGGAAGTGCTGCACATGCGCCAGTTGCTCAAGACCAAACTGGTCGATATGAACCTCAGCGTGCGTGCACTCAATTGCCTCAAGGCAGCCGATGTGGAGACGCTCGGTGACCTCGTGCAGTATAATAAGACCGACCTGCTCAAATTCCGCAACTTCGGTAAGAAATCGCTCTCAGAGCTTGATGATTTGCTCGAGAGTCTGAATCTTTCGTTTGGAACCGACATTTCAAAGTACAAACTTGAAAAATAAAAACGTAAAATGAGACATAATAAAAAATTCAACCATCTGAGTCGTACTGCTGACCACCGCCACGCCATGCTTGCCAACATGACGATCTCGCTGATCATGCACAAAAGAATCACTACGACTCTCGCCAAGGCAAAGGCTCTCAAGAAATATGCTGAGCCGCTGATCAACCGCAGCAAGGATGACTCTACTCATTCACGCCGCGTGGTGTTCAGCTACCTGCAGAACAAGGAGGCTCTTAAGGAGCTCTTCGGCCCTGTGGCCGAGAAGGTGGCCAACCGTCCCGGTGGCTACACCCGTATCATCAAGCTCGGCCACCGTATCGGTGACGCCGCTCCGATCTGCTTCATCGAACTTGTTGACTTCGACGACAACATGGCCAAGACTGCCAAGACTGGCAAGAAGACCCGCCGCAGCCGCAAGTCCACCAAAGCTGAGGCTCCCGTCGCTGAGGCTGCAGAGGCTGCAGAGGCAAAGGCAGAGTAAAAGGATGATCTTAATCACTGTCAATAAGAATCCAGACCTTCGGGCCTGGATTTTTTTTGTCTTTTGTGAAAACTGTTTCCCGATTTAGGGTTTTCCCTATGATGATTTGGGGATTTCCCCGATGAATTGAATGTGTTTGTTCGTAATTTTGCAGCGGTGATAAACGCCATGATTCAGAAATAATAAGTATATTTGCGTTCGATAAAACAGTAAAGATATGAGGAAAATTGCAGTTATGTCAGTTTGTGCCGTCCTGCTGCTCAGCGGCTGTGGCACTTATGCCGGTTCGGGTGCTTTCACGGGAGCTCATTTCGGTTCCATCCTGGGTTCTGCCATCGGAGGTATTACTGACGGTCCACGGGGCAGTGATGTGGGTACAATCCTTGGTATGGCTGGCGGTGCGATCGTCGGTGCTGCCATAGGCAGCGCAGCTGACCAGGCCAATAAGCGCGACATACACGAACACTATGAGAACGTGCAGCGCCGCAAGGCTCAGGACCGTTCCTATGATAACGCAGGCTATCAGAACCGCTCTTATTCCAACGACAATTACTATGATCCGTCCAACGGCGGCGACGACAGGCTCTACGACTTCCAGAGCTCTGACTATACCAGTGATTACTCTGCTGCCAGCGCCCGCAGCATGTCGCCGGGTGCCTCCAGCATCGAGGATATCAGCTCAGGCTATACGGTCAACTCCGGCATCGAGATCCGCAATCCCCGCTTTGTCGATGGCAACCGCGACGGATGCCTCAATTCCAATGAGGTGTCGAAGGTCATCTTCGAGGTCTTCAACACATCGGGACACACGCTCTTCGACCTGCAGCCCACTGTGGTGGAGTCCACTGGAGCCCGCAATATCTATATCTCACCCACTGTGCATGTGGAGCGTCTTGAACCGGGAAAGGGCATCCGCTACACGGCCATGGTGAAGACCGCAAGGATGAGAAACGGCACGGCCACATTCTGCCTTTCCGTCCTGCAGGGCGATCGGGTGATGTCCAATGTCTCTGAGTTCACCATCAACACGGTGCGTTGACAGAAGACGACCGGACAGGTATCAGCGAAAACAACACTTTCTGTGACGAAAATAGAGCTACACAAAACCGGAAAAAGGGTGCGCAATTGGATTTGCGCACCCTGTTTTTTTGTGGGGTGGGGGTTGCCGCTGCGGATCGTTGCCGGCATCGGCACCTTTTCCCATGCCTCGTTTGTGATGGATCCTTGACTGGTCCGTTATACGATGCCCTGGGCCATCATGGCGTTTGCCACCTTCATGAAGCCGGCGATGTTGGCGCCCTTCACATAGTTGATGTAGCCATTGGGCTCCTTGCCGTATTTCACGCACTGGCCATGGATGTTCGACATGATGCTGTGGAGTTTCTCGTCCACCTCCTTGCCGCTCCACGACAGGCGCATGGAGTTCTGCGTCATCTCAAGACCTGAGGTGGCCACACCGCCCGCATTCACGGCCTTGCCAGGAGCGAACAACTGTCCGGCGGCCACGAACTTGTCCACGGCTTCTGCCGTACAGCCCATGTTCGACACCTCTGCCACGCAGAGCGTCTTGTTGGCGAGCAGCTTGTCGGCATCGTCCCCGTTGAGCTCGTTTTGTGTGGCGCAAGGCAGGGCGATATCCACCTTCACCTCCCACGGCTTGCGGCCCGGATAGAAAGTGGAACCCTCAAACTCCTCTGCGTAGGGAGCGCAGACATCATTGCCGCTGGCACGGAGCTCAAGCATATAGGCGATCTTCTCATCATCGAGTCCGGCAGGATCATAGATGTAGCCGTCAGGACCAGAGATGGTCACCACCTTGGCGCCCAGTTCGGTGGCTTTCTTGGCTGCACCCCAGGCCACGTTTCCGAATCCGCTGATGGCCACGGTCTTCCCCTTGATGTCGATGCCGTGGGTCTGGAGCATCTGGTTCACGAAATACAGAGCGCCGAATCCTGTAGCCTCCGGACGGAGGATCGAACCGCCCCATTCGATGCCTTTTCCTGTCAGCACACCCTGATATTGGTGCGTCAGTTTCTTATACATACCGAAGAGATAGCCGATCTCGCGGCCTCCCACGCCGATGTCGCCGGCAGGCACGTCCATGTCGGGACCGATCATCTTGTGGAGTTCCAGCATGAAGGCCTGGCAGAAGCGCATCACCTCAGCGTCGCTGCGCCCGCGGATGGAGAAATCAGAACCGCCCTTGCCTCCTCCCATGGGCAGGGTGGTGAGGGCATTCTTGAAGGTCTGTTCGAAACCGAGGAATTTCAGAATCGACAGGTTGACAGAGGGATGGAATCGCAATCCTCCTTTATAGGGGCCAATGGCGCTGTTGTATTGCACACGGTAACCGAGGTTGACATGCACCTCGCCCTTGTCATCCACCCAGGGTACGCGGAAGGTCAGAATCCGCTCGGGCTCCACGATGCGCTCGATGATTTTGGCTTTCTCGAATTCGGGGTGCTGATTATAGACCTCCTCCACCGACAAGAGCACTTCTCTCACTGCCTGCAGATACTCCGACTCGCCTGGATGCTTTTGTTCCAAGGCACGCATGATTTTCTCAACTTCCATAGTAATTCGTTTTATAGGTTAAAGTAACAAAATGTCATTTGATGCACGCAAATTTATCGAATTAATATGTAACCTCCAAATAAAAACGCTGAAAAACTCTTCCAAACCTTGCATTTTATCCGTGAAGCTCTTTTTGACTCGGAAATGCGGCTTTTCCAAGCCTCCTTTTGGTGATTTCGCCGAAATCCACTATATTTGCATCACCAACGAAACCACATCATGGAGAATACCATACCTCAGGAGTTTACCAAGTTCTATTTGAAGGACGTGTCGTTTATTAACCTCATGACCCACCGCATCTTCAACGTGCTGATCGTCGCCAATCCCTATGACGCTTTCATGCTCGAGGATGACGGAAGGGTCGATGAGAAGATCTTCGATGAGTACATGCAACTTGGCATGCGCTATCCGCCGTCGTTCACTCAGGTCTGTACTACGGAGGAGGCGCGCCGTGTGCTCTCCACCACAGCCATCGACCTCGTCATCTGCATGCCCGGCAATGCCGACAACGATGCCTTCAGCGTGGCCCGCGACATCAAGGACCATTTCCCCAACCTGCCCTGTGTGGTGCTCACGCCATTCTCGCACGGCATCACAAAGCGCATCCAGGATGAGGACATGTCGATTTTCGACTATGTGTTCTGCTGGCTCGGCGACACCAACCTCATCCTCTCTATCATCAAGTTGCTCGAGGACAAGATGAACATCGAGCACGATATCCAGGAGGCTGGCGTGCAGATGATCCTGCTGGTCGAGGACAACATCCGCTTCTACTCCTCCGTGCTGCCCAATCTCTACAGCTACATCCTCCTGCAAAGCCAGCGCTTCTCCACCGAGGCGCTCAATCCTCATGCCGCCGCACAGCGCAAGAGGGGCAGACCGAAAGTGGTGCTCGCACGCACCTACGAGGAGGCCATGGCCTTTTATGAGAAGCATGCCGACAACACCCAGGGCATCATCAGCGACGTCCGCTTCCCGAAAGACGGCGTGAAGGACCCCGAGGCTGGATTCAAACTGCTCCGTGAGATCCGCCGCCGCGATGAATACGTGCCGCTGATTCTGCAGAGCGCGGAGGCGGTGAATGAGGCCCGTGCCCGTGAGGAAGGTTTCCTTTATGTGGATAAGAACTCCAAGAAGATGAACATCGACTTGCGCAAGTTGCTGGCTGAGCACATGGGCTTTGGCGACTTCATCTTCCGCGACCCCGTCACCAAGCATGAGGTGAAAAGGGTCAGAAACCTCAAGGAACTCCAGGACAGCATCTTCAACATTCCCTACGAGTCGATGCTCTACCACGTCTCACGCAACCATGTGAGCCGGTGGCTGTGCGCCAGGGCCATCTTCCCCGTCTCGCATTTCCTCAAGACCGTCACATGGCACAAACTCAAAGATGTCGATGCCCATCGACAGATCATCTTCGATGCCATCGTGCAGTACCGCAAGATGAAGAACGTGGGCGTCGTGGCTGTCTTCGACCGTGGCAAGTACGACCGATACGCCCATTTCGCCCGTATCGGCGAGGGCTCTCTGGGTGGAAAGGGCAGAGGCCTTGCCTTCCTCGACAACATCATCAAGCGCCATCCGGAACTGAACAGCTTTGACAATGCCATAGTGTCCATCCCCAAGACCGTCGTGCTCTGCACCGACATCTTCGACAAGTTCATGGATGCCAACAACCTCTACCATGTCGCACTCAGCGATGCCTCTGATGAGGAGATCCTCCAGCATTTCCTCCGGGCGCAGTTGCCCGACTCGCTCATAGCTGATTTCTTCACCTTCTTCGAGGCCACCAAGTGTCCGATTGCCGTCAGGTCGTCGTCATTGCTGGAGGATGCCCATTACCAGCCCTTTGCCGGCATCTACTCCACCTACATGATTCCCTACCTCGACGACAAGTATGAGATGCTCCGCATGCTCGCCTGTGCCATCAAGGGTGTCTATGCTTCTGTCTATTACCGCGATTCCAAGGCATACATGACTGCCACGAGCAATGTCATCGACTCCGAGAAAATGGCGGTCATCCTGCAGGAGGTGGTGGGCAATACCTATGGCCATCACTTCTATCCCAATATCAGCGGCGTGCTGCGCTCGCTCAACTACTATCCCATCGGTGACGAGAAGGCGGAGGATGGCATCGCCAGCCTCGCTCTCGGACTGGGCAAATATATCGTCGATGGCGGACAGACGTTGCGCGTCAGTCCCTACCACCCGCATCAGGTGCTGCAGACCAGTGAGATGGAAACGGCGCTCCGGGAGACTCAGACCAAGTTCTATGCCCTCGACATGGAGAATGCCGCTTCGGATTTCAAGGTCGATGACGGGTTCAATATCCTCAAGCTCCGGGTCAAGGAGGCCGACAAAGACCAGTCGCTTGCGCACATCGCCTCCACCTACGACCCCTACGACCAGGTCATCCGCGACGGCATCTATGAGGGAGGACGAAAGGTCATCTCCTTCTCTGGTGTGTTGCAACAAGGCGTGTTCCCCTTCCCCGAGATCATGCAGATGGCCATGCGCTTCGGTTCGGAGGGCATGCACCGTCCCGTGGAGATCGAGTTCGCCTGCAACATCCACGGTAACAAACTGCTCGATTTCTATCTGCTTCAGATCCGTCCGATTGTCGATTCCAAGCAGATGCTCGAGGCCGACCTCTCCACGATTGCTGATGAAGACTGCCTGCTCCGTTCTCACATGTCGCTCGGCCATGGCATCAATGAGGAGGTCTGCGACGTGGTGTATGTCAAGACCGACGAGCATTTCACGGCCTCCAACAACCCCACCATCGCTTGTGAGATAGAGAAGTTCAACCGTCGTTTCCTCGATGAGGGAAAAGGGTATGTGCTCGTGGGACCAGGACGCTGGGGGTCGAGTGACTATTGGCTGGGCATCCCGGTGAAATGGCCGCACATCAGTGCCTCGAAACTCATTGTCGAGGCAGGACTCAAAAACTACCGCATCGACCCCAGCCAGGGCACCCATTTCTTCCAAAACCTCACGAGCTTCGGCGTGGGCTATTTCACCGTCAATACTTTCCTGGGAGAGGGCATTTGGCGGAAAGAAGTGCTTGATGCCATGCCGGCTGTCGAGGAGACCCAATTTGTGAGGCATGTCAGATTCTCTCGTCCGCTCAAGATCATGATGGACGGCAAGAAACAGGAGGGCGTGGTCCTCATGCCTGACGCGTAGGTGTGTGCCGGATGCCAGAAGGATGAAAAACTGATGACCATTTACCGGAAGGTGAATGTGAGGTAAAATATCAATTTATTGGGAAAAACAGGCAAATCTAACAGGAGTTGCCTGTTTTTTTATGTTCTTTGTGACTATCTCAAATTGAAAGAACTATACCATTCCAAGCGTTTTTCTTTGCATACCTGTTATGACGATCCCACCATCCTTCTTCCTAGAGGAAGACCGCAAGATCCGTCATCTTTCTACGATGTTTTATGACAAGGTGCCGGCATATTCGGAAATCGAGGAGCGGGGCTATGTCCAGTTGGCTACCTCTCAAGGGTAGCGCCATTTCCTTTTTTCCATTTTTGTCCTTCCGCCTGCCTCATGCTGATGCAGGCTAAACCATTTTCATCGCATAGTATTGGAAATCGTTATAGACGGAGAGCAGGAAATGCTCTGCGGAGGGTTCCTTGGCCCTGATGCCCAGATATTCCTCCACCTTCTGGCTGAGTTGCTGCAGTTGCTGCCATCTGCGCACGTCATTGGAATTGAAAAGCGCCTGTCCGATGACGCTGGCCTGTCTCATGCTGAGCGATGCTGCCTCGGGATAGTTGGGCACATATCCTTTCTGGGCGAAACTGAAGGAGTTGAGGATGAAGGGCCGCTTGCCTCTGATCGTTTTCACGACAGTGGTGCCGGCTGCCAGGTCGCCGATGCGCTGGCTGTTTTTGCTGAAGATGATCGCCGCCAGTCCGATTCCCATGCAGAAAAAGTCGACGCCGTAGAGCAGCCACCTGAGCATATAGGCGCTCTTGCTGGGTGTGGAACCGTCGAGGCAGAGGACCCGGATGCCCATGATGCTCTTGCCGATGGTCTGTCCGTCCAACAGGATCTCCATGTAGAGGGGATAGCATAGGATCAGGAGCAGGAAGAGCACGGACATGATGATGGCAACCGTCTCTGAATACAGGCCGGCAGAACCGAATGCCACCATGACACCAAACAGGATGGGGGTAAGGATGGTGATGATGGTGGCGTCGATGACCCATGCGAAAAACCGCTGGACCACGGTGGCTGCCGACTGGCGGATGCAGACATATTGTCCGGTGATGATGCTCGTTTGTGCCATAATTTCTTTAATCGTTTGCAAATATAGAGAATTCTTTTTACTTTTGCAACGTAGAAAGATACTATTTATGCAGGAAGCGGTTTTCATACGAAATCATCTTGAGAAATGGAAACAAGTGGAGCTGATGTTGGGCGACACGGTGTTCACGACGCCGGACGACAGGGTCAAAGCCTATAATGAGGTTACCTCCGACCTTGCTTTTGCCCAGACACAGTATCCTTCTTCTCCCATCACGGCCTATCTCAACGACCTCGCCTTGGGTCTGCACCGTGAACTCTACCAGCATAAGCACACCCCATGGTCGCAGTTTGTGAGGTTCTGGACCCATGAGGTGCCGCTGAGTGTGTATGGAGCCCGCCACGGACTGCTCATTTCCCTGTCGGTGTTCTTGTTTTTTGTTCTTGTCGGTGCTTTTTCCACCTTCGGCGACGCTGATTTCCCGAGGGTTATCCTTGGTGACTCTTATGTGGATATGACGCTCGGCAACATCGAGAGCGGCAATCCGATGGCTGTCTATTCCATGGGACCGCAGTTGGCCAGTTTCCTGGGTATCACCATCAACAATATCATGGTGTCGTTCGTGACATATATCATGGGCATCTTCACCAGTTTCGGAACGGGCTATTACCTCATGAACAATGGCATCATGGTGGGAGCCTTCGTGACGTTCTTCATCGTCCGCGGACTTTTCGTCAAGTCCATCCTGGCCATCATGCTGCATGGCACCCTCGAACTTTCTGCCATCGTCATTGCGGGCGGTGCCGGCATCACTCTGGGCAATGGATGGCTTTTCCCAGGCACCTACAGTCGCATGGAGTCCTTCCTCATGGCGGCGCGCCACAGCATCAAGGTGCTGATCTCCACCATCCCGGTATTCATCATCGCTGCTTTCATTGAGGGCTTCTTCACCCGCTACACCGATATCGGCGATGTATTCCGCCTGATGGTTATTCTGGCCTCCCTGGCCTTCGTCGTGTTCTATTATGTGTTGTTACCTATCAAGCGTCATCGAGATGAGTCAGCAGTGGGATAAGATATTGCTCTACAAGGACAGGTCGGTGTCGCAGTGCATCGAGACGACCTTCGACTTCATGCGCCAGAACCGTCGGGCGTGGTTTTCCTCGGCATTGACCTTGTTGCTGCCATGGAGCCTCCTGCTTGGCTTGTCTGCTTTCACGCCCTCTGATGACGAGATAGGGACGGAAGGCTTGTTCTTCGAGATGTTGTTCAAATGGAAAGGGGACAGCGCGCCGTTTTTCTTTCCTGTGCTCTTCATTGGGGTATGGATGGCCTATGTGCACGTGTATGCCTTGTTGACGACATACGATGAACGGGGAGAAGCGATCAATCGATTGACCCAACGGCAGTTGTGGCCTGCTTACTGGCGCATGGCCCTGCGCTCCTCCTGGTTGGCGGTGGGCTTCTTTCTCACAGCGGTGGCCATCTTTCTTTCGCCGGCTATCCTTTCCTTGTTGCTGGTGGTGGTCATGATTCCTTTGTCGCTTCTGCCCTCTGTTTCTCTTTTCGAGCGGGCAGGCGTGTTCAAGGCCGTCGGCAAGTCGCTGCGGTTGGGGTTCAACGCTTGGTTCCAGCTGTTTTTCACCATCGCCTTGATGGTGCTCTTCGGCTTTTTCATGACCATGGTCATTGAACTGCCCTCCTCGCTGTTTGATTTGGCCTTTGGAGCTTTGTATGGCTCTGGCAGGTCTCTTGGAGCGGTGGCAGTCTTGTTCCAGTATTCGTTCACGGCCTTGCTCTATCTCGGCTTCTTCATTGTCATCTCCATGACCCTCATGGCTGCAGCTTATCAATATGGCACGGTCTCAGAGCGTATCGATATCGCTTCGCTTGAGGGTGACATCCGCAATTTTGAAAATCTTTGATCCTCCGCCTATGCCAGTCAGTTCATCCACCATTATGCGCGACGATTCCCTTGCGGCACGGCTTTTCTCAGGCCATGACTACAAGGGTTCGCTGGCAGGTGATTCGCTGGTTGATCACGACCGGTTGAGGGACATGGGAGAACAGGCGGAACAGGCGGCTCAGGATACGAACAGTAGTTTTTTTGATAGTCTTGCTGCTTTCTTCGCTTCCATACCCTGGGTGGTTTATGCCGTATTGGGCGTCATCCTGGTGGCCTTTTTGGTTTATTGGGCTTTCCGTAGTGGCTTATTGCATGTGGGCGGAGTGAAAAGGGGATCGGCTGAAACAGCTGATGACATTTATGAGATAGACTATGATGAGGAGATGCAGGCGGCCCTCGAAGCTTCTGACTTTTCCGCCCTCGTACGTCTCGTCTATCTGCGTACGCTGCGGACTCTTGATGAGAATGGCCGTATTGCTTGGCGGATTTACAAGACACCTACGGAGTATGCTTCTGAACTGCAGTCTGCTCCTTTTCAGGTGATGACCCGTCATTTCCTCCGTGTGCGCTACGGACGGTTTGACGCCGACCGTGCACTGTATGATGAGATGTGCACATTGCAGGCCGAGGTGCTGAAAGGAGGTGCGTCATGAGACAGAAGGTGTTGACGGCCTTTTTCGCGGCGCTGGTATTCTTGGCCTTGGCTTGGATGCTCTATGGGATGCTGGGTGCCCGCAGGTTTGTTTGGCAACCCACGTTGGATCATGAGAGTGACGAGCCTTTCGGTTGTCAGTTGTTTGACCAGATGGCTGAGGCGACTCTGCCAAACGGTTACACGTATTACTCAGGAGATCTCGACAGTCTTCTGCGGTCCGGCCGCAGGATGTCGTTGTTGCTGGTGAATTTTTACCACGAATGGGATGCCGATGCTTTGGCCCGTCTCGACAGTTGCGTGAGAAGCGGCAGCAAACTGATGCTGGTCACCACCAGTAGTTTCCTTCCCTATTGTGAGGGTTTCCAGGCCTGGAAGGATTTAGAGGAATCCATGCGCTCTTACAACAGTTATTTCGAAAAGGAAGATCTGGCAAAGTGCTTGAAGGGCAAAGCCCCTTCCGACACCTTGTTGTGTGGTGACGGGACCCGCATCGTTGTCCCGCCGACATTGCTGAGCTGGCGGTTGGACAAGTCGGCTCCGCATTTCGTATTCACATGCAAGTTGCTGCCTAACTCCTCTGGAAAACCGATGAAAGGAGACGGGGCCGTCTCGGCCAGGGCTAAGTGGGGCAGGGGAGAACTGCATATTGTCACCACACCGCTGCTGTTTACCAATTACGGGGTGCTTGACGATCAGATATCCAAGTTTCTTGGCTACGAGTTGGCGAAGATAGCCGACAAACCTGTTGTCAGAATTGACCCGTCATGCATGTACTCCGTCAGGAGTGTCCAACAGGAAGACAAGACCGTGTCGCCGCTCTATTTCATGTTGGACCATCCTCCCTTGCGGTGGGCACTCTATACGTTGGTGGCAGCAGCCGTCTTGCTGATGTTCTTCACAGCGCGCCGCAGACAGCGGGTGATTCCCGTGGTGGCCGCTCCCGTGAACCGCAACCTGGAGTTTGTGAGGATTCTGGGAACGATTTATTTCCGCAATCACGACAACCACGACCTGTTGTGCAAGAAATATACCTATTTCCGGGAGGAACTGCGCCGCACCCTCCTAATTGACATTGAGGACAAGCGCAGCGAACAGTCAAACGTGAGGAATCTGTCGCAACGCACCGGTCTGCCGGAGGAAACCGTGTCGGAGACGCTGCTTCTGCTCCGTACGCTGACGGCGGAAGGAGCACAGGTCAGCAACCAGCAGTTGACTGAGGCCGTGAGCAAAGTAGACGAAATCATCAAACAACTATAATCTGGAAACAATGACAGAAAACAATCAACAACGCCTTGACTTGACGGCGTTTTCCGAAAAAATGATGCAAGTCCGCCAGCAGATAGGTACGGTGGTGGTGGGACAGAGCCGTGCCGTCGATTTGTTGCTGACAGCCGTACTCGCCGACGGACATGTGCTGTTGGAAGGTGTCCCGGGTGTGGCCAAGACCTTGCTTGCGCGGCTCATGGCGCGGCTCATCGATGCCCGCTTCAGCCGTTTGCAGTTCACGCCCGACCTCATGCCGAGCGACGTGCTCGGCACATCGGTCTTCAATATGAAGGAGGCGGAGTTTGACTTCCATCAAGGGCCTGTTTTCGCAGATATCGTACTGGTCGATGAGATCAACCGTGCCCCGGCCAAGACTCAGGCGGCACTTTTCGAGGTGATGGAGGAAAAACAGGCCACCGTCGATGGCGTCACCTATCCGATGGGCGACCTCTTCACTGTGATTGCCACGCAAAACCCTGTTGAACAGGAAGGGACATACAAACTGCCCGAGGCTCAGCTCGACCGTTTTCTGATGAAGGTGGTCATGTCCTATCCTCCTGCCAACCTTGAGATCGTCATCCTCAAGCGCCATCATGAGAACACACGGCTCACCAAACTCGATGATATACAGCCGCTCCTCTCGCGCGACGAGGTGCTGCAGTTCCGTTCTCTCCTCAACGAGGTGGTGTTTGACGATTCCTTGCTCCAATATCTGGTGTCGGTCATCCAGCTCACGCGCACCAGCAAGGAGGTGTTCCTCGGTGCCTCGCCTCGTGCTGGCGTGGCCCTGCTCAAGGCCTCCAAGGCATACGCCTTGTTGCAGGGCCGTGATTTCGTCACCCCCGACGATATCAAGTTTGTCGCTCCCTCTGTGTTGCAGCACCGACTGATCCTGACCGCTGAGGCTGAGATGGAGGGCTACAATGCCGCCAGACTGATCGATAAGTTGATCGACCAAGTAGAGGTGCCTCAATAATCGTGTAAATATCCGGCAATGTTTCTGACGCGAAGGTTCTATATCATGACGGCTGCTGTGGCCGCGATCTTGGCCGCAGGGTTCCTCTTTTCACCATTGTTCATCGTGGGACAGTGGCTTCTCGTGATATTGGCCGTTCTGGTGGCAGCCGACGTGCTGGCGCTCTATACTGTGGTGCGGTTGTCGGCGTCGCGCTCATGCGCGGGGCGTTTCTCGTTGGGCGACAACAATGACGTGCGACTCGATCTGTCCAATCATTCTCCGATGAAACTGCGCCTGACATTGGTGGATGAGTTGCCCGTTCAACTGCAGACCCGCGACATGGCCCTGCATTGTCAGGTGGCCGCCGGTGAGTCGCATTCGCTGTCCTATCCAGTGAGACCGGTAGCCAGGGGAGCGTATGCTTTTGGCCACCTGCTGGTCTTCGCTTCCACTGCCGCCGGACTGGCAGAGCGCCGGTTCCGCTTCGCCGAACCTGTGACGGTCAAGGTGTATCCCTCTTACCTCATGCTCCGCAAATACGAATTGATGGCAGCCACCAACAATCTCACCGAACTGGGCATTAAAAAAGTGCGCCGTGCAGGCAACAACACCGAGTTTGAACAGATCAAGGACTATGTGCAGGGAGACGATTACCGCACCATCAACTGGAAGGCCAGTGCGCGGAGGAGCCACCTGATGGTCAATGTGTATCAGGATGAGCGTTCGCAACAGGTCTTTTCGCTGATCGACAAGGGGAGGCTCATGCAGCAGTCGTTTGACGGCATGACCTATCTGGAGTATGCCATCAATACCTCGCTCGTGCTCTCTTATGTGGCCCTTCACCGCCAGGACAAGGCCGGGGTCATCACTTTCGATGACCGGATGGGACCCTTCGTTCCCGCTGAGAGAAGCGGCGGACAGATGCAGCGCATCCTGGAGGCGCTCTATGGCTTGCAGACCTCTTTTGGCGAGTCCGACTACTCCATCCTCTGTCCGAATGTGGACCGGTTGGTGGGCCGGCGCAGCTTTTTTGTGCTTTACACCAATTTCACGGACTTCTCCAGCCTCGAGCGCCAACTGCCCTATCTCAGACTGCTCAATCAGCGGCATCGATTGCTGGTCGTGTTTTTTGAGGATGTGGAGTTGCGCGACTACATGGCTTCTCCGATTCAGGGTGTGGAAGACTGCTATCAGCATGTCATAGCAGGAAAACTGGCTTATGAACGCCGGTTGATCATCAATACGTTGAAGCAAAACGGCATCTTCGGCCTGCTGTCTTCTCCCCAGAACTTATCGGTGGATGTCATCAACCGGTATATAGAGATGAAATCCCGCCATTTGTTGGTTTAACGCTCCTTCTCTTGACATAAATCAAGAAAAGTGTATAAAATACAATATTTCCGTTCATTTGCTTGCGGAATAGGCGGAATTGCATTATCTTTGCATCGTGTTTTTCATAGTATTAGATTTAAGGTTAACAAAGGTTGGAGTACGGCGGTACTCCTTTTTTTGTTTAATGAATGTAATTCTTTCTGAAAACTTCCGAATTTTTGACGATTTTAGGATATTTTTTACGAAATTTGCACGGCTTTTGATAGAATGAGTGTAAGAAGATATATTCTTTCGGTGATGATGATGGCCTTGGCTGGTTTGGCTGTGGCTGCACCCATTACCCAGGCGCAGGCTCTGCGTCTGGCACAAAATTTCTTGGCTGGGCGTCATAAAGGGACATCTGCTCCCATGATGGGAGGGCAGCTGCGTCCTGAGTCGGTGGTGACAGGAAAAGGATATTATATCTTCAACTTACAGCAGCAGGGTGGATTTGTGGTCATCTCCAGTGACGACAGTTTTGACTCCGTTCTGGGCTATGCCGACTCGGGCAATTGCGACCCAGCCGACCTGCCTGATGGTCTGAAGGCCTGGCTGGCCTATTATGATGACTGCACAGAGGCTGTCAGGAGGGGTGTCGCCGAGGCCTGTCCGCCGCACCGCATCTATTCCTCGGAGGTCATTACTCCACTCATCACCTCCAAATGGGCGCAGCGTGAACCCTACAACTCTCTTTGTCCGGTGGATAACGGGACTGTTTGTCCTACAGGATGTACCGCCACGGCTCTGGCCCAGGTCATGCGCTACCACAGGTTTCCTACAGGCTACACAACGGCCATTCCTTCTTACACCACCTTGACGAAGAACATCGTGATGCCTCGGTTGTCGGCTACGCTCTTCGATTGGAACAACATGCCCGATGAACTCAACGCTGGCTCTTCGCAGACGAGCATCAATGCCGTGGCCAAACTCATGCTGTATTGCGGTCAGGCCACGAGCATGAACTACTGCGCTGACGGTTCGGGTGCCTATACTTATATCATCCCCGACCGTCTGCCGAGGTATTTCGGCTATCCGCAAACCATGCACTATGTGTATCGCCAGTCCTATGATGAACAGCAGTGGGACAGCCTCTTGATCAATGAGTTGCGCAACAAACAGCCCGTGATCTACACAGCCTACAACAATGTGTCACAAGGACATACCTTCATCTGCGACGGCTATGACGGCAATGGACTCTTCCACCTCAACTGGGGATGGGCTGGCGTGGGCGACGGCTATTTCCGCATCTCTGTGGCGCATGCCACGAATGAGGATCTCAGCGACCATGTCAAGAACTATCATCTGAGCATCAACCAGACTGCCCTGCTGGGACTGAAACCCTCGGGGACGGATACTTTCGTCGCTCCCGTGGAGGCCCTGAGGTCATACAGCCGCCCCAGTCTCAAAAACGGCCGTGCTTACACACGCAAAGCGATATCCGCCAATTTCAGCGGCATCACGTTCAAACAGTCGTTTATCAATACCACAGCGGCCACAAAGACCCTCACTTATGGAGTGGCACTGATCGGCGACAACGGTTCCGTCGTGTCTGTCCTGGCATCGTCTTCGGCCACCTTGGCTTCCGGGGGCATGCAGACTTATGAGGCAGCCAATCTGACGCTGGGAAGCGGCATCTCTTCCGGCCACTACACCATCAAACTGGTTTACAAGGCCTCTTCGTCCTCTGGTTGGCGGGTGATGGGCGGTACTGACAAAAACCATATCGATGTCGTTATCAACGGGACGGCCATGCAACTCACACCTGTGCCCAAAGCGGATTTCGAACTCCGCGGGCTGGAAATGAACGGTGATTTCCTCCATTTCGATTTCGACAACAACGGTGAGGAGTTTTTCGGACCTGTCTATCTGAGAAAACTCGACAAGGCGACCAACAGCATCGTTCAGGTGGCCTACGACAACATGGCGGTGGCTCCGGGCACCAATACCAAGTTCGACCTCTATATCCCTCCTGGGCAGTCGCTTGACGTCAGTACCGACCTGTTCTACCTCTCTGTCGATGAATACGACAGCCAGTATTTCTATACCAATTCCGATGAGAAGGCCTTCCATGTGGACAAGGATATCCAGATTGTCAATATTGACGAAGCCACTCAGACCATCGTCGGCGACAGGATCATGTGCCGGGTGAGTTTCACCAACCTCGACGGGAAAGTTTATGACAAGGCCATTATGCTGTCGCTTGTCGGTGCGGAGTCGGGTGAGACGGTCATCGACAGCTGCACGGTCTCCATCGGGAGCGGAGAGACTCTGGAGAGGTATTATGAGATCCTCCTGACGGATTTCACGCAGAAATACCAGTTGAAGGCTTCCCACCGCAGCAATGTTTATTCCTGGGCCGAACAGGTCACGGATGTGCTGTCGGCAGCCAAAGGCGCTATTTACTGGAACAGCCAGGGAGAGACGTTTGTCCAACAGGCGGCATCCACCATCACCGTACCCGATGACGCTGCGGCAGCCAATGTGAGAAATGCCTATACCTCCAATGTGATGCCCAATGCTAATCCTAATACCCTCTACTTGCTGGACAAGACCATGCCAAGGGGACTCAATGGCAAGAATTACGTCAACAAGTCCAACAAAGGACCCAAACTGACGTTGAGCGATGGCTGTGACTATTTCTTCCCCGACAGTTTGGTCGTCTCCGGTGAATTGACTTGGAGTGTAGAAGTGGGCGAGGTTGACGGCTTGTCATGGCGGATTCTCTCACTTCCTTTCAAACCGGCCCAGGTGAAGGTGGATGATGTCAACGTGGCGTGGTATCAAAGTGAGGAAGACGAGGCTGGGGCATTTTGGCTGATGGCCTTTGAAGGCGTGGAAAACGGTACGGTGCAGACCAGCTATGTGGGTGAGATGAATGCCTATACTCCCTACATCATCGCCTTTGATGAGGGGATGGCGGGCAAGACCCTCACTTTCACGGCTTCTAGACAGACGGTGAAAGGTACGGCTTCTTGTGACAACAGCGTGACCAAGGGCAACTACACGCTCTATGGCAGCAACCGTTCCCAGACCGTGCCTGCCAGTTTTGTCCTCAGTGACGGCAAATTCCAATTCGCACCGACAGGCAACAGCGTGGATGCATTCGGTGGATGGCTTGTCTCCGGACAAAGTGGCAGCACCACGCTCAACATCGACCTTGCCCTCAGGTTGCAGACTGACAAGGGCATTTTGGGTGATGTCAACGATGATGGCCAGGTCAATGTCTCCGACATCATGATGACCGTCAATGATATCCTCGGAAATGCCAGCCAGAGTTTTATCCGCCAGAGAGCAGACATCAATGGAGATGGCGTCATCAATGTCTCCGATGTGATGGGGATGGTGAATATCATTCTGCAGTAAACAAAACGTCCCGTTTTTTTCTTGTATTTTTCTTAAAAAATGTTGCGGTTTGCAAATTTTTTATTATTTTTGCATTCTGAAAAGTGTTTTTTACAGAAAGGATAATCGTTATGAAAAAGTATTTAGCAGAAATGATTGGTACAATGGTGCTGGTATTCATTGGATGTGGCAGCGCAGTGTTCAACGGCGGTTGCGGCACACCAGCACAGGTTCTCATGGTGGCTGTCTCTTTTGGCGTGGCAGTGGTGGCCATGGCTTATACAATTGGAGGTATTTCGGGTTGTCACATCAATCCTGCCATCACTCTTGGTGCCTTGCTTGCAGGCCGCATCTCTCCCAAGGATGCCGGTATGTATATGCTCTTTCAGGTTATTGGCGCCTTCCTCGGTTCGGCTTTGATCTATGCCATCCTGGCTTCGGGCGTGGAAGTGACCAATACGCATACGGGAGCCAACAATGTGGGTGACGGACTCGCTTCCGCCGGACTGATCGCAGAAATCATATTCACCTGTATCTTCGTGCTTGTCGTCCTGGGAACGACAGATGAGAAAAAAGGTGCAGGCAACTTCGCCGGCTTGGCTATCGGCCTCTCGCTGGTGATTATCCATATCGCCTTGATTCCCATCACAGGCACCTCGGTCAACCCTGCCCGTTCGATTGCTCCGGCAGTGTTTGAGGGTGGTTCCGCCCTCGCCAACCTCTGGATCTTCATCATCGGCCCGTTTGTGGGCGGTGCCCTGGCTGCCCTCATCTGGAAGGTGATCGGTGGCACAGAGGAGTAAGACAAGCATATCCCTCTCCCTTTGGGAGATACAACAAACATATCCCTCTCCCTTTGGGAGACACAACAAATATATCCCTCTCCCTTTGGGAGACACAACAAATATATCCCTCTCCCTTTGGGAGACATAACAAATATATCCCTCTCCCTCCGGGAGAGGTCAGGTGAGGGTACAAAAGAGCTTCGCATCATGGCGTTTCTATCTATGATATGCCCCCTCACCCGTCCTCTCCCAAAAGGAGTGGGGAAGATGTAAGCCCTGAGGATGAAAGCCATACGGACAAGCGTTTTGCAACCTCAGTTTTGCAAAACTTCCCGTTTTTTCCACTCATCTCATCCTTCTTTTCCGTTTTCTTTGTTTATGAGGAAAAAAGCCTTGAAAAACTTTTGAATTGCCAAGAAAAAATGCTACTTTTGCATTCCTAGAATAAACTATTCATTTTTAATATATTCATCAATTATGGTAGATTATAAGTCTTTGGGCCTTGTGAACACGAAGGAAATGTTCGCACGTGCCATCAATGGCGGTTATGCCATTCCCGCTTTCAATTTCAACAACATGGAGCAACTTCAGGCCATCATCAAGGCTTCCAGCGACTACAAGAGTCCTGTGATCCTTCAGGTGTCGAAAGGTGCCCGCAACTATGCCAACCAGACTCTGTTGAAGTTTATGGCACAGGGTGCTGTGGAGTATGCCAAGGAGTTGGGTTGCAAGCATCCCGAGATCGCTCTGCACCTTGACCATGGCGACAGCTTCGAGACCTGCAAGAGTTGCGTTGATTTCGGCTTCTCATCTGTGATGATCGATGGCTCTTCCCTGCCTTATGAGGAGAACATTGCTCTGACCAAGAAAGTGGTGGAGTACGCTCACCAGTTTGATGTCACCGTAGAGGGTGAGCTCGGTGTGCTCGCCGGTGTTGAGGACGAGGTGGTGGCCGCTGAGAGCCATTACACCAAGCCTGAGGAGGTTATCGACTTCGTCAGCCGTACAGGTGTTGACTCCCTCGCTATCTCCATCGGAACCTCTCATGGTGCTTACAAGTTCACTCCCGAGCAGTGCACCCGCGACCCGAAGACTGGCAAGCTCGTGCCTCCTCCATTGGCATTCGACGTGCTCGACGCTATCATGGTCAAGCTTCCCGGCTTCCCCATCGTGCTTCATGGCTCATCTTCTGTGCCCCAGGAGTATGTTGACATGATCAATAAGTATGGTGGCAAACTTCCCGATGCAGTGGGTATTCCCGAGGAGCAGCTCCGCAAGGCCTCCAAGAGCGCTGTCTGCAAGATCAACATCGACTCTGACTCACGTCTCGCATTCACCGCTGCTGTCCGCAAGACCTTGGTCGAGAAACCCGGTGAGTTCGATCCCCGTAAGTTCTGTGGCCCCGCCCGCGACGAGATGGAGAAGATGTACAAGCACAAGATCAAGGATGTGCTCGGCTCAGACAACAAGTTGGCTCAGCTCGACTAATTCCTTCCAAAGCAAAACAAAAGAGACGTCACACATTGTGGCGTCTCTTTTGTTTTGCGGTCATTATTCAGTTTCAGCTGGATTCAGCGACAAGTTGATTTTATCTCCCGCTCTTTTCTCAAATTCCGCTGTTTTCTTCGGATCGAGACCACTGGCGGGATAGAGCGTGTACTCCGCGAAATAAATCTTGCCCTCCACGTCGAAGAAATCCACCCTCACAAATGGGAATCCCTTGGAGAGTTGGGCTGCCAAGTCGAAGAGCTTTCCCATCCCCTCCGGGCGCGGCAGTGAGAATCCCTCGGGGGCGTTCTTGCTGTCGGCGTTGTAGGGCAGGAGTTGCCAGTCCTTGTCAAAGAAATAATATTTTATCTTGCCCTTCTGCCGGTCTGTGCATACAAGCACGCAGTCGGCATCACCGTCGAAGCAATAGAATTTGTAGTCGGTGAGGTTGTCGCCCAGGTATTTCTCTGCGAACACCTTGCGGGAAACGTTCTTGTAAGGCCATTCACGGTAACGGTAGTAGATGTCGGTGCGCTTGGCCTCTTCTTTCAACTTGGCCTTGGCCGCTTCCCAGTCAAAAGATTTCTTGTCCTTGCAGATGGCCACGCCGTTGTTGCCGCCGCTGTATGTCGTTTTCAGCACAAAACTGTCGGGCAGGCTGTCGAGATCGATCTCCTCGACGTCATCCCAGACACCCAGCACCGGACAGACATAGTCCTCGCCAAGCAGATGGTTGATACGCTGTTTGACGGCCAGTTTGTCTACAAGGGACGTGTAAAAGGGTGCACGCTGGTTGATTTTCAGCCATTGGAGCTTCTCACTGAAGGTCTTGGGATGCTTCAGGTCGAGACGTTTGCCCATGGTGAGGTAAAACAGCATTTTCAGATAGATGCTGTCTGAGAACAATGGCGAAAGGCGTTTCACCACCCTGGAGAGCTGATATCTGACGGATTCTGTCATGAAGAAGCCTCCCCGACTATGTTTTGCTGCTTTTGCCGTAACCGAAGTAGTAACTCAGTTTCGGCAGCCGTCTGGTGATTTCCACCATGAGGATGGTGACAATGCATACAGTGGAGAACAAACAGGCAATCAGCAGATAAGGGTTGTTGGTGTGCAGAACCCTCATCAGGATCTCACGTGAGATACCGATGGCAAAGCCGTTGAACAGGTAGAATTGCAAAGAATACTCACCACAGTATTTCATGGCTTCTGTAGCTGTCTTGTTCTTGGTCAGGAAAATGCACATTGACCAGAATGCCAAACTCAAGGTCACAGGCAGAATCCAGTAATAGACGAAACGGCCACACAGCGATTGGCTGTAACCGTCGGGCTCGGCCCAGTGATTGACGAAACTTTCGTTGAAACAATACCTGAAACCAAGGGCGAAGATGACCAGGTTGACGGGAATGAACCACCATTTGCACATCCACTCACGTATTTTGGGATAATAGGTGTTCATGATGAATCCCATCAGGAAGAAACCACCGAAATAGGAGGCCTGGTGTATCTTCAGGAAACCGATATGAGGGGTGGGGAAGACCTTGACGACCATCATGACCAGGATCACCAGACAAGCAGACAACACGGTCAGCCTCTCTTTGAAGAAGAAGAACACCATGTAGAGCACGAAGAGTGTATAGATAAACCAGTACCATTTGCCGTAGCAGAGGATGGAGTAGATGGAAAGAAGAATGGGGTCCGAAGGCCTGTGGAACAACCACGGCACCATGCACTTAACAAAAAGAGTGATGAATGAGAGAACAAGGTAGGGCACGGCGAGACGTTCCCACTTGCTCTTGAAGAATTCTCCAAAGGGTTTTGGCTTCGCTTTAGCAAACAATAGTCCTGAGACCATAAAGAATGTCTGCATGTTCCAGCTCTTAATCCATTCTGTCAACATGACGTAAACCGGAAACTGGTTCATGTCAATGTGCCTGTAGGCTCCGGAATGACAAAGTACAACGGTCAGGATGGTGGCTCCTTTAAGCACGTCGAGCTCGGCAATGCGAGGTTTTTTCGTCTTGTTCATCAGATTTGATAATTCATTATTTTTTATTGAGCGGCTGCAAAATTACAAAAAAAAAAGGGATACACTGAATAATTCGGATGATTTCTATTCTGTTCCAGTTTTTTTTCCTATCTTTGCCAATCAAATAGCGTCTTGCCACGTTTCTTTAAGCGTGATAAACTGGAAAACATGAAGTTATCAGAATTAGTGACCCAGGACACCAACAACCTGCTTATCCAATTGATACGTTATGTTGTGGTAGGTGGCGTGGCATTCTTGGTTGATTGGGGATTGTTGTATATTTTGACAGAGTTCGTGGGACTCCATTACCTCTTGTCGGCCACACTTTCTTTCCTGGCCGGCTTGGTCGTGAATTATGTCCTCAGCACGTACTGGATATTCAGACACTCCAAACTGTCCAACAAGTGGGCAGAGTTCATCATTTATTCCATCATCGGTGTGATAGGCCTTGGACTCAATAACCTCTTCCTGTTCCTGTTGACCGAGAAGGTGGGACTCCACTACATGGTGTCGAAGATAATCGTGGCGGCAGTGGTCATGCTATGGAATTTCTTCGCCCGTAAGTTTATTTTATTCAAAAACAAAGCATCATGACGAACAAAGACAAGAAAACGGCTGTCATCGTAGGCGCAGGTCCCGCAGGATTAACCGCCGCTTATCAGCTGCTGGAGGATTCTGAAATCCATCCTCTGGTATGCGAGCAGTCGGACGTCATCGGAGGTATCTCTCAGACGGTCAATTATAAAGGCAACAGGATGGACATCGGTGGGCATCGCTTCTTCAGCAAGAGCCAGCGGGTGAATGATTTCTGGAACAAGATCATGCCTCTTCAGGGATCCCCTTCCACAGACGACATTCTCCTCGACAAGAAAAAGGAGTTTGCGAAAGACGGTCCTGACCCGGAGAAGACCGACCGGGTGATGCTGGTCAGGGAACGCGTGTCGAGGATTTTCTTCCTGAGGAAATTCTTTGATTATCCCATCTCGCTCAAGCTCAACACGTTCACCAATATGGGACTGGTGCGCACCATCAAGGCTGGATGCGGCTTCCTTTGGGCTTCTGTCAATAAGCGGAAAGAGACCTCTCTGGAGAATTTCTATATCAACCGGTTTGGCAAGCCTCTCTACAGCATGTTTTTTGAGGACTATACCGAGAAGGTATGGGGTATCCATCCCTCGAAGTTGGGTGCCGACTGGGGCTCGCAGCGCGTGAAGGGCCTTTCCATCATCGCCGTCCTCAAGGACATGTTGACCAAGAAATTTGGCAAGAAGTCTGCCGACAAGGTGGAAACCTCGCTCATTGAGTCATTTGTCTATCCCAAGTATGGCCCGGGACAGCTTTGGGAGTGCGTGGCCGACGACATTGTGTCGAAGGGTGGCGAGGTCAGGAAGAACGCCGCTGTCAAACGTGTCAACGTGGAGAACAACCGCGTACAGAGTGTTGTGGTGGAAGCTCCTGACGGCAGTGAGCAAACCCTCCCATGCGACTACCTCCTCTCCTCGATGCCCATCAAGGACCTCGTGGCTGCCATCCAGGGAAAAGAGGTTCCCGCTGATGTGTCGCGCATTGCCAGCCAGTTGCCTTACCGTGATTTCATCACCGTGGGTTTGTTGGTGAAAAAGTTGAAAATCAAGAACGAGACCAAGATCCGCACCTATGACCACCGTGTGCCCGACACCTGGATTTACATTCAGGAGCGCGATGTGAAGATCGGCCGTCTGCAGGTGTTCAACAACTGGTCTCCTTATCTGCTCAGTGACTACAAGAACACGATGTGGATCGGTTTGGAGTATTTCTGCACTGAGGGCGATGAGATGTGGACCATGGACAAGCAGGCCTTCATCGACATGGCCATCCGTGAACTGGCTCATATCGGTATCATCGACGTGGAGGACGTGATCGACAGCACCCAGGTGAAGATCAAGAAAGCCTATCCCTCCTATTTCGGCACGTATTATGAATTGGACAAGGTCATCGCCTACCTTGACTCCATAGAGAACCTCTATTGCATCGGGCGCAACGGACAGCATCGCTATAACAACATGGACCATTCCATGCTGACAGCGATGGAAACCGTTGATCTGATGGTGAGCGGTGGCAAGGACAAATCCTCGATATGGGCTGTCAATACTGAGGAGGAATACCACGAGACCAAACAGTCATAGCCCGTTTTTGAGGATAATACACATTGGACAGATGACAACAGAAACCAAGAAGCACAGGTTGGAGAAGCTATCGACCATCTATGTGCTGTTTATTGCCTATAGCCTGTTGGTTTTCCTGCTCATTGGCTATTACAAATACCCTGACTCGGCATCTTATTTCAATGCGTGGAAAGATCTCATGTCGGGCGAATTGCCAGGAAGCCGCACGCCGGTCTATCCCGTGTTTTTGGGCCTCGTACAGAGCGTATTTTCTGGAAAGGCGGTTTTGTGGGCCGTTGTGATTCTGCAGACCTTGGTGTTTGCTTGTAGCATCCATTGTTTCTACCGGTTGGCATCCTCCTTGGTGGACAGTGAGCGATGGGCATTCTATCTCACTTTGTTCTACGCTTTGTTTCCTGGCATCAACAGTTGGAATCAGGCTTTGCTGACGGAGTCGCTCTCTGTCTCCATGATGGTGTTCATGCTCTATTCCGCCATGCGGGTGGTTCAGGACAAGTCTCTGCGGTGGGTGTTGGTATTGGTCCTTTGGGTTCTGCTTCTGACCTTCATCCGTCCCTCTTTCCTCTATGTGCTTCCAGTCGTAGGGGTGGTGGCGCTTGTCATGATGAGACAAAAGGCCTGTCGCCGTCTGGCGGCATGGGCATTGGCGGGCATGGTGGCCGTCGGGGCTTTGCTCTTGTCGTATTGCTGGCTGTTCAACCGGCAACATGGTATTTTCTCTCCTTCGCGTGTCGGGGTGGTCAATCAGTATTTCATTGCCCGGCAGTATGGCATCATGGATCCCAAAGCCATCAACGACAAGGATTTCAGGGAATATATGATTCAGCGGCAGCAAGAGTCAAGAGAGGCGACAGAGGAAGAGATTTGGAAAGAGATTCCTGTGGTGTTCAAGACCTTCTCTTTCCATGCCATCAGCCAGGGGGTCAATGCTTCCAACGCCATGCACCGCGACCTTCAGGTGAAGGCTTTGCTGGGCAGGATGCAGGATGCGGAGAAGACCTTCGCTTTCATGGCCATCGAACCGATGGCCTACAGTGTCGGACTGATAGGGGTCAATTTGGGTACCATCATCCTTTTCCTGTTGGTCTATCTTTGTGTCGTGGCTTACAAATGGTGGAAGAGGCGTGAGGTGAACGGTTGGGGGGTATTCCTTTGGATGATCATCTCTTCGAATATCTTTGTCTCGGTTGTTGGAGCACAGAGTGCCTGGAACAGACTCAACATGCCCGTTATGCCCGCTTTGCTGTTGCTCTTGGGCATCACTTGGATGGTGTTGAGGAAAAATCTCAAGCATGGGTAAGCGGATAGAATACATAGATGCGGCCAAGGGACTCGCCATGATCTTGGTGGTCATCGGCCATTGCCATTGGAAAGGCCATTTGGCGGGATCGCTCATCTATTCCTTCCACATGCCGTTGTTCTTCATCATCTCGGGCTTTTTCCTCAAGCAACTGACCCTTCGGAAAAGTGTCGTCCGCTGTGCGGTCAATTATCTGCGGCCTTATCTGATAACATGTTGCATCCTTCTTGCCATCAGTCTTGTGGCTACTTCGATCAAAGGAGCAGACTTTTTGGAAGATCTGTGGAAATGTGTCAAGACCGCTTTTTATGGAGGGAAATGTCCTGGCTGTAAAGGGCATTTCATAGGTCCTATGTGGTTTCTCCTTGGACTGTTTTGGGCTGTCATCACCTATTCCTTCCTGCGTAACCGTATGCGGGAACCTTATCGTGCCGTGTGCGTTTGGGTTTTGTTATTCGCTGCCATCCTCTCTTATAAGGTGTGGCAGTTGCCGTTGTGCCTCCAGTCGGGCATGGCGGCTGTGGTCTATATCTGGATTGGCGATCTCATTCGCACCCATGACCTGCTGAGAAAGTTTGGTGAACTGAAACCCGTTTACAAAGTCTGCTTCTTGTTGTTTTGGCTGTTGAGTGCGCATTTTTTTGGTGCGATGGACTTGGCCAAGTGCAACTATGGTTATGGTCTCCGGATACCTGCGAGTGTGATAGCCACGCTGTTGTTCATCGATGCGCTGAGGATGGCGCATGTCAAGGGCGGTTGGCTGGGCCGCCAGACGCTCTATCTGCTCTGCGGCCATCAGGTGGGTTATTTCCTTATTTGCCAGTTCCATCTAGGCCTTCGTGATCTGCCCTATCTGCCTGTCCTCAATTTCCTGATTGAGTTTGGCGCTTTCATGAGCACAACCTTGTTGGCTGCATTTGTGATGTGGAAACTATCATTGTTTGAGAAAAGGCGATGAAGAGGAATGTAGCCATAGACATTATGAAGGCCATCGGCATCATGTCGGTGATCGTAGGTCATCTGAGAACACCTGCCATTATTTCCACCTTTGTCTATTCCTACCACATGCCGTTGTTTTTCTTGATTGGGGGGTATTTCTTCAGACCCAAGCCCAACATTGCAGAGGCGGCGGCCAAGGATTTCAAACGGCTGGTCATTCCTTATCTTTTCACAGGACTTGTCCTTTCTGGGGCTTATGCGGCAAAGACTTTGCTGGGCTTGGAGAAGGACTTTCATAACACCTTCTTCTTCTTGAAGGGAATTTTCTGGGGATGTGGGTCGGCAGGGCAGACGGCCATGATCAAGGGAGACTTGACTTATATCGGTCCGGTATGGTTTCTGGTGTCGTTGTTCTGGTGCAAGTTGTTTTACAACCTCTTGGCCTGCCATACCCGTCGCCCGCAACTCTATGCCGCCATCATTGCCATTGTGGCGACACTTGTCCATTATTATGTCATATTCATCCCTTTGGGCATCACAACTGGTGCTTCTGCCATGATGTTCTATCTCATCGGCCATTGGGTGAGGGAACATGCTGTGAGCAAATATGCCGTTGTTGTGGGTGTCGTGTGCTGGTTGGTGGGCATTGCCTGCTCCTGGGTGATCATGGCGCGGTGCTGCTATGGTCTCTATCCGGTTGATGTGGTCGGTGCATGTGGAGCCACAGCCATCATTTACGTGCTGTCCAAGGGCTTGTCAAAGACATGGGCCTGCCCGGCTTTGGCTTGGATCGGTGTCAACACCTTGGTGTTCTTGTGTTTCCACGCGATGGACATGTCGTTTGGCATCACCCAGCATCTGCCCCTGTCAGGTTATTACGGGATAAAATTCGTGTATATGCTGGCTTTCTGCTCGCTCATGACTTGGTTGTGCTACCGCATGCGTTTCACCAGATGGGTCTTCGGCCTGTCCCACAGTTGATTTACGTTTCGGGTCAGTTACATGGCCTGACATAAAAGAATAAGGAAAGATGATTTTCAACTCATTCAATTTCATAGTACTGTTTCCCGCCATTTTCCTGCTGTATTATGTGATTCCGGCTCAATACAGGAAGGTGAGGAACCTGTATCTGCTGTTGGTCAGCTATCTGTTATACATACAGTGGAAACCGGTTTATGCTCTTATCCTGTTGGGAGTGACGACGGTCACTTATCTCGCGGCTTTAGCGGTAGAGAGGACAAAACGACGGAAAATGGTTCTGGTGGTTGGCGTGTTGTTGGCTTTGGCACCGCTGACCTTCTTCAAGTATTTCAATTTCATCAACGATAATCTGAGTGAAATCTTGGCCTGGGGTGGCTGGGAAACCCATCTGTCTGGACTCAACTGGGCAATACCCATCGGTATCTCTTTCTTCACTTTCCAGGCTCTTGGTTATCTATGGGATGTCTATTACCGTAAGCAGGAAGCTGAGCACGATTTCCTTATTTATGCGCTTTTCGTCTCTTTCTTTCCCAGTATCTTGTCGGGTCCCATCAACAAGGCGTCGCTGGTCATACCACAATTGAAGCGCTTGCGCCCATATTTTGATTACGGCAAAGCTGTCGAGGGATTGAAGATGATACTATGGGGCATGTTTGCCAAGGTGGTTGTGGCCGACCGCTTGTCTTTGTTCGTAGATATCGTGCTTCCTAATTACATGCACTATACAGGCATGACGTGCTTCGTGGCAAGTGTGTTTTACACCATCCAGATCTACGCTGATTTCTCAGGCTATTCCCTGATGGCCATAGGTGTGGGCAAGGTGCTTGGTTTCGAACTGACAGAGAATTTCCGGCGTCCTTATTTCGCCGTCAGTGTCACGGATTTCTGGCGGCGGTGGCATATCTCGCTCTCCACATGGCTGAAGGATTATGTGTACATCCCATTGGGTGGAAGCCGATGCGCGAAATGGCGCAATTACTGGAACATCTTTGTCACGTTCCTTGTGAGTGGCATCTGGCATGGTGCCAATTGGACTTTCGTCATTTGGGGGTGCATGCATGGGGTATTCCAAATCGTGGAGAAGATGCTGGGACAGCAGAAATGCAAGTATGGTCCAACAGGCAAGACCATCAAGATCATCATTACATTCCTGCTGGTCAATTTCGCGTGGATCTTTTTCCGGATGCCGACCTTGTCAGACGCCTGCGGTGTTGTAGGGCGGATTTTTGACCCGACGCTGTCCTTCTCGGTATATATAGACCTGTCCAACCCCACATTCCCCTTCTCATTGATGGGAATTCTCTTGCTTTTGGTGAAAGACTTGAGAGATGAGTTCTTCCCCTCACGCTTTCTTCTAATGAATCACCCCAAAAGGATTGTGAGATGGTCTGCTTATGTAGGTGTCATGATCCTCATATTGGCGACGGGTGTTTTTGGTGCCGACCAGTTTATTTACGCAAATTTCTGAATCATGGGAAAGTTTATTTGCAAGATAGTTCTTTTCTTCCTTATCGTAGCACTTGCCGATCAGCTTTGGGGTGTCGCCATGGACTCCGTCATCAGCAAAATTGATATCGGGGGAGTGGGGCGTAACACATTTATCTGCGAAAAATGCACGGATGATATTTTGGTCTTTGGGTCATCCAGAGCTGAGTTCCATTACAATGCCCAGATGATTTCAGATTCCTTAGGCCAATCTTGTTACAATTGTGGAGAGGAGGGATGCGGCATCATTCTGGCCTATGGAAGACTTCTGCTGTTGAAGGAGAGGTATAACCCCAAGACCATTATCTATGAGATCACACCGGCTTATGATTTCCATGATGGTCATGATAATGACAAGTATCTGTCTCGCTTGAAATATTATTATGGCAAACCTGGCATCGACAGCATTTTCTGGAGCGTAGATCCCAAAGAACGGTATAAGATGACAAGCAGGATATATAGAAATAATTCTTCTTTTCTCCAAAACCTGATAGTCTTTCTTTCACACAGGTCTGCCGATTCCGGGATAAAGGGGTTCCGGCCTGTTCAGAAGAAAATGAATCCCATGAAAAAGCGGAAGAACTTCATTCCCTACGATTCAAGGAAAGGCTATGAATACGACTCCTTGAAATTTCAATATTGGGACAAATTCATGGAACAGACGAAAGATGCGGAGGTGTTCTTTGTCGCTTCTCCCATGTGGTATGGTCAGGATACTTTGGCCATACAACCCATCAAAGATATCTGCAAGGCTCGCAATCTTTGTTTGCTGGATTACACCAACGATCCGAAATATGTGCATCATGATGAGTATTTCATGGATGGATTTCATCTTAATGCCACAGGCGCCGATGAATTCACCCGAGATTTGATCAAGGACATCCGTCAATGGCGGCTTGCACACAGGCCATAGACATCTGCAGTGGAGATACTGTCGCTTAGACAGTTACAGTCTAAACAATTGAGCGCGATATGATCTAAATATTTGCGTGAACTCCTTCCATTTTCCATTTTTTTTACTATTTTTGCATATGATATGTGCTTCATGAAGCGATAAAGCAGAAAATCGTGTCAAGAAACACCACACCTGCTTTTTTGTTTTTCACATGAAGAGAATGGTATGGATGTATGTATATTGTCAAAAACACGTAAATATGAGACATTTCTTTGGCTATTTTCTGTTTGCATCCATGATCTGGTCCGTCAACTCAAATGGTCAGACCGCTTTCATGGATAAAATTACAAGTTTGGGGTATGAAGAGGGCGTAACACGCAACTGGAGTGACAGCGTGGAGATATCCATCACAGAACCTCGATGTGCATATGCTAACATTACAGGTGTTAACAAAATGCCAAGATACAAAAAACATCCCGTTAAAGCTTGGTTTGAGTTTTATGATGGCAATGGAAACTATTTCAAGAAACGGATTATTCTTGATGCGCAAGGCAATAGTTCCTTAGGTTATCCTAAACGTAATTTCGAAGCGGATTTCTGCGAAGACGAATGGGTCGGGGATAAGACACCTGAAATCAATTTTGGAGATTGGGTAACTCAAGATGGTTTCCATTTCAAGGCATATTATTACGATCGGTTTCGTGGCCTTGCTGTCGTATGCTACAAGTTGTACGACCAGGTGATAGCCGACAGAGGCGGTTTTAAAGGTCGAGCTTGGAGCCGTTCAGGGGTTCAGCACAAGAAATTTGACGAGAAAGCCCTTTGCCATCCCGATGGCTTTCCTGTGGCCGTCTATCTGAATGGCAATTATTTGGGACTTTTCTCCTGGCAGCTGAAGAAACATCGCAAGAATATGAATCTGATAAAGGATGTTCCTGAGATGATACATATTGATGGCGAGACGACCCGCCCTGCGTTGTTTGCAGGCAGTGTCAAGTGGTATTATTGTGAAATTCGCAACCCCAAAAAGATGTATTTGATGAACGGAGAGGAGTACGATAAAGACGAAAGGGGGGAATTGATGGACGAGACCTCTGCATTTTACAATCTCCCGGATGATACAGAGAAAGTGAAAAAGGATAAGGAGATTACAGCCAAGACGAAGAGCTATATCGTTCAACTCGGTGATTATTATAATCAGATGTATGATTTGTACAAAGCTAAAGTCGGGGCAGCCCAAATGCGTGAGGAAACCGAGAAAAGATTTGATGTCCCGGGTTTGATTGACTATTGGCTCTTCACCATCATGACCAACAACTATGATGGAATGTTCGGCAACTGGCAATGGGCAACATGGGATGGCCAAAAATGGTTTGTCAATCCTTATGACCTTGATTGCACATTTGGACAGGAAAATTACGGCCGCTTTATCTATCCACCTAATGTATGCAGCTATCGCGGTAACATCGCCATGACTTATCACCCGTTCGTGTGGCTCAAATCTTATTATTGGGATGATGTGCTTGCCCATTATGCACAACTGCGCGACAACCATATTTTCGACACTGAGAATATCATGTCGCTCTTATATGATTGGTTAGGTCGTATTGATGATGATATATTCGCTGAAGAGTGGATAAAATGGCCTAACAGTCCATGTATATCCGAAGAAATCATCAGCGAAAACTGGGAACATGTCAACAATTGGTCTGGCTGGAACAATTACAAGGTATACAGCGATACTGTTACCTACAATGAAGGTGATGTCGTTACCTGGCACTATCGGAAGTGGAGAGCAAAGACAACGACAAAAGGCGTCCTGCCTTGTGTCAAGGAAGGTTATACGGATTCTCCCGAAAGAGTGCAAGAGTGGATTGTCGGCCGCCTTGCTTGGTTGGACGAGATGTTCGGTTATACTCCTAAACCAATCATTAAAGGTGATGTCAACAGGGATGGTGTAGTCAACGTTTCTGATATCATGTTGATAGTCAATCACATCTTAGGCAGCATGAATGTCAATAATATTGAGGCTGCAGACATGAATGGAGATAAATCGATCAACGTCTCCGATATCATGGCCATCGTGAACCTCATTCTTGATATTGATGTGACGGAATGACATATCCGTGATTGTCATCATCCTTGTGCCAAAACCAACCATCCCGAAGCACTGCCTCAGCACTTCGGGATGGTTGGTTATTGGCGGATGATGTGGCTCGTCGGCCTATTGCTTCACGATGTTCACGTCCATTACCTTGTGCGGGAACATGAATCCGCGCTCCTTCAGTTTCTGATAGACGGTCTCGTTCATGTAGAAATACACGGTCCAGTAATCGGCTCCCTTGCACCAGGTGCGGGTGTTGACCACCACACCGGCTTCTCCGAGTTCGGTCAGTCCTATCCAGGGCTCAGCCACAACGGGCGAATCCTCCACTGGACCTTGGCAGATGAGCGGATTCTCGCTCTGGATTTCACGGATGGCGCTCTTGACTTGGTCAAGGTCCGTGCCGTAGGCGAAACGGTAGTCGAGGTCCACACGGCGGTATTTCTCTGTGGAGTAGTTCTTCATCGAACCTGTTGAGAGCACTCCATTGGGAATGATGATGGTCTGTGCGTCGTTGGTCAGAATGATGGTATTGAAGATCTGAATTTCCTTCACGGTGCCCATGAAGCCTTGTGCCTCGATGAAGTCACCCACTTTATAGGGCTTGAAGAGCAGGATCATCACACCGCCGGCGAAATTCTGGAGTGTTCCGCTCAATGCCATGCCGATGGCCACGCCGGCGGAAGCGAACAGTGCGATGAAGGATGAGGTCTCGATGCCGAGGATGGAAATGATGACAATCAGCAGCAGCAGCCATGACACCACGCTGACGATGCTGGTCAGGAAGGAATAGAGCGACGGATCGACATTGCTGCGCTTGAGCATCTTGGTGATGAGCTTGTTGAGCCACTTGATGATGTATCGTCCGATGAAATAGACGACGATGGCCACAATGAGGTTCTTGCAGAAACTCATGGCCCAGTTTCCGAGCAGTGAATAGGTCTCGGGGGATAGGATTTTCTCTAACATGGTTATTGTTTT
Organism: uncultured Prevotellaceae bacterium; assembly: GCA_902776475.1. GTDB lineage: Bacteria > Bacteroidota > Bacteroidia > Bacteroidales > Bacteroidaceae > Prevotella. Next base: position 22,364 of record CACYQD010000011.1, on the reverse strand, counting down.
TAAAGGTTAATATGGTGTGTTTGCATTTGATGGCGTGTGTGCTTGGCTGATAGTGGGATCATTCCAAGGTCTCCTCGATGTTGTAGCGCGGACGGTCCTTCACCTCCATGTACATCTTGCCGATATACTCACCGGTGATGCCAAGTCCGGTGAGGACAGTGCCGCCGACGAACCAGATGGATAGGATGAGCGATGACCATCCCGTCACCACGTCGCCTGTGAAATACTTGTAGAGCACCCAGATGAAGATGCAGAAGGAGATGAGGATGAACAGCAAGCCGGTGTGGAAGAGCAGGCGGAGGGGCTGGATGCTGAAAGACGTGATGCCGTCGATGGCGAAATTGAGCATCTTCTTCAGCGGATATTTGCTCTCACCGGCAAAGCGCTTGGCGCGGTCGTAGTAAACCTTGTCTGACTTGTAACCCACCAGCGGCACCAGTCCCCGCAGAAACAGGTTGCGCTCGCGGTAGTTGGAGAGTTGCCGGACGGCCCTGCGGCTCATCAGACGGTAGTCGGCATGGTTATAGACAGATTTCACGCCCAAAGTACGCATGAACTTGTAGAAACCCAAGGCCGTGGTGCGTTTGAACCAAGTGTCGGTGGCTCTGCTCTTGCGCACTCCATACACCACGTCGTTGCCTTCCAGGTATTTCCTCACCATTTCGGGTATCACTTCCACGTCGTCCTGCAGGTCGGCATCAATGCTCACCATGATGTCGGCTTTCTCGCAGGCCGTGAAAAGTCCGGCCAGCAGGGCGTTCTGATGGCCGCTGTTGGCCGCCAGTTTCACACCGCCGACAAGAGGATTGGCCGCATGGAGGCGCTCGATGATTTCCCAGGTGCGGTCGCGCGAACCATCATCCACCGGCAGCATGCGGCTCTCTTCGCTCACCAGGTCTTCCTTGACCATGCGCTCGATGATGGCCGTGATGCGGCGAGTGGTCTCCTCCAGCACTTCCTCCTCGTTGTAGCAGGGGATGACGATATATAAAACGGGTTTCTTCATAGCCTGTCGTGTTTGTCCGTGTCACACAATGACGCAAAATTAATACAAATGTTTGGATTATACAAATTTTTTTGTCCACCCCGTTTTTTCTTTTTCTAAATCGGCTGTATTTGGCGAAAATGACGTATCTTTGCAAAATAATGGGCAGATATACACGATAGACAAATAATCATAATAACTTATCAAAAACCGATCAACATGAAAAGAAAACTATTACTCTTCGCAGTCTTGATGATGGTGGGTGCCTTGGGGTGCAGCGTCTATGCACAAAAGGATGTCACCGCCAAATACATCAAGAATGCCAACCTGAGCAGTCTTAGTGGCTGGACAAACAAAAATTTCAACACTCCCGTAAAAGGCAACAACACCATCGGCTATGCCAGTGAGTCTTATGCAGGATGGGATAATGTTGCCATTCATGAGTACAGCCTCACTCAGGAAATCACATTGCCAAAAGGCAAATACACGTTGGTGAACTACTCGTTCTTCCGCTATGGACAAAGTTACGACTACGACAACCGTGTTTCTCTGGCTTATTTAAAGGCTGGCGACAAGGAGGTGGCCATTAAGACCCTGGGAAGCATTGAAGCCAGTGGTTATGCTAACTCTCAGGCAGAGGGCGCCAACGTATTCGACTCCAAGATGTACCGCAATACGCTCGACTTCGAAATTACTGCCGACAACACCAAGATAGAGATCGGTCTTTACGGAACCTTTGACGACTTGATACGCTCATGGGTCATCGCTGGCATGTTCGAACTCATCGACAACGGACAGGAGGCTACCATGGATTCTCCCTTCGACGTGACAGGCTATCTCACCAACCCTGGTTTCGAATACCGTGACATGTCGGGATGGACCACAGAGAACATTGGTGAACTCTCCAACAGCTATATCTTCCAGACGCAGAGAAACAATAGTTTCGCCAACAAGGCCGGAGATTTTTATGCTGAGGCTTGGCAGGCAAGCGGTGCTCTCAGCGACCGTAAGATGTCACAGAGCCTGAGAGACCTGCCCAACGGTTTCTATCAGCTCTCCGCATACGTCAGCTATGGCAGCGCTGGCGCCTATCTCAAACTCAATGAGAAAGCAACGGAAGTGACAGCAGGAAACTCTGGAAAATACACCGTGGGATGCGTCATCAACGATGGTAACCTCACCGTGGAGGCTGGCGTGAGGGGTGGTGAAGCCAACTACCTCTGCTTCGACCGCTTCACTCTCGCTTATTGCGGCGATATCGCCAAAGCCCTCAAGACTCTCTGTGAGTCGGTGACCAAGTATCAGGGAATCATCCCCTCCGCTTATTACGAGTCTTTGGCTAATAACGTGGCTGGCTACAACAAGACCTATTCTGATGCCGATGATTATATCAATGCCATCGCTGCCGTCAATGCCTTGTTTGCTGAGGCCGACAAACTGTTAGAGCCCTATGCTGAATACAAGTCGATGTACGACAACATCCAGGCTCTCGCTGATGCCAAGCCTTACAAGGAAATCGTCGCCAACGCCCACAAGACTTTGGAGAACGCCCTCTCCGACGGTGCTGCCAATGCAGAGCGAAGCACCACCGCTGAGGCGCTCGAAGGTGTTTGCGCCGCACTCAAGGCTGCTGGTGTCCAGTATGCCAAGGACGCTGACCCGATGGGTGATGCCAAGTTTGACCTGACCTTCATGCTCGTCAACCCCAACCTCGAGGGACTCACGACATGGGCAAAATGCGAAGGCTGGTACACAGAACAGTCTGATGGCAACAGCCAGGTGATGGAAAACGAAAGTAAGGCTTACGAGGGTAAGTCATACTTCTATGAGTATTGGAGCGACCCCGCCAAGGACAATGGTCTCTTCACGCTCTACACCACGATGAATCTCGCTCCCGGTGTCTACAACATGTCATGCCTGGCCTTCGCTGAAGATCAATATGCAGGCAAGAATGTCCGGGGCGTGAAATTCTTCGCCAACGACACCGAAGGTTCCACCATCAGCAGTACGACACTGATGCCTGCCAGCATCGAGTTCGTCCAGACCGCTGAGGGTGAGGTGAAAGTGGGTCTGAAGGCCGTAGCCGGAAACACTTGCAACTGGATGGGTATTGGATATGTCGAACTCTTCGAGGTGGCTCCGAAAGAGGCCAAACTCTCCGACACCGACACCCAGGCTCCTGCTGCCGGCGCTTATGCCAAGCTGACCAGTGACCGTAAACTCCTCAAAGGTCTCAACACCATCGTCCTGCCCTTCGCTACGACGAAAGATGAGCTCCGCGTGGCTCAGGTGCTCAAGTTCAATGGCACCGAGAACGTGAATGGCAAGGTTCGCCTGCTCTTCTCTGAGGTCGAGGAGTTGTCACCCAACACACCGTATGCCGTGTTCGTCGATGCTGACCAGACATTGCCCGTCTTCGAGAACAAGACCGTCGCTGAACCCAATGACCTGACTGCCGCAGGCGAGGAATACAGTTTCGTCGGAACCTACAGCCAGTTCACCAATAGCAATTCTCCAATCGTGGCAGGCGACTACGTGGCCGGCAGTATCGATTTCGAGAAAGCCAAGGGCGGCAACGGACTCAAAGCCTACCGTGCTTATATGAAGAAGGTCGGTTCTTCTTCTGATGAGGTGGAAACCAGCATCAATGGTTTCGTCATCGACGGTATCCAACTGGTTGAGACGAGCGAGAACCAAACTTCCGAGAGTATTTATAACCTCAATGGTCAGAAGGTGAGCAAAGCCCTCAAGGGTGTTTATATCATCAATGGCAAGAAGGTCGTTGTAAAATAATAACCTAATTAAAACGAAGGAAATGAAAAAGATATATTTGCCACCATTTATTACCGTAAGATCCATCCTCGGTGATAGTTTCATGGAAATCGTCAGCGACGGTGATGGTAATTATCATCAGGACATCGACCCTGCAAACGATGAGGGCACTGATGCTGATGGACGTAGCAACAAAATGGGTATCTGGGATGTCGAATAATCCCGGAGAACATGTTGAACAAAATAGGGCGGGTCTGTATGGCTCGCCCTTTTTGGGAAGTATTCGTGAATGATCATGACCACCTATAGCTGTTGCTGATTTTGAGAGGCTCTTTCTTTTATCTCATGCTGGCCTTCACCCTGGCGGCTATTGTGCCCGAAGTGGTGATATGGAAGTATTACGCCCCTGATTTGCCGATGGGGTGGAAGATGGCTTATGCTGTCACAACGCTGTGGATGGCATTGTCTTTGTGGGTGATGCATACTTGGCCTTTCGGCCATGTCAGGTCATTGCGCTTCTTTTTCTTCACGCTCGTCTTTGTCATCTTGCCGAAGTTGATCTTCATCGTGCTGGCTCCTCTTATGGGATGGAAAATCGCATTGGGCTGTTGCTTCTTGGCCATTGCCGCTTTCGCCTATGGGTTGATCTGGGGATGGAGAAAACTGAAAGTCAGGGAGGTGAGCATCCTGTCGCCTGAGTTGCCGCCGGCTTTTGACGGTTACCGCATCCTTCAAATATCTGATTTGCATGTGGGTACATTGGCCTCGCATCCTGAGTTGGTGCAACAAGTAGTTGAGAGGGCCAATGCACAGAACCCGGATTTGATTGTGTTTACGGGCGATCTGGTCAATCATGAGGTCAGCGAGGCGGAACCATACATCGATACGCTTTCCTGTTTGCAGGCATCCGATGGCGTGCTGGCCATCCTCGGCAATCATGATTATGTAGATTACAAGCATTTCGACCATCTGCTCGAGATTGAGCGGCAGATGGGGTGGCATACGCTTCTCGATGAGTCGGTGTCAATTCACCGGGCGGGTGATTCCATCTTTGTCATCGGGGTGGGGCATGTCTGCTACAATTCCGAACTCACCTACGGAAACCTGGCGGATGCGGCGAAAGGGGTGCCCGACCATTCCTTCCGTATATTGCTGACCCATAACCCTGCCCATTGGAACATGCCCGACTTGATGGACAGCGACATTCCCCTCACGCTTTCTGGCCACACCCATGGCGCGCAGATGCGTTTCGGCAAATGGTCTCCAGCGCGGTTGATGTACCGTGAATGGGGCGGTATCTATCAACGTGGATCAAGGTTTCTGTATGTCTCTTTGGGCATCAGCGGTACGGTGCCTTTCCGTCTGGGTGCATGGCCGGAAATCAATGTCATCACACTCCGTCGGGGCACAACATAGTTCGATTCTCTTCTTTGATGAGAATCTTCGAATGAAAATCAATGGATCTCAGAGGCAAGCAGCCGGCTCACTTCAGCAGGATTGAGCGCCCATTCATAGGTGTAGCTCTCGTCTGCTTCCCCGGCTGTGGAGACCAGTGTCAGTGACTGGGCTTCTGCTTTCATCTTCAGCAAGTCTCCAATGGATAGCTTCTCCTCAAGGCGTTTGAGCAAAGCCTTGACGGAAGTTGTGCTCAAGCTACGCATCGTCTGGGCCGAGTATGGCATTTCCAACCAAATAATCTCGCGCTTGGCCACATCAAGCACACCGAAAACAAGACCTTTTGAGAGATTGCCTTCGCTGATGCGCACGGAATGTTGCACGCAGGAAGGGTCATACGCCACACCGTCTGTTTCTGATACTTTCATCGGGTAGGCTGAATTCATCCATCCTACGACAAGGTTGGGGGAGAGGGCGCCCGTGGAATAGGCGTTGCAGGTGAAGACGGCGTACTGGGCACCGGCAGCCTCCAGTTCCGGCAATGTCAGTTCGATATACTCGGCCGTGCCTGTCATTTCCGGGATGGACTGGATATCACCGGAGTGCTTGGCTCCCACACTGGTAAGATGATAATAGGCGCAATCCTCATTGCGCTTGGGATAGATGATACGGCAACTGAGGTCCATGTCGAGATGCTGGGCATGCAGACCCTTGCCCCATTGCAGGAACAGACGGACGGCATCGCCTTCCACGCTGAAACGGGTGCCCATCAGAGCGCAGGAGGTATCTTGGACGGTTGTGCTGCGGTCACCTACGCTGACGGGTATTTGGAATAATGAGGGGTCGATATACATCGTCTGATGCGAGGTCGGGATAGCGGCGAAACGTCTTTTCATGGATTCCTGGTAGATGTCCATGATGGCCGACACCATCGCCTGTCGCTCCTCTTCATTGTAGAGTTTCAACAGCCTGTGGCTTTCAATTTGGTGTGTGCCTCCTATGATAGGACGGGCAAGACGGGTCTGGTTGGGGTCGAAATAGTTTTCGGCGGCATTGCCCAGCGACAACAGTAGCCGGGCTGGCAACTTGTCTGCCACCTTCTCAAATGCGGCCAGTGTCTTTTCGGATCCGAAACGGAGCATGGTGGCAAACAGACAACGGGCAAAAAGTCCTGGCCGTTCCTGGAGCAGTTGGAGCATGCTGTCGGCATCATTCTCCGCTCTGGCCTTGTCCACACGGCCTTGCCATGTCGAATAGTCTTGTTTGTAGAAAACATCCAGAATCTCGGCAAGATGCTCAAACCCTTTTCTGCGGGCATATTCTCCAAGTCGGAGGGCACGGATCATGCGTACCCACATGCCGCGTTTGGGATTCATGCTCTCGGCGGCCTGATGGGCGGTCATCGACGTGGCATTCAACCATTGGGCTACACGGAGACAGGCCCTGCGGTCATATTTCAACTTCAGGTTCTCTTTCATCCAGGCGGCGGCTTCCACGCTTTGGTCGGCAGGGGCCCATAGATGGCGGTTGAGTTTTCCGGCGTGTGCGATGAGGGTCTTGGGTTCGATGATCTGCACATAGCCGGTCTTCTCATACCAAAGGTATCTGAGCACATCGACAGGGGTTTTCAGCAGCATCCCGGCTTCCTCGTCTTTGTCTTTGTTGACCAGGTTCTTGACGACGAGCATCGTGGTTTCCTTCATACTGATAACGGCATCCTTGGGGGCGTCATAAACCGACAATAGTTTGGACAGTGAGTCTTTCTGGGTGCCATCCAATGGGGTGGTGGACTCCAACAGCGATAAAAGTGTCTGGCGCATGTCCTCGTCAGTGAACAAGCGAAGCTCTTTTAGTTTGCTGCCTTGACCTTGATAGACATAATTGGCGGTGTGGAACGGAGTACCGCAAAACGGACAACCATTGTAGCGCTCCAAGGGGAATGTCCCTTCTGGAATGAGATGACCGCATGGCAACCGTTCTCCCTTGAATCCTGCTTCTTCGCCGAAGATATTGGCGACGAGGGTGATGAGATGGTCGGCAAGCGTCTCGCCGGTCGGGGTGTCCCAGCCTTTGACAAGGGGCGCCCAGTTGAGGTCCACTCCCATCACTTCCTTGATGCAGGACGTGATGTCTGCCAACGTGTCAGGCGTCACGGCATTCAGGGCGTGGAGTAGGGGCTCGCTCAAACAGAAACCGTTTTCCTTCAGTCGTCTTACAAAGGCCATCACTGGTGCCGTGGCTTCCGAAGTGAGGTCGATGTCCTGGGGATTGACGGGCAGATACAATGCGCGGTAGCGCAGCGCAACTTTTGTTAATGTCATCTTTTCCATATCCTTTCCTTGTTAACGGTAATTGAACAGCTGGGCTGGATCAGTTGGAAGTAAGCTGTTCTTGACCTGGTTAAACTTATGGTGTATGGGACAATGATCGTGTCCTACATCCAGATAGATGCCCGAAAGCACCAAATCTATCATGGAAAATGCGTTTTTTCATGTTTCTTCTTTGCAAATATACATAATTATTTTCACACACAAGCCTGCCTCTGTAAAAAAACACAGATTTATGCTGCAGTCATGCAGGATCATCCGCGTCACAATCAGGCCATGGATGCATTGGTGTGGTGAACATGGAGCTGCTTTTCAGCTTTCAGGCTTCCGAGCGTATGGAGGGAAATGGCGTTCTGCGACAGGCAATTCCTTTCCTTGATGATGAAGCAGGTATGGGAGAGATGTCGTCAGAGCGCCATTTTGGGTTAGAGTCTGTTCTTTTCCGCATTGCCAGCACCCGTGCCCTTGTACTTCGACGGGGTGACATTGAAGCGGTAGCGCAGGGAGAGTTGGATGCAGCGGGAGTCGTTGTCTTCCATCTTTCGGAACATCATGCGGTTGCTGTAGAGCGTGAAGCGGTTGATGCCGCCATTGAAGAGGTCGTAGCCTGTCAGTTTGACGTTTAGGCGGCGCTTGTAAAAGTCCTTGCTGATGCTTAGCGAGAGTATCGCGTTGGTGCAGTCAAACCAAGCGTTCTGCTGATGGCCGTGAGTGTTCATATTGAAGTCAGCCTGAATCAGCCAGTCGTGAGACAAGGTAAGGATATTGCCTAATTGCAAGGACATTATCGGATGGTTGAATCTTTTCTGTTTGTCTAAGAACGTTGACTTGAACCAGGATTTCATCAACATGATGTTGTATTGCGGTGTCCATGTGGCCTGCCCTAATTTGATGTTCTTCTGTGCCCCCAGCGTTACGGTGAGCCAGTCGGCATGGTCATAGTTCTTGTATGTCACAAGATTGACTTTCGAGTCCTCTTCCATGCTTTCCACCGTGTGTAGGATAGGGTCGACACAATGTGAGAAGTTTGTTGTCAGGTAGAGCCATTTCCACATCACTGTCGCATTCAGGTTGTGATATTTGATGGGCTTCAGGTAGGGGTTTCCCGTTTGTTGGTTGAGACGGTTCTCGTAGGTGACGTCGCTGCTCAACTGCCAGTAGGATGGACGTGTGGAACGCTTGGAATAACTGGCGGATAGTTGTACATCCTTCAACTTTCCAGATGCAGAAATGGAAGGGAAGAAATCATCGTAAGTGCGACATTGTTCATCGCGGCGAACACCACTCACAAAATATTCCGATTCCACATGCTCGTAACGCAGGCCAACGGATAGTTGGACACGAGCCAATTGTTGTCGCAGTTCCACAAACGGCGCTATATTGTTCTCATGCTGCTCGTTGTTGCTGTTGGAAATAAAGCCTTCCGGGTTTTCGAATTGGCTGCGCCAACGGGTGTTAGTATATTCCTCGCCCACCTCCACCTGCCCTTTCCACAAGGGATGACTCACAATGAGCTTTTCCGCCAATAGATTGCTGCGTGTCACGCTCTCGGTGTTGACATCACGGTTTTCATACTCAGCGCTCAATTCTTGCTGATGGTTACGCCCCAATTGTTTTCGGAAACTATAATCTGTGTTGAAGTCTAAGCCAAACCGCCCGACCTTTCCCGTGTAGTAGAGATTTACCTGATGATTGGGTGCGTTTGTGTTACGTCTTACACTGCTGTTCTGCAAATGGTCGTAGTAGATGCCATCGGCTTGCAGACCGTCGTCATACTCAGCATACCTTTTCACGTAGTCATAAGTGCTCTGATAGAATCCGCCAAAAGAGTTTTTGTCATCCAACTGATAGTTGAATCCCATACGTCCTTCAAAGAAAGGATTTTGCCTTGCGTTTTTCTCTTTATTATTGATGATCCACAAGGTGTCTGCAAAAACGGTCTGTTGGAATTCGCAGCGCCTCCAGTACTTGTTGTATGCACCGAAAAGATTGACAAAAAATTCCAGACCTCCTGTACGATACGTCAGGTTGACGCGCTCGTTGTTGGCGTAGCCGTGACCCTTGCGGCTCCATGAGGTCAGTTCCACACCCAGACCTTCTCCTGCTGCACGCTTGGTATGGATGATGATGACGGCATTGACGGTTGCGTCATAACGGGCACCGGGATTCTGAATAACCTCCACGTTGCGGATGAAGTCAGACTGGATGTTTCGCAGTTCATTCAAGTCGGTCAACTTGCGGTTGTTCAGGTAAATCAGAGGAATGCCCTTTCCCAAAATCTCATAGGCTTCTCCTTTCTTCGAGATCATCGGAACTCGGGAGAGCACATCCTCTGCTGTGCCCATCCGCTCCATCACCGTGCCCTCCACGTTCATAACCAAGGAATTGCCTTTCAGCTGAACCTTGGGACGCTCGCCTGTCACTACCGCTCCGTTGATGGTATGGGTTTCTGGTTGCATTTTTATCTTTCCGATTTCCGTGCTTTGGCAATACTTGTCCACGGTTTTATAGCCGACAAAGGAAATGCGTGCGAGAACGGCTTTCTCTTCACAGGGGATGACGAAGAGACCACTTTCGTTTGTCACCCCGCCAGCGTACAACGTAGAGTCTTGGGGTGAAAGCAGGACGATGTTGGCATACGCCATGGGCTGGCCGGCCTCATCGACGACGATGCCTTTGTAGCGGTTTCCTGTCTTCTGAATGCACTCCACGGTGATTTCGTTTCCATCCACGGTCATGCGGATAGGATAGAAACCTATCATTTGGCGGATGGCGTCGGGGACGGCCTTTCGGTGCACGTTGGTCGTGATACGGAAGTCCTCCAGCTCATTGTAGAGGAAATTGATCTCGTAGTCACCTGCCTCGTCGTTCATTTGCCGCAGGGCATCGCTGAATGACACATTGTTGTATGCTCTGGTGATGCGCTGGGCTTGCATGGAGACAATAGCGCATAGAAATAGATGTATCAACAATATCCTTTTCATGGCCTATTCTACGATGATTTTGGTCGATTGGTGCTCACCGTCGCCTTCTTCGAGTCTGACAGACAGACTCTCAAATCGGTTCAACTTTTCTATGGTATGTTTGAGACCTTCCTCATGTTTCCAAACGAAGTGGAAACGCAGTTCCCGTGCAGTTTCATTTTGAAACGATACCTCCGTGTGATAATAAGAGGCGATCTGCGGCAACATCTCGTCAAGCCGCACATTGTCAAAGACTACAGGCTGCAGGATGGCATCCTGTGCCATGGTGATGGTTGTGTCTGGTTCATCAGTGTCTGATGGCGCCGTTTGTTGATGCGGATTTGAGATCCGCATTTCCTGGGTTGGGGATTTCAAATCCCCTCCACCATGATGGCGTACGATTTGGATGGCGGCAAAAGCGATGCTCGAAACAACCAACAGACCGATGAAAGAAGCGGCAATCTTTCTGAGTTGATGGTTTCTGTTCTGGCTGCTGTCCCCGTTGACAGATTGGGACATTGACGATGACATGTCGGTTCTCGTGGCGTTTCCTTCATCGAAGTGTTTGACGGCGAACTTCCTCCACTCCTCATCGATGTCACACACCCGCTCTTGCAGCTCTTCATTTTTGAAAGTTCTCTTGACGAGTGCCACCTGTTCCACCAGTTCACGCATCTCGGGGTCGTCAAGTGCCTGCTGCAACTGTTCGTCGTTCATCAGCTCGGGATGCTCCTGCAGCTTCAGAAACCGCTCTATAAGTTGTCTCTCTGTCATCATAAGGCTTACTGTATTGATTTCATATAAGATCTGATTTCTTCTATCGACTCTCGCAGATGGTGATGTACGGTCTGTCGGCTGATGCCTAACGTGTCGGCAACTTCCTGACAGGTCATTTCTCGCAGGTAGCGCAGTCGGAAAATCTGTTGACTCATCGGAGAAAATCGTTTTTCTACATATTGCATCAGTTCCTTCATACGCAGCTGTTCACCGTCTATCACCGTAGGTTCTGTGGCGGCATCGGAGAGTAAACGCACAAACCGCTCGCGTGTCTTCTTCCGTTCTATCACGTTGCGGCACTGGTTTCGTACGCCACTCAACAGATAAGCCTCCGCCGTATCTTGTCGAAGCACGGTGCCGCTGGCCATCAAACGTGAGAAGACCTCGCTCACCACGTCCTTGCTCTCATCCTCATCGTAGAGGATGGATGCTGCAAGACGGTACATGCGCATATAGTGCTTCTTGAACAATATCTCGATGTCGTTTTTCGTCATGATGATTTGTTGGCTAACGCCAGTCCCTTTTCCGGGAGTTTCGACGTCTCTTTATTGATAATACATTTCAGAGGGACTAAATGTAAAGCGGAATAGTACTTTTTTTAGGATTGGCTCAAAAAAAAGTGTTCATCCTTTTCACCAACCAAGGTGAGAAGGATGAATGATAGAGAGTAGGACGAATCGCCCTTGGCTGGGCAGAATGCTGGTTCTGGAGTTTTACAATCGGGAGTTATTTCCCGGCATACTTCCGGCCGCTCTGGATGAAAACGCCCCTGTCAGGTTTTTTATTGAGTTGTTGCCCTTGGATATTGTAGATGTCTGCGGTATTGGTGCTGGTGGTGGTCATGGCAGAAGGGACCGACGCCTGACCTCCTTTCAGTTGGGCAAACTCTTGACGGGCGGCTGCGATGTCGGCAAGAAATTCCTCATTGGTGTGCAGACGTGCATATCCAGCTGCGGCAACGAGGCGTGAGGCATCCACGTCACTTTGCCAGTGATAGCCTGCAATGACACGGCTTTGCCCCCACTCATAACCCAGTTTCAGCAAATCGTCTTGGGCTGCAGGATTGATTTCACAGAGCAGCAGGGCCATGGCCCATCCACGCACGGTGTGGCCTGAAGGATAGGAACCGTTCAACCGAAGTCGTTCTTCTCCCTCTGGAAGAAGTGTTGTCTCGTTGAAACGGGTATAAGGGCGCATCCGCTGATATTCGGTCTTGGGTTTTGTGGCACAAAGACGTGTGGTGAGCACACCTCGGTAGAGCACTTTGAAGATGGCAGGTGTCTTTTCCTTTGTTATTTCCATACCGAAAGGTACGCTGAATTGTTCTGCCATCTGGTCGATTTCCTCTACGGCATTGTCGATGGCTTGTTGGGCACGGATGGAATCCAGTCGCTGCGTCTTGCCCCACATATATTGTGTGATGTCATAGACAAACTTCGTTGATGTGGTGTCGGGTGGAGCTGGCAGCCAAATGACGGCATTGGGCATGTCGTCAATGTCAAAATACATGGCTTCTTCATCTAAGGGCACATCTCCTTGTGCTTGGATGCTGCAGCTGAAGCTGATAAAAGCAATAGCCATACAAAAGAATTTCTTCATTTCCTTTATGGTTTCGGTGGTATAATGATTTGTAGAAAACAAAGATAATGGTTTTGGTCTTATTCCGCAAATTTTTTTGAGGCCACTTTTAAGAGGGTGATATATTTATGGTGATGATGGCTTGCTGGTTGTTGTGGTAGAGGCCGCATCGTGTCTGTTTGTGTCCATGTTGACAGCGAGAGCAATAGTAAAACTGCAAGAAAAAGCAGCCTCGACATCTCGTCGAAGCCGCTCCATGATGAAACGTTAGTGAGAGAGTTTAACGGTGTCATCAAATACCAATAGACCATTTCTGGGGGTTACCAATGAGTGATTCTGCTCATAGGTATCCGACTTTTTGGTCGAAAAAGGTAAAGTAATAAATGATTGGCAAAGTAACGACAAATATAACGAAAAGCCCTCGACAAAGCCCAGAAAGTGGATGCCGAGGGTGAAAGTCTGAACAAATGTTCAGAGTTTTAATCCTTTTTTATGCTTTCATTCTTCGAATGTGATAGCCCTTCGGATGCGCGATAACTGTTGTGGAGTCAGGTTGAGAAAAGAGGCGATCGCATGCAGGGGCAGGTGCTCCACGATACCGGGACAACGGCGGAGCAAAAGGTCATAACGTTCACGGGGCGTGGCGCGGTGGAAATCCAGATAGCGGGCGCGTGCTTGAGTGAGCAGATGTTCCCCGATGATACTGCGAAGTTTCATGGACTGACTATTTTGGTTGAACAGCTGCATCAGTTGTTCACCACTCACCCTGAGCACGAGGCTGGGCATCATGGCTTCGATCGTGGTTTGCGATGGGGCGCCATAGAGACAGGAGGGATAGTCGCCCACATACTCGCCCTCGAAAGAAAACCATGTGATGTGGTCCTTGCCGTCACTGATGCCTTGTGTCACATACTTGAAGCATCCCCTCGTCACGAACCCGAACCACCTTGACGGTTCGCCCTCGTCTTCCATCCGTTCGCCTTTCTGATAACTGACGGCCTCGCCCTCCTGCTCGCAGAAGTCGTACAACTCTTGTAGGTCAATGCGATTTACGCTGAATTTCTGTTCCATGTCATTGGGTGTCGTTTCATTCCAAGTTATATAAAAGACAACGTTTCTTGCAAAATATTGCATGCCATCCACCCCGCCTTTGGATTCTTTAACCTACTTTTTTAGTTAGTAACGGATTGTCATGCCGCCAGGGAAGCATTTGGAATCATTCGATATGTATAAAAAAGAGTGAAGTCCTGAAACAATTCAGTTTCAGGACTTCACTCTTCAGGGTGCCCGGTGGGACTCGCTCTGCTTAGTTTAACTTTAATTAACCTTGCTTAATCTTAGAACATACTGGAAAACAACGATTTATGAAAGTATTTTAATTTTATTGACTAAAAATCATGCAAACAAAATTAAGACAAAATGTAGCAAAAATGTAGCAAAGTGTAGCAAAAATGTAGCAAGAAAAACCGCTTAAATCCTCACGGACAAAAGCGGCCGACATAATTCTTGAACGGATGAAAGACTATTTTGGTCTAATCACAGCAACATGAGTGTAGTGATGTTACGTTTCCTCACTCTCGTTTTTCGGTCTCCCTGCTTTTCGTCGGAGTTCTGGAGATAGGTAGAAGCAATCATCTCCAGTTCCCTTGAAAATTAATCCGTGTTTCTCTGCGAGCGTTACCGCCCAGCGGCATAGTTGTTGCTGCAAATCCTTCGGGTAGCCATTGAAAAGGTCACGGCTAAGGTAGTGAAATAAATCGGGCTCTCCGCTACCGAAATTCAATGCAAATGATGTACTGCAAGAATCGGCGAGTAATGCGAAATACCGCTTCAAGGATTGCCGCACGTCCACGACGGAAAATGAGACGTTAAGCCTGATTTCCTCGCTGTTTTTGTTAATTAGTCGGTTTCTGCAAATCATTTTCTTCTTTGGTTTGAAAACCCACCTGCCCGATGGAGAGGGAGAGTTCAAGCAGGTGGGTCAATGATTCAAGAATCATTTCGCAAGGGTCTTCCTCACATCATCATCTCACGCAGTTTTTGGAGGTCGCTTTGTTCCTTAGTTTCCTTTTTCCTGCGCTCGGTGATGTATTCGTTAAACATCTTCATGGTGTCGCTCTGCTCTTCCTGTTCTTTCTTGATTCTTTGGTCGTGGGCATCTCGCCACGATTGCAAGTCGGCAATGTCATGCGCCATTCCTTGCAAAATTTCAACTAATTCTTGCATAATTCTTTTGATTTATATTTTACAAAATTGTTTTCTCTACGGCTTCCCTCATGGCCTTGGCGGTGGGGTTCTCGTCGGTGGGAATGATGTTTTCTCTTGTTGACCATGCGCCGCAAAATCGCTCCAAGCCCATACTAAATAAAACCTTTAGCGGCGTTTTGTGTAAATGGTGATTTCGCTCCCAATCTCGTAACTCGTTGTACGCTTTTTTAGTCGCTTGCAACAGTTCCCAGTGAGTTTCAGCCTCGGCCGGAACAGGACGCTCCATACGTCTCGCTGCAACCTCATCAATGACGCAAGACGGTGTAACGTTTCGACAAATGGGGTCATACCTCATCATCAAATCTGGCGAGTCCAATGCCGCTCTAATCAAGTTAATTGCCTTTGTTGTGGCCGATTGTCGGCGCTCAGTTTTTTCGGCGAGTTTCCGTTTCCGCTGCACCTCGGCTGGGTCGTCCTCGTTGACAATCATTTCGGCAATTTTCTCACGGATGGGAGCGTAGAAACGATGACAATACTCGACCGTGAGTTGACTCAATTTGTCGGGCATGACAAACCGCTCATCGTCACGCAGCGTCGCAAACGAATCCTGAGCAATTCGGATTGTACGTCTTATGGCAGTGGCTTCGTTGTCTTTCTCGTCTGGGATGACGATTGTCTTGGGAAATTCTTTTTCTTGCATAGGTAAAAATATTTTACACCGCAAAGATATGGTAAAAATATTTTACATGCAAGTTTTTTCGGATTTTTTTTCAAATCGGGAAACAAAAAGCACTCCCAAAATGAGAGTGCCAATGATGCTGTAAATTGGTAGTGCTTCTATATTTATCTACTCTACTATGCGTTGTTTTCGTATGTCGTACTTCGCTATCAGTCCGTTAATGTTGTTTAAATAGACATATTTCCACGTAATGCTGGATAGCGTTTCGGATGGTTCGACCCATTGTCTTTCACCTAAATATCGTCCGTTACAGTCCACAACGTTCGGATGCCTGCGATGATGCTTGATTAATGCGTTTAACGCTTCTTGATAAAGTCTGTTCATAGTTCTTTTTGTTTGAGGTTTATTTGTTCAAGTAATTGTCGATAGAAGATTAACGGTTCGGTGATGATGGATTGTGACTCCAGCAATTCAGTATCAGTCCGTTTTATTCCATTCTTCATGCACTGGATGAGATAACCCACCTCCGCCATAGCGTCGATGATGCTCCCAAAATGGTCTGTGATGTTGACAGATTCCCATTGAAGTAAGTCTTTCAATGTTTCTTTTTTTGATTCCATGTTTTGACATTTTTCTGGTTAGTGTACCGCAAATTTAAGCAGAAATTCCCATCTACACAAATGCCATCCCAACATGGCAAATTAAGCAAATACTTAACTCATTGTGCCCTCATGGTTGACGTTGCGGCGGTCGGTGATACGGATATTAACCCAAAGAAAAAACAACTCGGAATAATGTATTATCGCAACTCGGCAACATTCCCGACAAACGGAACAATAAAAACGAAAAATTGAAAAATCTCGGTGGCAGGGCACTACGCTCGTTATCCATGCTCATAGGGGGGGGTGCAGGGGTCTTCTGCGAATTATTCAGACACATTGAAGAAAATATTCGCTATAGGCCATAGAATCGCCTCAGATTCAACGATAACTGCAAAACGGCATAACTTATCGTCCAAGCCGATACAATGTGACATGCGGCCTGAAAATGGCTTGTATGACGGTTCTCGCCTGAATGATGGGAATATCCGAAAGAATCTGCGGCACATGGATGATGTAACAGTCGTTTTCTTACTCAGAACAAACACACAGTTTATACGAAGTATAAACCACATCTTTCTGCTTTCGGGCATTTGTCAGGAAAAAATCATAAGTGTAATAATTACACTTAACAATCAGTGTGCAAAGGAAAAATCTTTACACGCTGATCCTGTAAAATGAAATATTAACCGCGTAACCAGTTGAAAACAAACAACTTATACTTTTTTTTAATATAATGACCATTATGATAAGTAGAACCTAATACGCTGAATGTCAATAAGATATGACTAAATTGGTGCAAATGAAAAAAGTTGACAGATTGGTATAAATCTAAAGGAAGTGTGCGGAAAATAAAAAGTTTTTACAATCTGCACAATTCCAAAACTCTCATGCCATGCGCTTTGTAAAGAATCTTTACCGTTTCGGTTTTCTCGCTGTTTTCGCATTGTTTTCAGTCACGCTCTTTAGCGACGCACTCCATAGCGGCGTTATATGTACTCCAGAACATTGTGGCCTTCATTCTCTGTATAGGGTCTGAACTGTTTAACCATTCCTTTGCGAGTGTCGGATTATCGGCAAGCGTTGGAGTATCATCGCCATCGCTGCCAACCTCCAGTTTGAGTTTGTCGGCAAGCAGGGAAACGGAAGGATAGTTTGCCCTCAGGGTTTCAAGTCGCTGTTGTGGATTGGGCGTTACATTTACGGCTTCCTGCTTGCATTTTCGCTTGATGGTGTCGGCGAATGATATGCTGTGTTCCTTGCAGTACTCGAAGAAAGCACCAAGTCCGATTTCGCCGTTACGAGTCCTCATAAGGTAGTCGTATTTCTCATCGTTCACTGCGTGGTCGTACTTAGACGAAAGAGAACTGATACGATGGAAGAGGGGACGTCCGGCTTCTCCCATCTCACTGAGCGCATATCCCCATCGCACCCAATCATCTTGCTCATGGGACACATTTAGTCCTCTTTTGCAAATCTCATCCACGCACGCCGCTGCCTTGTCGAAGTCGCTCCACTTGTCGGAATAGTTACAGGTCATCTTCGGAGTGGGGAGAGGTGTCACATCGGGTTTCTCCTCTTTCACGATTGCTGAAAATACCCTCGCATTGGGGTTCACGTACGGGTCAGGGTCGTAGGACACGAATCTTGCACGGCTCATGTCCTTCGTGTTGGGGTCGATGGTCAGGCCGTAGTGCTTCATGAAAAGATATTCGAGAGCGCACCAGTGTTCGAGATAGTTCTCCGCACTCTTAATCGGAATAATCAAATACAAGCCGTAGCCGCTAACGCTTAGCGCACAATATGCCACAAATGGAATACGGGAGATTTGCCGTTTAAGTTCCTCCCAATCGGTTACGTGTTCGTTTGGTACTCGTTCTCCCTTGGCTCGTTTCTCTGCTGCATCATGCGGCTTGGTTGCATCGATATCCAGACAAGCCAGATTTGACGGCTCTATCAGATTTTCAAGTCTGCCACCCTCTGCGAAGTTGCCGCTAATTGATGCAAGCGGTAGAAGTTGTTGTTTTTCCCTTTTGTACTCCTCAAAGAGCCGTTTGCTCTGACCTTCGTCTTGACGGTAGAAGGTTGTTGCGTTCTCGTAGAGTTTCCTTAGTTGTGTTATAGTGCCCTTGTGTTTCTCACCCTCAGCGAGGAATTGTCCGACGGTTGTCTCAGACCTATTTCGTGAACTTCTTTTCGTAGAAGTCCAGAAGGAAATTGTCCTCTCAAAAATACCTGTACTCATTTTTTTTTGATTTCAAATTCATAAAGGGAAAGATATACCTAAATACCTCTCCCTAAAGGGAGAGAGGTGATTTGAGGTATATTTGTTTCTTTCCTTGTACCTTATACCTGTACTTATTAGGTATTAGGTATAAAAGTATAATACTGACTTCTACCTTTCGTTGTCTCTTTAAGGCAGACACCGTTGTAGGAATCTATTATCATATAGGCGTAATCCTGACTGCACCCGAAATTCTTCTTAACCTCCCTCATTAGTTTGGTACGAGAGAGTTTCTTCCCCTTTAGGATTTCCCCGAAATACTTTATGTAGTCCCTATCGCTTCCGAAATCGCACACACACTTCTTCCTTTTCCCCCCAGATTCTTCGCCCAGCAAATCAAATGGGACGTGTCCGCCTGTCACCTTGAAGGTGTACGTCTCAGAGTCGAATCTCAGCACGATGGATTCACGCTTGTAGTCTGAGGGAAGATAGTTGTGTTTTACGATACACAGGTGTCTTATGTTGGGGTCGGTTTTTTCTTTAACGAGTAAAAGTACGACACGCACACCAGCCTCAATACTTTGGCTACCTACAAGAGCGTTTTTTGTAGGTGTGTTTCCCTCACGGCCTTTGCCGACGTGGTGGAGAAAAACTATCAGGCATTTATGTTTTTCGGCCAGTGCCTTGTATGGCTTGTAGAATTGCTGCACCTGAGCGCTGCTGTTGAGGTCTTTCCCTTCGAAGAAATTACCCATCGCATCGATGATGACAAGGTCGGCGGGATGACGTGCGAGTCTGCCATCTATTTTTTTACGAATATCCTCTTCCTCGAATAAGAAGCGAAGATTCTCCCAGTCTCTTTCATCGTCACAAAAGTACACGTTATTCTTCGGGAGAATGGCCTCGGTGGAATCCTCCCCATCCTCGCTGCTGACGTATAGTGCTGACCTGTGCCGACCTCCGAAGTCCATACCGAGAAACGGCCTCCCCGTAGCCACGCAAATTGCCATTTGGCGCAGGAGCATGGACTTACCTGCATCGCTCTCGCCAGCGAGCACAGCAAGCCCCACACGGGGGAAAATGGGGTCGTAGAGCGTAGGAATACGAGCGATTTCACGAGAAAGAAGGTTGGCAGCTGACACAAACCCCCACTCATCCTTCGGGATTTTTCTCTCAGACATCTCCTCCGCTTCCTCGGCGAAATCCTTGGCAGGGTCGCTCTGAAATTTGACGGGAAAACACAGGCCATCTTTTTCAGATATTTCCTTGATTAAATCGTCAAATTTTAGTAATTTTGCCGTGTCTTTTGTAGTTGCGGCTTCGGCCGCTTTTTTTGTGTCCATTTATTACCCCTCCTTTAAAAACCTCCTGACTTCATCCTCAGAGAAGAGCACTCGCCTCCCGCTGCTCTTTAGGGGAATGATCTTCCCTGCTTTCATCTTCGACCATAGCGTCGGCAAACTAATGTGCGCCATCGCCGCAACCTCACGCCGTGTGTACGTCCTTGGCGGTCGTTTCTTGGCCTGTTCGGCTTCCAATGCCTTCAGGACTTCGTCGCTCACTACGCCTCGTAGCCATGCTTCCACATTCGGCATTAGTGCGTAGAAAATTTCGTTCACGTCTTTCATCTTACTGACATCCATTTCGTTAACTCATCCTTGTCGTACAAAAGTTTACTCCCATAGGGTCGCAAACTTGGAATCACTCCTCGACGTGTCAGTAAGTACAGGTGACTTCGACTCATGTTAAGAAACTCGGAGGCTTCCCGTGTGTTAAGATATTTTTTATTCTCCATGCTGAAAAATATTTGACAATGCAAATATAATATCTTAATCGGAGAAAAGCAAGAAAAAACGCAAAAAATTAATGTAAATCATTGAAAATATGTAATTTCGCTTAAACAAAAATTTGTGTAATTTCGCACAGTAGTTAAACAAATCAATGATTAATATTTTACATGTTTATAATGAAAATGTTTCACTTTGCAACACTTTGCAACACAATGCAAAACCTTTACACGGCATCTATAAATAAAAAAATCGGACAAAAACTCGCCCGATTAAACAAACAAGACGTGTAATGTGCTATGCCTCTTTTTTCAACCTGATTTCCTTCGCTTTCCTCGCTTTCTTTGCAATGCGTGAAATACGGTCGGCTTGTTCCATGCTCCCACGCTTAATGTAGGTTTCAAAGTTCGTTAAGGTCGTATGGCCAGAAATAGACATCATGTCACGCACATCATAGAGATGGCTGTCGTACATCTGCGTAATTGCGCTACGTCTGCAAGTATGGGTGGAGATTAACTCCCACTTGGCTTTTATTACACGGCCTGACGTGTCCCTTTTGTAGAGTGCATTCTCGCCGCTATCATGCTCCTTGGCATATTCCTGCATCGCTCTGAATCGTTTCATATCCTCTGCGTTGAGTTTTCCACCCTTGGAGAGTTTTTTCGACCATTCCAGATACAAAGTCTCTTTCCTTCTCTCTATCATTGTCAGTTGCGTGAAATATTGCTCCCTTAGCGATGGAACACTTTCAGACAATGATCGAGCAATCTCCTTGATGTATCTGTTTATCGTCCGGCGGTCGAGCGTTGGAAAATCGTACTCGTACTTCGCACACAATTCGAACACACGTTCGTCAAGAATCGGTACGATGACATCTTGACCCGTTTTCACCTGACGGAATACGATAACGGGTGTCCCGTTTGGAGTGACTTTGAAATTTTCTCTCTTAAAATGACTGTAGTCGCTGACCCTCTGAGCCGAGAAAAAACCAAGCATGAAAACGTCTCTTACTTGCTCTCTAACGCCATCCAGCGGCATGTAGTAGAGCGCATCAACCTCTGCTTCACTGAGAGCCACAGCGGCCATTTTTTCATCATCCTTGATGGATTTCTCCACCCAAACTTTTACGCTCGCTAAGTTCTTATTGCACTCGTCCAAGGCAGCGGCATTACATAGCCTGCGAAAGCAAAGTACTTGTTTGTTTACGGATTTCGCCATCAACCCTTTCTTCTCCAAGAACGTGATGAATCCGTCTGCAAAACGCTTGGTGATTTCATCAAATGTCATGTCGGCTGGAGTGTACTCTTTCAGGAATCGCCCGAAATCTTCCCAAACTCTTATACTCCCTGACGTGTACGTCTTTCCTCTTTTCTGCCTAACTGAACCGTCTTTCATTCCTGCAATGAAATCTTCGTAGTAGTTAACGATGACCCTCTTTTTTTGCTCTTCGGCCTCATGCTCCAGACGCTTGACCTCTTCCATAGCGGCAATGGCATCAGCATTGCTTATGTCCTTGATTGCACGCTCCAAGATGGGTTTGTCGCTGTTGGTCGAAAGAGTTTTGTTCTCGAAAAGTTCATCGATCAAACCTTCGACTTTACTCATGTCACTCTGGACACGCTTTCCCTCATCGGTGGAGAAATACTCACGCATCGCCTTGGTGCTGCGCTCCGCTTTCGTCCACGTTTCGACATCTACCTCTATTCCTGAACAAACCCACCATGAAATTTTTAAGGCAGGACGGTTAACCCGGATATAGAGTTTTGCCGTGCCTCTTTTCTTTGTTGTCCTAATAAAAAATGTTGCCATGATTTCAAGAATTTTGTCGTTTAGTACTGCACAAAGATAAGCAATGTTTTTTATACCTCAAAATCAAAAATGTAGCAAAAATGTAGCAAGAAATAGAGTGTGAGATTAAGCAAATAAAATAAGTGACTGAAAATCAGCCACTTACTCTATGGGTGCCCGGTGGGACTCGAACCGTCATTATGAATTTCTAAGATTTTTAGAAAACACACATAGAATACTGTATATCAGTATGTTATAAAGATTATTAAAAATTTGAGTGTT
>CACYQD010000010.1 GCA_902776475.1 uncultured Prevotellaceae bacterium | reverse complement strand
AATCATCTTTCCCAGCAAAAGAGTTTCTTTATTTGGCTCTTGACAGGTACATCTGAGTGTGGTGCATCTGAGTGTGGTTAAAATACTCATGGGACAATATAATTGAGGTGTCCCGGAAGAGTTCGTAAGCACTATTGCTGTCAGCTGTCAGTCAAGATGGTTAAATAATCTTAACCAAATCTTAAACTTTGTTGCCCATCGACCGCTTTATAACTGTCAAAAAATACAACAAGGAGACTACAAAGAATCCATTATCGGGATATAAAAAATTGTACCGTTTAAAATGGGGTATTTTTAATCACCATTGATTATCAGAGACTTACATAATTACAAAGGAGTTCCATATGGACATGGTGTAGTAAATCAAAAACCGTCCCGTGATTTGTGGACCACTACGAATACTTCCTTGACATCATCAACACAACCGCAAAATGACCGCCAAATACGCTGCTAGAGAAATACAGGGACCTGCTTCCTGACAGGTGGAAACAGAGAAAAAGCCTATAGACCGACATCTGTAGGCTTTTTCTTGAACCATGCAATGAGTAATCGCCGAGACGCTTACGATAATTAAACTACTCAGGAATCCTTTTCCCATCTGTTAGTATTGTTCCTGATGCCTCACCGACAATAAGGATCTGGCCATCTACGAGTCTCTTTATAGGGCGATACTTGTGCATAGGCATCCCATTTTTTTCAACGTAGATGATACCAGTGGCATCCCCTACTATGTTTTCAAATTCCGACCAATATGGCGCAGACGCATAAAGTGTAGTTGTTCCAGCAGGTACATGTAAGGTCATTCCCAATGTGTGTTGGTAACTATCAAAAATGTTACTCTCCAGTTGGATGGGGATCTGCCAATGTGCATAGACATCCTTTAACTTGTATCCATAGGAAAAGGCATCCCTTCCGATGCTTTCAAGGCTTTCTGGCAAGGATATGGACTCCAACTCTTCCAACTGCGAAAAAGCGTCTTCGCCAATGGAAGTCAAACCATCCGACAAAACGATGGTTTTCAGTCGCTTGGAAAATGCAAAAGCAGAGTTCCCTATGCTCTTGACAGATGATGGTATAGTAATGCTTTCCAACTGAGAGTTTTGCCAAAAGGCGTAATTGCCTATTTTCTCGAGACCCTCAGGCAAGTTCACTTCCTCAACACCTAAGCACATTTCGAAGGTGTTGTCGGGGATATAGGTGATGGAAGGAGGAAGTGTTATGGATTTCAACGCAAAACAATGGGCAAACATTTCGACTCCCAGCGTGTCGATATTGGAAAGGTCGGGTAACTTAGGTAGAGATTCACATTTTGTAAAGACCCTGTCGCATAATTTATGTACAGATGCTGGATATGTCACCTCCTCCAACTTAAAACAGTTGTAGAAAGTTTCTTCTGGTATGCTGTCCAATGGGTTTTCCAGTACTGCCTTCTTCAAGTTCCAGCCAGTGTTGAACACCGCTTTGCCGAAGTTCTTCACTGAAGATGGTACGGTAATCTCTTCTATGTACGTTTGGCCGAAAGCATTATTCCCAATGGTTTCCACCGAATGTGGAATATTCACCCTTTTGATATCGCTGCCATCAAATGCATATTCCGATATGGTCTTCACTGTATTGGGAATCACCACCTCATCCAAGAAGGTGAAAATAAAAGCTCCTTCTCCAATCACCTCTATGCCATCTGGAATCGTATAAGTTTGACCTTGTGACTCATAATTCATCATCGGATAATAGAAAAAATACTTGTCGTTGTAAAGCGGCGTGACCATTTTGGGACAATTATAAAAAGCTTCATAGCCGACATACTCCAACGATTGAGGTATGTTGATGGATGACAATTTCTGGCAACCTTCGAAAGCATTAGGGCCTATAGCAACAAGGTTCTCGCCCACATCTACTTTCTGCAAATCTTCATTCCAATAGAACGAGGCAGACTCCAAATACAGCATCGTGTTGGGGAGATATACCTCTGTCAACCCGACACAATCGCGAAAGGCAAAGACACCCACGCCAACAACGGGGAGGTGCTGTTCACTCACATAGGAAGGAACCCTTACGATACCGGTATATTTTACTGGTCCCGCCACCAATTCACAATAATCTTGCTCTACATAGCGGTAATACAACATGATTCCATCGTCATTGGCTTCGCAGAAGTCGTAAGTAGATGTGTCATCGTCTTTGATGGCGGCTCGATCAGACAGAATGGATGGGAACATGACTCTGGCTTTCTTCAATGTCATGTCACTCAGTACTTCAGATATGTCTTGTGCCAGTCCATTCACTACGAAAAAGAGCAGGATGGATATTATGGTAAATTTCAGATTCATTATGTGTCTTTTTTAAACAAGTGCAAAGGTACAATGCCATTTCTTTGTTATGTCCTACCCACTTATGTCATTTTAACAAGTTTCTATTGTCATCGTTCTCCAACACACGCATCTGATTGATGGCAATCTGATTAAGCCGTATCAGCCTTTCTCCCTGTGACACTCCCTCATCAATGAGAACGGCATTGATGTTCTCCATATTAGCCAAACAAATCAGCTCGTTGATGGAGGCATAGTCACGGATGTTTCCTTTCAATTCAGGATGAGCCTCACGCCATTGCTTGGCAGTCTGTCCAAACATCGCCACGTTGAGCACATCGGCTTCTTCAGCATAAATGATGCTGGCCTGTGCTGCCGTTACCTCTTCTGGAATCAAATTCAGCTTGATGGCATCCGTGTGGATGCGGTAGTTAATCTTAGAAAGTTCACGCTTGGCTGACCATCCGAGCTGCTTCTGCTCTTCGCTCTTCATTCGCTCAAACTCCTGAATAAGATAGAGCTTGAATTGTGGTGATACCCAAGTCGCAAATTCAAAGGCGATGTCCTTATGGGCGTAGGTACCACCATAGCGCCCAGCCTTTGCTATAATGCCGCGTGAGTTGGTCTTCTCCACCCACTGCTTCACCGAAAGGATGAATCGGTTAAGACCTGCTGAATTTTTAATTCCCTCGAATTCGGGGGAATTAAAATTGGGATTGTACATCTCTTCCCAAATGCCCAGAAACTCGATGGTGTTCTTGTTGCGCAGCCATTTCTCAATGAGAGCGAGTCCATTCTCTATATTACGAACCATATCAGTGAGTGAAATGTAATCGCGCTCATTGATAGTCACAACCGTTATCTGCGTATTCTGTACCGTTATCTTTGCCATATTATCTTGTGTATTTCAAACTTTGGATGCAAAGTTATAACTTTTCCTGCAACTACAACTAATTTATCATAAAAATAGGGTAAAGAGAACGCTTTTCACCCCATTATTCACGCTACCAATGAAACCCCAAAATATGCTTTTGTTGTCAGCCAGACTTGGCAAACGGCAAAATTGCCCCAATTATAAAGTGACTCTGCGAAAAGTGGCTAAAAAAAAACAAGATTTCGCAGAGTTTTCAAACTTAGGCTATGCTTAAACAACCTTAACCAAATCTTAAACTTTGTTGCTTCTCGACCGCTTCATAAATGTCAGAAAATTCAACAAAGCGACGCCAGAGAATCCATTATCGGGTAATAAAAATTTGTACCGTTTAAAATGAAGCATTTTCGATTATCGTTGACTGTCAAGGACTTACATAATTACAAAGGAGTTCCATATGAATGGACTTGGATTTTTCGGGAATAATATTGGTGTCGCGAGGGTGTATGGAATGCATTTCTCGAAAAAATGATCATTGAGAACCGTCCTCGATGATCATCCCCGATAATCATAAGATGGCTCAAAACGTATCAGATTTCCCGTTCCCCTGATACATGATTTCTTTGTTTGCTAAAAGAGAGAAAATGTCACTGCTTCAACTGTTCCACTTTATATCCTGCGTCGCGGAGCATCCGGACGACACCATCCGGGCCTGTCAGGTGGCCGGCTCCAAAAACAAAGAGCGTAGGCATCTCTTTCACGGCTTCGATGATGATGGGCATCCATTTCTTGTTTCGCTCGGCATAGATGGCAGGGCTTGCCTCGTTCTCCGGCTGGATGAAACGCTCAAAACCTTCGTAGTCGCCCGCAGCCCAATAGTCGCCCATATTCTGTGCCTCTTCGAAATATTTCAGTATTTTCTGTTTGCGCTCGTCGAAGTTGTTTAGCAATGCCATGAGCGTATCGGCCTGCTCGTCGATGGGAGTCATAGACTTCTTGATTGTTGTCAGTTCTTCAGATGTTTTTAGCTGGTCGAGATTCCCGACTTTCCATCCGCGAGCCTTGGCCCTTTTTATACAGGCTCCATCCATCATGTTGCCGTTACGCATGGCAGGATACTTCTGTAAGGCCTCAATCTGAATTATCAAATTAAGCGAAAATGTAAAAAACAAAGGCTGATAGTGCAGGTAATTCTGTGCAGCGGAATCGGCCAGGTTGATGTGGCACGACTCTTTCATCCTTTCCTGCAGGATGGTCATTTTCTCTTCACCCAAGATGTCGGAGATGGTCTTGCCGTCGGGCAGTGACATTAACTGTTGGCTTTCGGCTCGTCTGTCTTCTTTGTTTTGCGGGTCAGTAACGTCACTCTCCACGAACAACTGCTGACATTGGTTCTCAGCTTCCAGAAAGGCGGGGATGCTATCGAGCAGGTCACCGGATAGTACATGACATGTGCCCAAGATGTACGAAGGTTTTTCGAACCCGTTGCCGCTGATGCGGAATATGAACTGGGCGTTGGTTGTCAGGATGGCTGCCATGAAAAGCAGCACGGTGATTAGGGTTCTCTTTTTCATTATATCTCTGTTTATTTGTAATCCGGATGGTATAAGCACAGCCTCCATACGAAATGCATGGAGGCTGTGCTGCGAGTCTAAGAATGGTTTCTTACAACTGGTCCCAGTCAGAATCTTCTTCCTCATCATCCCAGAGGTGGCTTTCACCGGTCCTTGCCAGACCGCTGCCGCCTCCGCCATAGCCGAAGCCTGCGCCTGTGACGTTGGTGATCACATTATTGGTGCCAGCAAGTATCTGACTCTCCATGCTCAATTTTTTCCACCCCGATCTCGGGTCTTATATAGGTCTTTTTCATTGTCTTTTCTCCTATTATTTGATGACTATCTTTTGTCCGTTATGGATATAAATGCCCTTCTGGGTCGGTTTGTTGTTGAGTTTCCGGCCATCGAGTGTGTACCACGATGCGGGGACTGAGGTTCGCGGTTTGCTGCTTGAGATTTCTCCAATTCCCGTTTCCTCGCCGCCGAAGTTCAACACAAAATTGTTGATGCCGCTGACGGGGGCAATGATCGCCATAATGCCCCCAAAGTCCCGTATGCACCCTTTGGGGTGCAAAGTTACAACATTTATGATGAAAAACGTTGATTTTTTGTCACATAAATATTTTGTAGAACGATAATGTTTACAGATATCCCATCGTCTGCAGTCCGAGACACTTGACAACGGTTGACAATAGGGTAAAAAAAGCCTTATAGACGTTTATTTCTGTCAGAAAAGGCTTATAAATATGTCTGTCTTCTTGTGGGCATAGATTTTTTTTGTACTTTTGCAAGTGATAAACAGCGAAGCTCCTAAACTCCAAATAGTTGAGCAAATGCGAAACTTGAACATCATTATTTGACATACCATGAAGAAGAGAGCCTTTTTATTGATTGGGTTGATGGTCGCTATGCCGATCATGACAACATCGCTCCATGCGAATGACATGGATAACAGTATGAAAGAAGACATGCAGACAAAACGGGAAAATCCTCTGTTGGTGAGGAGCACTCTGCCCTTCGGAGCACCTGACTTCAGCAAGATACAGACGGCAGACTTCCTGCCTGCTTTTCAGGAAGCCATCCAATTGAATCGTGACAATATCCAGCGTATTGTCAACAATCCTCAAAAACCCTCGTTTAAAAACACCATTCTGGCTTTTGAGGAGGCTGACACGTTGCTCAACCGTGTGGAAGGTGTCTATCATGCCCTCTTAGGGGCACACAAGACACCCGAACTGTCGGAAATCCAGAAGCAGATCACTCCCATGTTGACTGACCTCAGCAATGAGATCCTCTTCAACCAGGCGCTCTTCAACCGCATCAAAACGGTTTATGAAAACGAATACGGGACGCTCAAGGGAGAAGACAAAAAACTCCTTGAGGAGACCTATAAGTATTTCACAAGGGCCGGCGCCCTGTTGCCTGAGGAGAAAAAGGCCAGGATGAAGCAAATCAACTCACGCATCTCTGATCTCCAGCAGCAGTGGGGAGACATGCTGCCTGAGGCGACCAATGATGCTGTCGTATGGGTCAACAGCAGAGAGGAACTGGCCGGACTCAGCGAGGCGGACATCAACCAGTGCCGCAAAGATGCCGAAAGCAGAGGGGGAAAGGCTCCTTATTGCATCGTCATCATCAACACCACCCAACAGCCTCTTCTCAGCAAACTCGATCATCGTGACCTCAGACGGCGGGTCTATGAGGCTTCCATCCATCGTGCCGATGGTTCCGGGAAACACAATACTTACCCCATCGTGGTAGAAATCGCCAAACTGAGAGCGGAAAAAGCCCGACTGATGGGATTCGACAATTATGCGGAGTACTCACTGGAAAAGACCATGGCGAAGAATCCGAAACAGGTGTATGACTTTCTCAAGCAACTGATCGCCTCCTATCTTCCCAAGGCCGAGAAGGAGACCCGCGACATCGAGGCTTATGCACGGAAGACCATGGGCAGCGATTTCAAGTTGCAGCCCTACGACAGGTTTTATTTCTCAGCCAAGATGAAAGAGGAAATGCTGCAACTCTCTGATGAGGAAATCCGGCCTTATTTCAATATTGACAGCGTCCAGGCCAATGGGGCCTTCTATGCCGCCCAGAGGGTCTATGGACTCTCTTTCAAGGAACGGAAGGACATTCCCCTCTACCATCCCGACATGAAGGTGTTTGAGGTGTTCGACCGTGACGGGAAACCCCTCGCTCTCTTCTACAGCGATTATTTCCGGAGACCTACCAAAAGGGGTGGGGCATGGATGAGCTCATTTATGAAACAGAGTGGCCTGCGCCAGCAGTTGCCGTTGATCTATAATGTGTGCAACAATGCGAAAGCTCCTGAGGGACAACCGTCGCTGATCACCTGGGATGAGGTGTGCACCTTGTTCCACGAGTTTGGACATGCCTTGCATGGGATGCTGTCCAACTGTACATACAATTCCCTCAGTGGTACGGCCGTGGCACGGGATTTCGTGGAGATGCCGTCTCAGTTCAACGAGTCCTTCGCTTCCATCCCTGAGATATTCGACCATTTTGCCAGACATACGGAGACAAGGGCTTCCATGCCGGAGGATGTCAAGGAGAAGATGCTCAACTCCATCAACTTCCATTCCGCGTATGCCTTGGGAGAGAACCTGGCCGCCACATGCCTTGACATGGCATGGCACATGCTCAGTCCTGAGGAGATACCGACAGCCCAACAGGCTGCTGCCTTCGAGGCAAAAGCGCTGGAGAGTGTCGGATTGTTGGATCCGCAGATCCCGCCACGCTACTCCACGTCATATTTCAACCATGTATGGGGTGGGGGATATGCGGCAGGCTATTACAGTTACCTGTGGACGGAGGTCCTGGCGGTGAACATCGCCGATTATTTCGCTGACCACGGAGCCTTGAAACCGGAAATCGGCCAGGATTTCCGCCAAAAAATCCTGAGCCGGGGCAATACCAGGGAATTGATGGAGATGTTCACCGACTTCACCGGCATGAAAACCCCTGATGCCTCAGCTCTGCTGAAAGCCCGCGGACTCTAATCCCTCTCCCTGAGGGTTATTCTTTTTCAACTTATAGTTGAAAGGAGTGTGGTAGAATAGGAGTTTAGACATTACTCTTGCAAGTCATTGTCTATACTGACGATGAATAATAACTATTGTCTAAACTCCTAAACTCCTAAACTCCTAAACTCCTCCCCCCAATCTCCCAAAATCTCCCATTTCCTCATTCTCCATGGCTGTCCCTGAACCGGATGAGTTCGTCAATGATCTCGTCGGTGTTGTCGGTCAGGCTCAACAGCAAATTCTTATATCTCCCGCTCTCCATCAGATTCTGCAAAAGAGGATAAACGGGCATCTCCTCGGTCCAGAATTGTGTGCCCAGGAAAATCATGGGACTGGAGAATCCATAGGAGAGATAATGGTTTTGCACGGCATCCTGGAAGATCTCCTGCATGGTTCCGGCACTGCCGGGAGCGTAGATGATACCCCCGAAGGCGAGTGTCAGGATGCTGTCCTCACGAATGCTGTTCTCAAAGAATTTGGCGATGTGCGTGGCGAAAGCGGTCGATGGCTCATGCCCGTAAAGCCAGGTGGGGATGCCTAAGCTTTCATACTCGTGCTGCGGATAGAGGTTTCTCACCATGAAAGCGGTATCCATCCACCCCTTATCTTTGAAAGACGGGGCTTTTGACAGGATTTCGAATGCATGATCTACCTCCTTCTGATTCCTCCCGGCCATCCATGCTCCCAGGTGCGTGGCCTCCATGGCTCCCGGCCCTCCGCCACTCAGCATGCAGAACCCCAATTCCGTGAGGCGTTTGCTGAGCATCGCGATGATACGGTACATCTCGTCGGTGCGCAGCAGCGAATGTCCGCCCATGATCCCGATGCAGCGGAGCTGGTCATGATGGCTGAAGAATGCGTCCAGGGCCGTATGCATGCCGTGGTCATGAATGGCGCGGGCCATCGACTCTCTGACAGATTGGGATTGCTTGCCTGTTGAGACGTAATGACGATAGACAAGACTGTCATAGCAGTTCTCGATGCTTCCAGCTATGGCCGGATCATAACCTTGGTACAGTTCTTCCGGACTGTATAGTTTTTTTCTGGTCACATCGTACGGCACCTCCTCAAGGTAGGATAGGATGTCCTGCAGTTCATTGGTATTGGTGGAGCTGATCATCTGGCTTAATGGAATTGGTTGGTTTTCTATGCAAATATACTGTAAAATTCCCAATTATCCACAAAGATGGTTGGGTTTCATCTGATTTTTTATTAATTTTGCGGAAACAATACCTTTATACTATGGCGACAGTTGACGACAAGAAAGTGATTTTCTCGATGGTGGGAGTGAGCAAGACCATCCAACAAAATCAAAAACAGGTGCTCAAAAACATCTATCTCAGTTTCTTCTATGGTGCGAAGATCGGCATTATCGGTTTGAATGGTGCCGGAAAATCCACGCTGATGAAGATCATAGCAGGCATCGAACAGCAGTATCAAGGAAAAGTGGTATGGAGTCCCGGCTATTCCGTTGGCTATCTGCCGCAGGACCCGCCGCTGGATGAAAGCAAGACCGTGAAGGAAAATGTGATGGAGGGGGTTCAGCATGTGTATGACGCACTTGCTGAGTATGATGACATCAACGTGAAGTTTGGACTTCCTGAGTATTATGAGGATCCAGACAAGATGGAAAAACTGATGGCGAGACAGGCCGAACTCCAGGATATCATCGATTCGACGGATGCCTGGAATATGGATTCC
This sequence comes from uncultured Prevotellaceae bacterium, assembly GCA_902776475.1. Lineage (GTDB taxonomy): Bacteria > Bacteroidota > Bacteroidia > Bacteroidales > Bacteroidaceae > Prevotella. Next base: position 91,695 of record CACYQD010000010.1, on the reverse strand, counting down.
AAACTCGACCGGGCAATGGATGCGCTGAACTGTCCTCCCGGCGACTGGGGCGTGCAAAACCTTTCCGGAGGAGAGCGCCGACGTGTCGCCTTGTGCCGCTTGCTGTTGCAGAAACCTGATGTGCTGCTGCTTGACGAGCCGACCAACCATCTCGATGCCGAGTCCATAGACTGGCTTGAACAGCATCTTCAGCAATATGAGGGCACGGTCATCGCCGTTACGCACGACCGCTACTTCCTGGATGACGTGGCGGAATGGATTCTCGAACTCGACAGGGGAGAGGGCATTCCCTGGAAGGGGAATTACTCCTCATGGCTGGAACAGAAAAGCATGCGGCTTGCACAGGAGGAGAAAATCGCCTCCAAGCGGCGAAAAACCCTGGAGAGAGAATTGGAGTGGGTGCGTATGGCACCGAAAGCACGACATGCCAAAGGCAAGGCCCGTCTGAACTCCTATGACAAGATGCTCAATGAGGAGCAGAAACAAAAAGAAGAGAAACTGGAGATTTTCATTCCGAATGGACCGCGTCTGGGCAACAAAGTCATCAACGCAGAGCATCTGGCAAAGTCATTCGGAGAGAAACTGCTGTTCTCTGACTTGAATTTCATGCTTCCGCCCAACGGCATCGTGGGAGTCATCGGTCCGAATGGAGCAGGAAAGACCACGCTCTTCAGACTGATCATGGGGTTGGAAACCCCCGACCAGGGAACTTTTGAAGTCGGTGAGACGGTCAAAATCAGTTATGTGGACCAGCAGCACAAGGATATAGACCCTGCCAAGACCGTCTATCAGGTGGTGAGCGGCGGAAACGAAAGTCTCCGCATGGGTGGAAAGGATGTCAATGTGCGTGCTTATCTCTCACGCTTCAATTTCAGCGGCGCTGACCAGGAGAAAAAATGCGCCGTCTTGTCGGGCGGTGAGCGCAACCGATTACAGCTGGCTCTCGCCCTGAAGCAGGAGGGTAACGTGCTGCTGCTTGATGAGCCGACCAACGACATTGATGTCAACACGTTGCGCGCACTGGAGGAAGGCCTCGAGGCTTTCGCAGGATGCGCCGTAATCATCAGCCACGACCGTTGGTTCCTCGACCGCATCTGTACCCATATCCTCGCCTTCGAAGGGGAGGGCAATGTCTTCTATTTTGAGGGGAACTATACAGAATATGAGGTCAACAAAGCCATGCGCCTCGGACTGGAGGAGCCGAAACGTATCCGTTACCGCAAGTTGATGGAATAGGGCATAAAAAAAAGCGATGACCTTCGCAGGCGACCGCTTCGAATCTTCAATAGGTATTAGTTTTTTTAAGGTAAAAAGATTGTTTTCAGGATAACGATGCAAAGTTAACCCTATTTTTCTTACCCTCAAAACTTTTGTTTGGATTTTTTCAAAGGCACCGAATTGTGTGCCCACACAATCTAAAAATTAACAAATTTTATCATTTTTAACTATGTAATCGTTTGAACAAAAGATAATTTTATGTAAAAATTGTTCACTCCATGACGAGCACCATTCCTCCCCTGGGCTGCAGGCTGACGGAGGTGGGCAGGGTGGAGCTGTCGCTGATTTGCCACGGATGGTCGGCAGCTCCTGAATCGGAGAAGCAACGGACGTTTTTGGGTTTTCCGAGCCTGCTCCAATCGAGATGGATCGTGTGTTCGCTGTCGCGGCCATTCAGGATACCCACATACCATTTGTTGCCGCTCCGGCGGGCCATGGCCACGTATTGTCCGGGGTAACCAGCCAGCAGGCGCGTCTCGTCCCATGCTGTCGGCAGTGCGCCGAGGAATTGTTGCACCTCAGCGGGCTGGGCGAGAAAACTCTCCGGACGGTCGGCGAGATGCTGCAGCGTCGATTCAAAGACCACGGTGAGCGCAAGTTCATGGGCATGGGTGGTGATGTGGGGGTGTTGGGAGTCGCTGAAGGCGCAGGGCGTGTAGTCCATCGGTCCGATGACATTGCGGGTGAACGGCAGCATGCAGTTGTGGGATGCGGCCTTGCGGGTGAAGGTGGGCACGTTGTTATACCATTCCGCACCATAGACGCCTTCTGTCGAAACAAGGTTGGGCCATGTGCGCTGCCAACCGCGTGGGATGGTGGCTCCATGGAAATTGACGAGCAGATGATGGCGGGCGGCACTCTCGAGCAGGTCGATGCAGTACTGCATGTTCATCTCATTGTCGCCCGAGAAGAAGTCGATCTTCACACCGGCCACGCCGATGCGCTCACACCATGCAAACTCCCGCTCGCGGTCTTCCGGCTTGTTGAGCTTGAATTTCGGACCTGGCGCTCCGTTGATCCATCCCACCGAGGAGTTATACCAGATGAGGGGCTTCACGCCTTGCTGGTGGGCATAGGCCACGGCATCCTCGATGGTCTTCCCGTCGCGCATCTCGTCCCACTCGGCATCGATGAGCACATAGGGCAGATGAAGGGTTGCTGCCATATCGACGTATTTGCGGATGATGTTGTAGTCGTTGGAACCATGGTTGTAGGCCCAATACACCCATGACACCACACCGGGCTTGATCCAGCTCGTGTCGCTGATCTGGCAGGGCTCGGCCATGTCCGTGATGAGCGTGGAACTCACGATGTCGGCCAGTGATCCCATGATGACCACGCGCCATGGGGTGTGCCAGGAACCGCTGATCACCACGTTGTTTTGGTCGGGCACCACGCGGTAGGCCTCGCCATCGTTGTAGAGACAGGATGCGCTCTGTCGTGACTCGATGTTCGACTCGCTGAAGAGGGCATAGACAGCTGCCCCATGGGCAGAGCCGGAGAAGTCAAACAGTGCCGGATAGCCCCATCGGTTGGTGGACCGCCTGCCCCGGGCGGGCGGGGCTGGCTTGCTGTCGAAGGAGAGCGGGAAGAAATCCTCATAACTGTCTGTCCAGGGCTGCACCCAGCGGGGTGTGCCTTCTGGTATGAGGAAGGTGGTGCGCTCGGCTGCCAGCTGGCATTCCGGGAGTCCGTCCATTTCGTAGCGGAAGGCGATGCCGTCATTGGCGAGTCTCATGACGAGCACTTGCTCTTTTCCCGAAGGATGGCGGAATGTGTATCGGTATTCGTTGCACTGGTTGGTGCAGTGCAGTCGTTTGCCTCCGATCATGGTGTAATCGATGTTGAGATGACGTGCCTTGCTTCGGCCGACGAAGGTGAGCGCCTGCTGGGCTTCTTTCTCCTTCCCGACGTCCTTCATGTCAACACCCACGTCAGACAGGGTCAGGACGGGATGGCCGTCATACGACAGCACAAACCTTTGACCTTGTTGTTTCATGGTGAGATGTCCATTGGGGGATTTGGCCGGTGCCGCTGACAGCGTCATCACGCCAGCCAACAGGAGTGCGATGACTGTTTCAAATCTCTTTCTCGTTGTTTTCATCATGGTTTATGGTTCAAAATAGTTGATTTATTCAAAGTTGCAAAAGGAACGGACCAGTGAGCAAAATGCCAAACGGATTTGGTCGATGACGGGTTTCCGTTGTTTCAGTTGTCAAAGGTACGATTTTTTTTAAACTTCATTTGCGGTTAGTTTGTTTTTTTTGCCTATTTTTGCAGTGAAAAACCAATCACTATAACAACTTCAAGACCGACATGAGAAAAATCCTGTTATTCATCGCATCCCTTCTCTCCCTGTCTGCCGTCGCTCAGCAGAGGACCGAAATCAATCTCTCCGACCAGTGGGAGTTCTCCCGCGACAGCATCCACTGGGAACACGTCACCGTTCCGCATGACTGGGCCATCGCCGGACCTTTTGACAAGAAATGGGACTTGCAGTTTGTGGCTATCGAACAGAATGGAGAAAAGGAAAAGACCGAGAAGTCAGGACGTTCGGGCTCATTGCCATGGATAGGCAAGGGCTTTTACCGCACGACGGTCCGTCTCGACGAAGTTCCCGCTTCGGCTTTCCTGTGCTTCGATGGTGCCATGAGCGAGCCTGTGGTCTATGTCAACGGCAGGATAGCGGGACGTTGGGCTTATGGATACAACGCTTTCCGCATGGATGTGGCAAGACTCCTCCGAAAAGGGGACAACAGGATAGCCGTGACGCTCCAGAATGTGGAGGAGAGCAGCCGCTGGTATCCTGGAGGCGGCATTTACCGGCCCGTGACACTGATCGTGGCAGGCAAGGGAATGCTGAATGACTGGGCCACCTATTTCCGGACGGTGGACATCCATGACGACACCGCGGAGATAGAGGTGGAATGTGGCGCCGTCGGCAACTATACCACGGGATTGGTGGCGGCAGAGATCACCCTTCGTGATGACAAGGGACGTGTGGTGGCTGCCTGCCACTCCGCTCTTGATGCGGATGGGAAATTCAAAGACCGCATCCATCTGAGAAAAGCCAAACTCTGGTCGCCGGAAACACCTTATTTATATACTTTGGAGACAACGCTCTACCGTGACCTGCAAGTGATCGACCGGAAAGAGATCAAAGTGGGTGTCCGCACGATTCAGGTGGACAAGGAAAAGGGATTCCAACTGAATGGCGTCACACGCAAAATCAAAGGCGTGTGCCTGCACCATGATTTGGGACCGCTTGGCGCGGCTGTCAACAAAGCGGCGCTCATCCGGCAGGTCCGGACAATGAAGGAGATGGGATGTGATGCCATCCGCACCGCGCACAACATGCCTTCCACCATGCAGATGGAGGTGTGCGACTCGATGGGCATGATGGTCATGGCCGAGAGTTTCGATATGTGGATCTATCCGAAGTGCAAGAACGGATATGCGCGCTTCTTCAAGGAATGGGCCGACCGCGATATCACCAATCTCGTGCTCAACCACCGCAACCATCCCTCCATCATCATGTGGAGCATCGGCAACGAGATTCCCGAACAATGGAGCGAGGAGGGCAGGGAGATCTCCCGCCACCTTCAGCAGATCTGCCATGACCTCGATCCTTCGAGACCGGTCACACAGGGCATGGACAAGGCGGAGGCTGCGCTCAAATCTGGTTTCGCACAGGTGATGGACGTGCCGGGCTTCAACTACCGCGTCCACAAATACGAGAACAATATCAAACAGTTGCCGCAGGGATTCCTGCTGGGGTCGGAAACGGCTTCCACGGTCAGTTCCCGCGGGGTCTATAAATTTCCTGTCGAAGTGTCCAACCATGCCGTCTATGACGATGGCCAGTGCTCCAGCTACGACACGGAGTATTGCTCTTGGAGCAACTTGCCCGACGATGACTGGAAAATGCAGGATGACTATCCGTGGGTGATCGGCGAGTTTGTCTGGACAGGCTATGACTACCTCGGCGAACCGACACCCTACGATGAGTACTGGCCCTCGCGCAGCAGTTATTTCGGCATCTGCGACTTGGCCGGACTCCCCAAGGACCGCTATTACCTCTATCGGAGCAAATGGAACAAAGAGAGCCATACCTTGCATGTCCTGCCGCATTGGACCTGGCCCGGAAGGGAAGGAAAGGTCACGCCGGTCTATTGCTATACAGACTATCCCTCCGCGGAACTCTTCGTCAATGGCAAGAGCCAGGGACGGATCTTCAAGAACCCGGGCTCACGCCTCGACAGGTATCGCCTCCGCTGGAATGAGGTGAAATACCAACCGGGCGAGATCAAGGTCGTCGCCTACGACGCTGATGGCCGGAAAGCTGATGAAAAGGTCGTCAGAACGGCTGGAAAACCTCATGCTTTGGTTCTCACTCCCGACAGACAACGGATTGCTGCGGATGGCAATGACTTGTGCTTCATCACTGTGACGATGGTGGATCAGGACGGCAACATGGTACCCGACGCCGACCATCAACTGACCTTCGAGGTCGAGGGACAGGGCATGTTCAAGGCGGCTTGCAATGGTGACGCGACGTCATTGGAACCCTTCACCCAACCCACCATGCGCCTCTTCCACGGACAACTGGTCCTCGTCGTCCAGGCCGCCAAATCCAAGGGTGGTATCACGATCCGTGTGAGCGATGCCAAAAAGCGCGTATCTCCCTCCGAGATCCGCATTTCCGCTGAATAGACAATCTTTTTTTCTTCGCGATTGCACATAGGGATGGGAATTTTGACGATTTTCATCCCTAACATTTGTATTTTCATAAAAAAACACTATTTTTGCATTTGGTTTCCGTAGGAAACGAAGGATTGGATTTAATAGAATTTGACAATGAGAAACAGATGGTTTTTAGCAGTTGTTTTGGCTCTTGTATCCATTCAACTGAAAGCGCAATATGAGTTGTATGTCGAGGTGGACGCTGCCGGCACTTTGGAAGAGGTGGTCAACGGCATCTCAGAGGACTGCAAATACACGACGGCCTCCATGAAAGTGATCGGTCCCATCAACGGGCATGACATGATGTTCATCCGCGACATGTGCGGCGTGAAAGATGTCTCGACGCCTACGCCGGGAAAACTGGAAATCCTGGATATCAGCGATGCGACGATGGAAGAGACAACAGATGCCTATCTCACGGTCAATGGCGTGGATTACTCCTCTCATGAATATGCGTTTTGCAGTTTCTACCTCTACAACTGCCAGCATCTCAAAGAGGTCTTCCTCCCGGAAAACATCAACCACATCGACACCATGGCGTTTGCCAACTGCAAACAGCTCCGGTATCTCGAGATCCCCGAGTCGGTGGAACGCCTCGGATACGGCGCTTTCGTCGGATGCGACAGCATAGAGACCATGGTGGTGCCCAACTCCGTCCTCGAACTGGAGGATGGGGTCTTCCAGCAAATGGAGAATCTACAGGTGATTTATCTCAGCGACAGCATCACGCATATCGACAACTCCATCTTCCTCAATGACAACAATCTCTCCTATGTGGCACTGGGCAGATCCTTGCGCGAGTTCAACCCTGTCGTTTTTTACAACTCTCCCTCATTGGCGTTTATCGAGGTCAGTGGAGCCAATCCTTATTACACCTCTGTCGAAGGGGTGATGTTCAGCCATGGCATGGACTCTCTCGTGGTATTCCCTCCTGCTTATGAGAAGGAAAACTATGAGGTGCCCGAAGGCGTCACCCGTATCTCAAAATCGGCTTTCTGCAATGCCGGTCTGCTCAAGGGCGTTGTCCTGCCCGGCACGGTGACCTTGATTGACAGCATGGCTTTCTTCAACTGCAAGTCATTGGCCGACGTGCAGTTGAACGAGGGACTGACGCGGATGGGCTTTGGTGCTTTCGGCATGCCCGATGGGGCCACGGCCGCCCTTCAGGCGTTGCGCCTGCCTTCCACATTGACTGATATAGAGGGCGGAGCCTTCCTGCTCCATCCTTCGCTGGCTTCTTTCGAGATAGCCGATGGCAATCCCCGATACACTGCTGATGAACAGGGTCTGCTCTACAGCGACCAGAAGAAGGTGCTGAGTTTCGTGCCTTCCATGACGGCCCAATTGAAGATGCCCGACAGCGTGGTGGAGATCGGACCGTATGCTTTCGCAGGCGTCCAGAACCTGCCGCTGATTGTACTGGGCGATCAGGTGACGACGATCGGCGACGGGGCCTTCGCCTTCGCCAACGGAACCTATCAGATCACTCTTGGAAAATCAACACAAAAAATAGGAAACCTGATCGTAGACTATTGCCGCACGCTGAGTACGGTCTATCTCTTCGCCGACAAGATGGAGGACTCCGACATCCAGGAATACGCTTTCTACGATGAGAGTGGTCATGTGGCCGCACAGACGCTCCTGTATGTGCTTCCCGGACACACCGACTATTATTCCAACAAGAAGGGCTTTGCTGCCTCGCAGCCGCCGGTATCTTTTTTCGCAGGGATACGCGAGATCAGCGATCCTGATGCCATCCCCAGTGTCATCGCCGCGGATTCACCGTCGGAGCATGTCTTTGGAATTGACGGCCGTGAGATGAGGTCGATGGAAAGAGGGGTCAATGTCGTCCGGCTTCCCGACGGCAGGTCCTACAAATACCTGGTGAAATAGACATGGCACAGAAGAAACCTGCGGTCGTCGTGCCCGAGGGTGCCTCCGAGGTCTTGCTCCACGCCTGTTGCGCCCCTTGTTCGTCAGCCATCGTGGAATGGATGCTGGCCAACGGCGTGCGCCCGGTGATCTTTTATTTCAACCCCAATATTTACCCCAGGGAGGAGTATGAGATCCGGAAGGAGGAGAGCAAGCGCCATGCTGACAGTCTGCAGGTGGAATGGATTGACGGCGACTACGACCACAGCGCCTGGCTCGAGACCATGACGGGGATGGAGCAGGAACCCGAACGGGGGAGGCGCTGCGTGAGATGTTTCGAATACCGGCTGCTGGAAGCCGCCAAAGTGGCCCGGCAGCGGGGCATCAGATTCTTCACCACGACCCTGGCGTCATCCCGATGGAAGAGCCTTGAACAGATTACCCAGGCCGGGATGCTGGCGCAGAGCAGGGTGGAAGGAACCACTTTCTGGGCCCAGAACTGGAGAAAAGGCGGCTTGTATGAGCGGCGCAACCAGTTGTTGCGGGAATATGCTTTCTATAATCAGCAATACTGTGGATGCGAGTTCAGCATGAGACCGCATCAACAGCATGAAGACCATTGCTCAATAACCGAATAGGAAAATGAAATATATCAGATGGGGATTTATCGGATGCGGTGAGGTCACCGAACTGAAAAGCGGTCCTGCCTTCGCCGAGGTGGAAGGCTCCAGCATCGTCGCCGTGATGAGCCGGTCGGAGCGGCGGGCCCGGTCCTACGCGGAAAGGCACCACATCCGCAAATGGTACACAGATGCACAACAGTTGATCGACGATCCTGATGTCAACGCCATTTATGTGGCTACGCCTCCCTCAAGCCATGCCATCTATTCCATCATGGCCATGAAGGCGGGCAAGCCTGTCTATGTGGAGAAACCGCTCGCCGCCTGCTATGAGGACTGCGCTCGCATCAACCGTATCAGTGAACAAACCGGCGTCCCCTGTTTCGTGGCTTACTACAGAAGATACCTTCCCTATTTCCAGCGAGTGAAGGACATCATCAACAATGGCGTGATCGGAAAGATCATCAACGTCCAGGTCAGGTTCGCCTGTCCGCCACGGGATATCGACTATGCCAAGTCCGGACAACTGCCCTGGCGGTTGCAGCCGGAGATCTCGGGCGGTGGCTATTTCTATGACCTGGCTCCCCATCAGCTCGACCTCCTCCAGGACTTCTTCGGGGTGATTGTCGATGCCAAGGGCATCTGTGCCAACAGGGGCGGACTCTATTCGGCGGAAGATACCCTGAGCGCCTGCTTCAAATTTGAGAACGGGCTTCCCGGCAGCGGGTCATGGTGCTTCGTAGGCCATGAGGCGGCCCGGGAGGACTGCATCGAGGTGATCGGCGACAAGGGCATCGTCAGTTTCTCTGTCTTTGACTACAAACCCATACGGCTGGTCAACGGGGATGGCGACAACTGCATCTCCGTGCCCAATCCGCCTTATGTCCAACTGCCCATCATCCGATCGGTGATCCAGCACCTTCAGGGCTTGGATGTGTGTACATGTACAAGTGTGTCCGCAACACCCGTGAATTGGGTGCTCGACCGTATCTTAGGCAAATTCTGATGCTGAGACTGGGGATGATAGGCTTGGCGCTGCTGTGGTCGGCGGTCTGCTTCGCAGACAATGACACAATTCCGCAAAAGAAAAGTCTCATGCGGAAAACCCTCGACGGCATTGTCGGCATTGTGAAGGAATTCAACAATGTGGACACGGCCTTCATCGAACCACAGCATTACAAGTTCACCACAACCCTCATGTCAACCTACAGCTTCGAATCCTACAGCATACGAAGCAAGAGCGGTCAGGAAATCCGCTTCTCGCCGGAGGCCAGGGTGAAGGTCGGACCCTATATCGGATGGAGTCTGCTTTTCTGGGGCTATACCATCGACCTGGCCTATATCAGCGCCAACAAGAAGAAGGAGCTCGACATGAGCGTCTATACGTCGATGCTGGGACTGGACTTCTTCTGGAGAAAGTCGGGCAATGACTACAAGATCAGGTCGTGGACCCTGGGGACGGGACATAACAATCAGGTGGTGGGCGACATCCCATTCGACGGACTCAACGTGACCATCACCGGACTGAATGGCTATTACATCTGCAATCACCGCAAATTCTCTTACCCGGCGGCATTCAGCCAGAGCACCTGCCAGCGGCGCAGTGCCGGTTCCTTTATGTTCGGCGGTGGATTCACCAAGCATTCCCTCGACCTCGACTACCACCGGTTGCAGAACTCCTTGGAGAAAGCGGTGCCCGATGTCACGGAGAAACTCGACAGCGGACTGATGTTCAATAAAATCAAGTATGTCGATCTCTCCCTCTCGGCGGGATACGGCTACAATTGGGTCTTCTCACGCAACTGGCTCTTGTCGGCTTCCTTGATGGCGTCATTGGGCTATAAGCACTCTTCGGGCAGCATCAGCGAGGATCTGCTGTTCTTCCAGGATTTCTCGTTCGACAACATCAACTTCGACGGGGTGGGGAGACTGGGCCTGATATGGAACAACTCCAAATGGTATTTCGGTACTTATGGGGTGCTCCACTCCTATAACTATAAAAAATCGCAGTTCAAGACCAACAATTACTTCGGCAATATCAAGGTCTATATCGGCATCAATTTCGGAAGAAAGAAATCTCATCGAATCAAACATGAATAAGACAATCCTCACAACTCTGACGGTCATGGCGCTGCTGGTCTCCTGCCGTGGCCAACAGGCAAAGGCAACAGGTCAATTGGAGACGAAAGGGGAGGTGCAGCTTCCCGCGGCAAGTGGTCCGGCAACCGCCCAGGATCCAGCTCCCTCGCAGGAAAAGACATTCGACATCCGCATCAAGAATCCTGATGACAGCATCAGAATCGTCAGACTGCTGGAGGATGAGCCCAGCAGCAGGGTGGACAACCTCATGCTCTATTATGGACGGCATTTCATCGACATCCCCTATGTGGCCTATACCCTCGACCAGGACAAGGAGGAAGGACTGGTCATCAACACGGAAGAGCTGGACTGTACAACATACGTGGAGAATGTGCTGGCCCTCGCCACCTGCGCCAAGAGGGGCTACACCTCCTTCGCTGATTTCTGCAAGGTGCTGGCTCAGGTAAGATATGCCGGCGGAAAGGTGGCATACACCTCACGGCAGCATTATTTCACCTATTGGATGACCTGCAACAAGGCCGACGGACTGATTGAGGATGTCGAACTGCCCCAGCCGCCGCTTTCTGCCAAGCGGAAACCGCATGTGGACTACATGACCACTCATGTGGAGTCCTACAAGATGCTCAACGCACACCGGCAGTGGCTTCCCGAAATCGAGGAGATGGAGAGGAAAGTCAACGCCACCACACTCAACATCGTGCCCAAGGAACAGCTCCGCAACTCCAACCGCTATCGTGAATACATCCACGACGGTGACATCATCGGCATCGTCACCAACAAGAAAGGACTGGATATCTCACATGTGGGACTCGCTGTCTGGCATGAGGACGGACTCCATCTGATGAACGCTTCGTCCATCCACAAGAAAGTGATTGATGAACCCATGACGCTATACCATTACCTGCAAAAACAGACGTCGAGAGTGGGCATCTGCCTCATGAGAATGAAATAATGCCTTCCATGTAAACGATTTCGGAAAAAAGATGGCAGATAATAGACGGCAAAATTTGTGAAATCAACGATTTTTTCTTATTTTTGCATCAATTACCGGTTGACATGAATCGGAGCTAATACAGATGACGGGAAAAATCACACACAAGGGAGTTGTTGAGGATACTGGTGACGGATGGGTCAAGGTGCGCATCCTGCAGACCTCAGCCTGCTCGGCTTGTAAGGTGGCCGGCCACTGCAGCGCCGCTGAGAGCAAGGAGAAAACCGTGCAGGTCAGCTCCTCAAAAGCCGGGCGCTACCAGCCTGGTGAAGAAGTCGTGGTGGCCATGACTGCCGGAAACGGCCGCGATGCGGTCATCCTCGCCTTCATCCTGCCTTTTGTCATCATGGTGGCAGTGCTGACGCTCTGTTTGTGGCTGACGGGTAATGAGGGCATCGCCGCCCTGGCGGGTATAGCAAGCCTGGTGCCTTACTACGCCGTGGTCTATCACTGCAAGGACAAACTGGCCCGCCGGTTCGCATTTGTCATAGAAGAGTAACAAACAAACTAAAACAAACATTTATGGATTTTATTTTAAATGCAGTAATCGTGCTTGGAGGCATCGCGCTGATTGCATCGGTGATCCTCTACGTATGCTCCAAGAAGTTTGCTGTGGAGGAAGATCCCCGTCTGGGAAAGGTGCTGGAAACACTGCCGGGTGCCAACTGCGGTGGTTGCGGCTTCCCGGGATGCTCGGGGTTGGCCGACGCCCTGATCAAAGGTGCCGATGCGGGTTCGCTTGAGGGACTCAACTGTCCCGTAGGTGGCGCTGAGGTGATGACGAAGGTGGCCGACTTGCTGGGGATGGCCATGGCTAACACAGAGCCGAAGGTGGCTGTGGTAAGATGCAACGGTACTTGCCAGAACAGACCTCGGATTGTTCAGTATGATGGATTGCGCACCTGCGCAGCCATGAACTCCTGCGGCGCAGGTGAGACGGGTTGCGGCTACGGATGCCTCGGATGCGGCGACTGCGTGGTTGCTTGCCAGTTTGGCGCGATCGCCATCAACGAGGAGACAGGCCTCCCGGAGGTGGATGAGGAGAAATGCACCTCGTGCGGCGCCTGTGTCAAGGCTTGTCCGCGTCACATCATTGAGTTGCGCAAACGGGGACCCAAGAGCCGCAGGGTCTATGTCCGCTGCGTCAACAAGGACAAGGGTGCTGTGGCCAAGAAAAACTGTCTGGCTGCCTGCATCGGTTGCGGAAAATGCGCCAAGGAATGTAAGTTCGAGGCCATCACCGTCACAGCCAACCTCAGTTATATCGATCCTGAGAAATGCCGGCTCTGCCGCAAGTGTGAGGCGGTTTGTCCCACTGGATCCATCATCGCCCTCAATTTCCCGCCAAGGAAAGAAAAACCGGCAGAGCCGAAAGCCATCCCCTCAACGACGGCTGCCCCGGCTGCTGCTCCTGAAACGGCGAAGCCTGTTGTGGAGAACGTAAAGAAAAACATTAACACGGAAAAGGAGGACAAAGCATGAAACTGAGAACTTTTAGAATGGGTGGCGTTCACCCTGAGGAAAACAAATTGTCCTCTGAAGTGAAAACCGTGCCTGCTGCCATTCCCGCACAGGCGGTGTTCCCGCTCTCACAGCATATCGGCGCACCGGCCAAACCCGTCGTCGCCAGGGGTGACAAAGTGAAAGTCGGCACCATGATCGCCGAAGCAGGTGGCTTCGTCTCCGCTCCGATTTTCTCCTCGGTATCGGGTACCGTGCTCAAAATCGACAATGCCATCGATGCCACAGGCTATCTCAAACCGTCCATCATCATCAAGGTGGAGGGCGACGAGTGGGAGGAGACTATCGACCGCTCCGACAAACTGGAGACGCTTGAGGCTCATCCCGAACTGACGCCGGAGGCCATCGTCGACAAGGTGAAGAATGCCGGCATCACGGGTATGGGCGGCGCCGGATTCCCCACTTTCATCAAATTGTGCCCTCCGCCGACAGCCAAGGCCGAATGTGTGATCATCAACGGCGTGGAGTGCGAACCGTATATCACGGCCGACTACCGCTTGATGATGGAGCATGCGGATGAAATCCTCGTGGGACTCGAACTGCTCATGAAGGCTGCCAAGGTCAACAAGGGGTATATCGGCATCGAGGACAACAAACCGGCTGCCATCGCCCTCTTCGAACAGAAGACAGCCAACAGGGATGACATCGAGATCGTCCCCCTGGCCAAGAAATATCCCCAGGGTGGTGAGAAACAACTCGTCGATGCCGTCATTCGCCGTCAGGTGCCGGCCCCGCCGGCCATCCCGGTCAATGTCGGCGCCATCGTGCAGAATGTAGGCACCGCATTCGCCGTCTACGAGGCGGTGATGAAAAACAAACCGCTCTTTGAGCGCTATACGACGGTCACGGGCAAGAAACTGCAGCATCCGGGCAATTTCCTCGTCAGGATGGGCACGCCGATGAAAGACCTCATCGAAGCCTGCGGAGGCATGCCTGAAGGCGACAACAAGGTGCTCGCCGGCGGTCCGATGATGGGCAAGGCCCTGACTTCCATCGATGTGCCGATTTGCAAGGGCACCAATAGCGTGACAATCATCAGCGGCGAGGAAGCTGTGCGCAAGAACCCGCAGCCGTGTATCCGCTGTGCCAAATGTGTCAGCGCCTGTCCGATGGGTCTCGAACCGTATCTCTTGTCACAGGTCTCGTCGCTCCATCTCTGGGAGAGGGCCGAGGCTGAGGACATCACCTCCTGCATCGAATGCGGCTCGTGCATGTTCACTTGCCCCGCCCACCGACCGCTCCTCGACCAGATCCGTTTGGGTAAATCCACTGTCATGGGTATCATCAGAGCCCGTAATGCTAAGAAATAAAGTTTACGAAAATGTCAAAATTCATAGTTTCTCTTTCTCCACACGCTCACGGGTCTGACTCCGTGGAGCGTAACATGTATGGAGTCATCATAGCTCTCGTACCGGCATTGCTCGTGTCGTTCTTGTATTTCGGACTCGGATCGGCTGTCGTCTGTGCATTGAGCGTGGCGGCTTGCGTGTTCTTCGAATGGGCCATCAGCAAATACATCCTCCGGCGCGAACCGACCATCTCCGACGGTTCGGCCATCCTCACGGGACTGCTGCTGGGATTCAACCTCCCGTCCAACCTGCCTGTGCTCATCATCATCCTCGGTGCCCTCGTGGCCATCGGTATCGGAAAGATGACGTTCGGCGGACTGGGATGCAACCCGTTCAACCCGGCCCTGGTGGGCAGGTGCTTCCTGCTCGTCTCCTTCCCGGCTCAGATGACGTCATGGCCTGTGGTCGGACAGTTGACGAGCTATGCTGACGCAGCAACGGGAGCCACACCGCTGAGCCTGATGAAAACGGCCATCAAGACGGGAGATGCTTCTTACCTCAACCAGTTGCCCGACTCCCTTACCTTGATGCTCGGCAACGTCAGCGAGGGCGGCGCCGGAACCATCGGCGAGGTCTGCGGTCTGGCACTCCTCCTGGGTCTGGCCTATATGCTGTGGAAGAAGATCATCACATGGCACATCCCTGTGAGCATCATCGCCACGGTCTTCATCTTCTGCGGCTTGCTCCATCTCGCCAGTCCGGTCTATGCTGACCCCGTCTCCGCCATCTTCAGCGGTGGTCTGATGCTCGGTGCCATCTTCATGGCCACGGACTATGTGACCTCACCGATGACCCATAAGGGCCAACTCCTCTATGGTGTCTGCATCGGCCTGCTCACCGTGATTATCCGCAACTGGGGCTCCTATCCGGAGGGAATGTCATTCGCCATCCTCATCATGAATGCGTTCACCCCATTGATCAACACTTATATTAAACCAAAACGATTCGGGGAGGTAGTGGAAAAATGAAAAAGCTGGAGTCAACATTAGTCAATATGGTCGGCGTGCTCGTATGCGTGGCGCTGATCATGGGTGGCATCCTGGCAGCTGTCAACCATGTCACGGAAGGACCTATCAGCCTTCAGGCGGAGAAGACGCTCTCCGACGGCATCAAGGAGGTCATGATGAGCGACAATCTCAAGGTCACGGCCAACGATACCATCAAGGAAATGATCGACAACAAGGAGTGCGTGTTCATCGTGCACAAGGCCTCCGACCAGTCGGGTAAGGAACTGGGTGCTGCCGTCGAGAGCACGACGCTCGGATTCGGCGGCAACCTGAAAGTGCTCGTGGGATTCAATCCCGCAGGCGAGATCCTGGGATATACCCTGCTTGAACATGCTGAGACTCCCGGACTGGGAGCAAAGGCGGATACCTGGTTCCAGAAGGACGGCAAGGCAAGCATCATCGGCAAGAATCCCGCCACACCGCTCACCGTGAGCAAGGACGGCGGTGATGTCGATGCCATCACGGCTTCCACCATCACGTCGAGGGCTTTCCTCAAGGCCATCAACCAGGCTTACAATATCTACATGAAGAAAAACGCGGACGCCCAGTCGGGTGCCACGCGGCAAGTTGCATCTAATCAATAAGGAGTATCGCCATGAACAATATGAAAATTCTGATCAATGGTCTGATTAAGGAGAACCCGATCTTCGTCCTTCTCCTCGGCATGTGTCCCACTCTGGCCACGACGACTTCTGCCATCAACGGCTTGTCGATGGGCTTGGCCACCATGTTCGTGCTCATCTGTTCCAACTTCGTGATCTCCTGCATCAAGAAAATCACGCCCGACAAGGTGCGCATCCCCGTGTTCATTGTGGTCATCGCCTCGTTCGTGACCATCCTGCAATTGTGCATCAAGGCTTATCTGCCGGATGTGGACAAAGCCCTGGGCTTGTTTATCCCGCTGATTGTGGTCAACTGTATCATTCTCGGCCGCGCTGAGGCTTTCGCCTGCAAGAACAACCCCGTGGCAAGTATCTTCGACGGCATCGGCATCGGGTTGGGCTTCACCTTCGCCCTGACCTTGCTCGGCATGGTCCGCGAACTCCTCGGAGCGGGGTCCCTCTTCGGCTTCACCTTGCTGCCTGAGGTCAGCAATATCCTCGTCTTCGTCCTGCCTCCGGGAGCTTTCATCACCCTGGGCTACATCATCGCTATCGTCAACAAACTCAAGAAAGGATAAATCATGGAATACATCTTAATATTCATCTCGGCGATTTTTGTCAACAATATCGTCTTGTCGCAATTCCTTGGAATTTGTCCGTTCCTCGGCGTTTCCAAGAAAGTGGATACCGCACTGGGCATGGGTGGCGCCGTGGCGTTTGTCATGACTCTGGCCACCATCGTGACGTTCCTCGTGCAGACGTATATCCTCAATCCGCTCGGACTGCAGTATCTCCAGACGCTGGCCTTCATCCTGGTCATCGCTTCGCTGGTGCAGATGGTTGAGATCATCCTCAAGAAGGTGTCGCCAAGCCTCTACCAGGCACTGGGCATCTTCCTGCCCCTGATCACCACCAACTGTGCCGTACTGGGCGTGGCTATCCTGGTCATCCAGAAAGAGTTCAACCTGCTGGAGTCTGTCGTCTATGCCTTCTCCACAGCCATCGGTTTCGCATTGGCGCTCACGGTGTTCGCCGGCCTGCGCGAACAACTCTCTCTGGTGAAGGTGCCCAAGGGCATGAGCGGCATGGCCATCGTCCTGGTCACCGCTGGTCTCCTGAGCCTTGCATTCATGGGCTTCTCGGGTGTTGACGGCGGTTTGAGAACCCTCTTCGGTCTTGACTGACAACAGTTTTAAACAACAACTCGACTTTATTAAGTTGATAGGAGTGTAGGAGTTTGGTAGTATAGGAGTGTAGACATTACTCTTGCAAGTCATAGCTTATGTCCAAACTCCCAATCTCCTAAACTCCTAAACTCCAAAAAGTTGAGCAAATATAACAATTGAGTAATATAACTTAACAATGAATCAAACTATTCTTGTAACGGGTGGTACGGGCTTCATCGGCTCGCATACCACTGTGGAACTCCAGGAGGCTGGTTACGATGTCGTCATCGTGGATAATCTCTCCAACTCTAAAATCGAGGTACTTGACGGCATCGAGAAAATCACGGGCAAGCGTCCGGCTTTTGAACAGGTCGATTGCTGCGACTTCAACGCTCTTGAGGCGGTTTTCGCCAAGTATCCCTCCATCTGCGGCATCATTCACTTCGCAGCCAGCAAGGCTGTGGGTGAGAGCGTGGAGAAACCATTGCTCTATTACCGCAACAACCTCAACAGTCTCATCAACCTGCTGGAACTGATGCCGAAGTATGATGTCAAGGGCATTATTTTCTCTTCCAGTTGCACGGTCTATGGACAGCCGACAAAGGAAAACCTTCCCGTCACGGAGGAGGCTCCCATCCAGAAGGCTTTGAGTCCTTATGGCAACACCAAGCAGATCAATGAGGAGATCATCCAGGACTATATTCACAGCGGCGCTCCGATCAAATCGGTCATCCTGCGCTACTTCAATCCCATCGGCGCCCATCCGTCCGCATTGATCGGTGAACTTCCCCTGGGCGTCCCCATGAACCTGATTCCCTTCGTCACCCAGACGGCTATCGGCATCCGCAAGGAACTGAAGGTCTTCGGCAATGACTACGACACGCCTGACGGCACTTGCATCCGCGACTACATCTATGTGGTGGACCTGGCTAAGGCTCATGTGGCTGCCATGACACGCGTGCTCGAGCAGGAGACGGATCCCGTGGAGATCTTCAACATCGGTACGGGCCGTGGCCTGAGCACCTTGGAGGTCGTGCAGGGCTTTGAGAAAGCTACGGGTGTCAAACTCAACTGGACATTCGCTCCCCGTCGTGAGGGTGACATCGAGAAGGTTTGGGGCAATGTCGATAAAGCCAACAAAGTGCTGGGCTGGAAAGCCGACACTCCAATTGAGGATGTCCTCGCTTCCGCCTGGAAATGGCAGGAGAAATTGCGTGACGACGGCGTCATGTGATTTTCCACCCTCTCATATACAAACATCCCGGAGACCATCGGTTTCCGGGATGTTTGTTTCTTGAGGGAAGTAATATAAATCTTATTTCTGGTGTGCTCAGGTCGCCACCTATTTTTATCATTTTTTGTTGGAATTGTCATACAAAAAAACTATCTTTGTCCAATTATATAAGGATACACAACAAATTGATGCTAAAACTAATACGCTATATGAAAAGAATTCAAACTATACTGACCATCGCTATGCTATTGATGTCTGCGTTTTCCGACTGCCTCGCACAGAATACGGGCAACGGTGATACGCTTTACGTCAATACAAAGTCCAGTGATGAATCTGCCAAGTACCTGCTGGACGATGTGAACAAGATGACTTTCAGCAGCAAGGGCATTCAGCTGTGGAGCACCAGTTGGCCGACGGAATATCCTTATGGCAATGTCGAAAACCTCTCGTTCATCAGCAATATCCGGACATTCGCCATGGGTGACGTGAACATCGACGGATATGTGAACGTTTCCGATGTGATGCAGGTGGTGAACCACATCCTTGGCAACACGCAGAAGTCATTCCATAGGGAGTATGCTGACATGAATGGTGACGGGACGGTGAATGTGTCGGATATCATGCGCATCGTCAATGTGATCCTTAAAATAGATGAAGCAAACGCTTCGGTTGCTGCTTTTTGGGATAGTCGGCCAATGAAGGCAAGGGCACAGCAAGAAGTGGCACAACAATATCTCAACATTTACCAAGATGCTGTGGTCATCAAGCAAATCCCCACAACAGAAATTGACAGCATTGATGTGTCGGAGAATGAACCTCGCTATGTCAGCATGTGGCACGATGGAAATAATATCCTTACCTATCAATATGATGAAATCGACAGCGTCACCATAACCAACAAGGGCGGCTATCCCTTCTCCTATACCGGGATTGTCGGCTTCAATGACGACCTCTATGTGAAGGATATCGGCATCCTCTCCAGCTCGACGGCAAGTCAATACAAATCTTTCGTCAACAGTATGGTTCTCAAGGATGGCACCCTGTTGTATTATGCTGTTGACAATGGCCTGGATATGCTCAACAATGCCAATATCGTAACGCCGTTGAAGAATGTCAGCCTCATCACTTTCACCGACGGCCTCGACCAAGGCTCGTTGATGATGACCGACAAGTACGGCTCCTCTTACGAGTACCTTGAAGCCATGAGCAACAAAATATCAAGCACCACCATTGGCGGCCTTCCTGTCAACGCCCTCTCCGTGGGTTTGCGTGGAAATGACGTTACGAATGTGTCTTTGTTCAAGCAGAACATCGAACGTTTGGCTTCATCTCCTGACAATGCGTTCGAGGTGAGCAGCATCAATGATCTCCGTGAGAAACTGAAAGCCATCGCAGACCAGATCATCAGTGTAAGCAACAGGCAGACGATCAGTCTCAAAATCCCTGGCATCGACAGCGGGACTTTGATGCGCTTCACCTTCGATGGGAAATCGGCGGAGAACAGCCAAATATACATCGAGGGCACGTTCAATCTGAGAGACCGCTCGCTCCATAACGTGTCCTACCATGGCTTAAAGGCCACATCGGGAACAACTGTCCAAGGTACGCAAAGCGGGATTTTCGTCACCTACACCTTCACGGGCTTGCGTCTTGAGACGGGCAGCGGACTGGCCCCCTTTTCCTCTATACAGCATTACTATCGTCTGCCGTCTGATGCCTCATGGCAGAGAAACTCTGAGTTCAACACCGCCAACAACACCCAGACCAAAGTCTCCCATTCGGGGGCGGTCATCTTCCTCCTCCTCGACTGCTCCAGTTCGCTCGGAAGCGATTTCAGCAAGATGAAGCAATATGCCAATGAGTTTGTCGATCTGATCGCCAATAACGCCGAGCCATTCAGCCTAATGGCTCCTAAAAATGTGGCAGCTATAATGGACGAAAACGGAGTCCGTGTCAGTTGGGAAGAAGTGAGGTATGCACAAAGCTACAATGTGTATCGGAGCAGTAGATCAAGCGGAACTTACCAATTGGTCGCCGAGAACGTCACTTCCACCGAATGGACAGACAAGAGTCCGTCAGGCGGCTATAATTATTACAAGGTGAGTGCTTTGTGTTATGGCACTGAAAGTTCTCAAAGTTCTTATGCATATATTTATGTGCAATTGCCGATGTGTCCCGACAACAACCACCCGCACATGATTGATCTCGGACTGCCCTCGGGCACGAAGTGGGCATGTTGCAACGTAGGAGCTGACAGGCCTGAAACCTATGGCGGCTACTACGCCTGGGGGGAGACAGAGGAGAAATCCGATTACAGCTGGGGCAACTATATTCATTGCGACGGGTCTTCGGGCACGTGCCATAGACTTGGCAACGACATCGCCGGCACACAATATGACGTGGCACACGTGAAATGGGGCGGCTCTTGGGTGATGCCGTCTAAAGAGCAACAAGATGAATTGAAAAACAACTGCACCTATAATTGGACGACTGAGAACGGTGTCAAAGGAGGTAAGTTCACCAGTAAGATCAACGGTAATAGTATCTTCTTGCCAGCTGCGGGCTATCGTTATGACTCAGGCCTCTACTATGTC
This sequence comes from uncultured Prevotellaceae bacterium, assembly GCA_902776475.1. GTDB lineage: Bacteria > Bacteroidota > Bacteroidia > Bacteroidales > Bacteroidaceae > Prevotella. Next base: position 70,618 of record CACYQD010000010.1, on the reverse strand, counting down.
GGCTCGTACGGCCGCTATTGGTCCTCCACGCAGTACCCGTCGCTCGTGGACTTCGCCTACGGCCTCAACTTCAATTCGGGCAGCACGGACTGGTACTACACCGACCGCTACGTCGGTCGAAGCGTCCGCCCGGTTATCAGAAATTAATGCATCCTTTCCCAACGTGGAAGTCGCAATTCGAAAATGCAAATCCCACCCTTTTATGCACACAACAATTTTCTTATCCTTCCATCCTCAGCCTGCCGCATAGTTTCGCATAAGGACATGTGGCGCAGGTCTTGGGATTGTCGCAAGGTGCAAACGGCTGTTGTGGTTCAAGTATCTGGGCCACGACGGCCGTCAGTTTTTCCATGAAATCGTCGGCATAGTCTCTCATGTCTGAGATTTCCTCATTGCCGAAAGAGAGGATGGGATTGTAGTCCAGGGCGCTGGCATGTTGGATGAACAGCAGGGCCGGACTCACGGGCAATTGCATGGGATTGGCTTCTTTGTCGCGGCTCACGATCAGGGCATAGAGCATGGCTTGCAGGTAATAGTCGTTGTGCTTGTCTTGGGTAGGGTCAAACACTCCCTCTAACGTTTTCACATCGGCCATGCTGCTGCCCGTCTTGTAATCCAGCACGCGGATTCTTCTCTCCCCGTTGGCATTCACCACCTCGTCCAGCCTGTCGATGCGTCCGCCAATGCGCTTCTTTTGCTCTCCTTGGCTGGTGGTGACCTTGATGGTGGTATAGACGTCGCCCTCCAGACCGCGGATGGTGAAGGGGGCAAGCTGTTGGTCGAGCTGGAGCAACTGCCGGAGGTAGTGGAGAATCACCTTGCGGTTGATGATCTGCAAACCGTTGTATTCGGGGGTATAGGTCATGGCCTCGTTGTTGAAGAGGTGTTTTTTAAAAGCCCTGTCGAGGTTTCGCTCTATCAAGCCGGGATGCTTGAGCGCATATTCTATCTGACTTTTCTCCACCGTATGTCCCGGTCCGGCAAAGGGGTGCTTCTCGTCTATCTTGCTGCGGTCTGTTCCCGTGATTTCGTCGTAGATGAACTGCGAGGCGTCGTGGAAGATATTGCCGAATACTCTATTGTCGATCTCGTCTCCTTCCGCATCGGGTTCCTTGATGCCGGCCACATAGCAGAAGAAAAACTGGAGCTGGCATCGCTGATAACGGTTGATGGCGGTAGGCGAGATAAACGACATGTTGTTGAGGCGCTCCTGTATCTCAGGCGATTTCTTCACGGCATACCGCTCGCGGATGGAGGGCAACTGCGAGGAGATCAGTGAGAGGCGTTTGATGTCGTGGCCGCTCTCCACCATCATCTGGAGCATGAACCGGCTCTTCTCACCGGTGTTCTTGTTGTCCGCGGCATTGCCGTAGAGGATGGTCACATCCTGTGCGCGCTGGATCATGCGCAGGAAATAATAGGCGTAGATGCCTGTCTTCTGGTTGATGGTGGTCAGGCTGAAGGCTTCGCGGATGGACTGGGGGATGAACGAGGGGTTGTCGGTGGATTTCGGCATGTTGCCCTCGTTGCAGGAGAGAATCAGAAGGTGGTCGAAGTCCAGGTTGCGGGTCTCAAGGACACCCATGACTTGCAGGCCCACGGCGGGTTCGCCATGGAACGGCACTGTCGTGGAGGTGATGATCTGCTGGAGAAGCCTCTGATAGGTGATGGGGTCCACTTTCAGGTCACCGCTCTCGAGCAGTTGGTGGAAGCGGTTGACCAGGGTGTAGGTGCGGAACAGGGTCTCATGGGTCAGAGGGTCCTTGTCCTCGGATTCATGGGCGGCGAGGGCTACACGGCGGATAAGGTCAAGCAACCATTGGTTGACGACGAGATTGCGGTCGTATTCCTGTCCTCCTTCCTGCGGATGGATGCTGGAAAGGTCCTTGAAGAGCAGTTCGGTGCCTTCGTCAACGGTCAGTTCGTCTCTGGAGGGGAAATAGTGATGGGCGGCGACAATCTTGCTGCAGAGCTCTGTCGCTTCCGGGGAAATGTAACAGGAATAGGGATGGCGGAGGACTGAGATGACATACTTCTGACGGTATTTGCCGGTGCCGGCTTGTCCGTACATGGCCAGTTCAATCAATTGGTTGACCAGGGATGCCGCGGCTGTCTGGTTGAGCGGGTAACCGGTGGTGATGTTCAACTGCTTCACATGGCTCGGGATGCAGTGGATGATGGTGGGCAGAAGATTTTCCTGACACATCACCACGGCGGAACGGTTGCCGGCTTCCACTCTTTTGGGGTCCTGGAGCCATTCGCCGACATACCGTGCCTGGGCGCTCTCGGTGGGCGCTCCGATGAAAGTGATGTCTTTCGGCTGCTCAAAGCGGCGGTATATCGCATCGTCATTGGAATCCAACTGATTGGGAAAATCCGCCATGAGTTTTCTGATCTGGGCACCGGCCTCATGGGGCTTGCCCAGGTTGTCTGGAGTCATGTAATAGTGGTCGAAATCCCAGTAGAACTCAGCCTGTCCGGCTTTCTTCAGTTTCTTGAAAAGCCGCCTCTCCACTTCCTGAAGGGCATTGAAGCCGATGAAGATGTAGGTGTCGTCGCCCCAGTCCAGGTCTTCGTTTTCCACCACCTCCCGGCACAGTGCTCCCTCGTAGGCGAGCCCTTGGTCGCTCAGCCGTTGGTTGTAGTTGGTGTAGATATGGCCAAATTTGCTCCAGAGATGGAGGAATTTCTCCTTCAGCCGGCTGTTGTGATTCTCGTCAAAGCCTTTGAAGAAGAACTGGAGCACTTGGATCTGTTCTTCGCTCAGGTAGTCCGCGTGGTCGAAGGAGTGCAGGTCGCTGAGGTTGGAAAACACGCTCTGCGCTTGAGCCATGCTCTTGTCGATGTCATCGAAGTCGGAGAGCAGCACGCTTCCCCAACCATAGAACTGGTCCAATGTCTCGGTCGATCCGGTGCACTCCACATAACTGCGGTAGAGGTCGCAGATGAGTTTGATGTCATCAGCCACGGTCCTCTTCGACCGTTGGTGGAAGAGTTCGCTGATGGTGGTGTAGGAGGGACTCCAGATGGGCTTTCCTGCCAGCAGGGCCAACTGCTCGTTGATGAACAGCGATGCGCGCTTGTTGGGGAATACGATGGTCAGGCCCGACAGGTCCTCTCCGTGTTTGTTGAGGATGTCCTGGGCGACATGGCCCAAAAAGGGCAGGGGAGTGGTTATGGTGTGGTTCATGTCTGTCGCGTTTATTCTTTTACTTTCTCCGTCCGGTTGGTGCTCACATACCAGAGATAGCCTTCCACAGCGGGATGGCCCATCTCTCGCAGCAATCGCATGTAGGTCCTCACTTGGTCGGCGTGCTCCTTTTTGCGCATGCCAAACTTGAAATCGACGACCACCGTGCGCTTGCCGTTGCTCATGACACGGTCGGGGCGCAGCGTGATCACCTGTCCTGTCTCGGGATCGCGGCTGATGACCGAACATTCGTTGTGGAGTTTCCATTTGGGCGAGAACCATTCCCTGATACGCGGACTGTCCAGCGCCTGAGAGATCATCTGGCGGAGTTCCTCTGGCGTGACCTCGTCGTAGAGGATGCCTTCACACTGCAACTCCCGTAGTACGTTCTCCAGGTCATCGGTGGTCTTCAGCCGTGAGAAGATGTTGTGAAGCAGGTTGCCTCTTTGGATGTACTCCATCCGGAGCAGTTCCTTCTCCTCTGAAGTAGTGAACAGCCGGCTGTTGTTGCTCTGGCGGAAGGCTGCCGACACAGGATAGGATTGCATCTTGAAGGGGATGCCTTCTTCTTTTTGGAGGAAGATGTTGGAGGTGGCTTTTTCCTGATGGACTTGCATCTCCTGAAAACAGTCGCCGTAATCGAAGATGATGTCGTCCTCATCGGTGATGTCCAGCGTGAAGTCCCTGACTTGTTCGCTCTCGGAATGCTCACCGTTCTGGCGGCGGCGATCAAGGTCAACCAGCGCTTGTTCCACCAGCAGGCATCTTCTCGCATGGGTGTCTTTCTGTGGTGCGGGTGGGGTCCGCTTGCCTTTATTGATTGTGATGCTGCTCACTCCGAAGACGATGAGTCTGGTGCGTGCTCTCGTGAAGGCCACATAAAGCAGGTTGAGGTTGTCGACGGAGTTTTGCAGATGCTCCGTCTTGTACTCTTCTTCATAGGTGGTGTCGATCATGGAATTGCGGCTGTAGTTGATGGGGAGGACGGGCAACTGCCTGAAGGGGTCATCGGCGGCCTCACACCAGACGATGTTGTCCATGTGCTTCTCCAACTCCCAGTCGCAGAAGGGGATGATGACGTTGTCATACTCCAGGCCTTTGCTCTTGTGGATGGTCACCATGCGGATTCCGTTCACGTCATCGCCATGGATGGTCTTCTTGTAGTAGCCGTCTTCCCATGCTTGCAGGAAACGGCCGATGTCGGATGTGTTGTCCTTGAGGTGCTCGGCCACGATGTCATAGAAGGTGCACAGATAGGGACTCTGCCCTTTCGCCAGGTCGAGCTGGAAAATGTTGTAGAGCGATTCGATGAGGTCGGTGAGGGGCAGGGCGCGCAGCGATGCCAGTTGGGCACTGTCGCGGAATCCTTCCGGCAACCATTCCGTGAAGGCGGCATAGGGATCCTTGACGTTGGTGTTGAGCATGATGGCATCGTCGTCCAGCCCTTTCTGCAGGATGTCGTTCTGGTAGGTTTTGGCCAGAATGGCTTTGTGGAGCACCTCGGTCTCGTTGACCAGGCACCGCAGCGCCGTGAGGATGAGGTTGACGGCAAGGGAGGACCCCACTTTGAATGCTTCGTCGGAGACGATGTGGATGTCGGGATGGTTGGCTTGGAAATACTGGGCTGTGGCCACGATTTCACTGTTGTTGCGGGCCAGGATGGCAATGTCGCGCTGGGCCACGCCGTGGTCGAGAAGGGACTGGATGGTCTCGGTCAATCTCTTCATGATCTGATCGCCGAATTTCTTTTTCTCCATGAGTTCCACATGCACATACCCCTCATCGCCCTTCCACGCCGGGATATGCTGGCAGATATCGCTGTAGGCTTTCTGCATCTGTTCCGCGTCTGCACCGACTATTTGCTTCAACCGCTCGTATTCCAACTTGCTGGCGGAGGTGAAGAAACTGTTGTTGAACTCTATCACCTTCCGGCGTGAACGGTAGTTGGTGTCAAGGGGCTTGACTTTGATCATGCTCTCGTCGTCGTTGAACTCTCCGGTGATGCCGTTGAGCAGTTTCCAGTCTCCCGACCGCCAACGGTAGATGCTCTGTTTCACGTCGCCGACGATGAGGTTGCTTGTCCCTTGGTCCATGCACTCGTTGAGGAGTATCTTGAAATTGTTCCATTGCAGGGCACCGGTGTCTTGAAACTCATCGATCATGATGTGCTGGAGACGGGCTCCGATTTTCTCGAAGATAAACGGGGTGTCGCTGTCGTCAATCAGTCCGTTGAGCATCTCCTGGGTGTCGCTGAGCAGAAAACGGTTGGCGCTGCTGTTGAGGTCTCTCACTTTCTTCTCGATATGCCCAAGCAGCCGTAGCTGGTTGAGGTGTGCAAGCGTGACCGTGGCCGACTTGTATTTCCTGTAGCATGAGATCCTGTCGCGCTCGGCATCTCTCAAGATATCCATCAGTTTGCTTTGGGCCAGGGCGATGATCTCATTGCGGTGGGGAGCACCTCTCGTGACCCATTTGTCTGCTGATGCCATGCATTCCATGACCCGGGCTCCTGGTGCGCCGCCTTTGTAGGTGCCGTCGAGCAACTTTTCGAAATAGTGATACACACCATTTATGCCGTATGCGAAATCCTCGCGGATATAGCCGGTGGTGGCATCAAAGAAACGCTTGGCGTGGTCGACCATGGTCTGGCGGCTGTCATCACGCAACTGTTGCATCTGTTCCTTGTACTTGTCGAAGAAGTCGGGCTTGCTGATAACCTTGTGAAGTCTCTTGCGGCGGTTTTTGTAGGTGTCCTTGAAAATGTTCTCTCCGAATCTCTTCACCTGTTTGATGATGTTCCAGGACTTGTCTTCCTGGATGTTCTCAAGGATATATCCCATCAGCCAGTTCAATACGATGTCCTGGCTGGTGAGCGACTCGATCATGGAGTCAACGGCCAGTTGCTCCACTTGCTTGTCGTTGAGCTCGATGCGCAGGTTGGCCGTCAGGTCAAGTTCCTTGGCCAGGTTCTTGAGCACTCGTTGGAAAAACTTGTCGATGGTCTCTACCCTGAACGCAGTATAGTCATGGATGAGACTTCTGAGGGCTGTGCCGGCTCTCTCCTGGACGTGCTCCTCGCTGACACCCAATTCCCGGGTGATCTTGTCCATGTAGTCCTTGGAGTCTTCATAGCCGTGCGCAAGTCCGTTGAGCTGACTCAGGATGCGCATCTTCATCTCCTCCGTGGCTTTGTTGGTGAAGGTCACGGCGAGTATGTTGCGATAGGAGAGGGGATCCTCTATCAGCAGTTTGATGTATTCCACAGCGAGGGTGAATGTCTTTCCACTGCCTGCGCTGGCTTTATAGACGGTTAGTGGTGTTTGATGGGTCATGCTGCGAAGGTATTCATTTTAAGGGGAAAAACCAACAAGTCAGGGGCGTTTTTTTGTGCCCTACCATTTGTTGAACAACTCGAAGCCCAGCTTGCAACCGAAGGATTCATATTTTCCTCGTTTGAGACTGGTGAAGAATCCGACCGAACAGAGCCGGTTGGTGAAACCGTAGCCAATCTCGACATAGTTGCTCAGGGCGCTCAATCGGAGGGCGCTGAGATAGAAGCGTTCTGTCTCAACAATGTTGCCGATGACGGGCACCCACGACAGGAAGATGACCGGCGACTCATAGGTGGCATTCATCCTCAGGTAGTATTTGGAGGAGTTGTACCAGTTGCGGTGGAGCAGTTCAAACTCCCCGCTCCATTCGTCGTTCCAGCCGCCGGGGATGTTGTCTTCACGGAAGTTGTTGTAATCCAGGAAATAGGTGTCTTTCGTATGGGTGGTGTAATAACCTGCTCCGGCACGCATGGAGATCGAACGCATCAGTGGCATCCTGTACAGATAGGAACAGTCGTATTCCCATTTCTCGTAGTTCATGCCTTTCTCGCTCAGTTTTTTCAGCGTACGTTCATAGTTGATGGTGAAGATCGGACCGTGGTATCCCCATGGGCGGACGGAGAACTCGCACATCCATGAGGTGGACTTGTAATGGGTGGGCTTGTCCAGCAAGTCGAAATTCTTGCTCTGCACCGACCTCCATCGGTTGAACACATATCCGGCCTCCATCCCGAAATAGGGGTTGAAATCGTAATGGACGCTGAGATATTGCTTCGTGTGACGGAAATAGTCGAGGTTCATCTTCTTCCAGTCGATGGTGTCGCCTCGTTCTTCCTTGAGCTTGTCGACGATGGTGGAGTTGGTGATATGCTCTCCACTGCGCCAACCGCCTTCGATGTATCCGTTGTGGCTCTTGTCGAAGGTGTAGGTGATGGGGATGTTGACAAGAAACTGCTTCAACTTGAATGAATAGCCCAGTTTGGTCCTCGTCCGGATCTCTCTGTTGGCCGAGAAGTCATACCCTCCGCGGATGGTGAAACGATAGTTGAGGCCTCGGCGCTCCGAATAGCTGAGATAGAGGGGGTTGAGGATGGGCGACAGACGGTAGTAGCCTTTGTCGTCATTGCCGAAATTGCCTTTGATGCGGTGGATCAGGCTCTCACCGATGACATCCCACAAAATGTCCTTGGCAATGTTCTTCTTTCGGATCCTGATGGTGTCGCGGGAGGTCCGCATCCGGTCGACGGAGTCGCTCTTGGCATACAATGTCTGCTCTTCTTCACTCAGGGAGTCGGGCCGGATCTTGGCGATATAGGGACGCATCTCTACTTCTCCGATGGGCCAGGGCATTGCACTGGGCACATGCATATACAAGTCGTAGATGGCACGGAGCTTGTTGCCCAAAAAGGTGAATTTTGTCTTCATCCAGCATCTCTTCGGTACCAAAGACCATGGGCCTTCTTCTCCCATCTCCAGCTTGAGCTCAAAACTCACCATGTCGTACTCGCCGACGAGCGTGCAGCTGACAATCCTGCCGGTCTGCAGATCCACGACGGCATTTCCGTGCACGGTCTGTGTGTTGATGGCACGGGGCTTGAAGCCGATATAAACCAGGTTCTCTTCCACGTGGTGCACACGGTATCGGTAAAATCTGTGGTTGCGGCGATGGAAGGGCGAGAGCAGACGGTTGGGATAGAGCAGTTCGCCATAGATATGGGGCACCAGGTATTCCATCACATTGGGCATGATCGTCCGGCGGCGGGAGATGGTGCCCGTCTTGGCAATCTTCTCCATGTCGTGTGTCCCGTCCTGGTGGAAGATCAGTTGGACAAAACTCTCGAAAAACGGATTCCGGTTTTTCGTCTTGGCCATGGTATGGAGATGGGGAACGCAGTAGAGCAGCACGTTGCGACGGTCGGTCTTGAGCTTGTACTTCACATAGGCATGGGTGGTCATGCCTTCCAGACTGCTGTCCACGGACTCCCGGTAACGGTATAAACGGTTGACGACAAGGGTGTCGATGACATCCTTGGCATCAGTCTGCACGGGTAGCGAGACGCATATCACCACCATAAATAGCCGTATCCATGACCAAAACCCAAACATTGGGCAAAAATAGTAAAAAAATGTGTTATCGTGCGTATTTCAAACAAAAAAACTGGCGGATCAGCAATCCGCCAGTTGATATACCTCGTAAAAAAGGTCTTATCCCAGATATTTCATCAGAATCTTGGCATTTCCGCTGTCACGCAACTTGGCGATGCTCTTCTCGCGGATCTGACGGACGCGCTCACGGGTGAGTCCGAGACGGTCGCCGATTTCCTCAAGTCCTTTCTCAGGCTGACCGATGCCGAAGCACTCACGGATGATGGTGATCTCACGGTCCTTGAGCACCTTGTTGAGCACGGACTCCAGTTCCAGGGCCATCGACTCATGATCCACATAACGGTCGGTGCGGCTGTCATCACCACTGGGCATCACGTCGAGCATGCAGTTGTCCTCTCCATCCTGGAAAGGCGCGTCGATGGAGACATGGTGGCCGTCGGCCATCAGACTCTGACCGATTTTCTCCTCGTCGAGGTTGGTGGCATCTGACAGTTCCGAGACAGAGGGATGACGCATGTTCTCCTGCTCAAACTTGTTGATCTCATGGTTGATCTTGTTGAGAGAACCCACCTGGTTGAGCGGCAGGCGCACAATGCGGCTCTGCTCTGCGATGGCCTGGAGAATGCTCTGGCGGATCCACCATACGGCGTAGGAGATGAACTTGAATCCACGGGTTTCGTCAAACTTCTGGGCGGCTTTGATCAGACCGATGTTGCCTTCGTCAATCAGGTCGGTCAGGGTAAGACCCTGATGCTGGTATTGCTTGGCAACGGATACAACAAAACGCAAATTGGCTGTCACCAATTTGTCCTTGGCGCGCTCACCCTCAGGACCTCCTTTCTTAATCTTCTGGGCAAGCTCTATTTCTTCATCAATCGAGATTAACGGTGCACGTCCAATTTCTACAAGGTACTTATCCAATGCTTCACTCGACCGATTTGTAATACTTTTCGTAATTTTTAGTTGTCTCATCCTGTTTACCTTAATTAATCTAACTTCTTGAAAATCAAATATATAATATCTTTTCCTTTGAAATGCGTTGCAAAAGTAATAAAAATAACGATATGTTGGCGTTTTTCTTGCATCTATTTTTATTAAAAAAAGTTAAAACAAGAAGCCTATATCATTTATTTCCAATGCTTTGCACACTGGATAAACAGCAAAAACCATGCCTTTTTGAAAGGATGGCAGAAAAGATTAAGATTTGGGACCGATGAAGATGCCTACATTGGTGTCGGGACCATAAGCCTGGCGGATTTTGTCCTCAATGTTCAGGACATGCTGATGGGCTTCGCCTACCGTCATGTTTTCATCAACGGTGATGTGCAGACGGACGAGTAAATTGCTGCCGAGTCGCCTCACAAAGATGTTGTTCACCTGGCGCACGGTTTCCTCACTTTTAGCAATGCCTTCGATCTGCTCCTCGATGTGCTCGGGAATCCTGAACCACAGGATATTGCGCACAGCATCGGTCAACAGGTGGAAAGCGATGCTCATCACGAAAATACTGACGATGACAGATGTGATGGGGTCGAGAACACGCCACTTCGCACCCAGGAAGATGGCACAACCGATGCCGATGGTGGTGCCGATGGAGGAAATGGCATCCGAACGGTGATGCCAGGCATTGGCTGCCAGCACAAAGGATTTCTTTTTCCGCGCTTCCTTGATGGTGAAACGATAGGCCCATTCCTTGAGAAGGATACTGATGATGGCGGCCAGCAAGGCGATGTAGCCCGGGCGCTCAAGCACTTCTCCCTGGAAGGCGCGGATGGTCATGCGCACACCGGAATAGCAGATGCTGAAGCCCACCACCAGGATGACCAGTCCGATGATGATGATAGAAACAGTCTCAAAGGTGCCGCGTCCGAATTTCCGGAGGGATGCGTCTCTGTTCCGGCTCAGTCTCACGTAGATGAGCACGATGATATCGGTGAGGAAGTCGGAGAGCGAGTGCACGGCATCTGCCAACATGGCAGCTGAGGTTCCGAAAATCGCTGCCGCGAATTTCAGCACCATCAATAGAATATTGATTAAAGTGCCCTTCAAGGTCACTTCCTGGACAGTCTGGGTTTGAGTAGAGTCTTTCATGAGGTAATCATAACTTTCATGCAAAATTACAACGATAATTCCTATTCTGCAAATTTTTTGACCATGTTGTTGGCAAAACACATTTTTTATTTATAATTTTGCAGTCAATTTTCAGTACCCTACTTAAAATGATTGGAATGGGAAACAACAAGAATATGAGGAAATCAAATGACCGCAAGGTGGAAATGGTCAACAAACCGAAACGGAGTTGGAAAAAGGCTTTGACCATCACGCTTTGCGTGGTGGGAGCACTGGTGCTTGGCTGGTTGGGCTTCATGCTCTTTGGCAACAGTTACAAAACCAATGCCATGCAGATGAAGGTCAACACCATCGTGGCATCGCGGCTTGCTTACGTGATGCTCAATGACTATCAGGAAAACTGGGTCAGGGTGGAGACCGAACAGCTGGGCCTGAATGATAAGGGCGTGGTCGTTTCCACCGAGGATGCCCAACAGGTTCTTGCCTGGAGGAAGGAATTCTTCAAGAACAATGGTGCTGTCGCCGCTCTCGACCAGTTGCTGTCGGAAATCGGCGGCAACATCGACAACATGCGTCTCACACCGGCCAGATACCGCGACACGAAGGACAATTTCAAGACGGCCTACGAACATATTCAGGAGTTGGCGAAACTGGTCAGCACTCCTGGCGACTCTCTGATCGGTATGGCGACGCAGATGAGCCGTCTGCTGTCTGACATCAACCAGGACTTGGAACCCACGGACTTCAATTTCTGGGTGACCTATGATGTCATCCAGCAGAAAATCGACGAGATCACTCCGCAACTCAAGGACAAGGAGGTGGCAGAAGCCATCACCAAGGAAGTTCCGCAACAACAAAGCAGCGTTATCAATATGCTGAAATACAAGAAGTTGGGATTTAAGGAACTGCCAAAGGGGAAGGGTGTCCTCTATCATGAACTGACCAAGGGCAAGGGTCCCAAACCCAAGGATGACACACGCCTCAGACTGCACTACGAGGGCAAACTGATGGATGGTACGGTCTTCGACAGCAGTTATGACCGCGGACAGCCTGTCACGATGCGGCCCAGCCAAACCGTACCCGGTTTCTGGCATTCGCTGACCAACATGCCCGTGGGATCGAAATGGGAAATCTACATCCCCAGCGACCAGGCTTACGGAGCGCGTGCCGCAGGTGCCGTGAAACCTTATTCTGACCTTTTCTTCACCATCGAGGTGCTTGGCATCGACGAAGGGGAGGAATAATCCATCCATTTTCTTCAATACAACGAATCAACTGTTATGAAATTCAAAGGACATATCGCCATCTTGATGGCAAACGTGATTTTCGGACTTGGCGTGCCTGTCACCAAAGCCTTGCTCGATGACTGGGTCACTCCGATGGGGTACATGGCTTCGAGATGCGTTGGAGCGACAATCCTTTTCTGGATTGTTGCCTGTTTCCTCCCCAAGGAACATGTGGAACGGCGTGACCTCATCACCATCATGCTGGGTGGTTTGCTGGGATTCGTCATCTCGCAGACGCTCACCGCTGAGGCTCTGAAATACACCACACCGGTCTATTTCTCCCTCGTGGCGGCTCTGACTCCTGTCTCTGTGATGATTCTGGCTGCCATCTTCCTCAAAGAGTCGGTCAACACCGTGAAGATGCTGGGTGTGCTCCTGGCCATAGGCGGTGCCTTGCTCATGCTCTTCACCTCTTGGAGCAGCGGCACGGGTTCCAATGACCTGCTGGGCATCTCGCTCGCTGTCCTGAGTGTGCTGACATGGGCCATCTATCTGATCATCACCCGCAAGGTGTCGGCCAAATACAGTTCGGTGACACAGATGAAATATGTGTTCCTCGTCTCCACCTTGGTCACGGTGCCCATCGCCATGCTTACCGAACCGGAACAGCGGCTCTATTCGGCTGCCTGGGAGTGGAGCGGTGTGGCGGAGATGGCCTTCATCGTGCTTTTCGCCACAGGACTGGGCTATTTCCTCATACCCTACGCCATGAAGTTCCTCCGTGCCACTACGGTGAGCATCTATACCAATATCCAACCCGTGGTGGCTTCCTTGGTGGCCATTGCAGTCGGTCAGGACATCCTCACCTGGGATAAGCCGTTGGCGGCTGTTATGGTGCTGGCAGGTGCTTATATCGTCACGATGCCTGACAAGAAGACCATCAAAAAGGACGCGGCTTGAGACCGCGTCCTTTTTGATGATAAGCCATATTTCTTTTTCCGTATCAGTGGTCCCTGAAGTTCCACTTTGAATTGTCGTTGTTGAAGTCGTATTCCGCAAGGGTGGGGGTGCTGTCGGCTGCGGAGTAGAGCACGTAGCGCTTGTTGAGGCCTTCCTGACCGGGAATGACCTTGGGCATGATGCGGAAGGTGCCGTCAATCAACTGCTCGATGCGCCAGAGCTGCTCGTCGGCTCCGGTGTAGGCAGGCACGGTGGTCAGTTCCTTGTCTGCCGTGGCAGCCAGTGCACGCTCGGTTCCCTCGATGGTGATCTTGTAATACGGACCGCCGAGATAACCGCCTTTTTCAGGCACTGCGGTGATGGTCCACCTCTGGTGGGGACGGAACATGTAGTCGCCGATGCGGACGGGAATGTCACCGGCGGGCCAGGTGGATTTCACCTCGTCCAAGGTCTGGTTGGCGACTGGTTTGACGGGTTCGTTGTTCTGAGGACGTCCCCATCCTCCCTGGCGCTGAACTTGCATGCGGACGAAATCCACAGCCAGCTCGAGGGCATATCCGCGGCGCTCTGACTCAATCTCGTAAGTACCATCCTTGAAACGGTCGCCGGCCACGGGCCAGTCGTTCTTCCAAAGCAGTGGGTGGATGGCCAGCACACTGCGACCGCCCTGGTCGAAGTCGGCCTCCCAGTGGAATGATGCCAGCTCTACTCCCTCGTCGACGATGGTGCGTCCGAAGTGGCCGGCTCCTGTCTTGCGGTTGCCGGCAGCAACGACCATACGTCCGCCACCATGATACATGTCGCGACCCACATTGTCAATATAGGGGCCTTCGACGCTTCTGGAACGTCCCACCACGATGTTGTAAGTGGAGTTGACACCGTCACAGCAGGTGCCGTGTGTTCCGAGCAGGTAATACCATCCGTTGCGGTAGATGAGGTCGGTGGCCTCGCAGTCGATGGCGATGTCCTTCTCCTTGTTGCCACTCACGCGGGAACCCGTATTCGGGTCGAGCTCGATGAGGCGGATGTTGCCGAAGTAGGTGCCATAGCTTGCCCAGAGGCGACCCGTCGTGGGGTCGAGCAACAGACCGGGGTCAATGGCGTCCTGGTCTTCCATGCCGTCGCTTGAGCACACTTCCACGGCGGTCGTCCACTTAAAGTCGGGAGACTTCGGGTCGAGGGTCTTGTTCCACATGGTCAGGATGCGGCCGCTGTGGCCGCCGCCCAGACCGCCTCCGGTGGCACCATAGATGCAGAGGTAGCGGTCGCCGATCTTCAGCACGTCAGGGGCTGCACCGCCGCCGGGACGGTCGGCACCTCCGTGCCAGCTCCAGCCATCCTCACTGATGAGGCCACCGCCACCGGTGCCGAAAGTGTAGTACTTGCCTTCGCACTCGGCGATGGTCGAAGGGTCGTGGATGTAGGGCTCGCCCACCTGTGCCTCGACGCTGCCAATGGATAAATAGGAAATGGCTAATGACAAACCTATCAGATATCTTGTCTTCATATTCTTCTGCTTAAATGGGTTAGGGTTATTTTTCTACAGTTACTGAATAGTTGGTGACGGGCATGCCTTTCTCGTCGAGGAAGCGGACGCAGAAGTCACTCATGCCCGGGCCGTTGATGACGGCACCGCGCAGAATGTTGCGGCCTTTCTTCAGGGTGAGGCGGTTTGACACGGCGTCGTCTTTCACCATACGGCGGTCGCCGCTGAGCAGGAGCACCTCCTCGCCGTTGAGCCACCACATCGAGGCTGAGTTGCTGCCTACGGCCAGACGGACGTTCTCGATGTCTTCGGGACAGTCGATGATGGTGACGGCCCAGAAGAGCACGCCATATACCTTTTCTCCGTATTTCTCGGCGAAGCGGAAGAGCTTCACATTATACATGTTGCTCTCCAGGGCATGCCAGGTCAACTTCTGTTTCACGGTCTTCACCTCGGGCTGGGCAGGGGCGGCGGCGCCACGTCCAAAGCCTGCGGGTGCCTGTTCCTGCTGGAAGACGGCGGTGACTTTCTCTCCGTCCTTCGGCAAAACGGTCTGCTGACCCTTGAAATATGGTCTGTAGAAATGCTCACGCAGATAACTGTCGGTGAATACGGTATTTCCGCTGTTGGGCTTGTCGATGGGGTCGAGCAACATCCAGCGGCGTATGAAACCGTCGTTGTCGGGCTTGGTTGCCGGAGCTTTGGGGGCTACTTTCGAGAAGTAGTCGGGACGGTTCTTGAACTGTGCCCAATCCACGCTGAGAGCTCCTCCGCCCTCGTTGGTGATGACCAGGTCGGTGACTCCAGAGGGTGTGTGCTCCAGGTTGACAGCCTGGGTGAGCCATTGGTTGCGCAGGTCGCGGCGGAAACGGTTCATCATGGGGTTGGGGGCTGCACCGGCTGGTGGCTCTGGCGGCCTCACGGCTAGTTTGATACGGGCAATGACCTTGCCTGTGGCGCTCTTCTCGCGGACGCAGAGTTCGGTGTCGTCCGAAGCCATCACGTTCATGATCAGGTAGCCGTCCTTGATGACGCTGAAGTCAACGTCGTTGTATTTGAGCCAACTGCCTTTTGCCGGCAGGGTGGCCTGGTAACTGCGGAATGTGTTGACCGTGTCGATCAGGGCCGTCTTCACATCTGCGCTGGCAGTGCTGTAGCGGTCAATTTCTATCTTCTCGGTGGCTCGGTTGATGCCGACGCCACGGATGGTCTGCTTCACCTCCTGGATGGTGCCGTCGGGATTGAAGTATAGTTTCTCGATACAGGCCGAGCGGCGCTTGTCATCATTGGGTGAGAAGTAGTTGTGGTGATAGAACAGATACCACTGGCCTTTGAAGTTGACGATGCTGTGATGGTTGGTCCAGCAGTCGTTGGGTTGCTCAGCCATGATAAGGCCCTTGTACTCGTAGGGACCCATCGGGTTCTTGCTCATGGCGTATCCCAAAACTTCGGTGTTTTCTCTCACGTAGGGATACGTCAGGTAATAGTTTCCGTTATACTCAAAGGCAAATGGTCCTTCGGCCTGACGGTTGGGCAGGCCCTGGAGGCAGTTGACGCCCACCATCTCCACCTCGCGGTTACCAAACTTCACGGTCTCTTTGGGGTTGTCGTCGGCGAGCTCCTTCATGTTGTCCTTCAGTTTGGCGCAACGTCCGTTGCCCCAGAAGATGTAAGCATTGCCGTCGGATGCCTGAAGCACGCACGGGTCGATGCCGAAGATGCCCTTGATGGGTTCGGGTTCGGGAATGAATGGTCCCACCGGACTGTCGGCGATGGCGACACCCACAGCGAATCCTCCTCTGCCTTCACCAGGAGCGGAGGGGAAATAGAAGTAGTACTTCCCGTTTTTCGAAACGCAATCGGGCGCCCACATCGAGTAGGAGTCGGGTCTCACCCAGGGCACCTTGTTCTGTGTGACAATCACGCCATGATCGGTCCAGTCGGTCAGGTTGTCTGATGAGAACACATGATAGTCCTCCATGCAAAACCAGTCCTGGCGCTGTCCGGCCGGCGGAAAGATGTCGTGTGAGGGATAAAGATAAATTCTGTCGCCAAACACCCTCGCTGTGGGGTCGGCGGTGAATTGGTTACGGATGATGGGATTTTGTGCCATGACAAACAGCGGCACGCCCATGAGTAATGATAAAATAGTTTTCTTCATCGGTTAAGTTTTGCAAAATAAATTCGAATTCTCTGCAAAAATAGCCAATTTCCCTTACAATCTGTCCCATTTTTGAAACAGATAATATTGATAGTGTAACATAAGGCTGCATATGCACCTCCACCAAAGGAAACGAACCGTCTCCCTTTGATGTGTCCGAATGATACAAATGGGAACCTCTCCTGCCGCAAAGAAACCCTCCTGTCGCACTAAGGAAACCAGCCCCTCTCCCTTGAGGGAGAGGATGGGTGAGGGGATGAATCCGTCGGGGCGGGTGAGGGGGATGAATCCGTCGGAGCGAACTATTTGCGATATCCGCTTGAATACAAAAACGGCATTACGCCTATGCGACTGATGCGCACAAATTACCTGACAAGGCTGCGGGAAATCATCCCACCATCGGCGGTGTAACAGACAAAGACGAGGAAACCTCGTCCAAGACTGTCGAGGTTGATGCTGGCCTTCTGTTCGCAGGACAAAGGCTTGCTGTACAGACAGGAACCGATGGCATTGACCACATCGATGCGGGTGAGTGGAATGGGGGAGTGGATGGTGGCGGCATGGGAGTTATAGCGGAAGTCTATCTCCGGGAACTGCAATGACTGTATCTTGCTGCCGTCGCACTCTCCGGGCAGATGCTGGTCGAGGAAGGCAAGCCGCTGGCGGAACCAGTTCTTGACAATGGAAATCTCCTCCGCATAGGATGACACACGGTAGGCTGCAAAGAAACTTGTCGGTCCCCAGTCCCAGGGATTGTTGCTCTTGAGGATCTCTTTGTATTTCTTCAACTGACGGTCTTTCGCCTCATCCAGCAGAAGGGCGTAGGAGTCGAGAAACTGGTCGATGGCCTCTTCGCTGAAGATGGTCTGGCGCAACTCCAGCCAACGGCATTTCACGGCGTTGCGGAACGTGGGATCTTCCAACAACCGGCGCCACATGACAGGGGTGGGATTGGTCTCGCACCCCTCATATACCCAGGCGTTTATATTGTTGGCATTGCAGAAGTTGCAGTTGCCATAGGCCAGGTTGAAATCCCATACCGGACCGGCGAACAGCTTGCCGCGTGTGCCGTCTTTCTTGTCTTTATCCTTATAATAATAGGCACTTCGTTTGAATCCGTCGGCATTGAGGCTCAGTTCGGTGTGGATGAAGTAATCCACGAATGAGGCCATGTCGATGTATTTCGCATATCCTTCCACGGGGTCGGTGAAATTGTCGGCTTGAATGGTAAGCTCCACCGTATCGACATAACTCTGTATGTAGGCGCGCTGCTCTGCCTGCAAGTCCTTCTTTTTGGGATAGTAGATGGTCCAGGTCACGGGCGCCTCTTGGGTCTGCTGGCCTCCCCATCCCCATTGCTTCTGGATGCCGTTGACTTTCGACTGGAAAGTCTCGTCACCCTCATCGATGGCATCAATGCGCACGATGTAGCCGCCTGTCACGTCGCGGCCATGGATGTCCTCGGGCTTCAACTTGTTGATGTCCACTCGGTTTTTGTCGCGTTTGATGCTCTCGCAGAGGGCATAGACGCCCATATATTCATTGTTGACAACGGCTTCGCACATCTGGGTGCGCGGTCCCCAGTGGCCCATCTGGTTCCAGGTGTAATAGGCAAAGACATCCCTGACCATCGAGACATCATTGTAAGGCGCCAGCAACACCCAGTCGGCTTCTTCTGGCATCCCCAGGAGAGAGACGGCTGTGTCGTTGCCCTGCACGTCCCAGGTCTCAATGGTGTATTTCTTCTGATTGAAACTGAGCGAGCTCTCACCGCGCCACTTCACACCGACATATCCGTTATAATCGTTCGGGGTGTCGGTGATGTGGTTGATTTGCCCTTCGCCGTTGTTGATGATCTTCATGGTGCCCATCACTTTGCTGTCGGCATTGATGGCCGACTGCGTCTGGATGATGACGATAGGCAGGTTGCTGCTGGTGAAGGTCACGTTGTCTGCCTGTGTTGGAAGACCGCCAGCCAACAGCAGGATGAATGGCATAAGTGCTTTTCCCATTTCCATTGAATGGGTGAAGAATGAGGTTAAGGTTTTCATGTTGTTATTTTAAATACAGGTTGTCTTTGGGTTGTCATCCGTTTTCTGGTTGCAAAAATACTCAAAAACCGGAACGTGGCCAATAGGGAATGTGCCAGATGATTTAAAATCCGTTTCATACCTTCTTTTTATGATGATTTGACTCCCTTTTTCATGTTTTATACGCTTTCTTTGCCGTATATCGGATGGTTTGACTAACTTTGCATGAAGTTATTGGGCTCTGTCCCATCCTGGCTGAAACATGACATCGACAGACAACTCACATCCATTCGCCAACTGCTTGCTGCGTTGGTATGACGTGCATGGGCGCGACCTGCCTTGGCGCCATACCGATGACCCCTACGCCATCTGGCTCTCGGAGGTGATCCTCCAACAGACGCGTATCCAACAGGGACAGGCGTATTGGGAAAGGTTCATCCGGCGATGGCCCACGGTGCAGGACTTGGCTGCGGCCACCGAGGACGAGGTGCTGCGTGAATGGCAGGGACTGGGTTATTACTCCAGGGCAAGAAACTTGCATCATGCAGCTCGCGACATCGTGTCAAGGGGTGGCTTTCCCCGTACTGTGGAGGAGATCAAGTCGCTCAAGGGCGTGGGGGATTATACGGCGGCAGCCATCGGCAGCATCGCTTTTGGATGCCATGTCGCCGTGGTGGATGGTAATGTCTATCGGGTGCTCAGCCGGTATTTCGGCATAGATACGCCCATCAACACCACGGAGGGGAAAAAACTGTTTTCCGAATTGGCGCAGTCTCTGTTGCCCAAGGGGGAAGCCTCGCGCTTCAATCAGGCGATGATGGATTTCGGTGCCATCCAATGTACTCCTAAGTCACCGCAGTGCCTGACCTGTCCGCTGCAAGAGTCGTGCGTGGCCTTGCATGAGGGAAAAACGGAACGGTTGCCGGTGAAGAACAAGACGCTCCGTGTGCAACAGCGTAGGATGACTTATTTCTACCTCAGATGCCAGGGATTCACTGCCATACGCCGACGGGGCGCAGGGGATATCTGGCAGGGACTTTGGGAACCGTATCTGGAAGAAAACGACAGCCAGCCCAAAACGGGCCGGCTGACTTTGCTGCGCCAAGACGTGAAGCATGTGCTCACCCATCGGGTCATCCTGGCGGATTTTTATTTGTGGGAGACGGAGGAACGGCCGTCTCTGCCTGAAGGCTATGTCTGGGTGAAAGAGGCTGACATCCAGAAATATGCTGTTCCAAGACTCGTCGAGATCCTGTTGCAGTCTCTCGACGGGTAATGCTCTTCCTGCTCCTTTTTATTATTTGAATGACCAGTAGTCGAGGCGGACATCACCGTTGGAACGGGTGAAGCAGATGTACAGATCGTGCACACCATTGGCGTTTTTGACCTTGGTGGTGAACTGACGGTATTTTTCCAAACTGCCCGTCCGGGAGATGTTGACAGTGCCGATGACTGGACCGTCGACGGAATCCAGGCGGAGCGTTACCACGCAGGACCCTTCAGCGGCTGCCGAAATCTGGTATTGACGGGCTCCTTTGGTGCCGAAGTCCACACCGCGCAGACGGATGTACTCACCATTGTTGATGTCGGTCACATACATGTTGCAACGACCGGTGGAGAAGGGCATGTCGGCCACGACTCCTGTGTTGGGAATGCCCATTTTGGCTGATTTCAAGCCTTTGCCCCATGCCATGGTCTCTGCCTCCACACGCTGGTAGGGGTTGAGCGTCTGCAGTTGTCCGATCGGGTCTTGGTCAAGCCAGTAGGGCACTTCGGCGATGGTGCCGTCAGGCAGATAGTTGATTTCGGTGGCTGATACCGAGCGGCGCTCATGGTGCACGAAGGTGTCGAGGTGCATGAGGTCATAGTTCTGTCCGAAGATATAGGAGTGGCCTTTGTAGTCGACGATGCCAGGATGATTGCCGCGGTCGCGCTGTGTGGGCCGCATGATATAGCCTTTGCTGGTCCAGGGCCCGGTGGGACTGTCGCTCATGGCGTAGCCGAGGGCCTCAGGGCAGCAGGTGGTGGCGTAACTCAGGTAATACTTGCCGTTGCGCTTGTAGAACCAAGGACCTTCCTGATAATGATCGATGTGGTAGTCGAGTTTGACGATGTCACCTTTCAGTGAGATCATGTCATCGTTGAGCTTCACATAGTAGGTGTTGGGGTTACCCCAGTACATATAGGCCTGACCGTCCTCGTCGGTGAACACCGTGGGGTCAATGTCGTCCCAGTGCTCTTTCTGCCATACCAAGGGCTTGCCGAGGGGGTCTTTGAAGGGACCATAGGGGGAATCGGCCACGAGGACACCGATGCCGTGTCCATGAAGCGGCGCATAGAGGTAATACTTGCCGTTGCGCTCCACACACTGGATGGCCCAGGCTCCGTTTTCACGGCTGCGCCAGGAGAAGTCCTTCAGCGAGGCCACTGCGCCGTGCTCAGTCCAGTTGACCATGTCGGTCGTGGACCACAACAGCCAGTCATACATGAAGAATCCGGCGGAATTCTTCTCGTTGAGGTCGGGGATGTCTTCGGGTGAGGCGTCATGAGAGGTGTAGAGGAACAGCGTGTCGCCCACCAAGAGCGGTGAGGGGTCGGCTGTGTATTTTGTCTGGAAAAGAGGCATGTTGCACTGTTCCATGCCACGCATCTCCCACCAGTCGAAGTTGAAGAGCTTCGGTCCTTTCCTGCCCGTGAAGACGAGGTAGAGGTCGTGGACTCCCGTGGCGTAGGCGGTCAGGTCGGCTGTCAGGGTGGTCCATTGCTCCCATCCGCCGGTTCCGGGAACATCCAACTTGACCAGACGCTTTCCGGCCACACTGTCTATATGCAGTTCGATGGCTCCTCCACGAAGGGCACTGGCCACACGGGCTGTGAATGTGCGTGGGATGCGGTTGCCGAAGTCCACGGCTTGCAGTTTGATGTAGTCGCCATTATGGATGTCAGAGACAAAGACGCCGGACTCTGCATTCTGCTCGGTTTTCACTCCTTTGGAGAAGGCCATCGTCTCTGCCTCTACATGCCGGTAGGGATTGAAGGTGGCCACGGGGTCAACTCCTTTGTCGGTAGGCAGAATGGTGGGGATTGAACCGTCGGGATTGTACTTGAACTCCTCAACGGCCACGCTTCTTCCAAAACCGCCTCCACCAGGCAACTTGCCGGTATGGTAGAAGAAATAGCTGTGACCCTTGTAGTCGGCCACACCGCAGTGATTGGTGAATGATCCGGTTTCAGACAAAGGCATCACTTGACCGGCGTATTTCCAAGGACCCGTGGGGGAGGGGGCCGTACTGTAGGAGATGTGCTCCGGTACGCCTCCGGCGGCATAGAGCAACTGATAAGTGCCGTTGCGCTTGGTCAGCCAGGGACCTTCCACATAGCTGTCCTTGTAGTCCTTGCCTTTCTCCCGCTCGTTCATGGCGGGTGAGCCGAAGGCTTCCTCGGTCATCGGCAACATGCCCACTTCGCCCTCGTAGGAGATCATGTCGCGGTTGAGCTTCAGGTAATAGACACGGGGATTGCCCCACATCAACCAGGCCTGACCATCGTCATCGATAAACACTGTCGGGTCGATATGGTCCCAGCTGCCGTTCTCGAAAAGGGGCTTGCCCAGCGCATCGCGGAAAGGACCGGTCGGTGAGTCGCTGACCGCCACGCCGATGGCCATGCCCTTTGATATTTTGCTATGGGCGCAGATATACCAGAAGAAATGACCGTCACGCTCGATGCACTGACTGGCCCATGCACGGTCGTCGGCCCAGGAGAAACTTTCCAGGGCCAGTGGTGAACCATGGTCGGTCCAGTTGACCATGTCCTCTGTGGAATAGATGCGCCACTCCTGCATCCAGAAGAAATCGGCGCCATCTTCATCATGGCCGGTATAAACATACATCTTGCCGTCGTGAACCATGGGGGCAGGGTCGCTTGTGAACCATGTCTGAACAAATGGGTTCTGGGCTTTTACTGAGGTGAGTGCGAGTGCCATCAGGATAAGTGGCAGCCATCGCTGAGGGGTGAGATGGGTAATCTGGCGTTTCATACTTTTTGTGCTTGTTGATTGTTTGTGCAAATTTACACATTAAAACGGATAGCTTCGCCGATGAGGTGTTTCCGTTTCCTTTTGATATGTATCATGTCGGGCATTAATTGACAATTTGGGGGCGTTGTGACAATGATAAAGAAATTTCACATAAAAAATTTGGTAAGAGAGGATTCTTTTCATATATTTGCAGCAACATACCCTTTATTTATCACTAATACACTTTACACTATGAAGAAAAAATTTATTTGCACCGTTTGTGGATATATCCACGAGGGAACAGAACCACCTGAGAGATGTCCTATCTGCAAGGCTCCTGCATCAAAATTCAATGAGGTCGTAGAGGGAGAGGATCAGCCTTTCGCTACTGTTCATGAACTGGGCGCTGCCCGCAAGGAGGGTGCCGACGAGGAGATGATCAAAGACCTGCTCAACCATTTCAATGGTGAGTGCGGAGAGGTGGGCATGTACCTGGCCATGAGCCGTCAGGCCGACCGTGAGGGATATCCCGAGGTGGCTGAGGCTTTCAAGCGCTATGCTTTCGAGGAGGCTGAGCATGCTGCCAAGTTCGCTGAACTGCTGGGTGACGTGCTGGGCGACACGAAGAGCAATCTCGAGGCTCGCATCGCTGCTGAGCGCGGTGCCTGCGAGGACAAGTTCCGCATCGCACGCAATGCCAAGAAAGCCAATATGGACGCCACGCACGACACCGTGCATGAGATGGCCAAGGACGAGGCTCGCCACTGCGCAGGCTTCGAGGGCCTCTACAAACGCTTGTTCAAGAAATAAGCAATCCCACAATAACAACGAGGGCGTTCTTCCATCGAAGAACGCCCTCGCTAGTATAGGGGATGTCTCTGCTTATGCCTCAATGGCTGCAACACCGGGAAGCACCTTGCCTTCGATAGCCTCAAGGAGAGCACCGCCACCAGTGGAGATGTAGCTCACCTGGTCGGCCATGCCAAACTTGTTGATGCAGGCCACGGAGTCACCACCGCCGATGAGAGAGAAAGCACCCTTGGCTGTAGCCTCAGCAATGGCGTCGGCAATGGCTTTCGAACCGCCGATGAAGTTGTCGAACTCAAACACGCCGGCAGGACCGTTCCAGAGAATGGTCTTGGCATCCTTGATGGCCTCGGCGAATGCCTTGCGGGTCTCAGGACCTGCGTCCAGACCTTCCCAACCCTCGGGAATGGCATTGGAAGGACATACCTGGGTGTTGGCGTCGTTGGCAAAGGCGTCAGCAGCGATGCAGTCTGTGCCCAGAACGAGGTTCACACCGTTCTCCTTGGCCTTCTTGATCACGTCAAGGGCGACATCGAGCTTGTCATCCTCACAGATGGAGTTGCCGATCTGGCCACCCTGAGCCTTGGCGAAAGTATAAGTCATACCACCGCAGAGGATCAGGTTGTCAACCTTGCCCAGGAGGTTCTCAATGATACCGATCTTCGTGGAGACCTTAGAACCACCCATGATGGCGGTGAACGGGCGCTTGATGTTGCCCAGCACATTGTCGACGGCAGTCACCTCTTTCTCCATGAGGTAACCGAGCATCTTGTGGTCCTTGTCGAAGAATTCGTCGATCACAGCGGTGGAAGCATGCTTGCGGTGTGCGGTGCCGAAGGCATCCATCACATAGCAGTCAGCATAGCTGGCGAGTGTCTTGGCAAATTCTTTCTGGCTGGCCTTCATAGCCTTCTTGGCTTCGTCATAAGCGGGATCTTCCTTGTCGATGCCGACGGGCTTGCCTTCTTCCTCAGGATAGAAGCGGAGGTTCTCGAGCAACAGCACCTCGCCTGCCTTCAGAGCGTCAGCGGCTTCCTTGGCCTTGGCGCAGTCAGGAGCAAACTTCACTTCTGTGCCCAATGCAGCGGCCACTGCATCCACAATCTGGCCGAGAGAGAACTTGGGATTGACTTTTCCTTTGGGTTTGCCCATGTGCGACATGATGATGAGTGCGCCGCCATCGGCCAGAATTTTCTTCAGGGTGGGGAGAGCACCGCGGATGCGGGTGTCATCGGTGATCTTACCATTTTCATCCAGGGGGACATTGAAGTCCACACGTACGATTGCCTTCTTGCCGGCAAAGTTGAACTGATCAATTTTCATATTCTACAATGTATTACTAATGTGGTTGATTTTCTTCGTGCAAATATACGAATTTTCAGGAAATTACCCGACTTTTGCCTTTTATTTTTTTGTTTTTTCTCAAGTGAAGATAAAATATGACAACTCTACTTTGCAAATCGTGTGAATTTGTACTTGATCTTCACGTTGGCGCGCCTTGAGAGTTCGCCGGGATTGCTGCCTTCTTTTCCTTCTGGCACATCCAGTGCCCTGCGGGAATAATAGTCTTTCCAATATGGGGTGACCTCGCCTTTCTCATCATGGAAGGACATGGGGATGGGTTGGAATACGGGATGTCCCTCCCGGTCAACGAAGGAGAGCAGCACCAGTTCGCTGCAATATATGGCTTCGTCGCCTGGCATATAGATGAAATCGTAGGGCTTGCCGAGGTGGCGATGCGCATTCTCCAGGGTTTGAACAAGGTCTGGGCGCTTGCTGACACGTCCGACAAGGAGATAGGTGCCCTCATGGATGAAGTCCTGGAGGGGACGCTCGACGACTCCGGAGGTGTTGGCCTCGATGACCATCGGCTGCCCATCGTGGCGGTGGAAGATGCCCACGTGGTCGATGGCGGGGGCTGTGCCTTGCCGGGTCACCTCAGTGATGGGATTCTCTTTCTCCACCACGACGAAGAGCAGATCTCCATCACGCAATCGTCTGGTGTCGCTCGTGGTCTTCTGCGCCATGGCCGAAAGTGCACAGGCCAGCAGAAGACAGGTCAGCGCTTGTATCCTTCTCATTTCAGTATTTTCTTGCCATTGATGATATAGACGCCATGGGGCAGGGCTTGGCTAGACGGAAGTCTTGTGCCTGAAATGCTGAAGACGCCGCCTTCCTCCGTTGGGCGGTGACGGAGCTGGCGGATTCCCTCAGGGTCGCCGGCGGGCATGAACAGCACCTCACCGAGCGACGGGTTGTCGTGCTTGTGGAAGATGACTTCCTCGATGTGCTCCTCATCCTGGAGCGCTACGTTCCAGATGTTTCCCTGCGCGTATATGGTATTGGTGGAATTGTTATACAAGTCATAAAGGACGCCCGAGTTGCCGTTGTCCTTGAATACGTTGTTGCCGGGATTGTAATCTCCTCCTTCCCCGTCTGTGACCTGTCCCATGTTCACATGACCGCAGCCGATGACGGTGATGCCCCAGAGATTCTTCTCGATACGGTTGCCTGAGAGATAGACGTTCTGTTTCAGATAGGGATCGTAAAGGCTGATGCCGCTGCCTCCATTGTTGGGGTTGGTCTCAAACCGGTTGTTGATAATCTGGTTGTCGGTGATCTTCACATCCATCACTCCCATCGTGGTGATGCCGTAGCGGTTGTCTTTGATCGTGCATCCGGAAATGGTGATATGCTGGTTGTCGTAGCCGAAGAAATTCGACACGCCGATGCCACCGACCATGTTCAGCGTGCTGTCTCCTTCCACCGTGCAGTTGCTGATCGTGATGTCGGAGGCTGAGGTCAGATTGAGTTGGGGTATGTTGCCATTGGCTTGGGAATTCTTGATGAACGTGCAACCGGTGATGGTGGCAGGACAGAAATAATTGGCGGCTCCTCCGATGGCGGCCTTCTGACAGAGTTCGAAATGGCAGTCCTCGACCGTGAAAGCCGCTCCGTCGCCACCAAGGAACAGCGCACCGGAGGCATTGCCATTGTGATGGGTGAAGGTGCAGTGACGCACATTCATGCCTGCTGGGGTGTTGCCGCGCAGACCCACATAGTCGAAGGTGATGTTTTCCACCTCGGACACCGACGCTGACTGGACGTTCAGGCCATAACAGGTGGTGGCTTCGCCATGACGGGTCAGGGTGGTGGGGGAGGTGTGGGCTTGTAAATCAGATGGGCACTTCAGTATGACCTCGGCATTGTCGCAGAACTCGACAACGATGCCCTCGTCGATTTTGAAGAAATCGCCCTCAGAGATGGTGATGGTGCCATCTACCACAAAGACGTCTCCCTCTTTGGTCACGCCGCTGCCTTCCAAAGCTGACAGCGCCTCAAAACTATAGGTTTTTCCGTCGCCGGAGGTGGTGAAATCGATGGCATTCACGTTCAGGCTCCACAGCAGAAGAATCATTCCGCAGAGGCTTGCCTTCATAAAAGTTTTTTTCATTTTGGGTTGTTTGATGTGATATGATTGTGTTGGTGTTTCTTTTCGGACATCCTCTAACCAAATAACTCCCGGAGGGCTTCCTCCACTTTCCTGACGGGATGGATCTGAATGCCGAACTTACGGCGGTCAAGTCCGTTGAGGTTGTATTTGGGGATGATGATATGGCTGAAACCGAGTTTCTCAGCCTCTGCAACTCGTTGCTCTATCCGGTTGACAGGACGGACCTCACCGCTCAGACCCACCTCGCCGGCCATGCACCAGCCGGGTTCGATGGCGGTATCGACATTGCTCGACAAGACGGCGGCGATGATGCTGAGATCCATGGCCATGTCGGTGACGCGCAGGCCGCCGGCAATGTTGACAAACACGTCTTTCTGCATCAGTTTGAAACCTACCCGTTTCTCCAGTACGGCAAGCAGCATGTTGAGACGGCGGTGGTCGAAACCTGTGGCCGACCGCTGGGGAGTGCCGTAGGCTGCCGTGGAGACCAGGGCCTGGGTCTCGACAAGGAAGGGGCGGATGCCTTCTATCGCTGCGGTGATGGCGATGCCCGACAGACCCTCATGGTCTTGCGTCAGCAAGAGTTCGGAGGGATTGCTGACCGCACGCAGACCATTTTGCTCCATCTCATAGATACCCAGTTCACTGGTGCTTCCAAATCGGTTTTTGATCGACCGCAGGATGCGGTACATGTAGTGCTGGTCGCCCTCAAACTGTATGACGGTATCCACGATGTGTTCCAGGATCTTGGGACCCGCAAGGGTGCCTTCTTTGGTGATGTGACCAATCAGGATGACCGGTATGCCGCTCGACTTGGAGAACCGGAGCAAGGCGGCTGCACATTCCCTGACTTGGCTGAGACTTCCCGGTGAACTGTCCACTTCCTCTGTGGAGATGGTCTGGATGGAGTCGATAATCACCAGTTCGGGTTTCGTTTCCTTGATCTGCGTAAAAATGTTCTCCAAAGAGGTCTCGCAGAGGATCATCACATTTTCGTTGTCGCTTTTGCTGATACGGTCGGCACGCATCTTGAGTTGATGGGAACTCTCTTCGCCGCTGACATACAAAATGCGCCGATCGGGCATGTTGAGGATGGTCTGCAGGGTCAGCGTGCTCTTCCCGATGCCTGGCTCTCCACCAAGGAGGACGATGGAACCCGGAACAAGACCGCCACCGAGAACGCGGTTAAGCTCGCTGTCGTTCATGTCCATGCGTGGAGCTTCCTGAGCTGAAATCTGCTTCAGAAACATCGGACGGGGCTTGCCTTCAAGGGAGGAGTGCAGAGAGGTGGCAGCTGATTTCGCAGCCATACTGCCCGTGTCGTTGCTAACACGGATTTCCTTAAAAGTGTTCCATTGTCCGCAGGCAGGACATTTGCCGATCCATTTAGGCGATTCTTGTCCGCAGTTCGAACAGACGTATGCGATTTTGTCTTTTGCCATCTCATTGTCATTAAGTCATGCAAAAGTACGAATAAACTACTGAAAAGCCAAATTCTTTTGATTTTTGTTTGTTCCTGCACGATTCAGGGTTACCAAAGCAAACCAATCCCTCTCCCCGGGGGAGAGGAGTTAATTACCAAAGCAAAATAATCCCTCTCCCCGGGGGAGAGGTTAGGTGAGGGGGCCGCCAGTTCCTAAAGTGCGAGCCTCAATTCCTCAGTCCGGCTATAATCTTTAGCCATTCCTTCCCATTCCTTCCCATTCCTTCTCATTCCTTCTCATTCCTTCTCATTCCTTCTCATTCCTTCCCATTCCCTCCCATTCCCTCCCATTCCTTCCCATTCCCTCCCATTCCCTCCCATTCCCTCCCATTCAAACCTATTCCCAGAAAACAAACCGTAAAAGCTCAATGATAATTTGGCTTTTCCCCCATTTTTCCATAATTTTGCAACCATGATGGACAACACTATAATTACGAGCGTCAAGAACCCGAGGATAAAAAAGGTCTTGGAATTGCAGCAGAAATCGTCGGAACGCCGCAAAATGGGCTGTTTCGTAGTAGAGGGCAAGAGGGAAATCTTGCATGGACTGCATGCTGGATTCACCATTGATACGCTTTATGTGTGCTCTCCACTGATTCAGAAGGATGACTCCGATGGCAGCTGGGAAGAAATTGTGCATGCGACAACTTCAGACCATGTCGTGGAGGTCTCTCCTGAGGTTTATGACAAGATGGCCTACCGTGGAGGAACGGAAGGGCTGCTGGCTGTTTTCAACGTTAAAAATATCGCCTTGGATGACTTGAAATTGCCAGATAACCCACTGATCGTGGTCTTGGAAAGCGTGGAGAAACCAGGAAACCTGGGTGCTGTGCTACGGAGCGCTGACGCTGCCGCAGTGGATGCCGTGATGGTCTGTGATCCATTGACTGACCTCTACAACCCCAACCTGATCCGCAGTTCCATCGGTGCGATCTTCACCGTGCCCTGTGTGGCATGCACCTCACAAAACTGCATCGATTTTCTGAAACGGCATTCCATACAGATCCTGACAGCCCAACTGCAGGACTCGAAACCCTATTATGATACCGACATGACCAAGGCTACAGCTATCATCATGGGTACGGAATCGACGGGGCTCACCCAAATCTGGAGGGAGGCGGCTGATGCCCATGTACGCATACCTATGCAAGGACAACTCGATTCGCTCAACGTGTCGGTGAGTGCCGCCATCTTGATTTTCGAGGCTGTGAGGCAGCGTATGGCGTAGCGCTCTCGAGGAAGTCATACAATGAAGCCGGCCATGTCAATTGACACGGCCGGCTTCATTATTATTGGGGGAGTGAACTGGCTCAGTTCATTCCGGTCCATTTCAGGAACCAGTTGTCGCGGTTGTTGAGGTCAACCTTGATCTCACTCTTCATGGCTTCACGGTTCTCCTTACCACGACGGGCGTAGATGAAGTTGGCAAACGTCTCCCCGGGGTTGGGCTGACGCATGGCATAACGCATCAGGTCATAGTAACGGATACCTTCGAATGCAAACTCCAAACCCTCTTCTTCGATGATCAGCTTGTCAACATAGGCTTGGAGTATCGGGGTCATCTCGGCCTCGGTCTTCGTGCTGTCTTGTGGTAACTGATAGAACTCGTTCATCGGAGTAAAGCCGCAACCTCTGGTATGCATGCCGATGGTGTTGTAATTACGGCCCACAGTTGAGGCGACATCTTCAGCAGTCATGATGATATACCTTGACTCAGGAAAATCGAATTGACTGATCCACAGGGAGTCGCTCTGAGAATAGTAAGGATATACTTCATCGCGAAGCACGACGTTGTTGATTCCTTGTGAGAGAATCTGGAAGGCCATGCGGGGATAGCCGGCCATATTCAGAGCCTCAGCCATGCGCAGGTAAACCATCTGGCGGCGGTAGATGTGCACGTTTCTGCTCACTTGTTTCTCGATAAAGTGGGCTTCTATCCGTTCACGGGTGCTGCGGTTGACGGTGTAGCTTTGCTGCCATGTAAAGCCCAGACGCAGATCACCTGACATGTGGTCTTCCAAACCCTTGGGAGCATAGGTCACAGTCGTTCCGCTTCCGCTCACATTGCAGTATTCCTGTTCGGTGGAGAGTTCATCTGCTCTCAAAGAAGGCAAAAGACTTACCTTGTAGTCATTGATTTCCCGGGAATTGAACAGGTTGATCAACTCACTGTAGTTGCCTTCTGCACGGATGGAGTCACCGGGAATCATGGTGATCAGTTCCTCATCGCGCGCTCTCTCTGAGGTCACTTCACTTATCCATGTGCTGGTCGCATTATCCCATGTCGTACTGGTGGGATTCCAATAGCAGCGTGCTGTGCCGGTAGGATAGGTGGAGTTGTCACCATGGCGCTCAGAGATGAATTTGTAGTAGCGCAGGGCAGACTGCTTGTAGTACTCAACATTGCCTGATGTGCTGCCGGCCCATAGATACAAGTCGCCCAATACAATGTTGATCGGGAAATAGAAGAATTGGGAATCTGTTCCACGGATAGTGCCATAGGAAGGATACTCACGGCCGTATCTCTCGGCGAGAGGCAAGAGGTCGTTGATGAAATACTCACAGATGGCCTGGATGTCGTAGCGGGGATAATCGACTTCCGACTGTTCCTTGGTCAGGATAGGCTCTGTGACGAAGGGAACGCGGCCGTAAGTCGTGGCCAACTGGAGATAGGTCCATGCGCGGATGGACTTGATGGCGGCATACTCCCTCATGAAGAGATATTCATTGCGGTTGTTCTTCTTTGCCGTGTCGGCATGGGCGATGAAGAAGTTGCAATTGTTGATGATGGCATAATAGTCACGTGGTGCATTGTACATGTTGTCATCACCCACGCTGAACATGGCCAGGTCGCGGAGGTCACTGCTGGCCACACTGGTGACGTCAACAAGGTCGCCTCTGACCTCGCCGAGCAGGATGGTGCGGTCGGCGATGGTCTGGAGCTTATGGAGCACGCCTGTCATGCTGTAGATCGTATCCGAGGCTTCGTCGATCTTATGGTTGTCTGTGTAGATCACATGGTCAGACTCCTGATCGAAGAAATCAGAACAACCACTGAGTCCGAATGCCACGAAGACAGCACTGATGAATATACTGATTTTTTTCATGATCTTATTCTTTTGCATGGTTCTTAAACTTAGAGGTTGATCTTCATTCCTGCAACGATAGAACGGCTCTGGGGCACACGACCCAGGTCAATACCCTGTCCGATGACTGCGGAGGTCATGGAGAACTCGGGATCTGATCCTAAGTATTTGGTCAAGGTAAACAGGTTGTTGCCTTGAACCCAGAACTCAAGTCCCTGGATGTACTGGTTCTTCAGCGGCAGTTCATAACTCAGCGTCACGGTCTTCAGACGAAGATAGCTGCCATCCTCAATCCAACGGTCGCTGAAACGGGAGTTGCCCATCGGATCCTGGAAACTCACCTTGGGAATGTCGGTCTGCTGACCTTCAACCTGCCAGCGGCGGAGAAGGGCGGTGGTCTGGTTCATGAAGCGGGAACCGCTCTCCAACTGTTGACGCATGTAGTTATAGACATCGTTGCCCACAGCATAGTTGAACCTCACGTCAAGACGCAAACGCTTCCAGTTGAGCGTCGTGAAGATATTGCCGTAGAAATCGGGGTTGGGGTCGCCGATGATATCCTGGTCCTTCTCATTGATCACACCGTTGTTGTCGATGTCGATGAACTTCATGTCACCAGCGGTGAAATAGTTGTGGTCCACACCGTTATTGCCCAGGATATACAGGTTGGCTCCTTCAGCTGCCGCGGTAGTGGCAAACACGCCGTCGGTCTTGTAGCCATAGAACAAGTTGGCGGCATGGCCCACTTGGGTTCTGATGGTGGCACCATAGACTGAATGGTCGATGTAGGAGGCTCCGTCTGCCAGTTCTGTGATTTTGTTCTGGTAGTGTCCGATGCTGCCGCCCAACTGCCACTGCCAGTCCTTGAGGGCAAGCACCTTGAAGGTGGCGCTCACATCAAATCCTTCGTTCTCCAGCTTTCCATTGTTGGTCCAGTTCAGGTCAAGACCTGAGAGGTAACCCAGCGACTGCTGGTTGAGCAGGTTGGAGGTGCGGCTCTTGAAATAGTTGAGCGTGAATCCGACACGGTTGTTGAGAAGGCTTCCCTCAAGTCCTACGTTGAGGCGGCCGGTGCTCTCCCATTGTATCTTCGTGTTGCCGATGCCCTCGAGGGTCAGACCTGCGATGGTGTGCATGTATTGTGAGGCACGGAAGTAGCTGCGGGCCACATAGTAGTCGATGTCGTCGTTGCCGGAGATCTCATAGCCTGCGGTGAGACGCAGGTAATTGATGCCTCTGACATTCGCCATCCATGGCTCATTGCTCAGCACCCATGATGCCTGCACGCCGGGGAAGATGCCCCATGCGGCGTCGAACATGTTGATGTCGCCACCTTCCTGTCCAAAGCGGGAAGATCCTTCCAAAGTGACATTTCCTTGGAGGAAATAGCGGTTGAGGTAGTTGTAGTTGACCTGGGCATACCATGCCATGGAGTTCCAGTTGTCGTTGGTTCCGACATCTTTGACATTCTTGAGCTGACTGCTCATGAACGGGGTCTTGTCGTTGCCGGTGTTGTAGCCCAACTGTGAGTTCATGGTGTAGCTCTCCCAGTTGATGCGTACGCCGCCGAAGAATCCGATCTCATGAGCATTGAAGCGGTTCTTCCAGTTGAGGCGTGTGTCGCTCATCACGGAGTTCTGCTTGGAGGCCAGTGAGCGCACCTCGTTCTCACGGGTGTCACCGATGCTGCTGACGTAATAGTTGGGCGTTCCGTTGATGGGGATGTAGAACATTTCGTTGGTGTTGACCAGGTTGTAGCTGAAGTGCTCCTGCAGCGAGAGGTGGGAGTTGAAGGTCCACTTCGGCGTGACGGTGAGGTTCAGCATGGAGTTCTCAAAATGGTTCTTGTTTTCCGCATCGGAATACTCGTTGATGGCGGCGGGGTTGCCAAGTCGCCAGTTGTAGTCAGTGTAGTTGGCAAGGGCCTCGGAGAGATAATCTTCCTGTGTGATGTCATAGTGTGTCTTGCTCAGGATGCCACGGCCATAGCTGTAGGGACTGAGGAACGGACTCTTGACGTAGGCCAGGAACGACGGACTGGTCGGCGTACCCTCACTGTAGGTCTCGGGAGCTCCGTCGTTTCGGATATTCCTTGTCGTGTTGGAGAAAGAGGCGTCGAAACGGATGTCAAGTCGCTTGAGCAGACGGATGTCGGTGTTGAAGCGTACATTGATGCGGCCCATGTCATTGTACTTCAGGTTGCTGGCCTGATTGACATAACCCACAGAGAGATTGTAGTTGGCGATGTTGTCACCACCCGACACGTTGATGCCGTAGTTCTGGGTCATCGCCGTGCGATAGACGAGGTCTTTCCAGTCGGTGTTCTGGTGATACTGCGTATAGTAGTAGTAATTGGGATCCTCGTTGAGGAACTTGAATTCGCGGCGGGTCGTGTTGGTGGTCTTCAGCAACTCCGAAGCGTAGCTCCTGTACTGGCTGGCGTCCATCACGGAGATGTATTTCGGCTCAAAGACCACACCGGCGGAGACGTTGGCCGTGGTGCGGGTGGCCATCGACTTGTTGCGCTTGGTATTGATCAGCACCACGCCATTGGCGCCTTTGGCACCATAGAGGGCGGTTCCGTTGCGGACGATGGTGACACTCTCGATGTCAGCGGGGTTGATGGCGGTGAGGATGTCATTGTAGAAACCGTCATGGATGAGCGTGCGGCCATTCTGCTGGTCGATGATGACGTCGTCGATGACAACCAGCGGCTGAGCATTGACGTTGAGGGAGTTGAGACCCTGGATAAACATCACGCTGCCCACTCCGGGCATACCACTGCGGCCAATCGTATAGGCCTGACCCCCCAATTGCTTCTGCACCTCTTCCTTGATGTTGGCGGCATTGGTGTATTTGAAGTCCTTGGCGGTATGGTCGTTGCGCACGTTGGTCTCCTTGGCGTATTCAGCACTGAACGTGGTGGGGTAGAGGCAGACGTCGTTCTGCATCTCTTCTGTGGTCAGACCTGCCCTGACCGGGTTGTGGTCAGGAGAGACAACGTAGATGGAGGTGGAAAAGACGGGTATCTTCAATTCGAAAGTTCCGTCATCTGCGGTGAGCGCACTGTAACCTTCCACACCGTCGGCAGACACGATGCTTCCGCTGATGGGATTGTGGGTCGTGGCGTCGAGCACGCGTCCGCGGATGGTACGTGTCTCATATTGCTTCTTCTTCTGAACGATGGCTCTGATCGTGTTCTCCTTGCCCTCCGTCTCTTCCTCATATTGAGCTGAGGACTGGATGGGGAAAGCCAACATCATCATGCCCATAGCAATCAACAATTTGCAATTGGCCGTTGACAACAGGCTCGGCCATTTGCTTGCGGATGTGATATTCTTGATTTTCATCTTCATCATTGTTAATTTGTGTTTGAGGTTATTCCTGATGTGGCTTCAGGATGATACAGTCTATTCGCATGGTGCGGGTATGGGAGTTGTTTCTCAGCTGAGAACTGGAAACACGGGTCTCCACAGTGAGAGTCACCTGGGGCATGTTTTCATACAAACCGTATGTGCAGACCGGGAACTTGAAATTCTCAGCCAAGAGGATATGGTCGCAGATGTCGGGCTGCGTGGTGACCGATGACACCAGTTCCTCTTTCTGCTCCGCGCCTGACTGGTCATGGAAGCCGAGGGTGCACCTCAGGTTGGTCGGCAAGCGCTGAATGGCGGTGGCATTGCTGTCGTTGGCCAGGGCGGGGGCGGTGACCAGATAGATGTCATAGCCGATGTTGGACAGCACGTTGGTGATGTTGAAGACAACGGTGTGGTTCGACGTGCTTCTACGGGGCTCAAACTCTACGAAAGCGTTGTTGGAAACCTGTTTGTAGAACGCATTGTCGGAAAGCACATACCTGGTTCTGGGCAGAATGGTCTCTTCCTTCTCATCTTTGGCGTTGGTATAGGTGCTCACCTCGCGGATGACACCAGCACGTTCTGCCTCGATGATGATGGTCTGGAAGAAGGTATTCGTCTTGTCAAACTTCCAATCGTCGGACTTCATCATCGTACCGTTGCTGCAAGTGACATCGGTCGTACCGGTCAGCACGCCATTCGGCGAGAGCGGATGGAAATACTCATAGTAATGCAGACTGTCATTACCCCACAACCGTTCGCGCACCAAGCCGGATGTCG
Source organism: uncultured Prevotellaceae bacterium (assembly GCA_902776475.1). Lineage (GTDB taxonomy): Bacteria > Bacteroidota > Bacteroidia > Bacteroidales > Bacteroidaceae > Prevotella. Next base: position 35,073 of record CACYQD010000010.1, on the reverse strand, counting down.
GCGCAAGGGTAGAGATGGCTGAGTCGCGCAATGATACGTCGGAGTTGAAGGTGCGGCTGAAGGTCGTGCCGGAGGTGATGGCCAGACGTGGCATGGTATAGACCAGGGAGTCGCGGTCATTGACGGTGTTGTCGTAATTGAAGTAGGCCTCGTATTCCTCAAGAAGTTCTTTCCATACTCGGTTGGTGGGAGCGACCATCAGATAGGTGCTGTCTTCCGCATTGAGTCTGGCGTCCAGGATCGAGAACAGGTCGTTCTGAAGTCTGAACACGGAATCGAGATAGACAGTCTTGCCGTCCTCAATGCCGCCGGCGACGCTCTCGCTGGGTGAGAACTCCGAACGGTAGAACATCGGGTTGTAGAAGAAACTCCGGATGCTGTCGAGGTCGCTGTCCTTCCTCATGTACTCAAACAGGTTGGAGAAGAAACCTATCTTGTCGCCCACCGTGAAGAGGACGCCGTTGCTGTAATGCTGGTTGGCAGTCAGATACTTGCTGCCACTGATATTGTCGGCTCCCATCAAAGCGTATTTGCCGTTCATCATCACGATGGTGTCTTTGCTTGACGGCGACACGGAGTAGTTGTAAAGTGCGATGTGGTTCTGAATAAACTCCTTGATGGTCGTGTTCTCGTCATCATCCACCTTGCCTTTCTCCTCGTTGTAGGCCTGAATCAGTTTCTGGGCCTCTTCTGCTGAGAAACAGGAGTTGGTCGGCGCGAAGACCGTGAAGACCTGGCTTCCGCCAAGTGACTTGTCGTATCCGCAGGCTTGGACCACACTTGCGAAATTGCTCAGATTGGGATCTTTCTGGATGGCATCCCACAGAGTCGCGCCAATCACGCCGGCGGCCGGGTCTGTGGAGGTTCCATTGTAGTGGTCGTCCCATTCGTCGCTGCAAGATGTCTGGGTCAGGGCTGCAATGGCAAGCCCTAACACCATTTTGTATATATGAGATCGTTTCATAAATTTCATAGTCTTTATTATCCTCAGTTGTCTAACAGTTAGAGATCGTCTTCCATCTCGCCGTCGCTGTCCACGCCATAGACGCTCTTGGGCACCAGTTCGAGATAGTCGAGCATGAACTCGTTGTTGTTGCCTTGCTTGCCGTCTGATGCCACACGGAAGCGGATGTAGTGGTCCTTGGTGGCATCCATGTAGGTCTGACAGAGAATACGGCGGTAGGTGCGCTCGTTTCCGACGAAATAGTTCGCATCACCCGAAGCAGGGAAATGATAGGTGGATCTCGGGGAACGGTAGGCTCCCAGGTTCTTCAGCAGCTTCTGTTCCTCTGCTTTTTCCTCATCGGTCATCTTGTCGTAGGTGGCCGCTGTCTCATCGGTGACGAAACGGTCGCCGATATAAAGGTCGGAATTCAGATATTTGGTCATGTCAAGAGGAATGCCCTGGGGGACTCCGTCGAAATAGACCTGCATGACACCACGGGTCTCAATGGCGCAGAAGCCCAGTCGCACCTGCCAGTCGCCGCTGTATGGAATCGGCGGGAGACGGAAGGTGAAGTCATAGTCACCGAAGAGGTTCCACTCATCTCCTTGCCAGGACCAGAAGTTACAGTGCGGACGGCGGAGTACGACGCTGCAGTTGGAGAAGGTCACACCATCGAGATATCCCAATGGGAAGTAGTAGTTGCGTCCGTTCTTCGGTGTGGCTGAGTCATCCGGTGTGCCTTGTGCGTCATCCTGCAGGTAATTGCCCTCAAACCTCAATCCGTTGGTCATCACCTCGGGGAAGACGGAAGAGAAGTCCATGCGGATTCGGGCGTTCTGCACCTTGTTCTGCACGTCGTAGGAGAAGGCCACGATGTCGTCCACATAATAGTAGTGGCCGTTGAGTCCGTCGTGTATCACATCGCTCTCAATGGTTGCGTCTATATGTGCCCCGGGTATCTTGTAGGTGTCATCGTAACGGCGGTTGACATAGCGCTCACCCTTGATGCTGGGACCGATGTACTCCGGCACGGTGACTTTATCCACTTTGATCATGGTGTGGGGCAGCAACGTCTGGAACCAGTCCGACGGGTTGATCAGTTTCTCATCGAAACCGAAGGCGACACCCTGAAGTTTGCCTGCTTGCACATCCAGGGGCGTGAGGTCTGACGTTCCTGCCGTATAGCGCGTGAGGAAGTGGTACTGCATGAAGCGGTGCAGGGGGTTGATGCTGTCGGTCAGGTTCTCGAAACTGTGACCGGGTTTGTTGACATCATCCGGATATACCGGGTCGTAGAGCGTGCAGGCCAGGTCATAGAGGCCCTTGATGTCACCCTTGGCAATGCCGTATTTCGACTCCAGCACATCATCGGGTTCGACAAAGGCGGTGAAGCCATATTTCTTGGTGTCGGGCACCCAGGCGACCTCACTCCAGATGTGCGACCGGTAATAGTATTTCGGATACTTGGTGCGGTCGTAGGTCTCATCTTCCACCTTCATCACCTGATCCACAACTTTGGTGGCGAGCAGGGCATTGTAGAAGGTGCTGATCTTGGGATTGTCGCGGAGCAGGTCAGAGATATAGTTGTTGGATTTCTCGATCACCCGGTCGATCGGTTGCATGACGCCGTTCTCCACAGAGTCGTCTTGCAGCTCGAAATAGATCTTGGAGAGTCCCTCGAGGATGATGACCGCATTCTCGTTCTCATCCAGTCCTGCAGAGGTGGCGATGAAACGGCCCAGCATGTTGGCTGTGGGCAGACGGTCCTGACTCATCTCGAAGGTGGTGTACATGTTGTTGACCAAGTGGGTACGTGCGATGGTGTCGCAGTCCTGGTCGGTCAGATCATTGACACTGGACTTTCCTCGTTCTCTCAGATACTGGTTGACAGCATCGTTGGAGGGAACGAAGCAGGTATAGTGGCCATAGGTGGCAAGCAGGTCCATCAGACCGGCACGCTCGACAATCTCCTTGAACTCGCTGTACTGTGAGCGGTTTTTCAGATAGTCGCTGGCCATCTCGCCTGTAAAGGTGTAGAAATTCTCGCTGCTGGGCTCATCGGTGCAGGATGCCAGCGACATCATGCCCAGGGCGGCGCACAACAGGCCAAGAATGTTGTATTTCAGCTTATTCATCTTCATTCAAATTTTAAGTTATTCATAACTACTGTTCTCACCACTGCTGAATGCGGGATTCTGCACGAGATTCTTGTTCACCTTCAGCTCTGTGTAATAATAGGGCCAGTACATGGCGTCCATCTTAGCCAATTTGTTGGCGATCAGAGATCCGCCGGAGGTCACTTTCTGCATGGCAGCCTGGGAGAGAATAGTCGTGCGGCCTTCACGGCGGGCACGGCGCACAAGATCATACCAGCGCTTGCCTTCAAACATCAGTTCACGCTGACGCTCACGCATCACCAGGTCTTCCATCTGACTCTTGGTCATGTAGTCACCGGCCACCAGGGTGTCGGCCAGCACGTTCTGGCAGACTGAGCGCTTGTTGACGGCATTGACCAAAGAGAAGATCTGCGCCAGGTAGGGCTCGTTGAATTTGTTGATGTCCTCATCGCTGCCGTCACGCAATTTCTGAGTGATGGCTTCGGCCTTGAGCAGCATGATATCAGAAAGACGATAGATGATCCAGTTGCTGCCATTGTCGTTCACATCCCATTTCCGAGTATATTCCACAGCAGGGTTCTGGGCATTGCTGCCTGTATTGATGGTCAAGTCTCTATAGACATATTTTGCAATCGAGGTGTTCCCCGAGTTGCAGTTGAAATACAAGCGGGCGTCAAGTTTCTTGTTCTTGTCCTCATAAATCGTGCGGCCGGATGATTTCGCAATGTCCTCAAGCACATAATCCGACGGAGCGAGCAGACCAACAGCCACGTTATCGTTACCATAAAATTCATTGACGGCAGCGTTGGCCGGCATGTTGTTGATACTGGGATTGTCGCTGAATACGAGTTGGAATATGATTTCCTGCTGGGCATAGCGATATTCATCAGCAAAGAGGTAACCGAAGGCTTCTCCAAAGCGGTTGTTCGTCGTGAAGTTGTTAAGCAGGGGATAACCATTGGTGCGGGAGAAATTCTCGTCGTCGGAAGAGGAAGTCATCTGACGGCTATCCTGGAATTCCTTGGCCAGCTTCTTTTTGGACTCGATGACCAGATCGGCATACTCGATGCAGCGGTCGTAATCCTGTTTCCAGAGATACATCTCGCTCAGCATGGCATAGATGGCATCCTGCGTGATGCGACCGGTCTGATAGATGGGCGTGGTGGTCGGATAGCGTTTCACGGCCTGTGCTTTTACACTCTCCAGGTCATCGATCAGGGAGTCGAGCACATTCTCAAACGTCGTGGCGGGAAGGTCCATGCGCTGGTCATCGTCGATGTAGGCCTCCCTGGTGAAGGGAACGTCGCGGAAGGACCTGATCAGGTAGAAATAACTCAAGGAGCGGAGCGCCACCATCTCGGCGATTGTGGCCTGAAGCTCACTCTGGGTATAGCCTGGGTCTATTTCTGCAACTTCTGGAGCATATTTGATGACGGTGTTGCAGCGGTTGATCACGTTGTAGAAACTCACCCATTCGGTATAGTTGTTCTTGGCCGTGATGTTCTCATTGAGGATGTTCAACAGGTTGGCGTCATTGCTGGTGTTGGTGCCGGCGGCAATGTTGTCGCTTCTCACCTCTCCCCAGATCATCATCCTGCGGATGCAGGCGTCGGACTGCAGGGCGGAGTAGCATCCTGTGACGATATTGTCCACGTCGGCTTTCTCGTTCCAGAATTTCTCCAGCACAATCTCATTGCGGGGCTCAATCTCGAGGAAATCGCCGCAGCTGGAGAACAATAGGGTTGAGACAGGGGCCATGGCCATCAGGAGGGCCAGGGTCTTCACCTTATTTATGATATGATGTTGTTTCTTCATAATCGTATCTTCTTGATTCGTTTTCATTAGAAGTCAACAGTAATACCCAATGTGTAGGAGCGTGAGCGCGGGGTCTGGGCTCTATCGACGGCAGGACTGTAGCCGTAGGCGGAGATGTCCGGGTCCACACCTGAGTACTTGCTGATCACGAAGGGGTTGTTGGCACTGGCATAGAGTGAAACCCTGCCGATACCGAAATACTTCAGGAACTTAGACTTCAACTGGTAGGAGAGCTGGATGTAGCCCATTCGCAGATAACTTCCGTCCTCCACGAAACGGTCGCTCACCAGGGTGTTGTAACTGCTGTTGCTGCCATACATGGCTCTCGGAATAGAAGTCACGTCACCTTCTTTGCGCCAACGGTAGTTGACGGCCTGGCTCTGGTTGTCATTGCCGATCATGGCCTCTGCGTCGAGACGGGCGAGGTTGATGATCTTGTTGCCGTAACGGTAGGTGAACTGCGAGGTCAAGCGCCAGTCGCCGTAGATCAGGGTGAAGCCGAAACCACCAGTCAACTTGGGCAGCGAACTGCCGAGGTATACGATGTCGAGGGCATTGATCTGACCGTCATGGTTGATGTCTTCGTAGATGGCGTCACCACCAGCGAAACGGTAGTTCCTGCCTGTTCCATCATTGGTGTAGTTGAACATCATGCGCACGGGGTTGCCCTGGGCATCGCGGATAATCTGACCGTCGGCGCTGAGGGCAATAGGTGCGGTCTTTCCACTGGCCAGGAACTCATTCTGCTCCTCGGGGGTCAGCTTCGAGAAGGTGTTGTAGTTGTATTGATAGACGCCTTTGTAGCGGAATCCGTAGATGGCACCCAACGGGTTGTTGAGCTGTACACGGTTGAGGGTCTCACGGTTGTTGTGGCCAAACTCTGAGTTGTAGTTCTTGAGAACGAACTCGTCCATCTCGAGGATTTCGTTGCGGTTGTTGCCGAAGTTCACATTCAGGTCCAAAGTGAACTTCCCGGCACGAATCAGACGGTTGGTGTTGACGTGGAACTCCCAACCCGTGTTTCTCATCTTACCGCTGTTGCGGTAGGGAACAGTCTCATAACCCGTGCTGGAGGGAATGCGGTAGCCGCCCACCAGCATGTCGGAAGTGGTGCTGCGGTATCCTTCAACACTCATGGTCAGACGGCCATCCATGAATCCGAGGTCAAGACCGAGGTTGTAGCTGGAGACAATCTCCCATTTCAGGTCGGTCAACCGGATGTTCTGTGGGGCCATGGCTGCCATGTCGAGGTATCTCGACGCGGTACCGTATTTCGAGGTGTAGAGGTAGTTCTGGCCGGGCTGGTTGCCTACGCGGCCCCAGCTGGGACGGATGGCGAACATGGAGAGCCACTTGTTGCTCCAGTCCATCCAAGGCTCATCGCTGATGATCCACTTGGCCGACACTGAGGGGAAGTAACCCCAGCGGTTGTTGGGACCAAACTTCGTCGTACCGTCGGCACGGATGGTGAAATCGGCGATATAGCGCTCTTTGTAAGCATAGTGGGTGGACCAGGTGTAGTAGAGTGAGCGCCACTCGCTGTATCCTGAGGACAGACCGCTGATGATACCGCCGGCATCGGGACTGGTGATGCCACCGGAGGGATTGCCTTTGGCCGTTGAACTTTGGTTGTTCGACGATCCGGAGGTGAGCTCCATACGGATCAACGACATCAGGGAGTGATGCTTGTTCTTGAAAGCCGGAATGAAGGTCAGGGTCTGTTTGGTGTTGAACGACACGCTCTTGGATGAACCGGAGGAACTGTTGTTGTATCCGCTGGTCCAGGTGGTGGTCACCAATTCCTGAGGATAGAACTTATCGTCATATTGGTTGAAGATGCTCATATACATTGAGCCGCGCCAGTTGAGCTGTGTGTGGTCGTAGTCAGTGCCGAGCAGTTGGTAGTTGATGACCAACTCGGGGTTCATGTCATACGTACGCCGCTGGTTCTTGGCCAGATTGGCGGAGGCAACAGGGTTGACATAGCTTTTCTGATTGCCGTCAAAGACAGAGGAAGCAGACTGAAGCATGGAGTAATACTGGTCGGTGTCTTCTCCGGTGACGGGATCCTGCTCATAGATGCTCATGTTGGGCATTTTCCTCAATGCGATGGAGAGCAGGTCGTCATAGTTCATGTCGTTCTTCGTATAGGTGAGGGCGAAGTTGGTGCTCACCATGATACGGCGGCTGATGTTGTAGTCAAGGGCTACACGGGTGGAGAAACGGTTGAGTTTCTGCTTGATGACGATACCCGTCTCATTGTCGAAACCACCACCGATACGGAAGGAGGCTTTCTCACCACCGCCGCTGATGGTAACGTAGTGGTTTTGGCGGAGACCCCACTGGGTGACGGCCTTGCGCCAGTCGGTGTTGTTGTTGTATTGCTCATACTCCGAGAAGGTGGGGTCGTAGTTGATTTCCCTCACATTGGCAGAGGCACCGTCGTTCTGACTCGGATTGAAGTAGGACTCCTTGAGCAGCATGGTGTAGTCGTCGCCGTTGAGCAACTTGTAACCCTCGGGGAGGTAGGTGCCCGTCAGTTTCAGTGAGTAGGTGAGTTTCGGCGGACCGGGGATACCACGCTTGGTGGTGAGCTCAATCACACCATTACCGCCCAGTGAACCGTAAAGGGCTGTAGCTGCAGCATCTTTCAGCACGTTGATGCTGGCGATATCCTCCGGGTTGATGTTGAGGAGTTCGGCGAACTTCTCGTTGCTGGCAGAGGCAATGTCGAAATTGTCAAGGTTCACCTCGCGGATATTGCTGTCAACCACGATGAGGGGGTTGGAGTTGGTCAGGGTGGAGAGGGAGGTCGCACCACGAAGTCGCATGGTGGAACCGGAACCAAGGTCACCTGAGTTGCCGATGACGTCAAGACCGGCGACGGTTCCCTGCAGAATCTCATCGACCGATGTGATGCCCAGACCCTCGAAGTCTTTCATCGAGAGACTCTGGGTGGCGGTGGACAACTCTCGCTCAGGAATCGGGAGGGAGTTGCCGCGGGCGCGTCTCTTCGACACGACGGTCACTTCCTGAAGCGAAGTGGCGTTCTCCATCTTGATCTCGTAGGTGGTCTTGTTGATGGGCAAGGTCACCGTCTTCATTCCCACATAGGAGAAGCGGATTTTGTCTTTCTGGTTTTGGATTTTCATGGTGAAGTTACCATTGAGGTCGGTCACCGCACTCTCAATGATACGTCCGTTGGCATCGATCTCGCATACCGTGGCTCCGATCAGAGGTTCCAAGTCGTCGCTCACCGTACCGTGCACAGAGGTGATCTGCGCACTGGCGCCAAGGGCTGCGGCCTGCATCAGGAAAACCAAAAGGATAGATTTCAGATTTCTCATATATTATTTCCTCCTTATCTTTTTAAGTTGCTGCTTCCAGGGTGTCTGTTTCTTGTACATCAGGCACCCGTCGATTTGATGAACAACAGCGTCAGAAGCCATGAAGATGACGGCGGTATTGCTGCCGACGGCTCCTCTGAACCAGTAGTCGCGGCAGATCTGGTTGTAAAGGCCCTCGGTCTTGATCACGTGGCGGGTGTTGCCCACTTCATCGGTGATGGTCAGGCTGTTGGATGACGCATTGGATTTAAGAGGATAGAAACGGCCTGTCTCCGGGTTGCGGAGCATGCTCTCATAGACATTGTTGTATGTTCCGTTTTCCGGTGCCATGTTGATGGCCACGGAGTGGTCTTGCACATGATAGCGGATGAAATCCACGATGATGTTCTTGATGACCTTCTGGGCACTGTCTGCCAGTTCCTCAGAACCCCAGATCTGTTCGGTCTGTGCCTCATAGTCATCCCAGGTGGGAAGGACACCTTGGTCTATCAGCTCCTGGATGGCTTGGTTGGTCGGGACATATACCGTGTAGTTGTAGTTGTCGAAGAGCTTGAAGTTCTTGCTTCCCTGGTCTGTCAGACCGGCATTGTAGGCATTGAGCTTGGTGATCATCAGTTCACTGCCGTCATGGTCGATGAGGTCAAGGAACTTGGAGTACTCCTCGTGGTTCTTCAAGGTCATGTAGAAGGAGTTCTGTGCACTCAGCGGCATGCGGTCGTTGAGCTGGTAGGACTTACCATTGGTCTTGGTGTAGATCTCGTCCCTGTTGACGGGCAACTGTACGTTGTTGTGCTCGATGTCCCAGCCGCCAGAGAAGGCCAGACTGCCATCGGAGGTCTTCGTCACGCGAAGGAGCGTACCGCCTTTCGACTTGTAGTACTCATGTCCGTCCTCCACGTCGCCCACGATGATCAACTGATCCATCAGGCGTGAGAGACGGTCTTTGATGACATCGTTGGAGACGACGGCCTGGGTGCGCGGACCCACGGTGATGACACCGTCCTCATCCACCGTACAAGTGTAGCGGCGGGCCTGTACGCGCTCTGCCTCTCTCTTGGTGGGGTCGTAGTAGAACTCCAACAGCGAGGGGGCTTCTAGACCGGTGCTGTTCTCCACCTTGCCGTAGAACGCCGGGTCAAGATACCATAGCATGGCATCGTTGGTGGGCAGAAGCAGACTATAGCGGGAGTCCATGGAGAGCAGGTAGGGGAGGAAGTTGAGCTGGTCGATGGCCCAGTAGATCACGTTCATGGTGGAGGCGTGTGCCAGGGCGGGATAGGCTACGGATGCATATTCAGCAGGCGAGAACACCCTGTTGACCAGATAAACCACACCATTGCAGCCCATGAAGCAGGAATCGACATGCTCCACCTTGATACCAAGCGCTTCCTTGGCATCGTTGAGCACGTTGTCAAACTTCGACGGAAGGGCGTTGGTGAATGTGGGGAGCATGTTGACGTTGAGCAACTTGGCCAGGGTGGCGTCGGGGATGCTGTCCCAACTGCCGTACTCGGTCTGCAGGTCGCGGCCTTCATTGTTCCACCAGTAGGTGAGGGCTTCGTTGGTCGGCACAATCATGGCTCCTGCGTCGTAGTGCAGGTCATAATCCATGGTGTTGGCATACATATACTGGTTCCATCCCGGGTCGAAGGACAACTGTGCGGTGACGGCTTCTCCGCTGGGATCCACAGCGTTGGGATTGCCACCGGCCGAGCGCTTGCTGTAATAGCGCATGGTATAGACGGAGTCTTGGTTGTTGTAAAGACGGTTGTACTCCTTGGTGCCGGCGTCATTATAATAGGGTGCGGAGAAACGGTCGATCAGCGATGACCACATCGACATGTTGGGATGCTGTCGGATGATCTCGGCCATGTTGGGAGAAGACTCGATCACGCCATCCACTTTCTGGATGTAACCGTTCTTGCAGGTGATGTCCTTCTCACCGACACGCACACCATTGACCCATGACTCTGCGGTTGAGGTCGCCTGGTGGTTGGTCAGGATGCTCAGGTCCTCGTTGGTCATGTTGTAGTAGCTCATGAACGCTGGCAGGAAATGAATCATCGGAGCAGAGGTGGCATCCTTGAAGATGGGAATGGATTTGCCACTCTCCTTGAATTTGGCCCAGGCAGCGGTGTTGGGCATGTCCGTCGGCTTCATGATATAGACGGAATCATAGATGGACGAAGCGGTCTCACGGCGCATGCACATGCCTTCCATCGGCGGGTTGCCGCTCACATTGGAGAGCAGCTCGATGAGGTAGGCATTGTTGATCATGGAGTTGTTGAGCAGCATCTTCTTCTGTGCTGTTGTCAACTTCGAATAGTCCCGTACACCCCAGTTGTTGTGTGAGAACCATTGCGCAAAAGCTTCGTCGTTGGCGGCGAACAAGGTTTTCGAACCGGTATGGCTCAGCACCTCTTTCTGATCCAAGTCGTCAATCAATTTGAGCAGGGTGGTGAAATGCCCGTCGTCCTGCAACTGCTCATAGATGGAGTTGCCCAACCATTCCGGCTGGCCGGTCAACACAAAGTCGTTCTCACACGACTGTGTCGTCCACATTCCCATCAGCAGTCCACAGCACGCCAGGATAGCTTTCGCCAACCGCTTGAACGACTTGTGTTCTTGCTTTTTAAGTTCCATAGTTATTTGTTAGTTATAGGATTGATGATAATACCAAAATAGGCTGCTTTCGCATTGGTTGATTTAGGTCAATTTCATGGTCAAGGGGACCAAGTCATAGAATCCCCCGTTTTCATAAAGAATGGTTAGTATCTGATAATGCTCATTATTCGGCAAAGATAATAAAAAATTATATTATTCTAACATTTTTTTGAAAAAAAAACGTGTTAGTGTGTAATTATTACACTTTTTTGAAAAGCCACAAAAAAACAACCGACAGACGAACTGCTTCGCTGTCGGTTGCTTTTATGGGTTATTCCCAGTGGGGGAACTTAATCTTTTGTTGGAGAGGTCATCATTTGATGGTGACTTTCCTCACGCGGGTTGTACCGTCGGTCAGGGTCTCACGGACGATTGTGATACCTCTCTGGATACCGCTCACGCGGGCACCGTCAACGGTGTAGAACTCTGCGCTCACCACGCCGAGACCATTGATCTCGTCGATGCTCAACGGATTGTCGCTGGGTTGGAGCGTACTGTTCTTGCCGTAGTAGAACAACTGCCAGTTGGTCCAGATGCACCAGTCATCGGTGAAGTTGATGTTCTTCTTCAGACCGATGGTCAGGTTGCCGTCCTCACCCACCTTCACAATCACGTTGTTGTTGGAGAACATCGGGGCACCGTCGCTGCCAGGTGACTGGAAGGCGTCGGCTGCGGTGGTCATCGAGTTGGGCACAGCGAGATGGTTCTCTTCAGAAGCCCATACCCAACCGTCGGAGAGGGCCTCAAGGGTCACGGCCTGTGAAGCCAGGCGGTGCATCGGGGTGCTCACGGTGTCGGCGTCAACAGCAGCATACAGGAATGCGTTGTTGTTGGCTGTCGGGTCTTCGGTCCATGTGGTGTAGTCGTTGACATAGCCTCCGTAGCGGAAGAATCCTTGTACGGATACCTTGTAAGTTCCTGCGGGCAGACCCTGGAGGAGCTGGTAGTAGTTGAAGGTCGTGTTGAACTTCTCGGCGTCGTTGGCTGCGGCATTAACTGCAGCACCGCCGGTCCAACCGTTGTCGTTGCCGTCAACATAAGCCGGGTTGACAATCACTGTGGTGCACTCCACGGGGCTGGCGTCGCTGGCACTCTCCATGTTCTGCGGGATGCCCAGACGGTTGATCATCTTCTTGATCTGGTTAATCAGGTCGTCTACCTCGGTGTCTTTGTAGCTGTGGTTGTCAAGACCGTCGGTGATAGCCTGGTTGAGGGCCTTGGCCTCATTGATGGTGGCGACGTTGGCCACAGCGTTCAGGATGGCCTGTGCCAGCTGCTCATTGGCGGCCTCAAGCTTGGCGAAGAGGGCCTTGGATTCTGTGACGGCCTCCTGGAGGTCGAACAGTTTGGTCAGAGCTTCAAACATGGCGTCGCCGTCAGAACCGTTGACCACGGCCTTGGCTTCGTCGATGGCAGCCTGAAGGGCTTCAGCCACGTCCTTGCCGATAGCGCTGTTGAGGTTGGCTTCTGCGTCGATGATGGCTTGCTCGAGCACGGGCTTCACCACCTCAGCGTCGAAGGCCTGATAGGTGATCTTGAAGTTGTCCCAGATACTCCAGCTGTCGCCGAGCTGGTTGGAGGAACCCTTCACACCGATACGGATCTGGTCGCCGTCCTTGGCCACAAGACCGTAGGCTGACTGGGTGTACATGCCATTCTCAAATGCAATGGCTGCACTGGCCATACCGTTGGGGAAGTAGAGCACGGTACCGTCCTCAAGAGTCTCAGAGGTGTAGTCGGTGCTGTTGCCGCTGTAGAAGGTCTCGTCGGTGATTTGCATCGGGTCACCATAGACATTGGTGAACGGAGTCATGTTGGCGTTCATATAGACGAACACGGGGCAGGTCTCCTTGGTGGTGTACTCCTCATGGTTGAGGTATGCCTGGTAAGCAGTACGTCCGTAGCGGTAGAAACCTTGTACGGTGATCTCATACACACCCTTAGGTGCGTTATCCACCACCTGGTAGATGTCAAACTTGGCGTTGTTCCAAGCCTCATAGCACTTGTTGGTAGATGTACCGCCGATGGCAACATTACCACCGCTGGCGCGCTCGATGGTCCAGCCCTTCTCACCCTGCTCGAAGTCGGGGTTGACCATGAGTTTGGTCATGTCGGCGCCCTTGGCAGGATGCCTGTAGACCTCGTCGATCATAGCCCGGATCTGGGCATACATCTCCTCGAGTTCCTCGTTGGTCAGAGCATGCTTCTTGATGGCATCGTCATAGTCGAAGTCAATCCATTCGCCCACGGGCTCTCTGTATTCCTCATCGAAGTTGTCATCATTGGCTGCATTGAAAGCCTCGTCACGGATAGCCTGAAGCTGTTTCCACAGTTCGATGTTCTTCTCAAGGTCAGCAGATGCGGTCTGAATGCTCTTGATAGCATCCAGGATGGCAGCCTTGGTGGATGCGCTGTTCAGTGCTGCTACGGCTGCATTGTAAGCATCCAGATAAGCCTGGGTGTAGATCAAGCCAGTGAGGTCATATTCCTTGACATTCTCCTTGGCAGACTCCAGGAACAGCAAGAAGGCGTCGTCGCCATTGCCGTAGTAGGTCAGGGCGAAGTCATCAAAGATGCTCCAGTCGCCGGAGATGGTCTGATCCTTACGGACACCAATCTTCAGCTTGCCGTCCTCGTTCACGCAGACGAAGACTTGGTTGTTATTGCAGTAGCCGGCTTTGAAGAACTCGTCGGCAGCCTCCATGTTGTTGGGGATGACAAATGACTCGCCGGTCTCGGCATCAGTAGCGGTGCTCCAGGATCCGGTGGTCATGTTTTCGGTCAACTTAGCGGTGAAGGGAGAGGCGATGTCGCTCACCAGACTGTCAGTCGGGGTGGCTGCATAGAGTTTTGACAATTTCGACTCTTCGTTCTGAGCCTTGAAGTTGTCGTATGCGGGCTGTGCGTTGCCGGCACGGTAGAAAGCGTTGACACTCAGCTTGTAGATACCTTCTTTCAGTCCTTCGAGCTGCTGGTAGGTGTCGAAGTTCATGCTGTAGCGCTCGGCATTCTCCTTCGGGTTGTATCCGCCGAAGCCTGAACCTGACCAGCCGTCGTATTTGTTGCCGACGAAGCTCGGGTTGGTGATGAACAGAGAGGTCACGTCAACAGGATTCTGGGCAGTGGCGTTCTCATAGTTCTCACGGGCAAGCTCCTCCTCGCGGGCGGTGATGGCGGCCTTGGTCTCCTCGATGGCTTTCTGGAGTTCTTCCAGTGTGCTGCTGGTGTTGTTATAGACAGCAATCTGGGCAGCCACGTCGGCACCGATGGACTCTGCCTTGTTGAGCAGGTCCTTCAACTCCATGGCGGCATCGTAAATCACTTCTGCTGCCTCATAGGTCTCATAAGCAGCCTCCGGCACGAGCTTCCAGTCGATGAAGGCTCCGCCGTCAGCGGTCAGATCTGAGTTGAGTACGGTGTTCTCGGGGTTGGTGGTGCGGTCCAGTCCCACAAACTTGGTGTTGTCGTTCCAGTTGGGGTTCTGGGCTGACGGGGAGAGACGATAGGTCTGGCCTCCCATGTCCGTGATTTCCCACAGGAAGTCGGGCTGGTTGTTGTAATCAACGTACATGATGTTGGCATCCTGTACGAACCACCACATCTTCCATGCGCTCTGGCTCTTTACATAATCTGTGAGCGTCCAGACATTCTCGCTTTGCTGCTCCACTTTTACCTTCAATCCGGTGGTGCCGGCACTGGCCTGAGTGCCATAGGCATTGCCCTGAGTGAAGAAAAGCTGGCAACCGGGAAGGTAGAAGTAATAGACTTCACCGTTCACCAAACTTGCGAACTCCGTAACCGACGGTTTTTGCCAAACGTTGTCGTCTACGGCTTTAGCCACATTGTTGCCCAAAAGGAACAATGCGCATAAAACAAGTAGTTTTGCAATTTTCATAAAGGTTAAGTTTAAAAGTTAATAAATCCCGCAAGTGCATTAGCAGGTGCATTGTAAAATTAGGTTTGTTTCTATTAGAATTTCAGCTTTAGTAAATGAGTTGTCGCTCTCGGAGCGACGAAGGTTAGTTATTGTTATTTTTCATTTTGTGGCAAAGATAATAAAAAATTATAATACCCACACTTTTTTTCATAAAAAAATCCCCTAAACGTGTATTTTTTACACTTTTTGGTTGCATTCAAGGGTTTTGCCCTACCTGAGAACGACTTTTTTGTTGGTCTTTCCCTGATGATGGATATAAATCCCGCCTTTGACGGGACGGTTCATCCTCACACCGCTGATGGAGTAATATACCTCTTCCGTGGGTTGCTCTTCAACCGTGAGTTGCCGGATGCCGTTGTAGGCATCGTCCATGACTTGCTTGATTTCTTCTTCACTTAGGGAATAATTGTATATCCTCACATCATCCACATATCCTTTGAGCATGGGAGCATTGGCTGCCTGGCCTCGTCCGATGTAGTTGAGCGAAGGCATGATGTCATGGGGTAGGGCAGTGATGGCTGTGGAACTGGCCACTTTCTCTCCGTCGACATACAGGGAAGTATTGCCCCGCGCGATGGTCACCGCCACGTGCTTCCACCTGAGACCGGCGAGTCTTGATTCGCTGGTCAGCGACTGTTCTCCATTCCCGTCATTGATGACGTAGCTCACGCCTTTGCCATCCGACGGGGTGAGGTACAGATATTGGCTGGGGCCGTTGCCGAAATCAAAGATCCTCTGGTTAGCCACACTGGAGTTGCGGAGGTAGATCCAGACGGAGAATGTCATTTCTTCCGATGAGGCAACCTCATAGGGCAATTGGATCCACTGATTGGTGCCGTTCAGGTTGAGTGCTCTTTCTCCTTGCACATGGGTGGGAGTGAACATGGTCGTGGCATAGTCTGCTGCGTCAAACTGGTTGGCGGTCTTGTCATAAAGGCAGTCTTCCATGTCCCATTGGGCGATCAGCGATGGGGTGGAGAGGGGGGCTGCTTCCACGGCGTCGCAGGGAGCGGACAGGTTCTCGCTGCGGTCGATGGCTCTCAGACGGTATTCGTATTCTACGCCCTGACGGCAGCTGTTGTCGATGAACCGGGTGTCCTTCAGCTTCCTGGCGATGGTGTTCCATTGGTTTGACCCCTTGACGGTCCTCAGCAGCATATACCCATCCAGGTCTTCTTCTGTATTGGCATCCCAAGTCAGAAGGACGCTGGCCGTCTGCGGTGTGGCGGAGAGACCTGAGGGAACGGCTGGAGCGACAGTCTCGCAGGTCGCATCAAGCGGAACGAATTTCCACATCTGGCGTGTGGGATCCTCCAACTTCGCCTGTTGGTTGATGTTGATGCCGGGGATGGCGTTGCTGGACTGCAGGGTGAGGTAAAGGGCACTCTCGCGGTTGCGGATGTAATAGTAGCCCTCACCGGCATAGACCAGATACCATTGCTGGTTGGTGGAGGGGGTGCCGCTTCCGTAAGCGATGACGTTGGCACCGCTTTGGGTGGAGAAATTGAGCACGTCGAGATGTTTGCCGTCTTTCAGCGACTTGATGTCATGGAAACTGTAGTCTCCGTCCACTGTGGAGCCGACCGGATAGACTTCCCATTGTTGGGTGGCAGCCCCGTTGTCCCTGGTCTGTGAGATGTTCGTGTTGCCATTGGCGTCTCCATGCTCCGACAGCACGTAGGTGGTGGCTTTGTTCATGATCTTATACTTCCCGTTAATAGCACTGGGCTGCACATCATCTCCCCAGGTGACATCAATCACACGCTCTGCGTTTTTCTGTCCTTTCTGGTATCCTGTGCCGCCGTGGATGGTCATCTGTATCTCACGGGTGGGACCTGTGCCGTCGTAATACACCTCATGGTCGGTGGAGACAAACTGATAGGTCGTGGTGTATGCCTGGCGCTCGCTGGAACCGAGGAAGGCTTTCACACGGCCGTCATCGTGGCGGTAAACGGTGGCCGCCGTCCAGTTCGTGGCATGGTCGGCATAGCCCAATCGCACACCATGGCGGCTGATGTCGCAGAACTCGCCTCTGGCACGGCTGTCGTATCCCCACCAGATGCCCACGGTCATGCCGTTCTCCAGTCCGATGAAGGCTTCTGCCACATTGTGCATCTCATCATTGTAACCGATCTTGCCGTGACTGGCTAGATATTGGTGGAAAGCCTTGTAATTCTGCATCGAACCAGCCAGTTGATGGGTGTTGCCCCAGTCGTAATAGGCCTCGCCGGGCGTGAACCAGGTGAGCGCCTTGTCGTCGTTGAGGGTATTGGCACCCACGATGGATATCGTGGAGAAGGCAGAATAATCCTCTTTTAGCTTCTTGGCGATTTCCATGCTGTTGGTAACGGTGGCGCCTTCTTCGGTCCAGTAGTCCGGTTCGTTGAAGGGCGACACACCGGCCACGCGGTGGTTGCTGTTGGCCTGGAGCCACTCCACATGGGCGTTGATCATGGCCGACCATCGATCGACATTGGCATTGTTGCCGGTCCGGTAGTAGGCGTCGACGCCTGCCTCCTGGTCGGCGGTCAGCACCAGCGGCAATGTGTCGGTGACGATGTTAAACATGTTGTTGCGCCGGCGGAGATAGTTGATCTGGTCACTGGCCAGGGTCTGGTCATCGACCAGGGGTTTGGTCATGCGGAACGTTGACCTTCCAATACCGATGTTCTCCTTGCCCATGTGGTTGATTCCTTTCCGGAGGTTCTGCTCACTGATCCAGGCCTGGTCAAGTCCCCAGATAGGGTTGAACCGCTTGCCTTCACCACGGATGGAGAAGGGTACGATGGCCTGGGATGGGGCAGTGGGGTGGAGATAATCACTGGATGAGGCTATGCGGTTTTCCTGCGCCAGACAGGCAGCGGAAAACAAGGATGACAAGCATATTGTCAGGAATAATCGGTTAGTCATGGCATCAAAAGGGTCAAGTTTCATAGTTTTTGCAAATATAGATAATATTGTTGAAATAACCGCCATCCACCGCTTTTTTTTCTTCTGATTCATAAAAAATTGCCAAGTTGTACGCCGTATCTGTGGCGCATATCATTTTTTTTCCTTAAATTTGCACCACTTATTATATAAAGGTGTGAACCTTTGGGAACAAACTTCTGAAATTATCACTAACAACCATACCGATATGCGATCTATAACTAACCTATTAACTCTTTTGCTGCTGGTTTGTGCCTCGCTCACCATGACGGCCAATACCACCACTACGGTAACTCAAGTCAGCGAGACGGTCACCCTGTCGGAGGATGTGGACTATGTCATCACCTCTGATACACCTTTCACCTCCGACGGTATCGTTGACATCACCAATACCGACCATGCCGTTCTCATCCTGTCTGCCTTAAAACCTTCTGCTGGCATACAGCAACTCTCGCATGTGAGAATCAACGGGCAACGGGCGAGCAACAACGTCAATTGCCAGGTCAAGATCCACAACAGAGGATGCATCATCATGCCTTATGGCAGCGACATCAAACCGCTCACCGTCTTCTCGGAGAAAAATTTCAGCGGTGAGGCTGTCAATGACTTCGGTTTGGAGAACTCCGGCGGGTTCATGAACACGCTGACACAGGCCAAACTCAACAACCGCATACAGAGTTTCAAACTGAAGCGTGGCTACATGGTCACATTCTCCACCCTTCCTCGTGGCAGGGGATACAGCCGCTGCTTCATTGCCGATAAAAGTGACCTTGAGGTGGCTGAACTGCCGGAAATCCTTTCCGGACGCATATCTTCCTACCGTGTCTTCAAATGGAATGACACCAGTAAGGCGGGATTGGCGAATGACACCCGCTCTGACCCTTGCAACAAACTGAACGTGACCAGTTGCTATTCCTTCGGACTGGGTGAGGACAGGGGCAGCAACACCGAATGCGTGCCTCATCATATCTATGAGGACTGGCCATCAGCCAGTGCCTGCGGAAGCGTGACGTATTCGCCCCACATGAAGACCAACAACGAACCAGGCAACTCTGCCGATGACCACCCGCAGACCGTGGATGAGATTCTCAACAACTGGGAGAACCTCATGGCTACGGGCATGCGGCTCTGCTCTCCTTCCTCCCACGACGGAAGCCTTAACCACCTGCGGGCGTTCATGGACTCCATCGACGCCAGGGGTT
Organism: uncultured Prevotellaceae bacterium; assembly: GCA_902776475.1. Classification (GTDB taxonomy): domain Bacteria; phylum Bacteroidota; class Bacteroidia; order Bacteroidales; family Bacteroidaceae; genus Prevotella. Next base: position 16,117 of record CACYQD010000010.1, on the reverse strand, counting down.
GGCGCTGCGACATCATCGACCTCCACTGCTACTGGGTAGAGGGGAGCTTCAACAACATCAAGTCCAGTTGGGTGGACCGCTACCATCGTCCCATCTGGATTTCTGAGTGGGTGTGGGGAGCGTCGTGGAACAACAACGGCATTTTTGGCATCGCTACCGGAAGCAACCGCGATAATCCCACACAAAGCCAACTCAACCAAAACAAGACCGCGGTGCAGAGCATCTGTACCAAACTCAATTCCTGGGACTACATCGAGCGGTATTTTTATTGGAACAGCGAGGCCAACTGCTCCAAACTCTATCTCAGCAATGGCACGCTCACTCCTGCTGGCGAATATTACGCCAGCATGAACACGGGCTTGGGATACAACGGACGCTATGAGTTCATTCCCACCACGCCACGCCAATACAACATCTCTGATTTCAAAGTCACACATGAGGGGACGACCGCCATCGTCAACTGGTATGACAGAAATGGTGAGTACAACCGGCTCATGGAGGTGCAGCGGAAGATTCGGGGCGGACAATGGGAGGTCATCTCCGTCGTCGAACAACGGGAATCTGCTGCCAAATACACCTATGAAGATGAGAATGCCCCTGAAGAGGCCATCTACCGCATCCACATCACCGACCTGGAGGGTGTGGACCGCTACACCAACGATGACATCAGCGTGGGCGATGTGGTCTATCAAGAGGGCAAGACCTGGTATGCTGGCGGCAACCTCATCGCCAACGGTGATTTTGACATGGGCATGGAAAACTGGAAAGCCGGCAATGGAAAAGACATCAGCCAACCTTATTTCCAAGTGGTGCCCCAAGGCGGCCACGACGGCGGACCTTATCTGCAGGCATACGGTTCAGGAGGTTTCGATCATGCCGCTTCTCTGAAGATGGTCATCCCCATCCAACCAGCACAGGCTTATCAGTTCAGTGTCGCTTCTCGGAATGCGGGAAACTACCTGAAATTCAGCCTCAGCGACAATGGCACCAATGAGTCGGTCAATGTGGCCAGTGCCACTTCGGGCGATGACTGGAGAAAAGAGACTTTCGTGTTCAATTCAGGTGATTACTCACAGGCTCTGCTGGCATTCAGATGGTTGGATGCCCGGGGACAAATTGACAAGGTGGAACTGCGCCCGCTGTTCGAGACACGGAGCGAGGCTGTTGCCGACGGTGTCGCCAAAACCCTCACTATGGCGGAGACTGTGAAACAATACAACCAGTCTCTGCCTGCGCTCAATGAGGAACTGTCTGCTGCGCTCTCTGCCATCTCTTCCAGTGACGATGAGGCTTTGGCCCATGCCGAGAAGGCCATCTCTGAGATGCTGCAGGCCATGAAGGACAAGGTTTCCATCGATTCCCTCCTGCTGCTTGCCGAAAGGGTAGAGGAAATGGGATTCCCCGGTAAGGAACAGTTGGACGCCGCCGTTGAAATGGCAAGAAACAGCCAGACAGCCCGGGGCATTATCGATGCCAAACGGCAACTGCAGCAGGCGTTGGATGCTTTCCTGCCCTTGTCAATTGCTCAGACACAACCCACACAACCCAGTTTCATGACCGCCAACGGCTGGAATGTCAAGGCGGGCACTTATAAGGGTGGCGACCAGCGTCTCAACACGGTGAAGGGAAAGTCATGCTGGAATGCATGGTGGAGCGGCATCAGCGCCTCACAGGGAACCGCGCAGACCATGGAGGTCAACCAGACCATCAATGACTTGCCGGAGGGACTCTATGCCCTCGCCTGCAAGGCCACCACGGAGCACTATTGCCTCAGCGACCAACATGGATACTTGACCGCTGGAAACGAGACCGTGGTCACACCGGCGCTGAGAGCGGATTTCTTCGACCTGCCTACCATCGGTGATATCTGGCAGACGCTGACTTCTCCCGTGGTCTATGTGGAGGAGGGTGGAAGTGCCACCATCGGATTCGTGGGTTCCAAACAGGGAGCCACGGACAATGCCTGGCATGCCTTCGGCAATGCCGGCAGCACGGGCGACAAACGTGAGGGATGGTGGTGCGCCACTGATTTCACCCTCCTTTTCCATCCCCTGCATAAGATGGAGACGACAGCGAATACCTGGAAAACGGTCTGTCTGCCTTATGCCTATCCCGCACCAGAACATGCCAATATTTACCGCATCGCAGGCATCCTCAGTAACCAGACGAAAATCTGCATCGAGGAAATCGACCATGCCGAAGCCGGACAACCCTGCATCATGAAGACAGAAGCCGACCGGTTGACGTTCTACGAATACGGCGAGGCGGCCAGTTCGCCGGTCTCTTACGAAGAGGAGAACAACCTGCGTGGTTTCTTCTGGACCACCTCAAGGGCTCCCAAGGGCAGTTATGTCCTGATCGACGGGGCATGGTATATCGTGGGAGACGACCGGCCCTCGATGGAAAGCTACTCTGCCATTATCTACAAACTCGACGGAATGGATGTGCTCGATTCGTGGGACGGACTGACGATGGACATCTACCATACGCCTTCCGCCATCAAGGGCGTTCAGATCGCTGACTGTGATGAGATGCCGGCAGTTCGTTATACCATTGATGGCCGCCGGACCAATCGTCCGAGAGGATTATATATAGAAGTCAAAAATCATCAAACTACAAAGATAATTAATAAAACAAACAAATGAAAAACAAGATTGGAAAACAAACAATCCTGATGTCGCTGCTGCTGATGCTGTCCCTCAGCGTCAGGGCGGAATGGGTTGATGTGACATCTTACTATCTCAGCAATCCCTCTTTTGACAACAATTCAACAATGGGATGGGTATGGAGCAGCAATGCCTCATCCCAAAAGGCGGATTACGGTTGTATGGAATTCTGGAACGGCCAATTTGATTTCCTGGCCCAGAATACATTGACTTTGCCCAAAGGCAGATACAGGTTTTCCGTCCAAGGCTATTATAGATGTGGTGACAATGAGGTCTGCTATCCGGATTTCCTCAGTGGCAATGAAAACCTCACCGCTCACCTCTATGCCTACAGTTTGTCGAAAGAGACCATGACCGAGGTGCCTTTGGTCAGTGTGTTCTCTTTTTCTTTCGATAAACGTGTCAACGGCTGCTGGACCAATGACAATGTGCATTACTACCCCAACCAGATGCAGTCGGCGTCAAGGGCATTTGAAGAAGGCGCCTATCAGAACGAACTCTATTTCGAGTCTGATGGCGAGAATTTCACCTTGGGTATCCAAAATAACGAATACGTCTATTCCAATTGGTGCATCTTCGACAATTTCAAGTTGGAATATGAGGGCGATGTCATCCTGGCATCAGGCATCTCCGCCTATACGGCAAAAACGAGCATTCTGGTGGATGAGTCAACTTATTGCTGGGCTGAGATCACACCGGATGATGCTATGTCGACATTCGTATCATGGTCGTCGAGCAATCCCTCTGTCGCCACCGTCGATGAAGATGGTGCTGTGAGAGGTGTGTCTCCCGGAACCGTCCGTATCACGGCCACCACGACCGATGGCAGCAACTTGTCTGCCTCGGTGGAGATCACCGTCAGATCCGCAGACGATATCCGCTGGGTGGATGTGACGGACATCTTCATCAAGAACCCGTATTTTGACAACAACGTGACTGACGGGTGGCAATGGAGCAGCGACGCCTCGTCACAACAGGCCAATTATGGTTGCATGGAATTCTGGAATGGTTCGTTTTTCCTCTGGCAGGAACTTCAAGGTCTGCCCAAAGGACTCTTCCGTCTTTCCATGCAAGGATTCTATCGGAATGGAGAGAACAATGCCGCCTTCCAAAGCCATGAAAACGGCACGGAGCAGATCCCCGTTTATCTGCAGTTGGGCTCTTCTGCCACACGGCTTCACAGCGTGTATGACTTCTCTATGCAGGATTATTTCAATGCTTGCTGGTCCAACAACTGGGTCGATTTCTATCCCGATGGCATGGAGTCTGCCAATGAGGCCTTCAACCGTGGCGCTTACCAGAACCGTCTTATATTCGAGAATCCAGAAGATCATGCAATGCAAACGATCTCGCTTTACAACACCAACTATTCTTATTCCAACTGGTGTATCTTCGATAACTTCAAGTTGGAGTTCAGCGGTGAAATAGTCTTGGCAGAGGGCATTGAGGTCAGTATCGACAAACCCAACATCATCGTCAGTGAGACAGCTCAATGCTCCTATACCATCACTCCCGAAAATGTTTTGATCAATACCGTGACCTGGTCGTCGAGCGACGAACGTGTGGCTACCGTGGATAAGAACGGACTGGTGAAAGGCATCGGCAATGGCGTCGCACGGATTACGGCGACGACGAACGACGGAACCCATCTGAGCGCTTCCGTCGAGGTGGTCGTGGGTAACGGGGCCATCAGTGAGGGGTCGATCGTCATCAATGAGATCATGGCTTCCAATGTGGATGAGTTCGTCAGCCCTGCCAACAACTTCGACGGATGGGTGGAATTGTATAATCCTACTGACAACACTGTACGCCTCTCGGGTTTGCACCTCAGCGATGACCAGGGCAACCTGCAACAGTGGAAGATGCCCGACGGCGTCGGGGTCATCCCGGCACATGGCTATCAGTTGCTGTGGTTTGACAGCAATGACCTCGCTTCGACGAATGCACCCTTCAAACTCGACACGGATGGTGGAAATCTCTATATCAGCGACGGTTACGGAAGACTGCTCACCAGCCAGTCCTACCCTGAGAGCATGGAGCGGGTGAGTTATGCAAGGAAACCGGATGGCAGCTGGGGCTATACCTCTGTAGCCACTCCCGGCGCTGCCAACGACCTCACGCATTTCGCCAACGCACAGTTGCCGGAACCTGTCGTCGACAATCTCTCACAGCTGTTCGTCAGTCCGCTCAGCGTGAATGTGACGATACCTGCTGGTTGTACGCTGCGCTATACGACAGACGGCACATTGCCGACACTCAACAACGGCAGTGTCAGCCAAACCGGACAGTTCCGTGTCTCCAACACGACATGCTATCGCTTCCGGCTCTTCGCTGACGACATGCTGCCTTCAAGAGTGGTCACCTGTTCGTATATCTATGCCGATCAGGATTACACGTTGCCTGTCTTGTCAGTGGTGTCCGACCCGAAGTTCCTCTACGATGATTATCTTGGGGTCATGGTGAAGGGTGTCAACGGCCGGCCGGGTAATGGACAGAAGACCCCATGCAACTGGAACATGAGTTGGGACCGCCCGGTCAATTTCTCTTATATGAACACTGACGGTGAGATGGTCTTCAATCAGGACGCCAACCTGGAGATGTGCGGTGGTTGGAGCCGTTCCTGGCTGCCTCATGCTTTCAAGTTGAAGGGCAGCAAGGAACTGGGTGGCAACAAAAACCTTGATTATCCTTTCTTTGACGAGAAACCTTATATCCGCAACCGAACGCTGCAGATCCGCAACGGTGGCAATGACAACGTGTGCCGTTTCAAGGATCCTGCCATCCAGTATATCATGAGTTCCTCCGGCATCGATATCGACTACCAGAGTTACCAGCCCGTGCATGAGTTCATCAATGGCGAATATATCGGTGTGCTCAATATGCGTGAGCCCAACAACAAGCATTATGTCTATGCGAACTATGGGTGGGACGAGGATGAGATCGACCAGTTTGAGATGTCGCCTGACTCGGGATATGTGCAGAAATGCGGAACGAAGGAGTCTTATCTTCACCTGGTCAATGACCTGTCCTACGATGCTGCCAACAGCAATACCTATAACGAGATCTGCAAGATGCTCGATATTGACGAGTATGCCAATTACATGGCTGCACAGCTCTATATGGGCAATTGGGACTGGCCGCAAAATAATGTCAAGGGATTCAAGAAGATCGGCGATGGAAGATTCCGCTTCATCATGTTCGACCTGGACGGCGCTTTCAGCACCAACGACCCGTTCAATACGTTCATGAACAAGGAAATCTACACATTTGACCAACTGTATCCCATGTCGCTGGGCAGAATCACGGAGCAGATTCATTTCGTGACCTTGTTCCGCAACTTGTTGGACAACGCCGTGTTCCGGAAGAAGTTCATCGATGCTTACTGCATCATGGGTGGAAGTGTCTTTGAGGCCAACCGCGCCATTGGACTGATAGACATGCTCGCCGACAAGGTCAATCCAGCGATGAGACTGGAGGGCGGCTCGGTCAATAATACGGCCAACAACCTCCGCGGACAACTCTACAACTGGCTGGAGGGCGCGACGAGGGCACTCCGTCAGTATTCGCTCTTCAATCTTGGTGACGTGACACCACAGCGGGTCAGTCTCGACAGCGACACGGAGGAAGCACAGATCCTTCTCAATGACATGCAGGTGCCTACCGGACAGTTCAACGGCTACTTGTTCAGCCCTGTGAAACTCAAAGCGCTCGCTCCTGCTGGATATGCCTTCCAGGGATGGAGCTTGGGCGGCGGAAACAGCATCACATTGGTGCCGAAGGGTGCATCATGGAGATACTACGACCAAGGATCGCTTGATGGCACGAACTGGAATTCTCCCAGTTACAACGACAGTGGCTGGAGAAATGGCAATGCTCCTCTCGGATACGGCAAAAATGATATCGCCACCCGTCTCGACTATGGACAGGACAGCTCTCATAAGCGTCCCACGGCTTATTTCCGCAATACAGTCCACTTGACGAGTAAACCTGCGGGCAAGGATAAGTTCCAGCTCAACTTCACCGTCGATGACGGCATCATCGTCTATGTCAACGGCACGGAAGCCGGCCGTTACAATATGCCTGCAGGAAATGTCGGTTACGACAGTTATTCTTCTACTTATGCCCAAGGCAATCCCGACACGGGCACAATGATGCTTTCTTCGCAACTGTTCCATGAGGGTGACAATATCATCGCCATCGAGTTGCATAACAACGATGGTGGTTCAAGCGACATGTACTGGGATGCGGAGTTGACCACCACGATGGCTTCCGCTCCCACCTCCTTCTATTCCACCAGTGCAGAGATTTATCTGCCGGGAGGTGATGTCAGTCTGACGGCTTGCTACAGGCCGCTCACAGAGGCTGAGATGGCTGAGGCTGGCACCCACAGGGTCTGTGTCAACGAGGTGAGTGGTTCCAACGACTGCTTCGTCAATGAGTATGGCAAGAAAGCGGATTGGGTGGAGTTGTATAACACAACTGATCAGGATATCGACCTGGAAGGCTTTTTCTTGACCGATGACTTGACAAAGCCCTTGAAATACAAGATCTCAAAGGAGGGCACCTCGGTCAATACCAAGATCAGTGCTCATGGTCATCTGATTGTGTGGTGCGACAAACAGTCAACAACGAATGCTGCGCTTCATGCGTCGTTTAAGATTGCAGGCGAAGGTGGACTGATCGCCCTGACTTCTCCCGATGGGAAGATGACGGACGTGCTCTATTATGAGGGGCATGACGGCAACTCCACCGTGGGACGCTTCCCGGATGGTTCGAAGGATGTCTATCTCATGAACGTTCCGACGATAGAGAAGACAAACATCCTCAGCAGTTACATGACCGTGGTGGATCAGACAGTAGGTATCCGTCCGGTTACCGCTGGCATCTCTTCGGCCAACGGCTTCCGTGTCGTCTATGGCGCTCAAAACTTGTTTGTCAAGAGCGAGGAGGGCAATGCCGCCTCCATCGAACTCTTCACTCCCGATGGGCGCATGGTGGACCGGATGCAGGTTGCCCTGCATCATGGAATGGCCAAGGTGGATGTGTCACATCTGGCTTCTGGCTTCTACATCGCCCGTGCGACGGATGAGAATGGCACCAAGGTGGCCTGCAAATTTCTCAAATAGGTCTTGGCGAGTTTTGAAATAACAAGATATTGGTGTCCGCAAAAATCAATGAGCGGACACCAATTTTCATATATGTACTTTTGGTCGTTATCCAGAATCGTTGTACTTTTGATAAAAAAATACAGAAAAGTGCGATATCTTTTCCCAAAGTGGTCGTATAACAAGTAGAAGTGAGAAGATTCTCAGACATCATGACGGAAACGGAAATCGTGGAGGCCTTGTGTGAACGGCGAAACGAAGGACAGATAGCGGCAGTCCGTCGCTACGCTGGATGCGTATTCGCCATGATTGCAAGACAGGTGCCCAATGTGATGGATGCACAGGAACTGACACAGGATGCATTTCTCAGGGCTTTCAGCCGTATCGACAGCTACGACCCCAACAAAGCATCGTTCAACACCTGGCTTTGCCGCATCGCTTACCGCTTGACACTCGACTTCCTGAAACGCCGCCGGCCACTGATGGTTTCCATCGAAGACAGCCAGGTCTGGCAGACAGACATCAGCGACGAGCAATTGGAGCAGGAACTGTCTACAGGGCGTGAGGAGCGCATCGCCAAACTGGAAGAACTGATGGACGAGTTGCCTGACGATGAGAGGATGCTCCTGACCCTCTACTACTACGAAGACCGTCCGCTGGCTGAGATCGCCTATATCACCGGCATCAACGCAAAGGCATTGGCCAACCGGCTCTTTAGGATAAGAAAGAGACTCCATGGCAAATTGAAGATGAAAGAAGAATAATGAAATAATGATGATGGAGGAAAAATATAAAGATACCGACCTTCGCGAGGCTCTGAGACGCAAATACTCAGATACTCCACAGTTGCCATCCGACTTCATGACGAAGATGCAGGAGCGGATGACGCAGCTGGATGAGCCGCCGATGCCGCAGCCGGCCACTCAAGGAAAACTCTGGCGCTGGGTTGCTGCAGCTGCCTGTATTCTACTCATCATAGGTGTTGGTATAACCATGCTGCACAATCAACAAACAGGGCAGACAAAAGGTTTATACACTCAAACCAATAATACCCAAGTTGCAGATCAGAAACTTGCACAGGATGAGCAGCACTTCAGTTTGGAGCAGGCTAAGGAGGAACAAGAAACAGCCCAACTGCCTTTACCAACAGCAGAAACCAAAGCCAACAAACCGGTTGTCGCAGAGGTGCATAGCTCAGGGGAGACATCTCCTTCAGTGGAGGAGTCAGCAGCCACTCTTCCTGCCCAGGATGCCAATCTGCACTATGCCACCTATACAGTGGAAGAAGACTCCACCTATCAGGCACCGAGCCGAATGGATGAGTTCATCACCAAGATAGCTGATTATAACAAAGTAAAGGTGGTGCCTCTCGACTGCATTCCTGATAAGGAAGACTGCAGCATAGCCGATAAAGCTTATGTTTTTCAAGACACAAAGGAACTTGATCTCTTCTCCCGGCTGTTTCAGGCCGCTTGTTGGTATGACAGCAAGTCTCCAGGCTACCTGCTGAACTTCTCGCAACAACAGTTCTTCTTCACCTTGAAGGACCTCCGCAAAGGGGAGAAATACCTCTGGGTGGCAGAGCGCATCGATGGCGGGCGCATCCTGCTCTACAGTTCCCACTCACCGATAGAGGCCAACGTCTCTTCGGCTTGTTATCAGAAATATCGCGAACAGCTGACGCATACTTTTGGAACATCACATTTCTAAGAAAGGACAACGTATGGAAAGAACGTTTTTGATTAGCCTCATGGTGCTCACTTATTTCTCCTTGCAGGCTCAAACGAATAAAATGACAATCACTTATCAACCCCAGCCGAACGTGGGGATAGAGTATGCGAAGAACAAAGGCAACTTCGTTACGTGCCCTGATGTCATGACGGACAACAAGACAAAGAAGACCTCTGTCGAATGGCATCAGACGAATATGGACTGGGTCAAGGACTATTGCACACCGTCAAACTTCGCGATAGAGAAGGATTATCTGAGCATTTTCCCGGAATTGGCTGATGTGCAGTTGGATGACCAACCTTACCTGCCGATGAGTTGGCGACTGACGGGGGACAATAGCGAGACGGTGTTGCATTGCTACTTCCGCATGCCTTCCGATGAGGTGACCAATATGTGGTTGACGGGTGAGGAGGGGTGTCTCCTGGACCGAGAGACGGGTGTGCAGTACCGCGTCCGCCGCACGGAACCTGATACCTACCGCAAACACTTCGACGTCAAGGGCAAGAAAGGCGATGTGATTGACATGAAAATCATCTTTCCCCCATTGCCAGCGACAACCAAAGAGGTTGCCATCTACGGTGTTCCCAACTGGAGCATGATGGGCATGACCGTGCCAATCCGCCATGAAATGCAGGGCACGCTGACTTATCAACGCTACGACACCATCCCGCAATTTCACAAGCACACGATGAAACGGGAACACATGTACGAGAACAAACCCTATGACCGGCAGAACTGGAACACATGGAAGGTGATGACCGATGCCCACCTGGTCAAACCGTTGCAGGATGGTACGTTGGCGCTGTGGCGCACACCTAAGGCCACATACGTAGCTGTCGGCTATGAGCAGAACTGGACAACCGAATATTTTGAATTCAGACAGGGCACCATGCTGGTTGACGAGGCCGGCCATCAGTACAAACTCCGTGAGATACAGGGTGTCCCCAAGGACGAACTGTTCTTCATGGAAGGCTCTTCCGGCGATTATGTCGCCTTCCTGCTGGTCTTCGACCCACTGCCTCTCAGCGTTTCCACCATCACCTTCTGTGAACCTGACGGTGATCCTTTCGGCGCATGGGGTGCCAACTGGTCGGGCATCGTGGTTCCCGACCTCAGCATTGAGCAGCTCCGTGATAACCAGCGATTGTTTGACTATCATCCTCGTATTGTCGTGAATTAATTGAAGGCTAAAGTGATGAGCAGATTTTGGAAACCACTACATGGTGAATTCAAATGGAATCCTAATGGCATATTGACCCTGATAGGGTCGCTTGGTATTATTCCTGCCATTTTCGTGGGTCGTTATACAGAGAGTTTTTTGGATAGCGTGGTTTTTTTCATTCTATGGTATTCCATCGTCTATCTTATGTATCTTACATATTGTTATTTCAAGAATAAGCAATGAAGAATATTGTTATCTCCTTTTTCCTTGCATTTGTGGCCATGAGTGCCAATGCGCAGTTTCTGTTTCGTATCAGCGGCAATCAACTTCAAGAGCCGTCTTACATCCTGGGCACCATTCACACCCTGCCTGGTTCACTGCTCGACAGCATCCCGGAATATCTCGAGGCGGAGACAAAATGCCGACAACTATTTGCTGAATATGATGTCAGCAGCCAGCAGGCAATGACCAAAGTTCAAGAAGTTGGACTACAAGCTATTACACTGCCCGATGACAAAACCATCTTCGACGTGATGGATAAGGAACAGATCGACTTGCTGGATACTCGATTTAAAGAGGTGTTTCATGTGAGCATTACTGATTCTTTGATGAAAAGCGTATGGAAATACCAGCCTCTGGTGCTTACCACATCCTTCAACCTGTTGCTTACCGTGCAGGAGATGCAGAAGCACCCCGAAATAAGCATGAGCAACACACCAATCGATTTGGTTTGTATCAATAGAGCCAAGGAACGTGGTATGGCATTTGGCCAACTCGATGAGATACAACCAGAGGACAGTCTGAAAAAGATGCGTGACACGATGAACGAGAAAATCGATGATCAGATAGATTCACTGATGAACTACCTCCAGGATTTCGAACACCGCAAACAGATGGTCGCCAATGAAATAGAGGTGATGGCAATGTCTGAAAAGTGTTGGAAAGAAGCAGATTATGACAACTATGCCTCCCTGCCAAAAATGGTAACTGAAGTGAACAAGCAGCCTGCCGTTTTCAAACAGCGCAATGAGAAGTGGCTGCCTAAACTGCAGGCCGCCATGAGCGAAGCTCCCACCATGTTTGTTTTTGGTGCAGGACATCTTATTGGTGAATACGGTGTCTTGCAACTACTTCGCCAAGCAGGTTATGATGTTCGCCCTTGTCTTACCCCTCAAAAGAGTGGGTTATCGAAGTAAAAGAACGCATTTTTACTTTCCCACGCAGTCCCCAAAAGCAGTGCCTTCCAAGCGCAATTATATTGACGCCTGGAAGGCACAGTGGTGTAGTCTATCGTCTGTTTACAATTGGTCCAAAGCCTGGCGGAGGTCATCCAAGATATCTTCCACATCCTCGATTCCGACAGAGAGCCTGATCAGGTCAGGGGCTACTCCGGCCTCACGGAGTTGCTCATCCGAAAGCTGCCTGTGGGTGTGGCTGGCTGGATGGAGGACACAGGAACGGGCATCAGCCACATGGGTGACGATGCAGATCAGTCGGAGGGAATCCATAAAGCGGATGGCGGTCTCACGGTCGCCCTTCAGACCGAAGGCCAGTACGCCGCATGAACCGTTGGGAAGGTATTTCTGGGCCAGGGCATGGTCAGGGTGATCCTTCAGTCCGCTGTAGTTGACCCAGGCCACACGGTCGTCCTGACTCAGGAACTCAGCCACCTTCATCGCATTCTCGCAATGACGGGCAACGCGCAGGTGCAGGGTCTCCAGTCCCAGGTTCAGAAGGAACGAATTGTGGGGGGAGGGGATGCTGCCCAGGTCACGCATCAGCTGTGCGACCAACTTGGTTGTATAGGCCATCTTGCCGAAAGCTTTCGTATAGGTCAGACCATGGTAGGACTCATCAGGTGTGGTCAGTCCGGGATATTTATAGGAATGGGAATCCCAGTCAAAATTGCCGCTGTCGACAATGCATCCGCCCACTTGGGTGGCATGACCGTCCATGTATTTTGTCGTGGAATGCGTCACAATGTCTGCACCCCATTCAAATGGGCGGCAGTTGATCGGGGTGGGGAAGGTGTTGTCAATGATCAGAGGCACACCATGCGCATGGGCTATCCTCGCATATTTCTCGATGTCGAGCACTTTGCATCCTGGGTTGGAGATGGTCTCGCCGAACAAAGCCTTGGTATTGGGCTGGAATGCCTTGCTGATTTCCTCCTCAGAGGCGTCTGGATTGACGAAGGTGCAGTCAATGCCCAGTTTCTTCAGCGTCACACCAAAGAGGTTGTAGGTGCCGCCGTAAATCTCATTGGAAGTGACGATATGGTCTCCTGCCTCGCAGATATTGAAAACCGCATAGAAATTGGCCGCCTGTCCGCTGGAGGTCAGCATGGCTCCCACGCCTCCTTCGAGGGCCGCAATCTTCTGGGCTACGGCATCGTTGGTGGGGTTTTGCAGACGGGTATAGAAATAGCCTTCTTTCTTCAGGTCGAAGAGGTCGGCCATCTCTTCTGTGTTGTCGTATTTGAAAGTGGTGCTCTGCACGATGGGCAACACTCTCGGGTCACCATTCTTGGGCTTCCATCCCGCTTGCACACACAAAGTAGCGGTTTTGAATTTCTTTTTCATAAACGATATCTATTTATTTGGATTTCAATAATTGATTGGCAAAAAGCACGATGACGAGGTAACCGAGCAAGGGGATGATAAAGGGCAGGGTCATGCTGCCTGTAGCATCGGCCAGCAATCCCATCAGCACGAAACCGCATCCACCGACAGGGGTCATCATCAACAGGGAGGACGCACTCTTGGTCAATGGTCCTAATCTCCTGAGCGACAAGGAGAAAATAGTGGGAAACATCATGGCCTCAAAGAGGTAGTTGAGCATGAGGAAGATGAGGGATACCCATCCCAGACCCAGCATGACCACCAACATGCAGACCACGGTGCAGATGGCACAGATCAGCAGCATCTTCTCAGCGCGCACACGGCGCATCACCATACTGCACAGGAACCGGCCGGCCATGAAGATGACCAAGGCCAGGGAGATGACGACCGAGGCCATGTTCTTGTCCATCCATCCCTCACCGGTCACGAAGTTGACAAAATAACTGTTGATGGAGATTTCTGCCACCTCATACGACAAAAGGGCGATCAGTCCCAGAACAAAGAGCCGGTGATGGAAGAGTTTGGCAAGGCGGCCCGACAGGGTCTCCATCCCGCTTTCTTCCTCTTCGCTCTCCACTTGGATTTCTGGTAGTTTGACAAAGGAGAAGATGACTGCCACGACCAGTACGACGATGCCCATCACGATGTAGGGGACGGTCACGTCGCCGCTTGTCCCGTCGGTGCGGAACAGATATTGTCCCACGATAAACGTTGCCATGAAGCATCCCATGCCATTGAAGGTCTGTGAGAGGTTGAGACGGCTGGATGCCGTGGCCTCTGGCCCTAATTCGGTGGCATAGGGGTTGGCGGCTGTCTCAAGGAAGACCAGACCGCATCCGATGATGAAGAGCGAGACGAGAAAGGCATTGAATGTGCCCACATGCATGCTGGGGATAAACGACAGGGAACCCAGACCGAAAAGGATCAGTCCGAAGACGACTCCTTTGCGGTAGCCCTGGCGGTTGATGAACATCCCTGCCGGGATGGCCATGAGGAAATACCCCAGATAGGTCATCACCTGGATGAGTGACGACTGAGTGATGGTGATGTGAAGTTCATCCTGGAAATGCTTGTTGAGCACGTCGAGTATCGCCCTCGCGAATCCCCACAGGAAAAACAGCGTGGTGATCAGGATGAAAGGGAGCAGGTACTGCTTGTCAATCAGTTGATGGTTCTTCTTGGTCATGTCGAGGTGGAATTGTCACGAGAAGAAACCGAGCAGCGTACCTGCTGCCACCGCGGAACCGATGACACCGGCCACGTTGGGACCCATGGCATGCATCAACAGGAAATTGTGGCGGTCGTATTCCAAACCGAGGTTGTTGGAGATACGGGCACTCATAGGCACGGCACTCACGCCGGCGTTGCCGATCAGCGGATTGATCTTCTTGTCCTGAGGCAGGAACAGATTCATCAACTTCACGAACAACACACCACTGGCACTGGCGATGATGAAGGCCATGGCGCCAAGGAAGAAAATCTTGATGGTGTTGAGCGTAAGAAACTCGCTGGCCTGGGTCGAGCAACCCACGGTGAGTCCCAAAAGGATAACCACGATATCATTCAGCGCGCTGCCTGCGGTCTTGGCCAGACGGGTGGTCTTGCCGCTCTCTTTCAGCAGGTTGCCGAAGAAGAGCATACCGAGCAGGGGCAGACCGGAGGGCACCAGGAAGGTGGTGAGAAGCAATCCGATGATGGGGAAGAGTATGCGCTCGGTCTGGCTCACGGGACGGGCGGGCTTCATGTGGATCACACGCTCTTTCTTGGTGGTGAGCAGGCGCATCAAGGGCGGCTGAATCACGGGCACAAGGGCCATGTAAGAGTAGGCGCACACGGCAATGGCTCCCATCAGGTTGGGACTGAGCTTCGACGAGAGGAAGATGGCGGTGGGACCGTCGGCACCGCCGATGATGGCGATACCTGCTGCCTGGTTGGGCTCAAAACCCAGGGCCAGAGCCACCATGTAGGCACCGAAGATACCAAACTGGGCGGCGGCACCTATCAATATGAGCTTGGGGTTGCTGATGAGCGACGAGAAGTCGGTCATGGCACCGATGCCAAGGAAGACGAGTGGGGGATACCAGCCCTGACGTACGCCCTGATAGAAGATGTTCAGCACGGAGTTGTCCTCGTAGAGGCCTATCTCCAGACCGGCGTCGGCACGGAAGGGTATGTTGCCCAAGATAATGCCCAGACCGATGGGAACCAGAAGCAGGGGCTCAAAGTCTTTCTTGATGGCAAGCCAAATGAAAAATGCTCCCACGGCTATCATGATCAGATTGGGCACCGTGGCATTGGCGAATCCTGTGAACGACAGGAATTCGTAGAAATTACTTACTATAAAATCCCAAAATCCCATGGCTCTTTTACTCTATCGTTACTAACGGGGCGCCTTCCATCACGGTGTCGCCAACTTTCACCAATACGGCTCCTATCTTGCCGGTCTTCTCGGCCTCGATGTTGTTCTGCATCTTCATGGCCTCAAGCACTACCACGGTGTCGCCTATCTTCACCATGTCGCCTTCCTTCACCTTCACATCGGTGATGGTGCCGGGCAGCGGGGCGTTCACCTGGGTGCCGCGGCCGGGAGCCACGGGGGCGGGCTTGGGCTGCACAGGGGCGGCAGTGGGGGCGGCGGCCACAGGACGCGGGGCCTCTATGTGAACAGGACGGTGGGGAGTCTCCTTCAGCGGCTGCTTCAGCTCCACATCGAAGGTCTTGCCGTTCACAGTCACTTTGGCGATGTTGCCCTCAACACTCTCTATCTCTACGTCGTAGTCGACGCCTTTCACGGTATACTGATATTTATTGCTGTTCGTGTTCATATCTTGT
>CACYQD010000009.1:67117-171102 GCA_902776475.1 uncultured Prevotellaceae bacterium | reverse complement strand
AGAGCAAAAAGAAAGAGCGAGCAAATAAAACCCGCTCAATTAAAAATTATTAACTAAATATACTTGGATTAAATCATAGGAAGCAGGGCGACTTTGACATTCCCCTTTGTCATGTCATTTTTGCTCAAATCACTTGCACATGTCATGATTATCCTTTATCTTTGCAAAGAGAGAACCAGCCTGTATCAAGTTCACCAACTTGATGCTGCAAAACAAATCAAAACCCAACCATCTACTCCATCATGAGAAAAACCATCCTGCTCTTATTGTCCATCATCTGTCTCTATGGCCATGCCCAACTCTCCTGGCCCACTCCACAACCTGAAGCCAAAGCCGGACTGCGCTGGTGGTGGCCAGGATCTGCCGTTGACCAGAAAAACATCCGCTGGAACCTGGAACAATACGCCAAGGTGGGCGCTGGTTCAGTTGAAATCACCCCCATCTATGGAGTTCAGGGCAATGAGTCCCATGCCATTCCCTTCCTGTCGCCCGAATGGATGACACAGCTGTCGACCGTGGAGGAGACCGGCCGGCAATATGGCATACTGACCGACATGAGCACCGGTACGGGATGGCCTTTCGGTGGCCCCACGACGCCCATCGAGGAAGCCGCCTGCAAGGTGGTCTTCGTCATTGACACCGTCGTCATCGACAAAGTGACCGAGCAACCCTATACCGTGGATATCCGTGTCAAGGACGAAAAAGAACGCCCCTATGCCAAACTCAGCCGTGTGATGGTCTATCCCATTGAGGTAAGCAGTTACAAAGGGCGCTGTCTGGAACTGAGCGGCAATGTGGTGGACGGACAGTTGCAGATGCTCCGGCTGACAGGCAAATGGCTGGTGATCGCCCAATATGTGAGCCGCACACGCCAGCAGGTGAAGCGCGCTGCTCCCGGCGGTGCAGGATATGTGATCGACCATTTCGACAAGACAGCCGTCAAGCATTACCTGGAACGCTTTGACCAAGCTTTCGAGAGCACCGGCACACCCTATCCCCACAATTTCTTCAATGACTCCTACGAAGTCTATGGCGCCAACTGGACCCCCACCCTGCTGGAGGAATTCAAGGCACGCCGCGGCTATGAACTGGAGAAACACTTTCCTGAGTTGCTGGGCATCTCCCTGCCCACCAACGACCCCGAGAAAGACGTGCTGTCAGACTACCGCGAGACCCTGAGCGACATGCTGCTGGAGAACTTCTCCCAACAGTGGACCGCATGGGCCCATTCCCACGGTTCACTGACCCGCAACCAGGCCCATGGTTCACCAGCCAGTCTGATCGATGTCTATGCTTCTGTCGATGTTCCCGAGATTGAAGGGTTCGGACTGTCAGAGTTCAACATCAAAGGACTCCGCAAAGACCCGGGATTCACCCGGCCCAACTTCAGCGACGTGTCCATGCTCAAATACGCCTCCTCCGCTGCCCACATCACGGGCAAGCCCCTCGTGAGCAGTGAGACGTTTACCTGGCTCACCGAACATTTCCGCACCTCACTCTCGCAGATGAAACCAGACCTCGACCTCATGTTCACCTGCGGTGTCAACCACATGTTCTTCCACGGCACCTGCTACAGTCCACAGGAGGCCCGCTGGCCGGGATGGCGCTTCTATGCCAGCATAGACATGAGTCCCAACAACAGCATCTGGCGCGATGCGCCCGAACTGATGAAATACATCGAGCGATGCCAGAGTTTCCTGCAGATGGGCAAGCCCGACAACGATTTTCTCGTGCTTGTTCCCCTGCGCGACATGTGGGCGGAGCGGCACGCCTCCGGGGCTGGAGGTCTGCTGATGGCCTTCGACATCCACAAGATGGCAGAGAAAGCCCCACAGTTTATCAAGAGTATCCTTGAAATCGACAGTCTGGGATACGACTGCGACTACATCAGCGAGCGCATCCTGCTCGGCACACAGCTCAAAAACGGTTTGTTGGAGACACAGGCCGGCACCCGTTACCGTGGACTGATCATCCCGGGCAGCGGCAGGATGCCCGAAGCCCTGCGCGACCATCTCAAGAACCTTGAGGCACAGGGAGCCCACATCATCTACGGCATCGATGAGATCAAGATGCGCAAGGCTGCCCAGCCCGAGTCCATGCGCCTCAAATATGGTCTGAGAGCCATCCGGCGCTGCCATGAGGGAGGCCACCACTATTTCATGGCCAACCTGACCGCAGAAGACAAGGCGGGGTGGCTGCCCCTCTCCGTCGACTTCAGAGATGTGGCATGGTTCAACCCCTTGACCGGCGACATCCTCGCCGCACAGGTGAGAGACCGCCAGGTGTATTTCAACCTGCCGTCTGGGGCCTCGATGATTCTCCAGACCTTTGACCATCCGCTGGCCACGAAGCCCGACCTCGTCTGCGCCGAACCGCCGATACCGACCGACACGATCGACCTCACCGGTATGCCATGGACGCTCTCCTTCACCGAGGAAATGCCGAAGGTGGAGCGCAGTTACGCCCTTCCCCATCTGCAGACCTGGGAGAATCTTGGCGACACCGCCAAGGTGACGATGGGAACAGGAGTCTATACCACCATCCTGAAAATAGACAAGAAACAGGCCCAGAAATCATGGAGCATCGACCTCGGTGATGTGCGGGAAAGCGCCCGTGTCTATGTGAACGGAGAATATATCGGATGTGCCTGGTGCGTGCCCTTCAAACTTGAGATCGGACAGAAACTGCACAAGGGGAAGAACGAGATACGCATCGAGGTCACCAACCTGCCCGCCAACCGTATCGCCGACATGGACCGCCGCGGTGAGAAATGGCGCATCATGGAGGAAATCAACGTGGTGGACCTCAACTACAAGAAAACCACGTATGAGGGATGGAGTCCCGTGCCCAGCGGACTCAACTCCAGTGTCACGCTGCTCGGACATTGATGAAGGAGCGGCTGTATTCCCCTCACCTAACCTCTCCCCAAGGAGAGGGATAGGTTTGTGGGTGCCTACCCAAGGAGAAGAATGGGTTTGTGGGCGCCTCCCCAAGAGAGGGATAGGTTTGTGGGCGCTCTACCCAAGGAGAGGGATAGGTTTGTGGGCGCCTCCCCAAGAGAGGGATAGGTTTGTGGGCGCTCTACCCAAGAAGAGGGATAGAAACAATAACGGAATAGGATCAGAACAAGCGCTCCAGATGCACTTTGCGCAGTTTGCGTAAAGCCGCATCGCGGATTTGTCTGACACGCTCACGGCGGAGACCCATGGTTTCCGCCGTTTCTGCCATGGTATGACGCTCACCCTGAATGCCATAGATAAGAGAAAGGACACGCTGCTCGCGCTCTCCAAGACTTGAGAGGGCCTTCGACAGGATCTCGTCGGTGTTGTGCTTGAGGAAAGCATCGTCGGCATAAGGAGCATCATGGTTCTCCAACAAATTCAGCAAACTGAAATTATTCTGGCTGCCAGCCGGGATGGGAGCATCGACGCTGACCGGATGGCTTCGCCTCATCTCAGCTGCCGTGGCCTCACCCTGAGGCACTTTATACAGTCCGGACTGTTGGCGGATGGCTTTCTCCATGGCATCACGGATGATGGGAGCCGCGAATTTCACGAAGCGCTTCCCTGCGGAGGGACTGAAGCGCATGGCAGCCTTCATCATCCCCAGGTTACCCTCGCTCACCAGATCATCGAGCGGCACACCCTGTCCGGCATACTGCCTCGCCATCGACACCACAAAACGCAGGTTGGGCTCAACCAGTTCAGAGACGGCATCGCCGTCGCCTGCCTGTATGCGTTGGGCAATCGCCCTTTCCTGTTCGTCAGTCAACAGTTCCTGTTCACCTATTTCATTGATATACGTGTTGATGGCCTTGTTTCTTTCCATAGCGACAAATCCTTTTTGTCTGCAAATTTAATGTTTGATGGGAGAAAAACAAAATATTGAGCGAACTTTTTGCACAATATGCCCAATTCGCATACTTTTTTGCCAAATCGAGAAATAGTATCCCATGAAGCATACTGCGACGGGCTTTTTTTCGTAATTTTGTAGGGTGAGAAACCAAAGATAACTGAATACAAACATCCATAAACCATGAAGAAAGCCCTTATCCTCATCACTTTACTGGTCTGCCAATGGCATCTGCAGGCAGGTCCGGTGACCATCGAGACCAAGAACATGTCGCTCATCCTCAATGCCGAAGAAGGAAAGACACCCCAATACGTCTATTTCGGACAACGGCTCCGCAACGGTGATGCCGGACGGCTGCAAGAGCCCCGCGACGGACGGATGGACGCCTATCCCGCCCACGGACTCAACACACCAGCGGAAGCTGCCATCGCCATGCGCCATGCCGACGGCAATCTCTCCACAGCCCTCGTCGTCACAGGAGTCAGCAGTCAGAGCGAGGAAAATGCGACAGTGACCACGATCAGCATGAAGGACCCCGCCTACCCAATCACGGTCAGCCTCAACTACCGCGCCTACCACGATGTGGACATGATAGAGACCTGGACCGCCATCACCAACCAGGAGAAGGGCACTGTCACCCTGACCACTTTCGCCTCGGGCATGCTGCCCATCCGTCGCGGCGACGTGTGGGTGAGCCACCTCTATGGATCATGGGGCAACGAGGCCCGTGTGGTGGAAGAACCTCTTCAGCCCGGCCAGCTCATCATCAAAAACAAGGACGGAGTGCGCAACGCACATACTGACCATGCGGAAATCATGCTGTCGCTCGACGGCAAGGCCCGTGAGAACGACGGCGCCGTCATCGGAGCAGCCTTGTGCTATTCAGGCAACTACCGTCTCAAGATAGAGACCGATGACACGGAATACCACTACCTCTTCGCCGGCATCAATGAAGACAACTCCGAGTACCACCTGAAGAAAGGCGAGACTTTCACCACGCCTGCCCTAGCCCTCACCTACAGCGAGGAAGGACTGAGCGGAGTCTCCCGCAACTTCCACAAATGGGGCCGCAAATACAAGCTCATGCATGGCGACAAGGAGCGCAAAATCCTGCTCAACAGTTGGGAAGGCGTCTATTTCGACATCAACCAGAAAGGCATGGACCAGATGATGGCAGATATCGCCAGCATGGGCGGCGAACTGTTTGTCATGGACGACGGATGGTTTGGTGCCAAATATCCCCGCAAGACCGACAACTCCTCGCTCGGCGACTGGGTGGTGGATACACAAAAACTGCCCGAGGGCATCGAGGGACTGTTGCGTGACGCCAAGAAAAACGGTGTGAAATTCGGTATTTGGATTGAACCCGAGATGGCCAACACGGTGAGCGAGCTCTATGAGAAACATCCCGACTGGATCATCAAGGCCCCCAAGCGCGACGCTGTGCTCGGCCGTGGCGGAACACAAGTCGTGCTCGACCTCGCCAACCCCAAGGTGCAGGACTTCGTCTTCTCCATCGTCGATGACCTGATGACGAAGTACCCCGAGATTGACTATATCAAATGGGATGCCAACATGGCCGTCATGAACCATGGCAGCCAATATCTGAAAGCCGACGAGCAAAGCCATCTCTATATCGCCTACCACCAGGGATTCGAGAAGGTGTGCCAGCGTGTCCGTGCCAAGTATCCCGATGTGACCATTCAGGCCTGCGCCAGCGGCGGCGGACGTGCCAACTGGGGTGTGCTGCCCTATTTCGATGAGTTCTGGGTAAGCGACAACACCGATGCCCTCCAGCGCATCTACATGCAGTGGGGCACCAGCTATTTCTTCCCCTCCATCGCCATGGCTTGCCACATCAGCGCAGTGCCCAACCACACCGTGTTCCGCACCACAGCACTGAAATACCGCATCGACGTGGCCATGAGCGGCCGTCTGGGGATGGAGATCCAGCCCAAGAACATGACCGATGAGGAGAAAGAGCTCTGCCGCAAAGCCATCGCCGACTACAAGCAGATCAGGCCCATCGTCCAGTTTGGCGACATCTACCGCCTTGTCTCCCCCTACGACCGGAAGGGACTGGCCTCGATGATGTATGTGACAGAGCAGAAAGACAAGGCCGTCTTCTACTGGTGGAAGACAGAGTCCTTCCAGAACGAGCACCTGCCGCGCGTAAAAATGGCCGGTCTCGATCCTGACAGGCTCTACAAGGTGCACGAGCTCAACCGCATCGACCTTAACCCCCTCGACTGCGAGGGCAAGACTTACAGCGGAGCCTATCTGATGAGCCATGGTCTGGAAATGCCATACCGCAACGATGTCGATTGGAACAAGAAGAATGAATGGAGCAGCCGCGTGCTGTTGCTCGAGTAATTTTTTAGAAAAAATCGGGGATTTCTTTTGGCGATTGAAAGAATATTGTTACCTTTGCATCGCAAAAAGAGATAGGAGCATAGCTCAGTTGGTTTAGAGCGCTTCAGTCACATTGAAGAGGTCATCGGTTCGAGTCCGATTGTTCCTACAAGAAGCCAAGCAGTATTGCTTGGTTTTTTGTTTATCAGTACGTATGCTCTACCTCAACGACGACATCGGGTCTCTTGACCTTGAAAAAGCCCTTGGCCAACTGTCCGCACAACGCCGTGAACAGGCCTTGAAGTTCAAGCACGAACTTGGACAACGGTTGTGTGCCGCTGCGTATCTGCTCCTTTGCGAGGGTCTGAGGACAGAATACGGCATCGACAGTCATCCCCGGCTTGTCTATGAGAGAGACGGCAAGCCCCTGCTCGCCGACCATCCCGGCATCCATTTCAACATGAGTCATTGCAAGAACGCCGTGGTATGCGCCCTCTCCGACCGTCCTGTCGGTGTGGATGTGGAACAGATCAGGAATTACAATGAGTCGTTGGTGCGCTACACCATGAACGAGCAGGAAATCAAACTGATCGAGGAATCTGTTCGGCCCGATGTGGCCTTTATCCGCTTGTGGACCATGAAAGAAGCCAAACTGAAGCGACTCGGCAGCGGCATCAGGAAGGACATGAAAGAAGTACTGACACCCAATGACCATTTCCTCACCCTGCTCAATACAGAGAAAGGGTATGTCATCTCGGTGAGTGAAGCGCCGGAGAAAGAAACTCTGGGAAATCAATAAGTCAACAGGTATTTCTTGTTTTTATCCACCTCGACCAGGAACACCCGTCCCTGATTGTCGGCGACCAAGGGAGAAAGGCTCTGCTGCAACGCATCCATGGCATTCTTGCGCTTCTTGGAGGCCGCCACGAAATCCTTCGCTTCTTTGGTATCGGCTTTCACGTTGGCGTTGTGGAACAGTACATAAAGATCGCCCTTCCTCATAGCCATCTCCGCCTCCCGCGGTGTGGATGCCATGAACGGGATAAACACATCGCCGACAGCCAACAGTTGATACTGGGAGAAGCCATTCCTGTCGTAGAACAGCAAGCCCTCCTTTCCTCCGTTTGACGTGTTGAACGACAAGCAAGGACGGTCGGATCTCATGCAGAACAGATATGGATTGCTGTTCTTGACCTTTTTGTCAATCAGGCAAGTGCCATAGTCAGCCCTTGGCGTGATGGTCACAGAGAAATGTTCCACGCCCATGTTGCGCATCATGGAAGCCATCATGAACCGCGCAGTGCGCTCAGCCTTCGCATAGCAACTGTCGTACTCACAGTTACGCAGCATCATCGCCTCCGCCCGTTCACGCAACAAGGTCATCTCAGCGGCGCCCCATGTCCCTTCCTCGATGGCCGTACGCTTGTCGGCCTCATCCACGGCCTTTCCATCCCTGTTGAGAATGGTTACTGGAGGAAGGACCACATCCACCGAGTCACCATGGCGGACGATGCTGTTGGTGTCAGCCTTGGCGAGGTCGAAACCGAATTGGAGCGTCGCAGGATAAATCACATAGATTTTCTCCTCTTTGTCCTTGAAAAGACCTTTGCTCTTCCGTCTCTGACTGGCGAGTATTTCCTTGTGCACCGAGAGCACCTTCAACTGTTCGGTCTTCATCAGGCTCCTCACCGAGAGCGGACCGACCGTGTAGTTGGTTCCACTCCCGGATGGCAAGCTGACTGCGATGATGATGATCACCATCGCCAGTATAATCAGTATTGTAGCTATCGTCAAAGAATTCTTCATCACAGCACCTCCTCAATTGACAAAACGGATGAAATCATTTTCCGAATACAAAGGCCGTGATCGGAAGACAGGCTTGTAGCCCATCCTGTTGAAAAACGTGGTCATTATCTGTTCCGCATGTTCCTGGGCAGGCACCACGATATCCAATTTTTCGATTTGCCTGACAAGATCCTTCTTCCCCTTGTTGGTCAGGAACTCTTTCTCGCGGTTGCTGAACTGGTCGCGCAGTCCAGTCACGCTGCTGACCACCTCACCCCAGGGAATCTCAGTGCTCTCCACCTCAATCACCGGGTCGGGCAAGGTGACATACACCCTGTCGCCGTCGATCTCAAGTTGGGTGATCTTCGACAGGTCGATGCCAGCCTTGACATTCGCCCTGACAGGAAGGATGATATCGCGCGTGCCAAACATCGCCTTCCACTCAGCCGTACCGTTCTCGCCATGTCCCTCGACCAGCACCTCCACCTCAGCCTCCACCGTATAGAGCATGGGGATACGGCTGATCTCGCTTCTGAGCTGTTCCTCAGAAGCCCTGTTGGAGTTGCAGCCGCAGAAGGCCAGCACCATCATCAAAAGCAAAGGATAATATCTCATGACCACCATTTATCGTTTTCTCAAAGCCAACTGAGCCATCATCACCGCCGACAAACCGGCTGTCTCCGTACGCAGGCGCGACTCGCCCAGTGACACCGACACGAATCCATGCTCCCTGGCCAGGCGCACCTCGTCGATGGAGAAGTCACCCTCAGGACCCACCATCACCGTCACCTCCTCATCAAGTGAGGACGAAGGCTGTGTGAGCAGGTCAAACAAATCTGCACGAGGCACCTCGTCATAGCAATGGGCGATGTATTTCCGTCCACCACGGGGCGCTGACACAAACTGAGAGAAAGGTGTCATGCCATTGACCACGGGCTTCCATGCCTTGCGGCTCTGCTTCATGGCGGCAATGACGATTTTCTCCACCCGCTCGGTCTTCACCACCCGCCGCTCCGAGAAACGGCAGTCGAGGAAAGTGACCTCATCGAACCCTACCTCCGTGGCCTTCTCCACCATCCACTCCACGCGCTCCATCATCTTCGTCGGAGCCATGGCAAGGTGGATACGGCCATTCCACGTGGGAGACTGAGGCATAGACTCCAATATCTCGTATGCGCAATGCTTTGAGGAAGCAATCGTCACCCGCGCCAGATGGAAAGTTCCCTCGCCATCAATCAGGAAAATCTCATCCCCTGGTTGGAGTCTGAGCACCCTCAGTGCATGAGTGGCCTCCTCAGAAGGCAACTGGCTCTCTACGTGAGCCTGGGGCACATAGAAATACCTGGCCTCTTTCATGGTTTGTCATCTTTTTTCTCCCGACGTCTCAGTTCATCCCTGATCTGGGAGGCCTTCTTGTAGTCCTCCTCGCTGACTGCCCGCTCAAGAGCCTCCTGCAGCATCTCATTGCTGATGATGTTGACAGGCACCGACACCCGGGTCTGGGAATCATCGTATGGCACCCCCTGGCGCATCAGCAACTGCTCGTCGATGTAGATGGGAAAGTCTGCCAGGTAAGCCAGCAGCACCCCGTCGCTGATCCGGATGGGAATGGCCTGCAGGATATCAGGCATATAGAGCAGCGAGCGGTACTTCCCGTCGATGATATCGTTGATGATCAGCTGGAACCGCAGGTCGAGGTTGCGCTTGACCACCTGCCAGAGCACCTCCGGAAGCAGTTGCGGCGTGATGTCGGCTTTCGACACCCTCAGGCCAAACTGATACTTCATCGCCGCATCACAGATCACGGAGAGTTGCCGGGTCTTTTCCTCATTGACGAGAATAAGCAGTCCGACATCCTCCGCCTGGAGGATTTCGGACACGCTTTTGAAATAGAGTCTGACCAGAGCCATGTTATTGCGATGACAGTTGATTCACTTGGGGGTTACACCATGATATCTTCTTTGCGCGGACGGAAGATCAAGGCGAACAGCACGCTGATCAGGAGAGCATAGCCGGCGAAAATAAACCAGCAGGTCTGCCACTGGGTGACACCATCGACGGTGTAGTGGTTGACGATGGCCTGAGCGGTGAGCGTGCCGATGGAGGCTCCGAGTCCGTTGGTCATCAGCATGAACAATCCCTGAGCGCTCGAGCGGATATCCTCACTGGTGGTCTTATCCACGAAGAGGGCGCCGGAAATATTGAAGAAATCGAAAGCCACGCCATAGACAAGCATGGAGATGATGAACATCCACACGCCGCTGCCGGGGTTGCCGGTTCCGAAGAACCCGAATCTGAACACCCATGCCAGCATGGCGATGAGCATCACGTTCTTGATGCCGAATTTCTTCATGAAGAACGGGATGAGCAATATACAGCAGGTCTCACTGATCTGCGAGAGTGAAATCAGGATATTGGCATGCTCCACGCCAAAGGTGTGCTTGTATTCCTCAATGGCTCCGAAACTGGTGATGAAGGGATTGGCGAATCCGTTGGTGATCTGGAGACACACGCCGAGGAACATGGAGAAGATGAAGAAGATGGCCATGGTGCGCTTCTTGAAGAGTGCGAAGGCCTTCAGTCCCAATGCTTCGACCAGGTTGGTGCCCTGCTTGCCCTTGTTCACCTCGCATGGCGGCAATGTGAATGTGTAGAGGAAGAGCACGATGCTCAGCAAACCGGAGGTCACAAACTGATTCTGGTTGGCCTGGAATCCCATGAGGTCAACAATCCACATGGTGCAGATGAAGCCAATGGTGCCAAAGATACGGATGGGCGGGAAATCCTTCACGGTGTCCATGCCGGCCTTGGTGAGTGCAGAGAAGGCCACGGAGTTGGCCAGGGCGATGGTCGGCATGAAGAATGCCACACTCAGTGTATAAAGGAAGAACAGTGTGCCGAACTGCGTGTTCTCTCCTGCGGTATGGCCATAATAAGCTGCTGCGAACATGAAAACAGCTGCTACGAGATGGCATAGTCCGAGCAGTCGCTGTGCGGGTATCCATCTGTCGGCCACGATGCCCATGATGGCAGGCATGAAGATGGAGACAATGCCCTGCACGGCATAGAACCAGCCTATCTGTGATGCCAGACCGATGTTGACGAGATAGGTTCCCATGGATGTCAGATAGGCACCCCAAACTGCGAACTCCAGGAAGTTCATCAGTGCTAAACGTACTTTCAGATTCATAATATTTCAGGTATTGATTTTTGATAGACGGTTTAAGATATGCAAATTTAGACAAAATTTTTCATTTTGTCAAGTCATAATGGATAAAATTTCGTAACTTTGCGAAAACCATGTTTTCTTATACGAGCGTATGATCAAAGGCCGTTTCGCACCATCGCCTACGGGGCGCATGCATCTGGGCAATCTTTACTGTGCACTGCTCTCCTGGCTGTCAGCCAAGAGCAAAGGCGGCGAATGGTTGCTGCGCATTGAAGACCTCGACCCGGCCCGTTCACGGAAGGAATATGCCGACCTGCTGATGGAAGACCTGGTGTGGTTGGGACTGGAATGGGATGGAGAGCCCGTATGGCAAAGTCAGCGTTCTGACATCTATGAGCACTATTTCCGACAGTTGCAACAGCGCGGACTGACCTACCCTTGTTACTGCACACGCGCTGATTTGCTGGCCACGCAGGCTCCCCATGAGAGTGACGGCCGTGTGGTTTATGCCGGCACGTGCCGGCACCTCCCTCCGCAACCTGGCCGGCGAGGAGCCATCCGCCTGATAGTCCCCGACCGTGACATCCTGTTCACCGACGGCCACTATGGAGATTTCGCCGTAAACTTGGCACACCAGGTGGGTGATTTCGTTATCCGCCGGAAAGATGGTGCCTGGGCCTATCAGCTGGCCGTGGTCATCGACGACGCGCTGATGGGCGTGACCGAGATTGTGCGTGGCCGCGACCTGCTGCTTTCCTCTCCTCAGCAACTGTATGTAGCCGAATTATTAGGTTTTCCTCCTTCACAATTCATCCATCTTCCCCTGCTTTGCAACCGTGCCGGACAGCGATTGTCAAAGCGCGACGAGAGTCTGGACATGGCTCATCTGCGCCAGTGCTGCAATGCCCGCCAACTGGTGGGCAGGCTGGCATTTCTCGCTGGTCTGGCTCCTGCTCCTGACGCCATCGGCGCAAAGGACCTGCTGTCAGGATTCTCATGGCAGCGTGTCCCATCTGAGGACATCATCCTCTGACAACATAAAAAATAGCCAAGCCGTGCGTTGAGTTATCACGACTTGGCTTCTAACCTGAAAATAACCTAAAAAAAACTCTTATGCTTTGCTCATTTTGGTACTGTCTGAAGGCGTTCGGGGTCAGCGTGGGCACAGCACCTTTCTGTATACAGGCAGCGACATCTGACCCGTAGAAATTCAAATGATCCGTTGGTGTAAATCACTTTGTTTTTCTGCCACAAAATTACCAAATCACAAAAAAAGAGATTTTAAAAAATCGTTCATCGTTGAAGATATATGTTACATGTAACAAATCTACCAGCAAATGAACAATTTTTGGGGAGAATAGGGCCTCGACAGGAAAATGTCACCTGTCTTCACCTGGAAGGGTGCCGAATTCTTCTTTGTAACATTTGGTGAAATAGCTGGAAGCAGAGAAACCCACTTCATAAGCCACTTCGGAGATGTTCATGCTGGTCGTCTCAAGCAACCGGCGGCCACGGTTGAGCCGGGCCTTGCGCAACAACTCCACCGGGGAGGCTCCAGTGAGAGCTTTCACCTTGCGATAAAGCTGCACACGGCTCAGATGCATGTCGAAGGCAATGTCCTCGACACTGAGGTCGCTGTCGGCGAGCTTGTCATCGATGACTTTCTTGAAACGGGTGATGAACTCTTTATCACGTATTTCTGAGGGTGTCAGTTTGGTAGCTGACGATTGAGACACTGCGTCTTTTTCTGTCGGCGTGGATTCAGAAGCGCCAGGAGCGGCATTTGACTCAGCGATGACACTACTCACCCAGATATCCTTCAGCATACGGCGGCTTCGCAGCAGGTTGCTGATGCGCACCAGCAACAGTTCTGAGGAGAAGGGTTTGGTGATATAAGCGTCAGCTCCACTCTGGTAACCTTCTATCTGGTGCTGGCTCAGCGCTCTTGCCGTGAGGAGGATGACCGGGATGTGAGAAGTGACGGTGTCGTCCTTCACCCGCTGACAGAACTCCAGTCCATTCATCACGGGCATCATGACATCGCTCACGATGAGGTCGGGCACTTCCTCACGAGCCAATTTGAGCCCTTTTTCTCCATCGGGAGCCTCAATGACCTGATAATGTGCCTGAAGGATGCTCCGGAGATAGGCCCGGATATCATCATTGTCATCCACGATGAGCAAGCGTGGCTGTTCGGCTGCGTCTGCTGGCTCTGAGGAGATATAGGGAGCGGATTCACTTGCCGGGCTGTCTTCTGCCTTCGGCGTGGCACTGACTTTCACCGTGATGGCATCAATCTCGGCGGGAGTGAGTTGCTTGTTGCCACCAGTCTGAGCGTCCAAAATCTGATTGACCAGAGAGGTGAGATGGGATGTGTTACGGCGCACGATGGCAAACATCTGCGTGGTTTGTGGCCCGGCCTGCATCATTTCCGGTGTCTCGGCCAATTTCTCAAGGGGGCCTTCAATCAATGTCAATGGTGTGCGCAACTGATGACTCACCTGGGTGTAGAAATCGAGCTGGGCATGCGCCATCTGCTCGCGCTCAAGGGCTATTTTGGTCCGTTGCAGGTAATACATATAGAGGATGACCAACAAGATGAGCAACGAGGCGATGAAACCAAGGGCGAAAAGGGAGAGCACACGCTGGTTGCTGAGTTTCTGCATATAACCACTGGCCTTGTCATGAAGTTGCCCGAGATAGGCCGACTGACGAATGATTTCCTCATTCTCCATCAGCAGCACCTTGGCATTGTCGGGAGTGACGAGGGCCGACATGAGACTCACTTCCTTGTCGTAGGGCTTGCCTTCAAGGATATCAACGGCCAACTGCAAAAGCTGGTCGCCATGGGTAGGATAAATATAGGTGGCGTCGAGAATGGAGTCACGGACCAATTCTATGCCTCCACCTTTGCCGGCCAGGCCATCGATGCCACAGAACATAGGAAGTCGGGCCTGCTCACCCACCTGTTCAATGAGGGCGCGGCGCACGCCCATGGCCATGCGGTCGTTTTGTCCAAATACGAAATCGACAGATGACAGATTTCCCTGATAGTTTTTCGTTGCCTGGTAGGCACTTTCCTCAGTCCAGTCACCTTGAAGGGTGGTGAGCAGATGGATGCCGGGATAATTCTTCAGGGCATCGGTGAAGCCCTTATGCCGCTCGATTGCCGGAGAAGAACCCTTCAGGCCCATCACCTCAGCCACCGTACCCGTGCCTTTCATCCTCATGGCGATATACTCACCCATAAGCTGTCCCATCTCGTAATTGTCGGCACCCATATAGGCCGTATATTTTTGGGAGTTGGTCTTCCTCTCAAACACGATGACCGGAATGCCTTTGTCAAAGGTTCGGTCGATGGCAGGAGAAATGGTCGACACCTGGTTGGGGGCGACAATCAAAAGGTCGATTCCTGTTGCGACAAGACTGTCTATCTGCTGCACCTGCCGCTCATCGCTGTCATACGCCGCGGCAAAACACAAATCCACATTGTCATGGAAATAAGCGCCCATTCTGAGTTCGTCATTCTGCTTGTCACGCCAGATGTCAGCCGAGCACTGGGAAATGCCAATGCGGTATCTCTTCTCAGTTGACCCGCAGGAAGAAAGCAGTGCCATCAAAATGAGCAAACATATACTTGAGTATTTCATCGTTTTCAAATGAATAAGGTTATCAGTGCAAAAATACATCAAAAAATAGAAAAAGTGTCACTTTTGGGGAGAAAAAAGTAACGATTCAAAGCATTTTTCTTGTAATTTAGATGCTTCGCTCCGAAGAAACTTGGCACTGGCCATGAAAAATGAATGAATTCATTTTGTCCGGCTCTCGATTTTTCATAATTTTGCAAAGACAAAAAACAACCCCAAAAACAAAAAAAACAACTCACATGAAGAAAATGATATCAAGAAATCTTGCCATTTGTGCATTATGCCTTTGTGCTACAATGGTTTCTGCCCAAGATACGAAAGTTTTAGACGGAGCATGGTCAGGTACGCTCAAAGCGGGCTTCACCTCCTTGGAGGTGGTGTTTCACATCGGTCACGATGAGGCCGGAAAGGCCACATGTACGATGGACAGTCCCAACCAGGGAGCCAGAGGCATACCAGCAGAGGTGAATCATCTCTCCGCCGACTCACTGGCCATCGGCTGCAAAGCCATCAATGCCGAATACAAGGGCAAACTCTCTGGTGACAGCATCAAGGGCACCTTCTACCAAAACATGATGTCTCTGCCGCTGAACCTGCACCGCATCGAAGGTGGCGTCGGAAAGCCTCTCCGTCCGCAACTGCCAAAGGAACCCTTCCCCTACCCGACCAAAGAAGTGACCTTCACCAACGAGGCCGACCATGCCACCTTGGCAGGCACCATAGCCTATCCTGCCGGATATGATCAAAAAGCCAACAAAGGTGCAACAGCCATCGTGATGGTGAGCGGCAGCGGACAGCAAAACCGGGATGAGGAGGTTTTCGAGCACAAGCCCTTCCTGGTCATCGCCGACCATCTGGCCCGCCACGGCATTGCCACCCTTCGTTATGATGACCGTGGAACAGCCCAGTCCGTGGGAGGTGAAGTGGAAAATGCCACCTCACTGGATTTCATGCGTGATGCCCAAGCCGCGGTGAAATTTCTGCGCCAGCAAGGATTCAAGCGCATTGGTGTTCTCGGTCACAGCGAGGGTGCCCTCATCGCATTCATGCTGGGCGCACTCGGCGAACCCGATTTCATCATCTCCATGGGAGGACCTGGCGTCAAAGGCGACACCATCCTGTCATCCCAGGTGAACAAGATGTTGGAACTCAACGAATCACCCATGCGTGTCACCACCAAGGGGTACATCGAAAGCATCAGCAGCCAACTCAACCCTTGGTTGAGATTCTTCATCGACTATGACCCGGCCCGTGACATCGCATCCGTCCGTTGTCCCGTCATGGCCATCAACGGCAGTCTTGACAGCCAGGTGATCTCCACGTTGAACCTCCCGGCCATCCAGCGGACCTTGTCCGCCAACCCCAAGCATCTGTTCAAGGAATATCCTGGGTTGAACCACCTGATGCAGCATTGCAAGACAGGGTCGCCGAATGAGTATTATGAGATAGAGGAAACCATCTCTCCTGAGGTACTGAAAGACATCACCGACTGGATACAGGGATTGTAACAGGCAGATTCATCCCATAAATGATCCTATTATAAAATGAAGTACTCAGCCTTCACAGAAAGGGATAACCCGACTAAGAGCTCTCTTCCTCTTCTTTTTTCCTGTTAAGAAAGATACTGAGCAATAGTCCGAGCAGCAGCAGTGGCAGCCCTATGACAAGGCACCATGGAAAATGTGCGAAACTCATGCCTACTGCCACGATAAATCCCACGGTCATTCCCGTCAGCAACCTTGAAATGGTGAGGTATCTCGGCACCCTTCCATTTGTCAGCGAGTTGGCGATGGAAAACAACAGCCCGAAAATGAATCTACCCTGCACCCCTTACACCATTTTCATGTCCTGCATATAAACTATCGGGGCGGTGCAAGCCATGGCTGCACCGCCCCGATTTGGTTTGTCAAGTCGTGTGTGTCAGTTGTTGACCGAACCACCCACGATGTCGAGCAACTCGTTGGTGATGGCCTGCTGACGGCTCTTGTTGTACTGCAAGTTGAGGTCGCGCAGCAACTCGTCGGCATTGTCGGTAGCAGTCTGCATGGCCACCATGCGTGCTGCATGCTCCGAGGCGTTGCTGTCGAGCAGAGCGGTATAGAGCATGAGATGAGCC
This sequence comes from uncultured Prevotellaceae bacterium, assembly GCA_902776475.1. GTDB lineage: Bacteria > Bacteroidota > Bacteroidia > Bacteroidales > Bacteroidaceae > Prevotella. Next base: position 154,181 of record CACYQD010000009.1, on the reverse strand, counting down.
ATTTTGGGAATGAGTACCCCAAGCACGGTCTCCATGTCCGGCTCCACGATGAAGTTGTCGTTGAGCGGTCTCACATTCTCTGCCTCGTGCTCCTGATCCTGACGCTTCCTCTTCTTCAGATAGTCCTGTGCCTTTTTGGTGATGACATTCGAGGTAAGGTCGCGCTCATGGTCAGCCTCCAGCTCCGACTCCAGGTCGATGGGCATGAAGGTTTTCCGGGTGAGTATCTGCGAACCGGCACTCTTGAAGTGGTGATAGATCAACTCCACCTTATCCACCTCGCCCAATCGGAACTTCATCCCCAGTTCGGTGGCTATTTGAATGCAATCTGCAGAGTTGGGCTTGTCGGCGAGCGCGGTGAAGTCACCTGCCGACGGCAATCCCAGTTTTGTCACCTTTTCGGCTACTTTACGGCCGACTGGATAAATGAGGATATTATCCTTGCCGAGATGTTGGTATTCCGCCACGGCCTGCTGCATGAGCTTGATCACGTTGGAGTTGAATCCACCACACAAGCTGCTGTTGGACGAGAAGACGACCAAAGCCACTTTCTTGACCTCCCTGGGGCGCTCATAGACCGAATTGGCATCGGCATCCGAGGCGAGAAAGGTCTTGAGGATATGCTCCAGCATGTTCTCGTATGGCAACATCTTCTCGATCTGCACCTGTGCATGGTGCAGTTTCGAGGAAGCCACCATCTTCATCGCACTGGTGATTTTGCGCGTGCTGTTGACAGAGGCGATGCGGTTTTTGATCTCTTTTAGTGACGGCATAGGCGGTTACTCCTTAAATTGTCCTGCGATGTCGGCCATGGTACTCTCAATGGCCTTGATGGTGTCGTCATCGATCTTTCCACTGCCGAGAGTCTCAATGGCCTCGGCATGGCTGGAGCGCATCTTCTCCAGGAAGAGGTCCTGGCAGCGGCGCACCTCGGTGACGGGAACATCGGCCATCAGGCCACGCGTACCACAATAGAGGATGGCGATCTGCTCACCCACTGGCATCGGGCTGTACTGAGGCTGGATCAGCAACTGGTTGTTCTTGCGTCCGCGGTCAAGTGTCATGGCGGTCACGGCATCCATATCACTGGAGAACTTGGAGAAGGCCTCCAGCTCACGATACTGAGCCATGTCAATCTTGAGTGTACCAGCCACTTTCTTCATACTCTTGATCTGTGCCGAACCACCCACACGGCTCACGGAGATACCCACGTTGATGGCAGGACGGAAACCTTGGTTGAAAAGGTCGGTCTCCAGATAAATCTGTCCATCGGTGATGGAAATCACGTTGGTCGGGATATAGGCTGACACGTCACCGGCCTGGGTCTCGATGATGGGAAGCGCGGTAAGCGATCCACCACCCTTGACATGGCCTTTCATGCACTCCGGCAGGTCGTTCATCTGCTCAGCCACCTCCTGCTGGTCATTGATACGTGCAGCACGCTCCAGCAAACGGCTGTGGAGATAGAACACATCACCCGGATAGGCCTCACGTCCGGAAGGACGGCGGAGAATCAGCGACACCTCACGATAGGCCACAGCCTGTTTTGACAGGTCATCATAGACCACGAGGGCCGACTCGCCCCTGTCGCGGAAATACTCGCCGATGGCAGCACCTGCGAAGGGAGCATAGTACTGCATGGCAGCCGGGTCAGCAGCCGTGGCCGACACGATGATGGTATAGGGCATGGCCCCATGCTCCTTGAGGTTCTGCACCAGGGCAGCCACGGTGGAAGCTTTCTGGCCGATGGCCACATAGATACAATAGACAGGTTTTCCTGCCTCATAGAAACTCTTCTGATTGATGATCGTATCAACGGCGATAGCGGTCTTTCCTGTCTGACGGTCGCCGATGATCAACTCACGCTGTCCTCTTCCGATGGGAATCATGGAGTCGACAGCCTTGAGGCCGGTCTGGAGCGGTTCCTTCACCGGCTGACGATAGATCACACCAGGCGCCTTTCTGTCGAGTGGCATCTCATAGGCATTGGAGAGGTCGATGTCGCCCTTTCCGTCGATGGCCTGTCCAAGGGGATTGATGACCCTTCCAAGCATATTGTCGTTGACGCGGATGGAAGCGATGCGCTTCGTCCTCTTGGCGACCATGCCTTCCTTGATGCCAGATGTCGTTCCGAGCAGCACACAACCCACGTTATCCTCCTCCAGGTTCATGACGATGGCCATGGTCCCGTTCTCGAATTCGAGCAATTCGTTAGCCTCGGCATTGCGCAGTCCGTAGATGCGGGCCACACCGTCGCTCACCTCGAGTACGGTACCCACCTCATCGAACTTCTCGTTGTTGCTGATACCTCTCAATTGCTGGAGCAGCACCTCGGATACTTCGCTTGGTTTTATTTTTTCTGACATTATGATATATTTACTTCGTTAGCTTATTATTTACTTAACTGTGCGAGGATCGACCGCAACTGGTTTTGAATGCTCGCATCCAGGCGGTACGTATCATACTCAAGGATATAACCGCCGATGATCTCGGGGTTGACCTCGGTCTGAAACTCCACAGTGCCATTAGTCCTGCTCTCCACCTTCTCCCGCATACGCCGCTCTATCTGAGGAGTGACGGGAACAGCGGTGATGAGCTTGCCGCGCGTGATGTTGTTGTGTTTCCTATAGAGCGTGACATACGAAGCAGCCATGAAATGAATGGTGCTCTCCCGGTCCTCGGAAAGCACGAGGGAGATGAACCGCTTGGTCAGCGGTGAGATGTCGCCACCAGCAGCGGTGACGAGCAATGCCTCCTTCTTGCTCTTCTCAAGCATGGGATTGTCGATCGTGAACCGAAGTTCAGGCACCTTGAGATAACTCTGCGAGAGCGTCTGCATCTCCTGGTAGACCTTCTTCTCGATTCCCTGCTCCGTGGCACTTTTGAGCAGTGCCCGTGCATAACGTACCGATATGACACCTATCTCCATAATGATTACTTCTTAGCGTTGTCAACAGCAACCTCATCGAGCAGCCGGTCGATAAAATCCATCTGCGCTTTGTCGGTCGATAACTTTTCGCGAAGCACTTTCTCAGCGATCTTGACAGAGAGCTGGGCCACCTGCGAACGGATGTCGCTGATGGCGTTCTGCCTCTCGTTCTCAGCCTCCGCCTTGGCTTCAGAGATGAGTCTGGCGCCTTCGGCCTTGGCCTTGTCCTGAGCCTTGCCCACGATAGCGTCACGGGTTTCGGCAGCCTCCTTGAGGATGCGTGCTTGTTCGCCGCGAGCCTCCTGCAGAATGGATTCACCTTCTTGTTGTAAGTTGGCGAGCCTGTCGTTGGCCTCATGCGCTTTCCTCAAGCTGTCGTCGATGAAAGCCTTGCGCTCCCTGACCATGTCGGTGATGGCAGGAAAGCCCCACTTCCACAAGATGAACAGCACGACGAAGAAAGTGATGGTCATCCAGAACAGCAAGCCGCTACTCGGAATCAATAAATCCATACGCTTTTCTTGAATTTAGGGTTTACGATGCTCCTCTTGGTTATCCCACGCAGAGGAATGCGATGACAGCTGCGAAAAGAGCGACACCCTCGATGAGGGCAGCAGCCACGATCATGTTGGTGAACAGTTTGTTCATCACTTCTGGCTGGCGTGCCATGGCATCCATGGCCTGTCCACCGATTTTACCGATACCGATACCTGCGCCGATTGCTGCGAGACCTGCACCTACTGCGGCACCAAACTTAGCGATGCCTTCTACTGCTAATAATAATGAAATCATAGTGTTAAGAATTTAAATGATGTATTTGTTATAAATGTTATCTTTTGAATCACACTACTCGTGCTCCGGCTCCGTGCGTGCGAGTCCGATGAAGATGGCACTCAGCATGGTGAATACCATGGCCTGGATGAAGCACACCAGCACCTCGAGGGTGGACATGAAGACGCTCATGATGACGCTCACACCGCTCATGCCGAGGAACACGCCGATGGACTTGGCCGAGACGAGGAAAATGATGCACACCAACGATATGGCGATGGCATGGCCAGCCATGATGTTGGCGAAAAGTCGGATCATCAGTGCGAAGGGCTTGGTGAAGATGCCCACGAACTCGATGGCCGGTATGAGAGGGAAGGCTTTGAGTGCCATAGGCACATCAGGCCAGAAGATGTCCTTCCAATAATGCTTGTTGCCGCTGAACTGCACGATGACGAAGGTGCAGAGGGCCAGGAAGAAGGTCACGGCGATATTGCCCGTGACATTGCCACCTCCCGGCGGGAAGGGTATCAGTCCCATGATGTTGCAGGTGAAGATGAAGAAGAAGCAGGTGAGCAGGTAGGGACAATATTTCTCATATCCCTTGCCCACGCCCGGCTTGATGATATCATCCACGACATACATGACGAGCATTTCGATGAATCCGGTGAATCCCTTGGGCGCCTCGTCGCTGGGCTTGTGTTTCCTGTACCATCTTGCTGGTATCAGGATGCAGAGCAGGAGGATGATGGCGCAGATAAACAGGTTGAGCACGGTCTTCGTGATGGAGATGTCGAAGGGACGCTTCTCCTCACCACTAGTCAGCTCGACGATTTTTCCCGCGTTGTCGCCCTGGGTGGCAATGGCCAGATTGTGGGGACCCATGCGGTAGCCGTCGGCATTGGGGTGGTGCTCAAACGCTGAACTGCAGAAGGCATGCCATCCTGTGCTGCTGTGCACGATGACGGGCAGGTGGATGATGACCGACCTGTCGCCGATGTCGGTGACATGCCACTCGTATGAGTCCTTGATATGTTCAAGCACGATGTGCGAGATATCAAGTTTGCCTTCCTCCTCCGCCATGGCGGGTGCCGAGAACGACAGCAGTCCTATGAGGCAAAGCAATAGTTTGACGTATTTCATTTCTTTCTATGTTTTGTAATAAGCGAGACAACTATCATCGTCGTGTAAAGCACGAGAATCAAAGCCGCGAAATGTAGGGTATCCTCTCTATCGTCAGAGAACAGGGTGTAGATACCGACCATGGTGACCGCGAAGAGGAACCTGACAGCTGTAATGATGAAGTAGAACCTCACCAGGTTGTCGGGCGACTTCCTCCTGACAAAGTCATAGCCCTTGATGTCCACAACAGTGAGCACAGTGAACACGAAGACGGCGAGGAAGATAATCTCCACACTCATTGCTGTTTCTCCAAAATTCTCTGCACCTTTATCATATAGATGGCATCCAGCACATCGAGAACGATGAAATAGACAGAGAACAGGATGGCGAAAGGCAACAGCTGAGTCTTTCTCAAACCCGTGATCAACATATAGCCCACCAGCACCGCGATGGCAGCCAGGAATCTGACAGAAGCGTAAGTCATGAACGTGCCAAGCATGCCCGGACGCCCGGATGACAACACTTTTCTGAGGACGATTTTCATGGCTCCAGAACTGAGGAGCGAGAACGCCACGCTCAGTGCCAGTTCTTCAACCTTGACAGGCCAGTAGAACGTATTGAGCAACAACAAGGCCACCAGGGTCAGTCCTGCGATGACCCATAGGGAACGTTGCCAATACCGCCCCGGGGCATCTTTCAGGAATCCTTCGCCGCTCAGATCAGTTCTACGCATAAGCTGACAGCATTTTTCTGCACCTCGACGAAGCCACCATGAATCTTGAGTTCATGACGGCCCTCTCCGTCGGTGTACTCCACCATGCCATCCTGCAGAGCGGAGATAATGGGAGCGTGATTGTTGAGAATCTCGAAGTTGCCGAGTATGCCCGGCACCTTGACGTTCTCCACATCACCATTATATTCCACTTTCTCTGGGGAAACGATTCTAAGCTTTAGCATATTGCTGCGATTTTATGCCTTTGCCTGCTCAAGGAGCTTCTTACCTTTCTCTATGGCATCTTCGATGGTTCCCACATTGAGGAAGGCCTGTTCGGGCAGGTCGTCCACCTCGCCGTCGAGAATCATGTTGAAGCCCTTGATCGTGTCCTCGATGGACACCATCACGCCCTTGACTCCAGTAAACTGCTCTGCCACTGAGAAGGGCTGCGAGAGGAACCTCTGCACACGGCGGGCGCGGTTGACGGTGAGCTTGTCCTCGTCCGACAACTCGTCCATACCGAGGATGGCGATGATGTCCTGGAGTTCCTTGTAACGCTGGAGAATCTGCTTCACACGCTGAGCGCACTCATAGTGCTCCTTGCCCACGATCAGCGGGTCGAGGATACGCGAGGTACTGCCGAGCGGATCGACGGCGGGATAGATACCCAGCTCCGTGATCTTACGGCTCAGTTCGGTCGTGGCATCCAGATGGGTGAAGGTGGTGGCCGGTGCCGGGTCGGTGAGGTCATCAGCGGGCACATAGACAGCCTGCACGGAGGTGATGGACCCCTTCTTGGTGGAGGTGATACGCTCCTGCATGGTACCCATCTCAGAAGCCAGCGTGGGCTGATAACCCACAGCAGACGGCATACGGCCGAGCAAGGCCGACACCTCTGAACCAGCCTGTGTGAAACGGAAGATATTGTCGATGAAGAAGAGGATGTCGGCAGCTTCGCCGTCCTTTCCGCCGTTGTCGCGGAATTCCTCTGCCACAGTCAGTCCTGACAGGGCCACGGAAGCACGTGCCCCCGGCGGTTCGTTCATCTGTCCATAGACCAAGGTGGCCTGACTCTTCTTGAGTTCCTCTGGATCGACGAGCGAGAGGTCCCACTTGCCTTCATCCATGGCTTTCTTGAATTTCTCTCCGTAGCGGACCACACCACTCTCGATCATCTCGCGGATGAGGTCATTGCCCTCACGGGTACGCTCGCCCACACCGGCGAAGACGGAGTAGCCATTGTGGCCCTTGGCGATGTTGTTGATCAATTCCATGATCAGCACGGTCTTTCCCACGCCGGCACCACCGAAGAGTCCGATCTTACCACCTTTCATGTAGGGCTCGAGCAGGTCGATGACCTTGATACCCGTGGAAAGCATCTCTTTCTGGGTGGAGAGCTCCTCAAACTTAGGAGGTTCGCGGTGAATGGGATAGGCACCTCTCATGTCGAGGTCCTTCATGCCGTCGATCGGCTTGCCGATGACGTTGAGCATTCTTCCCTTGATCTGGTCGCCGGCAGGCATCAGAATGGGGAAACCGGTAGACACGGCCTCCAGTCCACGCTGCAAGCCGTCGGTGTTGTCCATAGCGACGCACCTCACCGTGTCCTCTCCGATATGCTGCTGCACCTCTACGATGAGGTCACGCCCGTCAGGTCTGACGATTTTCAGGGCGTCGTGAATTTTGGGTAGCACTTTCTCCGGATCCTGGCCATTGGTGTCATAATAGACATCGATCACCGGGCCGATGATCTGGGATATGCGTCCATTAAGTTGTGACATAAGCTATAGTATTTAGATATTAAATTTGATTTTGTTTTCGCAAAAATACAAATTAATCCCTTCCAATGCAAAAAAAACGCGGGGAAATTGCGTCTTTCCGCATCAAAAGAAAGAGCGGGAACATCAGATGCTGAGTTCGTCGAGCACTTTGATGAGTTTTTTGTCGAAAGGCTTGTCGCTTCGGATGGCCTCGACGAGCGGCACATAGACAATTTCATTGTTGCGCACGCCCACCATGACATTGCGCTGTCCCTGGATGATGGCCTCGATGGCCCCCACGCCGGTGCGGCTGGCCAGGATACGGTCATGAGCCGTGGGCCTTCCACCCCGCTGCAAATGGCCGAGGATGGACACACGCACGTCGAAATTTGGGAATTCCTTTCTCACACGGTCGGCATAATAGAGAGCGCCGCACTTGGGACTCTCGGAGACGATGACGATACAGCTTTTCTTTGACTTTCGGATGCCGCGCTCCATGAAGCGGGCAAGCTGATCGACGTGTGTCGATTCCTCCGGAATGATAGCTGCCTCAGCTCCCGAGGCTATCGCGCTGTTCTGGGCGAGGAATCCGGCATCACGCCCCATCACCTCGACGAAGAAGATGCGCTCATGGCTCTGTGCGGTGTCGCGGATGCGGTCAACACAGTCCATGATGGTGTTCATGGTGGTGTCGTAGCCGATGGTGGAGTCAGTCCCGTAAAGGTCGTTGTCGATGGTGCCGGGCAGTCCGATGCAGCACACGTCAAACTCGCGAGCGAACTCCATGGCACCGGTCAACGAACCATTGCCGCCGATGACAATCAGCGCATCGATGCCGTGCTTGACCATGTTGTCGTAAGCTTTCTGCCTGCCTTCGGGTGTCTGGAACTCCTTGCTGCGCGCCGTTTTCAGAATGGTACCACCCGACATGATGATGCCACTGACATTCTCTGTCGTGAAAGGCGCGATCTCATCGTTGATGAGACCATCGTAACCTCTGTAAATACCCATGATCTTAAACCCGTTGCAGATACCCGCACGGGTGACGGCGCGAATGGCGGCATTCATGCCGGGAGCGTCGCCTCCTGATGTCATCACACCAATTGTCTTGATTCTTGCCATAATATAGATTGTTAGATTTCAAAGCATCACTGCGGCGGCCATCATCACCAGGAATCCGAGCACCCATCCCATGAGCGCCTTCATTCCCACATGACGGAAATACCATCCCATCGGCATACGCTCCATCTTGAGCAGGGCGATGCCGCTCATGGAACCGACAGCGAGCACATTGCCCGCCACTGCCGAACAATAGGCGATTACCTTCCAATAGTAGCCGTTCTCGGCGAAGGTCTGCGCATACGCCGCTCCTCCCTGGACATGCTCTCCCACACTGTGGAGAGAGAAGAAGCTCCATGCTGTGGCGAAATTGTCGAGCACGCAGCTGAAGAGTCCCGCCAGTCCTCCCATCACCCAGATGTTATGGAGATAGATGTCGCATCTGGCTGCAAGCCATCTGACGGCACCTGTCTCTTCGACCACGCCCACGGTGAGCATGATTCCCATGACGAACAGGATCATCTGCAGGACGCCATATTGCAACGTACGGGGGATGCGGCGGTCAATCATTTTATCGACCGTGAACAGGCGGTGGTTGAACAACTCATTGACTATCCATAGGACGGAGAGTACGCAGAGCGCACCGAGGAAGGGACTGAGTTTGGTGATGCTGTGGAACGTCGGGATGAACCAAAGTCCGCCGATTCCCACGAAGAGCATCAACATGCGCTGCCAGGTGTTGAGGTTGGTGTCGTCACCCCGATAGGGCATGGGCGACCATGTGATGTCCATCCTCTCGGGCAGCATACGGCTGAGGAGGAAAGTGGGCAGTGCCCAGGCGATAAGGCAGGGCAAGAGCAGCGACATTGAGAAACTGGTGGCCGTGACGGCGTTCATGTTCCACAGGGCTACCCCCGTAGGCTCTCCGATCACGGTCATCGCTCCTCCGGTGTTGGCCGCGATGACCACACTGCTGCCATAGATGAAGCGGTAACGCCGTCCTGAGACGAGCTGGTGCACCACGATGAGCATCAGCGTGGTGGTCGTCAGGTTGTCGAGATTGGCGGAGATGAGGAACGTGAGGGCAGAAAGCGCCCAAAGCATCCGTTTGGCCTTCCTCGTGCGCACCATAGGCGTGAGGAAATCGAAACAGCCGTTGTTGACAAGGATTTCGACAATGGTCATGGTAGCCAGCAGGAAGAGGACGATCTCAGCCGCCTTGCCGACATACTTGAGAAAGATGTTTTGTGCGATATAGTGTTTCACCGCGGTGCTCGTGGCCACGGCGCCATTGAGGAAATCGACATAGTCGCCGCTATGCTCCCTCATGACGAAATCGGTACCATAGCAGATATAGAGTACCCATCCCACTGTGCCTGCAAACATGGCCACGGCCGCCTTATTGATATTCGTAAGGTGCTCCGTGGAGATGAGCAGGTAGCTCAGCAATACTATGGCAACGATAATCAATGTCATGATATCAGTTTTTCAGCATCAATTTCAAGTTACATTGGGCAAAATTACGAAATAACGAGATAAAAGCCAAATTTTTCGGATTGATTTTATGCGGCAAATTGCTATTTGATAGGTTCCATGTGAAGGGTGACATGCGTGGTGTCGCCAAACCTTTCCTTTAATTTGTGTTCTATGGCGGTGGCGCGCTCATGGACGATGTTCAACGGCAGTGCTCCGTCCATCCTGACATGTGCCTCGATGGCGATACGGTTGCCGATGCGGCGGGTGCGGAGGTTGTGAGGCTGCTGCACGTCGGCAAACGACTGGATAATCTCCATGATATCCTTTTCCATATCATCTGGCAACGAACTTTCCGTCAGTTCCCCAATACTCGACTTGAGCAGGTCCCAGGCCACCTTCACCAGCATCACTCCCACGATGATGGAGGCCAGGGGGTCAAGCACCGTCCATCGGTTTCCCAACCAGATGGCGCCACCGATGCCCACCGCAGCGCCTATCGACGAAAGGGCATCACTGCGGTGATGCCAGGCATTGGCCATCAGCACCTGCGACTGGAGCTGCCGGCTCTTGCGAGCGGTAAACTGATAAAGGACTTCCTTGACCACAATCGACAGGAGCGCTGCCCACAGCGCGATCCATCCTGGAGCCTCCAAAGTTTCTCCTCCCCACCAAGCCATGAGCTTCAGAACACCAGGCACCACTATGCCCGTTGCCGCGGCCACCAGTGCCAGTCCGATCAGGAATGTGGCGATGGTCTCAAACTTGCCGTGCCCGTAATCATGCGACTGGTCCTGCGGTTTTGCGCTGATGCTCACAAAAACCAGCACGACAAGGTCGGTCACGAAATCCGACAATGAATGCACGGCATCGGCTATCATGGCCGAACTGTGCCCCATGATGCCGGCAATGAACTTGAAGGTCAGCAATGCCACATTTCCTGCACTGCCCACCAACGTCACCTTATTAATTTCTTTCTCTCTGGTCATTCTCAATTACAAAGTAGGGATCAGTTGCGGTGCCGTCGCCATGGGCACCAGTTTCTTAATCCAAAATAACATTCTTCCTGCACCCTGAACAGCCACCAGAAGGGGCGCAAGGGCATGTATCCGGGTTTCCATCTCAGGGCGAGCGGTATCCTATGGGTTTCCATCCCCTTCCAGACACGCTTCATCTCCGACAGGCCATGCCGGCGGTCTTCTGGCGACAGTTGCCTGCGATGATTGAAATAAAACATGTAGGTATCGATGAGGTTGAGCCACCTCACCTTCTCATAGACATTCAAGAGCCTCTCCTCCACCCCAACCGACAGGATCTGTCTCTTCATGCTCTCATTGGCCAGAAGATAATCAAAACGCCTCGCACTGACCTGATGGGTGACCGACGACTCATGCTGGCGATAATAATAGATTCCGCCGCACTGCCTGACCTCTCTCGAGCGCAGGTAATGGATGCGCGTGGTATTGTCGTCGCTGTAAGCTCTTGAAGAATCGTCGTAGGGGTATTGCTGATGCAAGGTGTTTCTCAACATATACAGGCCGTGGACGGCCCAGGTGAGGCTGTACTCAAAAGCCTCCTGGCCTGTGATTGTCTCAAACCGGGGCATCGGATAGAGCCTGCTATGGTCAGGAAAGACTTCCTCCACCTGGAAAAGCACGCAGTCGGTGCCGGGATGTTGGTCAAGTACCTCCGACGCTTCCTGCAGCGCATTGTCCGACAACCAGTCGTCGCTGTCGAGCATGCATACATAGTCGCCATCGGCCATGGAGAGCGCGATGTTGCGGGCCTTGGCCTGTCCGCCGTTCTCAGAGAGGTGCACGACTTGAAAGCGGGGGTCTTCGGCCGCATAGCCATCAAGAATCTCAGGGGTGTCATCGGTAGAGGCGTCATCGACGCAAATGGCCTGGAAATCCGTCAGCGACTGTCTGCGCAGAGAGTCGAGACACGCTCTGAGAAACGGCTGCGCATTGTAGGCCGCGACAAGGACCGTGACCTTACTCATGGCCGAACCTCCTCAGCACCCTGGCCTTGAGCGACTGCCAAAGGGTGGTTTTCTTTCTCAATATCTGGATGGAGACCATCAGACTCGCACATCCCAGCAAGATACCGATACTCCAGTAAGCCCAGGGATTGCGGATGAAGGTGACCAGGTAGGCCAGTATGCCAAAGGGCAACTGCAGCATCGCATAGAGCCTCACCCGGCACGACATGTGGTAGCCGTACTTCAGCCGGGTATAGACCAAGATGACCAAAAAGTCGATGATACCCACAACGGTGATGGCGACACCGCATCCCAGCAGTCCCCACCTGGGGAAGGCCAACATCACGGCTACCACGATCAGCACATCGTAGATGGCCTCCAACAAGAGATAGGAGCGGGAGTCGCCCTTGGCCAAAGGCAGGTAGGCCATGGGCAACTTGATGGCGCGGAAATACATGGCAAACACGGTGACCTGCATCATGCCGATGACCGGTGTGAACTTACCGCTGTAGAGCAAAGGCATGAGGATGGGCAAGGCGATGGTGAAGAACACCAGCAACGGCGACACCAAGAGGAAAGACACCTCGATCTGTCGGTTGACAATGGTGCTGGAGGTCGTGGCCAACGTGTGTGACGCGGAGAGCCTGGGGAAAAAATCGGTCTCCATGGCGGAGAACACCATTCCGGCGTAGGTCATCGTCATCATATAGCCTGCACTGTATAGACCCACCGTCTCCAGCGACGACGTGTAGTTGAGAAACGAACGGATGACAAACTCGGCACCGCTGCCGAGGATGCCAGCCAGGACGAAGGCGATGCCCAGTCTCACCATGCTCATCCCCTCGTCGAGATTCGACCGCTCAAACGACAGGTCCGGAGGGAACACTTTGTATGAATAGCCTATTGTGAGCAGCATCTGCGCCAAGGCCATGATGAGCAATGAGGGAACGATGGCTGCCTCGCCAAAGAAATAATACAGCGGCACGGAGGTGATGAGTGCCGCCAAGACATTGCAGACCGAGATGACAGCCAGACTTCTCAGTTTCCTGACACCCTTGAGCACCGCCATCTCTCCTCCTGTGACCGCCATGATACCCACGACGGGCGAGAGCAAGATGAAATGCAGCGTGTGGTTGCCCCAGCCAAATGTCCATTTGCTGAGCAGCGAACTGAGCACGATACAGAGCAACACGCCGAAGAGGGCTGTGAGCAGGCTCCACGACCTGACCATCCTGACAATGCGCCGCATGGTCGCCTCGTCGCCGTTGTCATAGGCTTCCGAGATGTTTTTCACGGCACTCATCGAGATGCCGAGATTGGTGGCGTTGGAGAGCAGGTTGATGGTGGAATTGAAGAGTGAGATAAGACCCATGCCGGCAGGTCCGAGAATCAATGCAACCAGTTTGTTGCGCACGATACCCACCAGGATGTTGATTCCCTGCACTCCTCCAAAAAGGCCCGTGTATTTGAGTACGTGGGAATAACCTATGGTCTTATCTGTCTTTTTCATATATTTTGTTACAAAACGTAAAAATACGTTATTTATTTTGTCGGAGCCCCATGAAGTTGACGAATCTTGCGCCAAAAATGATTTTTTGTCAAGACAATAACCCGTAATCGGATTTTTTATCTTAATTTTGCAAGCTAATACCAAGTCCGTCTGAAATGGATTCCACTGAAAATGGAGAAGAAAAAGTAAAAGGATGAAGCTGAGCATTATCGTCCCGGTATATGACGTGGAGAAGACCTTGTCGCGCTGCATCGACAGCATACTCAAACAGTCATTCTCCGATTATGAGATGATTCTCATCGACGATGGTTCCCCCGACCGTTCGGGAGCCATCTGTGACGATTATGCCTCACGCGACGACCGCATCCATGTCATCCACCAGACCAACCAAGGTTTGCCGTCAGCCCGCAACGCAGGCATCGACATTGCGCGCGGTGACTACATCACCTTCGTTGACAGCGATGATTTCCTTGGCGACAACACCCTGTCGATCCTCATGACAAGGCTCAGCGCACACCCCGACTACGACATTCTGGAATACCCGTTCTACTGGCATTACGGGGAACCCGACCAACGGTTGGTGAAGTTTGGTGCTCACGAATACCACGACATGCGTGACTACTGGCTCAAGGGGAAAGCCTACACCCACACCTACGCCTGGAACAAAATCTACGTCAGGCGGTTGTTCGAAGGGGTCCGTTTCCCAAAGAACCGTTTGTTTGAAGATGCTCACATACTGCCCTTGCTCCTCGACAAGGCCCGTCTCGTGGTCACCACGGAGGAAGGCATGTATTACTACTGTGGCAATCCTTTCGGAATTACACGCAATCCCGGAGTCAACGGACTGTCCGACCTGCTCGACGCCCATGTGAGGCAATTAGCGCACCTTGGCATGAACGAAGAGATCAGTGAATACTACTGCCATGTGCTCAACATCCAACTCGATGTTTACAGGCAGACCCGCCACGACCCTATCCTGCCCACTCCCCGACTGACTTCCGGGGCCATCAAACATTTGCCAGTGGGTTCGAAGACCAAGACCAAACTCAGGATGCTCAAACTATTAGGAATCAAGAATCTATGCAAATTACACCGAACCGTCCTGCCAGCGAAAACCCGCCGCTGATCAGTTTCATCATCACCTATTACAACCTGACGCCCGACTTGCTCAACGCCTGTCTGGACAGCATTCTCGCGCTCCAACTCGACAAGCAGGAAAGGGAAATTATCGTCATCGACGATGGTTCGGACCACAGTCCTCTCGACTCCTTAGGCACCAAACTCGACGACATCACCTACATCCGACAGACCAACCAAGGACTCAGTGCGGCCCGCAACCTCGGGATCGAGGCGTGCCGGGGCACGTTCATCCAGTTTGTCGATGGTGACGACCTGCTCAACACCAGCATCTATGAGCAATGCCTCAACATCGTGCGCCAAAACGACCCCGACATCGTGGCTTTCCACCTGTCGGACAAGGTTGAGCGCGACATGACAGTGGAATGTGAGGGACCGATGGAGGGTGCCGAGTACATGCGGCACAACAACCTGCGTGCCTCTGCCTGCGGCTATATCTTCAGGAAGAAAACACTGGTCAATCTGCGCTTCACCTCAGGCATCCTACATGAAGACGAGGAATTCACGCCAGAACTCTTCCTCCGTGCCGAGAAGGTGTACTCGACCAATGCGAAAGCCTATTTCTACCGCGACCGCGGCCATTCCATCACCCACAAGGACGACAAGGAATGGGTGAAGAGACGTTTGGAGGACACCAAGGGAGTGCTCTACCGCCTGGCAGAGCGCACCGACACGCTGCCGACGGCCGACAGGGAAGCTTTGCAGCGCCGCATTGATCAACTGACGATGGACTATCTCTACAATGTCATCACGCTGACACATAACGGACGGTTCCTGGAACAATGCGTCGAGGAACTGACCCAGAAAGGCTTGTTCCCCCTCTCCGACAAGGATTACACCCAGAAATACAAGTGGTTCAGGCGCATCAGCAGCACCCGTAGCGGTCGGCGACTGCTGTGCATGGTCCTGAAATGAGATCAACGACCATGCGCATCCTCCTCATCGGTGAATACAGCAACGTGCACGCCACACTCGCCAAAGGACTCAGGGCCTTGGGACATGAGGTTGTGGTGGCTTCCAACGGGGATTTCTGGAAAGACTACCCCCGCGACATCGATTTGGCGCGCAAACCCGGAAAATGGGGAGGTTTGTCGCTCATGACCAAACTGATGACGCAATTGCCCAGATGGACAGGCTACGATGTGGTGCAGCTCATCAACCCCCAGTTCGTGGAACTCAAGGCAGAGCGCATCTTCTCCATCTATGACTATCTCAGGCGCCACAACCGGTGTGTCGTGCTCGGCGCATTCGGCATGGACAGCTACTGGGTGCGCACCTGTATGGAACAAAAGCCGCTGCGATACAGCGATTTCAATATCGGCGACCAACTACGGGACAATCCAGATGCCCTGCGCGAGCGCGCTGACTGGCTCGACACGGCCAAAGAACGGCTCAACCGCCACGTGGCCGACACCTGCAATGGCATCGTGGCCGGATTATACGAATATTGGGTATGCTACCGTCCCGCTTTCCCAGAGAAGACCACCTACATCCCCTACCCCATAGAAATGCCGAAGCAGCCAGTCCCCTCGTTCTCCAACAGGAAACTGCGCCTTTTTATCGGCATCAACGAGGCGCGCAGCGCCTACAAAGGCACCGACGTGATGCTCTCCGCCGCAGAGGAAGTGGCCAAGAGGCATCCCGAACAAGTGGAACTCCGCATCGCCCGGTCGGTGCCTTTCAAACAATATCAGGAGATGATGGATGGTTCAGATGCCATCCTCGACCAGCTCTACAGCTATACCCCGTCGATGAACTCCCTCCTCGCCATGTCGAAAGGCATCATCTGCATCGGCGGCGGCGAGCCGGAACATTATGACCTGCTCGGAGAACATGAGCTGCGCCCCATCATCAATGTCGAACCCGACCGCCAAAATGTGGTGGAAGCCCTGGAATACCTGGCGGGGCATCCTGAACGCATCGCCCAGTTGAAAAAAGACAGCATCGAATATGTGCGCCGCCACCATGAATACATCAGCGTGGCACAGCGGTATGACGATTTCTATACCAGCATTCTTGGCGTCTAATCATTTTCGTTCAACAACCACACATATGACTTGCAAGAGTAATGTCTACACTCCTATACTCCTACACTCCTAAGAAGGGAATTTCTTAAGAGGTCGCCATTAGTCCTTGCTGAATTGAGATTCCGGGCCAATTCCTGGACACTCATAGCCGCGCTGACGATTTGTTTCTTCCCGTCAATTGTAAGTTGTATGTTAAATTTTATGTTTTTCGACATATTTCAGTTTTTTTTGATTAAATCAGATACAACTTATTGAATTATTGATTATATTCGCAATGTATAATTAAGCTTTACAGAATATGATTAAAGTTGGACTGACTATAGGAGCCATTATATTATGCGCCATTATTGGGCTTTATACTTATTCCTGGCTGTTTGAAGACTCTATGTCTGATTGGTGTAGATACACCCTCATCGGATTATGGGGGTCTATTGTCATTCTGGAATTCTGTGGCATGGCTGGCAGCAGCAATGTTAACACTGATGGCCTATAAGCCTCTCAAACCTCTTCTTTGCCTCTTCTGCCGACACCTTTGGTGTTTCGGCCTTTTTTTTGCTCTTACACTCCTTTCAACTTGAGAAAGTTGAATGGTATATTTCTCTAAAGCACAAAAAATGCCGGAAAATAATTTCCGGCACGATTTTACCTTTTGGGATGAATTAAGCCTCTGCGGGAGCCTCTTCAGCCTCTGCGGGAGCTTCAGCCTCAGCAGCGGCGGCAGCGGCCTTCTTCTCAGCCACCTTCTTGGCGATAGCCTCGTTGATAGCCTTCTCAGCCTTCAGTTCCTTCTCATAAGCGTCCTTCTTTGCCTTAGCCATCTCGTTGCGGACTTTGTCGTCGCCCTTCACTTTTGACTCTTTCCATGCATCGAAACGCTTCTGAGCCTCTGCCTCGTCGAAAGCGCCCTTCTTCACACCACCGAGGAGGTGCTTCATCAGGTAGACGCCCTCATGGCTGAGGATGTTGCGCACGGTGTCGGTCGGCTGTGCACCGGTCTCGACCCAGTGGAGTGCGCGCTCGAAATTCAAATCCACAGTAGCAGGATTGGTGTTAGGATTGTAAGTACCAATCTTCTCAGTAAATTTACCATCACGTGGTGCTCTAGCATCGGCGATGACAATGCTGTAGAAAGCATAGCCCTTGCGTCCCCGACGCTGCAATCTGATTTTTGTTGCCATTGATAAAAATAATTAATTTGGTTTGAATTAAATGCTACTATCTCGTAATAGCGGCTGCAAAGGTATCACTTTTTTTTTGAGATGGACATCATTTTTTATCCTGAATCTCAACTTTAACTAAAATTAACAGGGCACATCAGTCCCTGAATGAGCGAACTGAGATGCCCTGCTGATATCTGTTATCACTTGGTAGTGACTTTAACCGAACTGCCGTCTTGTTTTCTGACGACGTAGGTGCCCTTGGAGAGATGGCGGACTTGCTCCGCGCTCACCTGAGAGGCGACCTTCACGCCATCGATTGTATAGACATCCACCAGGCCATCACCATCCAGAGTTGCCTCTTCGATGGCATCCAATGCGCTGTTGTCAGGACGGAACAGGAATGAGATATACCCTGTTTCCTCGTTGCGGGTGATCTCGGTGATGGGCTTGTGCATGAGTTTGGTCCCATCGGTGTTCTCATTGTAAAGCGAGGATTTCGGTGTGGAGTAATCCGTCAGGCAGTCATTGCCGTTGTAAGGATAAGCATCGTGCCCTCCACGTGTGCTGTTGCTGGCATGGAAGATGGTCAACCGCTGATGGTCATTCGAAGCGCCTGTGGTGTTCACGTCGTTGGAAGCCCAGATGTCTGGATCATAATCCACATGGACGATCAGCAGTCCGGCACCTGGAATATATTGGTCCCAACCCGTCTGTTTACGGTTTTCCAACAGATAATATTCATTGGGGTTGCCATCATTATAAATAATGTAGGACGTACCATGCTCACTGAGGGGTTTTTGATTAATGATCCTGCGGGGAGTTTTCAGTTCGGTAAACTTGATCCATCCCGCATAATTGCGCTCATAGCTGCTGTAGCCTGCAGGCACCCATCCGATGCCCATCGGACCATTGTAGCTTCCGTTGTCAAGGATATCCCAGTCGCCCATGCCGAAGTTTCCGCCATAACCCGTATCATAGAGGTCGGGCAGTCCTAAACAGTGGGAGAACTCGTGGCAGATGACGCCAAGACCCATCTGCGTTGTGCCGCTATATCCATAGAGTTCGTTGCTGCAGGCATAAATATCGATGGTCGCACCATCAAGCACCAGCTCTTCTGGCAGATTAGGATAGTATTTGGCAGCCTCGGAGAGCGACCACATGTGGGGCCAGACAGCATTGGTCGGTCCGCCTGTGGCCTCGCCATAACCCGCATAGAGCACGAAGACCTCTTCGACGACGCCATCACCGTCCCAGTCATAATCATTGAAATCAACCTCGTCATCAACCAGGTTGCAGCATTCAATAATCATATCTGGAGCGTAACGGTCGTCCTTGCCTAAACCATAGTGGGAATAACTATCCGTCAAGTCAACAGGGCCGACGACATCAAACGTCAGGTTGAACTTGTTGTAGCTCATATCGCTGTAGTAGTCGTGCACACTGCCGATAGCGCCATACTCCTCATTGGTATATCCCTCTTCGTTGACCAGCGCATCATAGCGCTCCCAAGTGGCGTATCCAAAATCGGCCTCTTTATAATCAAAGAATTTCTTGTCGGAGAAATTGGCGAGGATGATCAAGCCCTTTTTCTTGCCGGTGTAGGTAGGATGGTCTGGTTCACCGATCCGCTTCGGACCTTTGTGGAGGACATAAGGCCTCACACTCTCGATCTCCTCCAGACTGCAGATATTGGCATGGTCGGCAGCCACCCGCTTCTCCGGCTCATGGGCAAGGACGCCAGTGGATTTAATGGAGAAACCTGCTTTACGGGCATAGTAGAAGGCATTATCCTCTTCTACCACAGGCACATCATCCCTGGTCTTATAATAATGAAGGTTCTCGTCGCCCACCTGCATCAATTCGATGGCGGTACCGTCAACTTGCTGGAAAGAGCGCCATACTCTTTTAGCCGGTACAGCTTGAACAGCCGCAGCCATGAGCAACATCGCGCACAAAAGATAATTTCTCATTTTTCAGTATTTCAATATGATATTTTAGAAACTTTTTCTTGCATCAAAATGCAAAATTAACTCAAAACCGAAGAAAAACAAAATATCAGCTTAAAAAATCGTCACAAATGGGGAATATTCATTATCTTTGTCACAGAAAAAGCCGTAATCATTGACCAAACCGCTCATTTCTCAACTCAGCATCCTGATTCCCACGTTCAACAGCGAGTGCACGGAACTGGTGAGTCAACTCCAGTCGCAGGCAGAAGCCATTCCCGGCCTGGACTATGAGATTTTGGTCGCCGACGACGGCTCAACTGACACGGACAAAGTGGAGGCCAACCTCAAAATAACCGAATGGCCACATTGCCGTTATCTCATCAGGAAAGAGAATGTGGGACGGGCTGCCATCCGAAATTTCCTGGCCCGCTCTTCCCGCTACGACCACCTCCTGTTCATCGACAGCCACATGTCCGTCATCTCCGACCATTTTCTCCACACCTACCTCTCCCACCCCGACGATGATCTGGTATATGGAGGCTACGCCATCACCTGCGAGGAAAAGCCGCACGGCAACCTGCGCTACCTTTATGAGATGTCGTGCATCGAAGGCCAGAGCCATGATCGCCGGGCACAGTCGCCCTACGCCAATTTCCATACTTCCAATTTCATGGTCCGCCGACGGGTGATGCTGTCATATCCCCTCGACGAGCGGTTCAAGCGCTATGGCTACGAAGACGTGCTCTGGGGGAAGACGCTGAAATCAGCCGGCATTCGTATCATCCATATCGACAATCCCGTGGGATTCAATCATTTTGAGAGCAACAGCCGCTTTATGGAGAAGACCGAGGAAGGACTGCAGACGTTGTATGACTTCAGGAAAGATCTATCCGGTTATTCCAGACTTCTCTCCGTCAGCCATCGTCTGCATCAATGGCATGTGGATGGGATGGTGAGATGCGTTTATGGATGGTCAAGTCGTCTCCTCCGCAAGAACCTGACAGGGTCCAACCCTTCATTAAGCATTTTCAAACTTTACCGGTTAGGCTATTACCTCAACATCTCTCATTAAACCTTATAGCACAAACCTTTTCATGAAGGGTACCGACCTAAGCACCCTAATGACCAGATAGGACAAGGCGAAAACGAGGATGGTGAAAACTGGAATGAAGAGCAAAAGCCACCAAGCAGAAGGAACAGGTATGCGAGAGCTGATGATGTCCCAAAGCAGGTAATGAACCAAGTAAATGCCGAAACTACACTCTGAAAGTGAGATAACGTATCTCCGTACTGAAGGGGAAACCTGATGACAGGTAGACGTGACCCATACGAACACGGCTGCCGCCTCCAATAATGTAAACAGATTCAAATTGTCATAAAGATAAATCTCTGCCCTGTTCACATGGTGCGATAGGAAATGGGTGAAAAAAGCCACACAGACAAAACTAATGAAGCCTGATGCATAAATCAGCATTCTTGTTCGACGGCCAAACTGATGGTTATACAAGAAATGGCCAAGGACAAAATAGCCACTATAACCCAATGCGACATTCAGCCCCAGACTCTCTGTCGTATTACGGAGAAAAAAGGCAAGGTCATAGTTGAGGTATCCCACAATCTTCCATATCAACGGAAGAATGAACACCGTGATCAAAGACAAACAAAGGAAATAGACCTCATCACGCCGTTTGGCAACTATGGTTCTCAATAACGGTATGATAATATACAACCCTATCAACATCTTGAGAAACCAAAAATGAACGGGGCCTTGAATGATTAATCTGATGAAGAAAGGAATGCTGTCCCATTGACCTTTTTTCAAATGACTATAAACAACATAAATCACTGACCAAAACAGGAATGCGACAACAATCCTTACCACATTCTTCCGATACAACCGTTTCAAACTGATTGTTTTGGAAGAATCGAGGAACAATGCCCCGGAAATCATCACAAAAACCGGAACGCTCCAACGTACAAACGCATCATATACGTTCCTAATCTCCCATTCCAATGATGGAAAGGTATTTGTCCACCTTTGAGCTGAAACATGCAGCCAAACTACAGCGAAAGCCGCAATGATGCGTAAGATATCAAAAGCAATGATTCTCTTCCTATTCGTCGATTCCATTTTTGGAGGTTCCATGTCAGTGAAATAACCGATTTGAGGTTTGATTTGCAAAAGTAGTTCAAAACGACTATGGTAAACGTTCGATTTTTGTTAATTATAATAAAATTATGTGAAATTTCAACAAATTTCACTGCAACATGCCAACATTATTATATCTTTGAAAAACAATTACATAAAAACACTTTAATGTTTCACTAATACCATCTTTTATCATGAAAAAGAAATTATTCGTTTTAGTTGCCTTATTGGCATTCATCACCACAGCCAACGCCCAATGGTATGCTGGAGGTTCAGTCGGATTCACTTCCACCACGATTGACAATGGAAACTCTGACGAGTCGGGATCTTCATTCAAAATCATCCCTGATATCGGCTATAAGTTTGACAACTACCTCAGTTTTGGTCTGCAAGTAGGCTATTCCAGCGGTGTCTGCTCCTTCGGCTCTCTCTCTGTGACAGATATCAAGTCCGCCATCTCAACACTGACTGGCGCTTACGCTGACATCAGCAATGAAGACATGAAACTGAAAGGCTTCACCATTTCTCCATACGTGCGTTATACAATTGTGAATTTCGGCAGGGCCAATCTTTTCTTCGAAGGATACATCGGCTACAACAACATCTCGGCCGACTCCTCTCCCTCAGTGAGCACCGATGACGAGGATTATGGCGGCGACGAATTCAAAGTGAACGCATTTGAGCTTGGTCTGCGTCCTGGTGTGGCCGTACAGGTGACCGACAAGCTGGAGTTGCTCTGCAAGTTAGGCGCTATCGGCTACATGTCTGCCAAGGAGAAGGAGTCGGATATGAAGATCTCTCGTTTCGGAGTCAATGCCGACACTTACAACCTGCTTTTGGGTGTGAGTTTCCACTTCTAAGCTACTATATTACCTTGGCTTCACAGCTGATATAGGAAAACAATAACAAGAAGGAGGGTTCGCCCTCCTTTTTTCATTCTATCAGAAGTGCCATGCGAGCGCAGCCCTGAGCTCACAGCTTTCAGCACGCTGGTCAGCATGGTATTTGTAATGTGAGTGCCGGTTGCAGAGAGTCACTCCAATCATGAGTCTCAAACTTTGCGACAGAAAAGCCTCAGTTCGCAGGTTTACAGACAAGAGACTTGCAGAGCTGCGGTCGCCCAGGACATTAAGGTAGTTGGTGTCGAAAACCAATTCCGACAAATCCCGGGGTTCATAGCCTTTCCAGGTAAAAAGGCGCATGTAGTGAATTTTCAAATGAACAGACGCCAGATGGTGCCATGACACTCTGCTCTGCGTCGTAACTCCGAAGCCACTGCCCATGTTATATGTGCGGTTGTAGAATTCATAGTAGTCACTATTGACAGCCCCGAGAATTATCCCTCTTGCAAACACTTCTTGTTTGAAGCTGACATGAGGAGCCACCTGAGGGAAAGCGAATCGGAATCCAGGTCCGAAGGAAGCCATTTCGCCGAATGGGAAAGGGCTTTTGGTGGTTTTGCCATGAAGCCGTGTGTCATCGTAATGAAAATGTTGGTAGAGTCCCCATTCACCAGAAAAGCTTTTACCTGTGATGGCAGGGATGCCACAGATACGGGCAGTGAGATGCAAATCAGTGAGAATGTGTTGTCTGTCTCCATAAGCGAAAGTGCCCTCAAGAGAAAAGGAATCGTATGGCCTGGGATGTGTTTGGTCGTCAACGATTTGGCCATATTGCATGGCAAAAGACAGAAGCGGTTGATAGGTACCATGGCCAAAATCACTATTTGCGGCAATATATCGCCCTCCGGCCGAAAAGACGCAGCACCCCTCATCCTCTTCGGTTTCTGGAATTGACTTCTTTTCCACCATGGTTTTTCTGACTCTCCACGCACGTCCACTTATGAGTCGGTGGAAACCTTCCACTGGGTTGACCAATGCAGCGACCGCTTCCTGGAGGAAGCGCTTACCCCCCCTCTCACTTTCATCAACAATCTCCTGCGCCATAAGATGGATTACTTCACCGAAAAGAGTTCCGGAAACCGTTGTGGTTATCACGTCATTGATTGAAGGTTGTTCGTTCTCCCCGAGAAATTCCCAGGAGAGTGAACCAATCAAGGTATATGGAATGGACTGCAAAAGGCTCAAGCCGTTGCTGCGGCCCGAATTGTAATAGTATGCGCCATGCATGGCATGGCATGGATAGTTGATGTAGAAATTGTCATCATCCCAAGCAAATCCGGACTTGAAATTGTTGCGTATGGACTTCATCGTTGTCTGCGAGAAAGACGCTTTCAAGGCATAGCGCCCAAGGAGGTGTGTAATGCCGTTGATAGCCACGACATCGCCCAATGCGAGCCAGGGACGAGGCTTCAACTCTGGTGTTCTGGCAAGGGGAATCGTAGAGGAAAGTGAGTCGGAAACAAGAAGAGAGTCAGAAATAGAAACAGCTTCGGAAAGGCTGACAGTGTCGGTTTGAAAAGATTGAGCTTTTGCCAAACACAGGCATGTAAATGAGAAAAGCAACAAGGACAGTCTTCTTGTCATGATTCCGATGGTTATTGTATCACCATATAGCATTAATATGCAAATGTATTAAAAAAATCCCATAATAGATATACCATAATGTTAAAAAAATTGAATGCCCAATAATCTGCAATCATCAGACAGGGATAATTGTTTATTTCATCCTATATTTGCAGTACCCAACATGACTTTTTCATCCGATGTACATACAAGAGCATCATATTGTCACGACCCGCATTTTACCCAATCCGACCCGTCCTATGGGCAGAGCGATTGGTCTCCTGTTGTTCGTTTTCACCTTCATCTCCTGCCAGTCTGACGAGGAGCACCTGAAGGCAGAACCATACCAAGTGCTCGAGTCCATCGTCTCTTCACAGGACTTATTTTTTGAGGATGCCCTCAATACGCTGTTGAAAATTGGAGACGTGACCGAAGAGCAGATAAAGCCCTACAAGAAGAAGGTCGATATGGCGGCCATGCGCGCCCGCAAATACAAGGCACACATCATCAAATACCACACCACCGACCCACATGGCAATCCAGTCATCGCCTCTGGCGTTGTCTATTATCCAAAGACAGGCAATCCACGGGGTGTGATTGAGGCTGTGTCATTCAACAAGGTCAAATCCCAATGTCCTTCGAAACAACTCGCCAACCTCCAGGTGATCATGGGCATGGCTGGCTACATCGTCCTGGTACCCGACCTGATAGGTTGCGGCGCCACAGAGTCTATGGTCATACCCTACCTATACGACGAGAATGCAGCGAAAGTAAGTGCGGATTTCAGACTGGCGGCCACAGAACTGGTCAGAAACATCTACGGACGGTCGATGCCCACATGGACACTTGTCACAGGCATATCACTCTCGGCCTCAGAGGCATTGGCATTGGCACGCCATTACCATAAGCATCCAGAATTGGGTGTTCATGTCAACCAGATATGGATCTGTGGCGGTGTCTATAACCCCAAGACTGTCATGGAGCACCAGTTGCGCTCTCGTTACTCTGAATATGCATTCCTTCCCAGCGCCTTGTATTCCATCAACCACTACGAGGCATTAGGCCTCAACCTACAAGACATTTTCCGAGGGGAACTCAGCCAGCATTATGAAGAATGGTGCACAGGCGGAATGGAACTGTTCGAGCTTTCCGAACGGTTGGGCTCCGACATAAGCCAGTATCTGAATCTTGACTTCTTCACCGACAGCAACCACGACTACCAAAAAATTCTGGAGAGCCTGAGCAAACTGACCACTCCACACGACTGGGTACCGACTTGCCCTGTGCACATCTATCATGCCCGCAACGACACGTTCGTACCTATCGCCAGTGCCGACGAATTGGTGGATTACCTGCGTTCTGCTGGAGTCAAGGTGGATTATGTGGTAACTGAAGAGGGACATATCGAAAACATCGTCGCCATGGGCTCCGACCTGGTGGAAATCCTTTACAAATAAGGACTTCCGAGCCCTGAAAGGATATGCCATAGCCGCTATTGTTCTCTCACAGCATCTTCTTTTCTGAAAACGATGGCATCGGGCCGGGTGATGCTTGCCGCCATGAAGATGCCCACAGCCCCACCCTTGATATTGGTTATGGGATTGGACATCATGCCCTCGCTGACCATCAACGACTGGAAGTAATCCCAGCACGGCCTGTCTATTGTCATCAGTTCCATGCTTATCGTGTCGCCCTCCATCAGAGGTATCTTTCCCCTTTCATCTTTCCCCTCATCCATTTCTTTTTCGGTAGAGCACGGGATGTCGTACTCGAAATAACCATTCACGGCACTTCTGCCAGACCTCGGATTCCAACGGAACAACTCTTCGCCCCTCATCAGTCTGCACAAATAATATGTTCTCTCTTCAGGGTAAGGGTCAGTACCCTTGACACAATAGAAATAGATGCGCTGCTGCAATATCTTGACCCATCTGAAATAAACCGTATCAATGCCAGCCGGTGATTGCATGGTGGATGTGGCCTCAAAACGCCGGTCGTCCACGACTGCCTTCATCTGATAGCTGTGTCCAGGTACGCCCACAAGTCCCGAAGCAGACAGGTAGCATCCTTTTTCATCGTCGTAGTACAGTTGCTCCTCCTTTCCATCATCAGAGATGATAAAGACCTGCGCAGTATTGATGGGCTGTCCTTTTTGGTTGTCTCCGATGGGACGTGTGCGACTGATTCGCACGAACACGCCTTCATTGCTGATTTGTCCGTCGAAGACCACCATAGTCTCAGACTTGGGATAGTCGAAATCTATCTCATGTTCGCATGACATGAGCCCAACCAAACACCCCAAAACGAGAAACATGCTATTTAAAAAAGAGGATTTCTTCATCTTCTCTGTGTTATTACATGTCAAATCAATACTGATAAGAGAACGAGACTGAGGGTATCAATCCAAAGAGAGTGGTGACAACGGCTTTGGTGCCCAGAGGGCGAGTGTCGTCCTCCATGAAACTCACGAAGAAAGGGTTATAACGATGATAGGCATTATAGAGTCCGAAAGTCCATGTGCGGGTCGCCTTACCTATTTTCTTGATATTAGACAAACCAATATCCAACCTGTGGTAATCGGGAGCGCGGCTTTTGTTTCTGTCGCCAAAATAATGATATGTCTCCTTGCCCATCTCGTATTTACCCGACGGAGCCGTCATGGCCTGTCCTGTGGTGTATCGCCATGAAGAGGATAGCATCCAACGGGGAGTAAGTCGGGACATGAGCACCACAACCAGGTCGTGACGACGGTCGTTGGGGGCCGTGTACCATTTACCATCCATGATACCGGGGATTTTGTTTTGAACCCACGAGAGAGTATATGCTACCCATCCTGTCACCCTTCCACTGTTTTTGTGGGCAGCGAATTCCAAGCCGCAGGCTTTCCCTCGTCCTCCTGTGAGCAACCGTTCTATCTCAATGTCGGAATTGAAGATCTTACCTTCACGGAAATCATACACGTTTTTCAACTTCTTATAATAATAATCAGCCGAGAAATCCCACACGCCATTTTCAGTCATCAACGAGAATCCTGCGGCCACCTGGTCGGCTATCTGAGGTTTGACATTGTTGCTTACGATGACCATGCGGTCGATGGGAAGAGACATCGAACTGTTTCGGATGGGTTGCACTGACTGAGCCAAACGGCTGTATCCGGCTTTCAAAGCAGCTATCTTGCCAATCTTCCAGGTAAGATTCAGTCTGGGCTGAGGGATGGAATAGCTCTTTACGATTTTCCATTTATCAGGATGAAACGTCCCCACGATATTGCCCATGTCATCCAGGTTGTAATAAGGTTTGCCACCCAGAACTGAGAACCATTCCATACGCAATCCCGCCGACACCACCATACGGTCGTTGAACAGAGACATGTCGTCACTCACCCATAGCGAGGCAAACCACCCATCCCGCTTTTCCCGTTCATGATTGGTCACCACGCGCCACGCCGCCGACTGCACCCCGGCCCACGTTGACTCACCTCCCACATTCAGTGAATGTCCATGTATGTCCCATGTCTGTTGGTGACGCAGCGTGAGCTGCCGGTTATATCCCTGCATGCTCATGTCGATGCTGTACACGTCCATTCCCTGGTCGGTGTCATAGTTGCTTGCCACCAGTTGGGTGAAGGCATTATGCCGTTGACTTTTCGAGTGAAGCCACCCCAGCGAACCCGTGGTATTGCTCCATGACATATTCATCATCTTTTCCACTTCAACCAGGTCGTATCCTCGGAATAGAGAAAGATAGAGTTGGTCGTTTTCGCTGAGTCTGAAGTTCAACCTGGCATTGACATCATAAAACCGCAATGAGTTGCTGCTGTATTTCGGGATAGCTTTGATAAACAGATTCAAGTATGATACCCTGCCCGCCAAGAGATACGTCGAACCATGGCGGTCGAGGGGGCCGTCAACCCCCAATTTGGAGGAGAGGAGTCCCACGCTGGTGGAGAGATGATGACGCTCGGTGTCGCCGACTCGAGTGCTCATGTTCAGCACCGAGGAAGACCCTCCTCCGTAGCGTGCCGGCATAAGTCCCTTGAAGAGTTCCGCACCCCCGATGGCATCATCGTTGAATGCCGAGAAAAGTCCCATCAAGTGACCGACAT
Source organism: uncultured Prevotellaceae bacterium (assembly GCA_902776475.1). Classification (GTDB taxonomy): domain Bacteria; phylum Bacteroidota; class Bacteroidia; order Bacteroidales; family Bacteroidaceae; genus Prevotella. The sequence continues at coordinate 125,872 of CACYQD010000009.1, read as the reverse complement.
TATAGACCGAAGCTCCGTCGAGGAGGATGTTGTTCTGTGCAGAAGTTCCCCCCCGCACCTGATAGCCTCCCAACCCATCGGCCTCACTTTTCACCCCTGGCAAGAGTTGCAACCCTTTGATGATGTCGCGCTCACCGAGCATCGCCGGCAGACGGCTCATGGTCACCACATCCACTTTCTCCGTCCCGATTTGCACTTCATTCACACGTCGGTTGGCCGACTGTGATGTGACGACCACCTCATCGAGCGTATCCTGCCGGTGAATGACCTCCGACTGGGCATAAGTCTGGGTGATGCCGGTCACGAAGAACAGCGACGCCCATACCGCCCGGCCCATCTTACGAGATGCCTGAGGGCACCGATAGAATGGGCAAAGTCCAAACCGTGTCAAAATCAATCGTATGTGGAAGAGCGTCTTTATCATATTTCGCTACAAATTTAATCATTTTCTTTGTTTTCTTCGCAATAACTTGTAATTTTGTCATCAAATGTGCTTCAAAACATGAAAAATAATATTCTTTGCAATGCTGCAATGGCTTGGGGATTCTCATCACAAATCCACCTATATTTTTAGCCATTTTCCCGCCAATTCTGTGAAAGAATAATAATTTTTGAACGTTTTACCTCATTTTTCCCCACCAATGGAGGGGCAAGTGCCGACTTTTTTACTATATTTGCGCAGAAATTGTTTCACAAAAACCAAATCAACATGAGAATCAAAACCATTATCACACTATTCGCAGCAGCCTTCCTGTGCAGTATGAACGTCAATGCCCAGACGGAAATCACACCAGGAACACCTCAGGGAGAGTTAACCCCCGAGCAGATGAAGACCCGTGAGGAACAGATGAAAGAGGCTCAGGCTGAAAAGGAGAAAGCTGCCAAGATCCTGGAAGAGCAGAAGAAAAAAGAAAAAGAATTAGCTAAGCAGGAGAAGGAAGCCAAGAAGAAAGAAAAGGAAGCCAAGAAGAAAGAAAAAGAAGCTAAGAAAAAAGCAAAAGAAGCTAAGAAAAAGCAAAAAGAGGCTGAGAAGGCCGTAAAAGCCAAAGAGAAGGAAGCCAAAAAGCGCGAGAAGTTGCAGAAACAAGCCTTGAAAGCCGAAAAAGACCGTGCCAAGGCCGAGAAGAAACAGCAGAAAGCGCTGAAGGAACTACAGAAGATGTAGAGTCAGCCTATTATTCTTATAGCCCATAGCTCATGTGCAAAATCTATCGTTCTTTTGCACATGAGTTTTTTTTATGCCGAGAAATGCAACAATAACGATAACATCTGATACAATCAGAAGAAGGCCGAAGGATCTTTTTTCGTAAATTTGCAGACAAAAACCAAGAAAAAGATGAAAAAGAAAACCATTCTAACCCTGATTGTCATCCTCATGTCTCACCTCATGGTCTCCGCACAATGGCCCATGAGATCCCAAGGACCTTGGGAGAAAGGAGCATTTGAGACCCGCCAGTACCGTAACCTTTTCGTGGAGATGGGCTACAGGCCCGATGCCGTGGAGAAGAAGTTGAAGGAAGTCTTCGACGATGTCTTCCGCGGACCCAACAAAGTGTATTTTGAAGTGGGAGACACGTTGGGCTACATCAGCGACATCAAGAACCACGATGTGCGCACTGAGGGCATGTCCTACGGCATGATGATCGCCGTGCAGATGGGCGAGAAAGACATTTTCGACCGCATCTGGCGGTGGAGCAAGAAATACATGCAGCACCAGGACGGTCCACGCGAGGGCTATTTCGCCTGGAGCTGCAAGACCGACGGCACACGCAACTCCGACGGTTCTGCCTCCGACGGCGAGCTCTATTACATCACCGCCCTGATCTTCGCCTCCAACCTATGGGGCAATGACACCGGCATCAACTACAAGGCTGAGGCCCAGCGCATCCTCAACTGTTCGATGGCCAAAGACGGCACCAACGGACAGCGCCCCCTGCTCCATCCTGAATACCATCTCATCACCTTCACCCCCGATGACATGGGCATGCGCTTCACCGACCCCTCCTACCACATTCCTGCTTTCTATGAGGTGTGGGCGAAGTGGGCCGACGACGGACGCGCCGACTATTGGTACAAGGCTGCCCAACTCTCGCGTGAGTTCCTCCATCACGCCACCGACTCCGTGACAGGACTCAACCCCGACATGTGCCAATATGACGGGAGTATCATGCAGAATCCCTGGATGCGCCGCGGCGGATCGAGCAATTTCCGCTACGACTCCTGGCGCGTGCCGATGAACATCGCCCTCGATTACGAATGGAGCTGTGCCGACAAGGAGTGGCAACGGCAATATGGAGAGCGCATCCAGAATTTCCTCTACAGCCAGGGCATCGACTCCTTCGTCGATCAATACCGTGTCGATGGCACGCTGCCCGAGGGCAACGAGATCCTTCAAGCCGGTGGTTTCAGAAAACTGCGCCACAGCATCGGACTGGTGGCCACCTCAGCCACCGCCTCCGTGATGTGCGCCCACGAGAAAAAGAGGGAATTCGTGAAAGCATTGTGGGAAGCCAAACACGAACCCTTCGAAGACGGGTATTTCGATGCCTATTATGACGGTCTGCTCCGCCTCTTTGCCTTCATGCACCTGAGCGGACATTACCGCATCATCTTCCCCAACGCCATGCGCGAGATGAAGACGGGTGCTTTATCAGCCACCATCGACACCGGTGCGGGAGGCAAGATTCTGTCGCTGAAATACGACGGTGCTGAAGTCATCTCCCAATCCCCCATGCCCGAGGCTTTTGGCAGTACGTTCTGGACCAGTCCGCAGAAAGAGTGGAACTGGCCCCCGGTGCAGGAGTTCGACAAATACCCCTATGAGATAGAAGAAGACGGCACTGATAAACTGGTCATCTCCAGCGGTGTGGCCGAGAAACTGGGACTGCGCGTGAAGAAACAGTTCTGCACCAACGACCGCGACCATTCGCTCGTGGTGACCTATTCCATCATCAACGCCGGAAAGCAGACCCGGAAAGTAGCTCCATGGGAAATCACCCGTGTGCCCAACGAGGGTGTGATCTTCTTCGACTCACCCGTCGAAGGAATCACTCCTGCTGGCCTCATGCCCTTCAAAGCCTCAGAAGGCATCGCATGGTATGAAACAGACACCGCCAATGAGAACAGGAAGGTCAACGCTGACGGAAAAGGATGGCTGGCCTACCTCAACAAAGGCTTGCTGCTGGTGAAAAAGTTTGAGGACCTCTCTCCCACCCAACCTGCACCCGACGAGGCCGAGATACAGGTATATGTCAACAGAGGCAAAACCTATATCGAACTGGAAAGCCAAGGTGCCTATACCACCCTTGCCCCGGGCGAGCAACTCACCTGGACCGTGAAATGGTATCTCGTGCCCTTCAAAGGCACCGCGCCCTCAAAACAATTGCTGAAGACGGTCAGGAAGATGGTGAAAAAATAAAAAAGACTGCTACCTGTTCTTGTGCTTCAGATACCACTGATGGGTGAAGCACACATACATGGCCATCGCCAAGACGATGAGCATCAGCCCTGCCAACAGCAGGGCTTTTTGCGCTGACCCAAGCTGCAAGGCTCCGTCCAGGAGTACGGGCAAGTCACCCCATCCTATGCCCAGACCCAAAGCAATACCGGCCTCCCATGCCAGGAAGAAAGTGCTCTGCGACGTGCCGCGCTGACAATGATGGCTCAACTTGATGAAAAACAAGAGGAACCTCGAACCGACCAGACCCATGCTCAATCCGACCAGGACTGGTACCACAAAAGGTATCGTCTGCCGTTCGGTGAACAAGAGCATGAGGGCGAAGGCCATCAGCAGCAAACCGGTCACCGTCTCACTTTTCAGTTCGGCGTTGACAAAGACGAATTTCTCCGCCAAAACTGCCAGCAAGAATCCCAGCATCAGAAATGCGAAGAAAGTGACCGAGTCGCGATGCAATGCCAAGACCATGCCCAAGACCGTGGTGACAATCACCAGATTGACAAACAAGCCCCAGGCGCCTGGCAACAAAAACCGATCGAAACTCAGCAGGTGGACGTTGTCCTCAGGCGTGCGGAAGGGGAAATGGGCCATGGAAATCAGCACCATGGCCGCCAAGGTAAGGGCAGCTGCCACCCAGATGGTCTGCGTAAAACCCACCCGTGGCAGCAAAACCATCGCCAAAAGAGGTCCCAGGGAGAGGGCGAAACGTCCAAACCACGCCGCAGCGTAATTGGCCTCCGTTCGCTGATGCGCCTCACAGGTGTCGATGACAAGGGTGCTCGACAAGACCATCTGAGCCAGTCCGAAAACCGCCCCTGTTGCCCATCTCACCCATACCATCATCGCCGAGGCATCCATGCCGGGCACACCCAGCAAGAAGACCGGCAAGGCCAGGCACAAGGCAAGCCAGAAGATAGCGCGGATGCAGACCCTGTTGCGCCGATGCTGTTGCACCAGATAAGAGCAGAAAGCGCCAAGAGAGAACAGTCCGAGCGCATAGATTCCCATCGCCCATCCGATCATATTCTGAGGCATGCCCGCCTCCTCCATCCAATGAGCGACAGACACATACTGCATATAAACCGCCATGGTCAACAACAAGTTAGCCACAGCCAGGAACCAGAAGTCGCGGTGCCAGAGACGTATATGTACAGGAGTGTTTTGTGTATCCATCATCAATCGTCACAAGGGGCATGATGCCGCGCCAGAACCTCCAGACAATCGTCGAAAACGATTTCCGAGAAGTCGCTGACCGCCACATCACATAAATCACTGATGCTCTCACGGGAGTTGGAAGTGGTCAGTCCCACCACAGCCATACCGGCTGATTTCCCTGAGCGCAAACCATTAAAGCTGTCCTCGAAGACAATACATTGTTGCCGCTGAGCACCAAACCGTTCGGCTGCTTTCAGATAACAGTCTGGCGAGGGCTTGCTCTCACTGAAATCCTCAGATGTGAGTACGATATCAAACAATCGGGGAAGTTCAGGACGCGAACGATACACGCTCGCCATCTTGGCATGGTTGGAACTGGTCACAAGGGCCGTAGCCACACCATGGCTGCGCAAGTTCTGGATGAAATCCACGAATCCACGGATATAGTCATACGACATCCCGGCCTCATATTGGTCGAGACGGCTGACCACATCCCGGCGTGCCGCCTCATTGTCGGCGAAATAGGCGTCGAATATCTGTGTAAGCGTCTGGCCCTTGATCCGGTTCTCCAATCCTGGTATCTCAGGATGATATTGGCGGCATATCTCTCCCCAAAACACGGTGTACTGCGGTTCGGTATCAAACACTACGCCGTCGAGGTCGAAAAGCGCTGCCTTCCATTGCATTGGTTTCTGTCTCATGATGGTTGATGAACGACATTGATGCTCTAAAGCGCTGCAAAATTAACGATTATTCATGAGAAAAAGGGCCTGGGAAACCAGAAAAAGCCATTTCATGCCGTAAAGTCGAAGAAAAATGGACATTCATTTCCATATTTCAAGGGAAAAATGTAATTTTGAAGGCTATAAAACCAAGACAAACACCACAATTCAACCCATAGAGACGATGAACATCACACGAAGCCTCTTCTTATTTGTCTTCACCCTCGTTTTGGCCTGTCAGGCCAAAGCCAAGGAGGTGTATATCGACTTCAGCGCACAGGGATTCTCCAATGCCGCTGAGGTGTTCAATGTGACATCCGACGGCGTCACCATCATTTTCAGTCAAGGAACTGGCAGTTATCCCACCAGATACTATGACAACGGCAAGGCACTGAGGATCTATGGAGGAAACTACTTCCAGGTCTCGGCCGGCACAGCCATCTCCAGCATCAAGATGAACTTTGCCTCGGGCAATGCACCGACCAGCAGCAATTTCATGGCGGACTGCGGTTCCGCCTCTCCAGGCAGCACGACAACATGGAACGGGCCTGCCACCGCTGTCACTTTCAGAAATACGGACACAAGCGGACACTGGAAACTGATGTCGATCACCGTCACCCTCATCACCGAGCCTGATGTGGAGACGGTGACATCCATCACTCAATTGCGCCAACTGAGCGACGGCACGACGGTGAGGCTCTCCCTGGACAGAGACAATCCCGGAAGCATCGAATGGGTGGATGAGCAATCTGGCATCCAAGCCTATGTGCGCGACAATGGTGCTGCAGTCAGATTCACGGATTTCCTGCCCGATGACGCAGGATGGCACACCACCGCCGGCGGTGCCCTCATCGGCAGCGTCATAGGTGAATACCATCTCCGTGACGGGATGCCGGAGTTCACGCACGTCAGCAGTTCCATCGCCGATTCCATCCTATGCCTCGACTTCTGGCAGACGCCGGAACCCATCGTCGTCTCCGACCTTTCGACACTGAGCGGCGTGACCTACCGGGCTGACTATGTCAGGGTGGAAGAAGTCACCCTGTCGGCCAATGGTACTGGAACCTACTATATGGAAAAAGATAACCAGAAACTCCTCATGACCGACCACTTCGACCTGGGAGGCGACATCCCTGAAGACCTCAAAGGCAGGTCTTTCGTCGTCGAGGGCATCCTCGGTACGGCAGAAGACGGCACGACCTCTGTGCTGTACTATACCCGTGTCAGCGAACTGGTTCCCATGGTCCGGCTCGACGAAGAGCTCTACACCAACCCTTCCACCATCGCCACCTACATCGGCAGGAATGTCAATGTCGTCGTCAACCGGAAAATGAAAACAGGGATGTGGAACACGCTCTGCCTGCCCTTCAGCATCACCGACTTCTCCTCCACCGTTTCCGAGGCCAGGGTCGCCAAGATGACGGGGTTCGACGCGACCACCAGCACTCTTGATTTCTCGTCTGTTGAAGACATCGAGGCCGGCGTACCCTACCTGGTCTATCCAGAAGAAGACGTGGAACAGATCTCCATCAGCGGCACCACCATCGACAACACGCTCAGCCCCACAACCTGCGGCGACTACGAGATGATCGGCATCTATCATCCCACCACGCTCTACGAAGGCGACAACAGCGTGCTGTTTCTCGGCGAGGGCAATACCCTCTGCTACCCCAACGTCACCAATGACCTGAAAGCCTTCCGGGCCTACTTCAAGACCACGACAGGACAAGCCGCCAACATCAGCGTCGATGGTATCTCAACAGGCATCAGAACCATCACCGCAGAAGCAGAAGACTCCCAGCGAGTCTATCACATCGACGGACAATTCGTGGGCTATGACACCGGACACCTGCCGAAAGGTGTCTATGTGAGCGGCAGCAGCAAGATCATCGTCAAATAACCCACAGGAATCCACCTTCTTCCACGCAACCCAACCTTAGAAAGAACAACATGAAAAGATATCTCCTACTGTTTATCACCCTGCTCACATCCATGACCACCATGGCCCAGGAGAAGAAAGACACGGTCATCATCACCCTCCAGAACGGGCTCGAGGTGAGATACACCAGCGACCTCTTCGACCGAGTGCAGATCATCTACAACCTGAAATACGGCGTGAAGGTGTATCTGAAAGACGGCAAGTCAAAGGACTACCTCGCCTCGAAAGTCGTCGTTGCGGAATACAACGGCAGCGGACAGGACGTGACCGACAACAACCGCAACCGCAACCTTTACCGCGCCAAACTGCTTGAATATCCTCATCTGGCAGAGGATGAGACGATGAACCAGCTCATCATCAAATCGACACCTGACTACGGCATCACCTTCAGCCTTGAATGGAGCTATGCCGACATCGCCAACCGTTGGACCTGTTACCAGATGCACGCCGGCAACATGGCCAAAAACGTCACTCGGACCAACAGTTTCAAGGAAGACCCTGAAATCCCCGCCCAATACCGCTCAAAAGAATCAGACTACTCGGAATCGGGTTTCACGCGCGGCCATCTCTGTCCCTCCGCCGACAGGTTGTGCTCCAGGGAACAAAACACCCAGACCTTCTACCTGAGCAACATGCAACCCCAATATGACAAGCACAACAACGGGTTGTGGAACAATCTGGAACAAAAGATCCGTCCATGGGCTGAAAAATGCGACACGCTCTATGTCGTCAAAGCGGCCACCATCCGCAGCGACCAGGTTTACAGCTTCAAATGCAACAACCGCCTCCCCGTACCCAAATACTTCTACATGGCACTGCTGGCCTACAACAAATCAACCGACGATTATGAGGCCATCGGTTTGTGGACAGAGCACAACAAGAATGACTACAGCAAGAATTATGGCGACTACGCCATCTCCATCGATGAGTTGGAGGAGCGCACGGGCATCGACTTCTTCTGCAACCTGCCCGATGACATCGAAGACAAAGTGGAAAAGAATAAGAACCTCAAATACTGGAACCTCACCACAACGAAATGAGGCTGCCATCGTATTCTGAGCGAACAATGAATTCGTCAAGCATACAACGAATTCACCAAGCATACAACGAAGCAAGGGTAATGGCCGCAGCCATTACCCTTGTCTCATTTCACGCACCAACTGTTTCTGGCGCTCAGAGAGATGGGTGGGCAATTTCACTTGATAAGTGATGATCAGATCACCAAAAGTTCCATCGCCTTTGTCGATTCCTTTTCCCTTGAGCCTCACCTTTGTTCCGCTCTGCGTCTCCGGTTTCACTTTCAGTTTCACTTTGGAGCCATCGTTAAGAGCGATGATCACCTCACCACCCAACAGCGCCGTGTAAAGATCAATCTCCACATTGGCCGTCAGTTCACCCCTATTGGCCTGACGCGATGACTGCCGCTTGGTGCCGCGCTGGCCGAAGATCTGCTCGAAGAAACTGCTGAAGCCGCCGCCCTTGGAAAACATGTTGAAGTCGAAGCCCTCGAACGGAGAGCCTCCCCCGCCCGACTGCCAATAAGTGCCGCCGCCACCTTGTCCGAAGGCGTCGGCCTGCCGCCATTGTTCTCCATATTGGTCGTACTTGGCCCGTTTCTCCGGGTCGCCGATGACCTCATAAGCCTCATTCAGCGCCTGAAACTTGGCTTTGGCTTTCGGGTCATCAGGATGCAGGTCGGGATGAAACTGCTTGGCCCGCTTGAGGTAAGCCTTCTTGACATCGGCCTGCGGGATGTTGCGGTCAACTCCCAAAATTTTGTAATAGTCTATGAATGCCATAAAACCTCCTTTTTTACCCCAAACCAGCAAAAAACGTGCCAATAGAGAGACGTTCATGGGGTCAGGAAACAGAATATCAAGATTTCCAATCTGATAAGCGCATGACAAACGCTGATACTCCATGCGGTCAGCTTCCAATCCGAGCGAGCTAACCCGTGCGGAAATCCGGTCGGACGCACTCAGCGCACGCCAATTTGAATACTGACTGAGAGCAACCAACGTCTGAAAATCGTTAATTATCATTAAATAAGAAGGAAAGGCGTCTGCCTTTGTCAATTAAGAAGGTGAAAAAAGGCGGTGTTTCACAAAAAAGTAGTAACTTTGCACCCGATTTTCGAACAACATAAAGTCTAACTTTATTAATTCATTCATTTTTTATTAATTAATTTTATGTCAAACTTAAAAAACGTGCAGCCGCTCGAGGACTTCAACTGGGAAGAATTTGAGAATGGCAGCAACCAAAGCGTAAGCAAATCAGACCTCGAGAAGGCCTATGATGAAACCCTCAACAAAGTGAGCGAGCATCAAGTTGTTGATGGCAAAGTAATCTCTTTTGACAAGAAAGAAGTCGTTGTCAACATTGGTTACAAGAGCGACGGTATTATCCCCGCAAGCGAATTCCGCTACAACCCCGACCTGAAGGTGGGCGATATCGTAGAGGTTTACGTAGAAAATCAGGAAGACAAGAAAGGCCAGCTCATCCTGTCACACAAAAAAGCTCGTCTGAGCAAGAGCTGGGAGCGGATCAACGCAGCCCTCGACAATGAGGAAGTGATCACCGGTTACATCAAGTGCCGCACCAAGGGTGGTATGATTGTGGATGTGTTCGGTATCGAGGCTTTCCTCCCGGGCAGCCAGATTGACGTTCACCCCATCCGCGACTACGACGTGTTCGTGGGCAAGACCATGGAGTTCAAGGTGGTGAAGATCAACCAGGAGTTCCGCAATGTGGTTGTCTCTCACAAAGCCCTTATCGAGGCTGAGCTTGAGGCACAGAAGAAGGAGATCATCAGCAAGATGGAGAAGGGACAGATCTACGAAGGTACTGTCAAGAACATCACAGCTTATGGTGTATTCGTCGATCTCGGCGGTGTTGACGGACTCATCCACATCACCGACCTGTCTTGGGGCCGCGTAAGCGATCCGAAAGAGGTTGTCTCCCTCGACCAGAAGATCAAAGTGGCTATCCTCGACTTCGACGACGAGAAGAAGCGCATCGCCCTCGGTCTGAAGCAGCTCACTCCGCATCCTTGGGATGCACTGGATGAGAACCTGAAGGTGGGTGACCACGTGAAGGGTAAGGTTGTCGTGATCGCTGACTACGGCGCATTCGTGGAGATTGCCCCGGGTGTGGAAGGTCTGATCCACGTCTCAGAGATGAGCTGGAGCCAGCACCTGCGTTCCGCACAGGAGTTCATGCACGTCGGCGACGAGGTAGAGGCAGTGATCCTGACCCTCGACCGCGAGGAGCGCAAGATGTCTCTCGGCATCAAGCAGCTGAAGACCGACCCATGGGAGGCCATCGAGGAGAAATATCCTCTCGGCAGCAAGCACACCGCCAAGGTTCGCAATTTCACCAACTTCGGTATCTTCGTGGAGCTTGAGGAAGGTGTTGACGGTCTGATCCACATCAGCGACCTGTCATGGACCAAGAAGGTGAAGCATCCGTCAGAGTTCACCCAGGTGGGTGCCAACATCGACGTTGTCGTGCTGGAAATCGACAAGGAGAACCGTCGTCTGAGCCTCGGCCACAAGCAGCTCGAAGACAATCCTTGGGATACCTATGAGACCATCTATACTCCTGGTTCAGTCCATGTCGGCAAGATCACCGAGTCTATGGACAAGGGAGCCGTGATTGCCCTGAATGAGGGTGGTGAGGGCTTTGCCACACCGAAGCACCTCGTCAAGGAAGACGGAACCCAGGCCCAGCAGGGTGAGGAACTGGAGTTCAAGGTGATTGAGTTTGTGAAAGAGACCAAGCGCATCATCCTCTCCCACAGCCGCACCTTCGAGGAGGCCAAGGAAGAGAAGAAAGCTCCGCGCGCCAGCCGTCACGCAGCTCCGAAGAAGGAGGAAGCTCCTGCCATCAACAATGTGGCAGCCGGCACTACTCTCGGTGACCTTGACGCTCTCGCAGCGCTGAAAGCCAAGATGGAGAAGGGTGAGTAATCCCTCATGATATGACCCGAAGAGCCTGTCGCCGACAGGCTCTTTTGGTTATTTGATACCTTTTTGGAGTTAACCCTTTATATTATTGTAAATCCTTATATATTAAAAGCTATAACTATGGAAAGAACATGGAGATGGTTTGGCAAGAACGACAAGATTACCCTTGCCATGTTGCGTCAAATCGGCGTTGAAGGCATTGTGACCGCCCTTCACGACGTACCCCTTGGTGAAGTTTGGACCCGTGAGAAAATCCGCGACCTTCGCGAATATATCGAAAGCTATGGCATGCGCTGGAGCGTGGTGGAGTCTCTCCCCGTCGTAGAGACCATCAAATATGGCGGTCCGGACCGAGACGAGCAGATTGAGGTCTACAAGGAGAGCCTGCGCAACCTCTCTGCAGAGGGCATCCACACCATCTGCTACAATTTCATGCCCGTTCTCGACTGGGCACGCACCGACCTGTTGCATGACAATCCCAATGGTTCGTCCAACCTCTATTTCTCCTATGCGGAGTTTGCCTATTTCGACATCTACATCCTCAAGCGTGAAGCTGCCCGTGAGGAATGGGCTGCCTTCCAGTTCCCCAAAGGGGTGGGCGAAGGACGCAATGTTCTGGCCGAGGCCGATGAATTGGCCAAGACGATGACTCCGGAGAAAGAGCACAAGCTTGTGGAGAACATCATCATCAAGACCCAGGGCTTCGTGAGCGGAAACTTCAGCGAGAACGACGAGGCCCCCATCCAGAAATTCCGTGACTTCCTCGACCTCTACAAAGGCATTGACAAGGCCCAGTTGCGTGCCAACATGAAGTATTTCCTGGAAGCTATCATGCCCACCTGCGAGGAATGCGGCATGAACATGTGTGTGCATCCCGACGATCCACCAATTGAGATTCTGGGACTGCCCCGCATCGTGCGCACCGAGGAAGACATCCAGTGGTTCCTCGACGCCGTGCCCAACAAGCACAACGGCCTCACCTTCTGTGCTGGTTCTCTCAGTGCCGGAGCCTACAACAACGTGGTGGAGATGGCACGGAAGTTTGCTTCCCGCACCCATTTCGTTCACCTCCGTTCCTGCCACATCTTCCCCAACGGCGACTTCACCGAAGCCAGCCACCTCGGAGGACGCGCAGACATCATCGAACTGGCCCGCATCTTCGAGAAAGAGAATCCCGCTCTCCCCATGCGCGTGGATCATGGCATGACGATGCTCGGCGACGAGACCCGCGGCTACAATGCCGGCTACTCTTTCCTCGGACGCATGTTCGCCCTGGGACAGGTGCAGGGCATCCTCGCTACGGTCGACCGTGAGTTGGGCCTCCCCTACCAGCAACCTGGATTTTTCGATTGAAGATTATCGGGCTTTGCCCGATGAATGTCGGCTGCACCTCAGCAATTGAAGCAAACTTCATTGCATTCGGTTTGCTCGACATTTGAAAATTGAAAATTGAAAATTATCGGGCTTTGCCCGATGAGTGTCGGCTGCACCTCAGCAATTGAAGCAAACTTCATTGCATTCGGTTTGCACGACATTTGAAAATTGAAAATTGAAAATTGAAAATTGAATTATGAAACTCAACGATATCCTTTCCCAGAATTTCAACAAAGAGGAATGGGAAGCCAAAGGTTACCAACTTCCTCAGTTCGACATGCAGGCGGTGGCCAAGAAGACCCATGACCAACCGACATGGGTGCACTTCGGTGGAGGCAACATCTTCCGCGCCTTCCCGGCTGCCATCCTCAATGATGCCCTCAACACCGGCAAATACGACCGTGGTGTCATCGTGGCCGAGACCTTCGACTTCGAGGTCATCGACAAGGCATACGCTCCCTATAACAACCTGTCTCTGCTCGTCAGTCTGCAATCGACTGGCACCATCGAGAAAAAGGTCATCGCATCCATCACCGAAGCCTTGAAAGCCGACTACCAGTTCAGTGACTGGCAGCGGTTGGTCGAAATCTTCCGCAATCCCTCTCTCCAGATGATCTCCTTCACCATCACGGAGAAAGGCTACAGCGTATCGCCAGCCGACCTGGAGCGCGGTCTCACCCCCGTGCTTGCCATGGGCAAGGTAGCTGCCCTCCTCTATGAGCGCTACAAGGCCGGCGCCCTTCCACTCACCGTACAGAGCATGGACAACTGCTCGCACAATGGTGACAAGGTGAAGGCCGGAGTCTTCGCCTACGCAGAGAAATGGGTGGCCGACAACCTAGTAGAGGGCGGATTCCTTGACTACCTGCGTGATGAGACGAAAATCACATTCCCGTGGTCGATGATCGACAAGATCACCCCGCGCCCCCATCAGAAAGTGCAGGAAATGCTGGCCGCCGACGGCTTTGAGGACAACAACTACATCGAGACCGAGAAACACACTTTCACCGCACCGTTCGTCAATGCAGAGGAAGTGCAGTATCTCGTCATCGAGGACAACTACACCAACGGCCGTCCGCCACTCGACCTGGGCGGCGCGCTCTACACCACACGCGAGACGGTGGACAAGGTGGAGACCATGAAAGTCACCACTTGTCTCAACCCTCTCCACACGGCCATGTCGCTCTACGGCTGTCTGCTCGGCTACACGCTCATCTCCGCCGAGATGGCAGACCCCGACCTGCGCAGTTTCATCCAGAAAATAGGTTATATGGAGGCCATGCCCGTGGTCACCGATCCCGGTGTGCTCAATCCCTATGAGTTTATCGGCGCCGTGATCAACCGTCGTCTCCCCAACCCCTTCATGCCCGATGCTCCACAGCGTATCGCCATGGATACCAGCCAGAAACTGCCCATCCGCTTCGGTGAGACCATCAAGAAGTACATCGCCCGCGGACTCGACATGAGCAACCTGCAGCTCATCCCGCTGACCTTGGCCGGCTATGCCCGCTACCTGAAGGGCATCAAGGATGACGGCACTCCATTTGAGCCCTCCCCCGACCCCATGCTTCAGGAACTGCAAGCCATCGTGGCTCCCCTTGAGGTAGGCAAACCCGACCAGGACTACAGTTGCCTGCGCCAGCTCTACAGCCGTGCCGATGTCTTCGGAGTCAACCTCTATGAAGCAGGTCTCGGTGAGCAAATCGAAGGCATGGTCAAGGAACTCTATGCCGCTCCAGGTGCTGTTCGCGCCACACTGCACAAGTACGTGGAGGCAAGATAATCAAAATCCGCAAACCTTTACGTTTTTTTCATGGCAAAGATACATGGTGGAATGAGAGAAATTGTGTATCTTTGCCGTGAAAAACGACAACTAAATCTATAAGAACAAATGAAAAAATTACAGGAATTAAACAAGCGGACTGCTCCAAAGAGCGTCATGCCAGAGAAAATCATTCAGTTTGGTGAAGGTAACTTCCTCCGTGCTTTCGTAGATTGGATCATCTGGAACATGAACCAGAAGACCGATTTCAACGGCAGCGTTGTCATCGTCCAGCCCATCGAGCGCGGTATGGTCGATTGGCTCAACGGACAGGACTGCCTCTATCATGTCAACCTCCAAGGTCGTGAGAACGGAGAGACTGTCAACAGCCTCGAGCGCATTGATGTCATCTCACGCGCCCTGAACCCCTACACCCAGAACTGGGCTTACATGGCATTGGCTGACCAGCCCGAGATCCGTTTCGTCATCTCCAACACCACAGAGGCCGGCATCGCCTTCGATCCCGCCTGCAAACTGAGCGATGCTCCTGCCAGCAGCTATCCCGGCAAACTCGTCCAGCTGCTCTTCCGCCGCTATCAGACTTTCGAGGGCGACCCCACCAAAGGCCTGATCATCATGCCCTGCGAGCTTATCTTCCTCAACGGTCATCACCTGAAGGAGTGCATCTATCAGTATATCGAACTCTGGAAAGAGGATATGGGTGCCGACTACGAGGGATTCAAGGAGTGGTTCACGAAATACTGCTATGTATGCGCCACACTGGTTGACCGCATCGTTCCCGGCTTCCCCCGCAAGGAAATCGCCGAGATCCAGCAGAAGATCAGCTATAAGGACAACCTGGTCGTACAGGCTGAGATTTTCCACCTCTGGGTGATTGAGAAGGCAGAGAATATGACCTGCGAGGAACTGCGCGCAGAGTTCCCGGCAGAGAAAGCCGGACTGCACGTGCTCATCGCCGAAAGCGAGAAGCCTTACCACGAGCGCAAGGTGACCCTCCTCAATGGTCCTCACACCGTCCTCTCTCCCGTGGCATACCTGAGCGGAGTGGATATCGTGCGCGACGCCTGCAACCATGAGGTGATCGGCAAATACATCCACAAGGTGCAGTTCGAGGAACTCATGGAGACCCTCAACCTGCCGATGGATGAGTTGAAGAAATTCGCCGCCGACGTGCTGGAGCGCTTCAACAACCCGTTCGTTGACCATCAGGTGACCAGCATCATGCTCAACTCCTTCCCGAAGTTCTGCGCCCGCGACCTCCCCGGCGTGAAGGTTTATCTCGAGCGCAAGGGCGAACTTCCCCAGGGCCTCGTGATGGGCTTGGCAGCCATCATCACCTATTACAAGGGCGGCAAGCGCGCTGACGGCGCCGACATCACACCCAACGACGCCCAGGACATCATGGACTTGCTGAAAGACCTGTGGGCCACCGGCGACACCCAGAAGGTGACCGACGGCGTCCTCGGTGCCACCAGTATCTGGGGCGAGGATCTGCACAGCATTCCTGGTCTGGCCGAGCTTGTGAAGAAAGACCTCGACCTGATTCAGGAGAAGGGCATGCTCGAAGCCGTGAAAACCATCCTTTAATTGATCATGACCCAACAGACAGGAGCCTTTCGCAAGACTCCTGTCTATTTTTTTTACATACCTAAGCCAATCGGAAGATGAAAAAGACAATTGTATTGATGATGCTCGCACAGACGGTTCTGACCTGTCTGCAAGCACAGACGCCACAAGCACTGGAAGTGAAGGAACTGACCCTCTCCAACGGTATGTCCGTATGGTTGAACGAGGACCATTCCCAACCCAAAGTTTTTGGAGCGGTTGTAGTGAACGCCGGAGCCAAGGATTGCCCCAATACAGGCATCGCCCATTACTTTGAGCATATCATGTTCAAGGGAACCGACGAAATCGGCACCATCGACTATCAGGCGGAGAAGCCCTGGCTTGACTCCATCTCTGCCTGCTACGACAAATTGTCTGCCACCAAGGACCCCACCCAGCGTGAGGCCATCCAGAAAGACATCAACCGACTGAGCCAGATAGCCGGTGAGTATGCCATACCCAATGAGTTCAACCGCCTCATCTCCAAATATGGCGGAACCGGACTCAACGCCGGCACCAGTTGGGATTTCACCTACTATCACAACTCCTTCATTCCTCAGTATATGGAGCAGTGGTGCCAACTCAACAGCGACCGCCTGATCAACCCTGTCTTCCGGCTTTTCCAAGGAGAGTTGGAAGCCGTCTATGAGGAGAAGAACATGTATGCCGACAACATGTTATCCACTGCCATGGACAAGATGCTCGCCGAACTGTTTGGCGACCGTCCTTACGCCTATCCCATCATCGGCAGCACAGAGAACCTGAAGAATCCACGGCAGTCGGACATGCGCGAGTTCTACGCCAAATACTATGTGGGATGCAACATGGGACTGATCCTTTGCGGTGATTTCGATGCCAACAGCATCCTGCCTCTCCTGGAACGTACTTTCGGCCGCATCCCCAAGGGCACACCACCCACTCACCCGACATCCCCCATGCCCGACATCACAAAGGAGCGCACGGTGGAAGTGAAAATTCCCATACCACTCGTCAGTTTGGAGATGCTCGCCTTCAAGGCACCAACAGAATTTGAGAAAGACGCCAACATCCTGAAAATAGCCATGTCGCTTCTCTCCAACGGACAAGCCGGCATGCTCGACTCCCTCACCAACGAAGGTACCCTCATGGCCGCGCTGGGAACCGTCATGGGACTCAACGACGCCGGACTGGCCTATGTGCTCATCGTACCTAATCTGCTGGCCTCGACCAACAAGGCAGAGAAAGCCTGCATGGAACAAATTGCCCGTCTGCGCTCAGGACAGTTCAGCGACGTCATGTTCAACACTCAGAAACAAGAAGCCTACCGCGAAGCCAAACGGGAGTTGGAGACCATCAGTGAGCGTGCCGAGAAGATGGTGATGGTGATGTCATCAGGACACACCTGGCAGGAATACCTCGACCTGGTGAACCAAATCAACCATATCACGAAGTCGGATGTCATCCGTGCCGCTGAGCGCTATCTTGGCGCACCATTTGTGAGATTCAAGAAGAAGAAAGGCGAATACGAGAAGGACAAGATGACCCAACCAGGTTACAAACCCGTGGTTCCCAAACACAAAAATGCGGAATCTGCCTACGCCAAGCGCCTTGCTCAGATACCTGTCAAGACATGGGAACCAAGACTTCTCGACTTTGACCATGATGCCACCATGAAACCCCTTGGCGGACAGGCCAACCTATACACCGTTAACAATCCGGTCAATGACCTCTTTGAACTGTCTGTCATCTACAACAAAGGAACAAAGGCCGACAAAATCCTTGAGGCATCCGAACAATATCTCAACACAGCAGGCACCGACTCCCTTACCCGACAGCAATTTGAAACCGCTATGCAGAATCTGGGAGCCAGCGTGGTCTTCTCCTCGACCCAAAGCGATTTCAAAATCATCATCTCGGGCGTCGATGAACATTTTGATGCTACGCTGCAACTCGTCAGCCATCTCCTCCACCATGCCAAGAGCACCCCGAAGGTGCTCAGTCAAATCCGCGATTCCAAGAAAGCTGATACCAAGACGGAGAGCACCCAGAATACGGATGTGATGCGTGCACTGATCCAAAAGGTAGTCTATGGAGACCAGTCAACCTATCTGACCCATCTCACAACCGCTGAAATCAAGAAACTCAAGGGAGAGGAGATGTACGAAGCCTTCAAACAGGTTCTCAGCAGCGCTTGCAACATCGTCTATAGCGGCACACTCCCCATCAGTGATGTGGAAAAAGCCGTGCGCCGGCATCTGCCTGTCTCACTCAGCCAGGAGGCTTACAAAGACTATTCCAGCGAAGTCCTTGGCTACGACGAACCCCTGGTCTATCTCTATGACATGCCCAAATCCCGTCAGAATCTCTTCTTCACCTATGAACAAATTGATGCCCTTCCCACACAGGAAGCCCGAGTGCCTTTCCAGTTGTTCAAGGAATATTTCGGAGGCGGAATGTCATCCATCCTCTTCCAGGAAGTGAGGGAATTCCGCTCGATGGCCTATACCACCTCGAGTTTCTCCTTCAGCCGTTCGTTCAAGCTTGCGCCCAAATCCCCATTGGCTTTCGGAACCATCGTCGGCACGCAGAAAGACAAGACGATGGGAGCCATCGCCCTCGTGGATTCCCTGCTGCGCCATGCGCCCATACAGGATATCAGTTTCCAAACTGCCAAGCAGTCGATTATCAACGAAATCTGCAATGAATACCCCTCATTCCGCAATATCGGTCAGGCCATTGCAAGTCATCGGTGGAAAGGATATACTGAGGACAGCAAAACAGGTTTGGCACAGGCCATCCAGAATGCCAAGATGGAAGACATGGTGAACTACTACGAGCGACAGATCCGCGACCATGGCAAGCACCGCGTGATAGGTATCGTGGGCGACAAGAGCAAGCTCGACTTGAAGGAACTCGAGAAATACGGCCGCATCATCATGGTTCAGAAGAGCGACCTTTTCAAGAAATAAAAAGGGTTACACACCATCGCTGACGAGGGTGGAGTCATTCTCAACCGCTTCCAGGCTGGCTTTCTCCACCTTCACTTCCCCTACCCTGTTGACAGAGACGTTGAAGGGCACATATTCCTCGGTGAGGATGTCTGGGCACCCCACACTTCCCAGGAAATAGAGGTTGTTGGCGTCATTGCCGTTATACACCATTCCAAGGATGAGGTTCTGGCTCAGGTATTTGTCATCGACAAAACCCTCAAACATTTTCTTGGAAAAGAGTTTATCAAAAAACACGCTGCCGTCAGCCCGGGTGATGTGCACTCGGATCAGGTTGTTGTAGTAGCGTTTCCCATTTTCGTCGGTCGCCACAGAAAGGCTGTCGGAAGAATAGCGATGAACCCTCACCTTATAGGTGCTGCCCACCCATTTCACCTCATCGACATGGTCTATCTCGTTCATCTGATGGATGAGGGTATCGGGCACCTTTTCCTCACGTGGGGGCACGATGATGTTATTGACGGTTTGCTTTTTCTCTTTCTCGCAGGCCACAAAAGTAGCTGCGGTCGTCAGGATTGCCATTACGGCCAGGATTTTTCTCATGATAGCGTAAGTGATTTGCGATTTGCAAAATTAGTGCAAACCGAATGGAATACCAAACAAAAAACAAAGTTTTTGTTTGAATTCCTGAGGTGCAGCCTAATTTGGAGCATCGCTCAAAATTAGTGCAAACCGAATGGAATACCAAACAAAATACAAAGTTTTTGTTTCGATTCCTGAGGTGCAGCCTAATTTGGAGCATCGCTCAAAATTAGTGCAAACCGAAGGGAATACCAAACAAAATACGAAAAAAAGAGCCACCCTTCACGGGCAGCTCTCGAGTCCTGAATCTTATCAAAATACCTATAAACAACTAATAAGAATATTAACTAATAATTATTGTCTGTCTTGTGGTCTTCCTTCACCGCGCCTTTGACCCATGCGCTCCATCATGGCCTTGCGGTCCTCCTGATACTTGGCGTACTGCTCTGGGGTCATGATCGACTGCAGTTCGGTTTCATACTGCTGCATCTTCTCTGGGTCTGGGCGGAAACGGCCGGGACCTCCACCGCCAAAGCCTTGTCTTGGTCCACCTGGACGCATACCTTCGCGGGGCCTGCTGTTCTGGTTGTCACCAGAAGCATTGTTGTCAGCCGACTGTCCACGTCCGGGGCGCATGCCTCCCATACGGCCCGGGCCGCCCCCACGGGGTCCCATCATCGGCATAACATCAGCATACTTCTTGTTCAACTCCAACAGTTTGGCTTTCTGGGCGTCATCAAGTCCGTATCTGGACGCCGTAGATTCCGTACGTCTTTGGATCATCTCATTACGGTCGAATTGTCTCGGACCGTTTGTACCGTTATCCTGAGCCGACACCTGAAGGGAGAGGGCTACGGAAACGATGGCTATCATCAAACTTTTTTTCATAATCTTTGCTTTTTAAAAGTGATTGTTTTAAACCAGCAGCCTGCTTTTTACGATAATTTGACGCTCAACGCCCCAAAAGGTTTAATAATCATCTCAAAAAGTTCATGTTTTTTTTATTGGTGTCTAAAATAAGGAAAAAAATAAGTATCTTTGCATATTCAAAATGTCACGTATGAAAATAGTGATTCATATCCTTGTCTTCTCCCTGTCTTTCCTGATGATGATGAGCTGCGCAGGCCGTTCCTCCCAGCCCTCATCCGAATCGGGAGAAGGCGACACCGTCACAATGACACGGACCGACAGCGTCGGTATGCTGGTCACCCACATCCGCAAGTGCTCACGCCTCTATGCCAGCGAGTTCAAGATCCACCGCATCATCACCCACGATGACGAACTGAAACTGAAAGGGAGCATTCTCGGCATCAGCTACGATTTCGACGTCCCTGCCGGCAGCCGCCGCATCGCCATTCCGATAGATGCCACCCTGAAGGGTTTCATCGATTTCCAGGACTTCGACAGCAATCAGGTGATTTTCGATGACGGGAAAATCGAGATTATTCTTCCCGACCCGCAGGTGGAACTGACAAGTACGAAGATCAACCATGAGGAGGTGGAGTCCTATGTGGCCCTCTTCCGTTCGAACTTCTCCGACAAGGAACTCTCGCGCTTCGAGGCGGAGGGACGTGCGAGCATCATTGAGTCGATACCCGAACTGAAAATCTCCGACCGCACCCGTGCGAGTGTCAGCCGGGTCCTGATTCCCATGATCCGCCAACTCGGTTTCCACGATGACGAGATTCTCATTACTTTCCGCAAGGATTTCAACGACTCACAACTGAAAATCATACAAGACTAATGCGCTGATGCAACCATCCAATCCCCCCCTCAAAGAAAACCAACTTGCCCGTCTGTTTCTGACGGCAGCCACCCTGATAGCCCTCGTGGTGATGGTGGTCTCCCTGACGGTGAAAGGCACCCGCAACAACATCAGCTTTGGTCCGGGCAACAGCGACATCACCATCGACAAGACCCAGGTCAACTCTGTCCGTGACATCGGTCAGTGGGAATTCCTCACCATCAACGACGAGGAACTGGTGGACTCCACGGAGAGCCGGCTTCTGGGCAGCGACAGGAAAATCACACGTATATATTATGGTACGCTGCGCCTGGGCATCGACTTGTCGAAGATGCGTGAGGACGCCCTTGTGATGAAAGGCGACACGCTCGATGTCACCCTTCCCCCCGTCACCCTGCTCGATGATGATTTTATCGACGAGGCGCGCACAAAACCTTTCTACGAAAATGGCAGTTGGGACCAGAAAGCCCGTGAGGCGCTCTATGCACAGGCCAAGCGTAAGATGAAGGAGCGCTGTCTGACAGAAGACAACATCAACATCGCTCAGTTGAACGCCGTCCACGAGATTGCACAGGTGTTCCGTTCCATGGGATACACTTATGTGGATGTGCATTTTTAATCCTTTCAAGACAATGAGTAACATCTGATATGGAAACCTTCAATGATATTATCAGCAGCATCAACGGTGTGTTATGGGGATGGCCGATGATCGTGCTCCTGCTGGGCACGCACATCTATTTGACCATCATCCTCAAGTGCCCGCAACGTAAGATCTTCAAGGCTATCAAACTGTCCATCACCAAGGACAAGGGTTCCTCGGGCGACGTGTCGCAGTTTGGCGCCTTGGCCACAGCCCTGGCCGCCACCATCGGAACAGGCAACATCGTGGGTGTGGGCACCGCCATCGCCCTTGGCGGTCCGGGTGCAGTGTTCTGGTGCTGGCTCACCGGCGTCTTCGGCATCTCCACCAAGTATGCCGAGGGTCTCCTTGCCATCAAGTACCGGGTAAAGACCTCTAATGGACAGATGCTTGGCGGTCCGATGTATGCTTTGGAGCGTGGACTCGGCTGGAAATGGATGGGAATGCTCTTCGCCCTGTTCTGCGCCCTGGCCTCCTTCGGCATCGGGTGCACGGTTCAGGCCAATGCCATCTCGACGCTGACAAGTGAGGCCTACCACGTGTCCAACTATATCATCGGCGGTATCGTCTGCCTGCTGACCGCTGCCGTCATCCTCGGTGGAGTGAAGAGCATCGCCCGCGTGTGCGGCGCACTGGTGCCTTTCATGGCTATCTTCTACGTTGTAGGCTGCATTTACATCCTCATTGTCAACAGTGCCTACCTGTGGCCTGCCCTCAAGATCATCGTAGAGTCGGCTTTCAACCCTTCTGCCGCTGGAGGCGGTTTCGTGGGCGGCACGTTCATGATCGCTGCCCGCTACGGCATCTCGCGTGGTTTGTTCTCCAATGAGTCGGGTATGGGTTCGGCACCTATCGTGGCTGCCGCCGCCAAGACCCGCAACCCAGTCAGACAGGCCTTGGTATCCAGTTCAGGTACGTTCTGGGACACCGTGGTCATCTGCGCGATGACCGGTCTGGTCATTGTCAGCAGCTCGCTCGCCCACCCCGACATCAATTTCGCCGACGGAGCCATTCTCACCAAGTCGGCGTTCTCCAAGATCCCTTACGTAGGCACTCCGCTGCTCAATATCGGACAGTTCACCTTTGCCTTCAGCACCATTCTCGGATGGAGCTACTATGGTGAGCGCGCCGTGGAGTATCTCGGAGGCAAGCGGCTCAACTTGCCCTACCGCATCATCTATATCATCGCGGTCTTTGCAGGCAGCGTCATCAGCCTTTCCTTCGTGTGGAACATGGCCGATTGCTTCAATGCGCTGATGGCCATCCCCAACCTGCTGGCCCTGCTCTTCCTGAGCAAGGTGCTGGTGAAGGAGACCAACTATTACCTATGGAACAACAATCTCGACAAGGACATGAGCGAGACGGATTTATAACCCCAAAAACCAATAGATATGATACTGCAACAAATGATTATGGTGGGCCTGACAGCCTTACTGAGCAACTGTGCCCCCGCTACTAACCCAAACACAAACGATATGGATACTTTCAAGACCAAGAACGGCAAGTCCGTGACCATCACCCCTATCAAGCACGCCAGCTTGGAAATCAACTATGACGGCTGCATCATCCAGGTAGATCCCGTCGTGGAAGGAGCTCTCCCCAAGACCGACTACAGCCAATGGGCAAAAGCCGACTTCATCCTCATCACTCATGAGCACTACGACCATCTTGACGCAAAAGCTGTGGCCGACCTGCGCAAGTCATCTACAAGAATCGTGACCAACGCCAATTCTGCCAAAATCCTCGGCGAAGGAGAGGTCATGGCCAACGGCGACACCCTCCGCTTGGCTGATGACCTGATGGTATATGCCGTACCCGCCTACAACATCACACCGGGCCATACGCAATTCCATCCCAAGAACCGCGACAACGGATTCATCCTTGAAGCCGACGGACTGAGACTCTACATCGCCGGCGACACGGAGGACATTGAGGAGATGGCAGAGGTGAAAGACATCGATGTGGCCTTCCTGCCCTGCAACCAGCCCTACACGATGACCCCAGCCCAACTCCGTCATGCCGCTGACATGGTGAAGCCGCGTGTGCTTTTCCCCTATCATTTCGGCAACACCCCCGTCGAGGCCATGACCGAAGCCCTGGAGGGCACCGGCATCGACGTGAGGATCAGAAGTTTCCAATAAACCGTTTTTCTTATTCCGCGGTGAAGGTATAAGTTTTTCCAGGACTGGTCTCGACGTCATACTCATACACCGTCTTGACCGGCAACAGTTTGAAGTCCTTCAGTTCAGCGGAGATGAGCGGTTTCCTGATTTCGGGAGCTTGCAGCAAGACATTGCCGCAGGCTCCTTTTGCTTGCTGGAGGCCCTTTCCCTTGAGCGGAATGTAGGAGCGCAAACGCAGCACTCCCCCCACAAGGGATTTGACAACGGCCTTGTCGAGTTTTCCTTCACTCCATTGCATCGACACCTCAAAACCACCACGGGCACGCAGTCCGCTGACCTCACCCTGATGCCAGGCATCAGGAAGTGCAGGCAGGAGATGCACGGCACCGTCATGGCTCTGCACCAACATCTCTGCGATACCGGCAGCAGCACCGAAGTTGCCGTCAATCTGGAATGGAGGATGGGCATCGAAGAGGTTGGGATACGTTCTTCCGTCGGGATACTCCCTCATCGCCCGGTCGTCCGGCAAGAGATGCAGCATGTTCTTGATGATCTTGAACGCATGGTTGCCGTCGAGCATGCGCGCCCAGAAATTGATCTTCCATCCCAGGCTCCAGCCAGTGGCCATATCACCACGCTGATTCAAGGTGTTGGCGGCTGCTGTGAAGAGTTCGGGATGCGTATAAGGTGAGATCTGGTTGGAAGGATACAGTCCATACAAGTGTGAGATATGACGGTGCTCATCTCTCGGATTGTCACCGTCGATGATCCATTCCTGCAGTTGACCGTAGCGGCCGATCTGCATCGGTGGGATCTTCTGCAGGGCAGTACGGAAAGCGGAGAGAGAAGCGTCATCCTTGCCCAGTACCTTGGCGGCCTGGATGACATTGTTCAGGACATCGAAGACAATCTGGTTGTCCATCGTCGCACCGGCTGTGACCGGGGTGCGCTTACCCATCGGACCATGCTCCGGCGATACTGTGGGAACGGTGACAAGCCAGCCCGCAGCGTTCTTGACATACCCCGTCGCGGGATATTCCTGCATGTAATCCATGAGGAAGTCGGCAGCTCCCTTCATCACAGGGTAATAATCCGCCAGAAACTGCTTGTCGCCTGTGAAGAGATAGTGCTGCCAGATATGTGTGGTGAGCCATGCTCCACCCGTGGGGAACATACCCCATGGCGCACCATCCACAGGGCCTGCGATACGCCAGAGGTCGGTATTGTGATGAGCCACCCATCCCTTGCAGTCATACATCTCCCTGGCGGTCTTCGTTCCCGTCTCACTCAAGTCACGGATCATAGAGAACAGGGGTTGCTGCGTCTCTGCGAGATTGCCGACGAGAGCAGGCCAGTAGTTCATCTCGGCATTGATATTGATGGTGTATTTCGAATCCCAGGGGGCATTCACTTTGTCATTCCATACACCCTGAAGGTTGGCGGGCTGTCCGCCTGGTTGAGAAGAAGAAATCAGCAGATAGCGCCCATACTGCATCATCAATGCGACCATATCCATATCCATGCCATCGGCGAAGGCAGCCAGGCGCTTGTCGGTTTCCAAGCTGGAGTTTTCCGACTCAGGCAACGTGAGTTTCACACGGTCATACTGTCCGCGGTATTTTGCCACATGCTGGCGCATCAGGGTCTTGTACTTCTTCGTCATGGCCGAAGCCAGCGTGGCTTTGTTCTTGGCCAATGGGTCGCCCGACACGTCGTGGTAGTTGACAAAATTGGTGGCGGCAGCGATGAAGAGTGTCACTTCGGTGGCATTCTCCACCAACAGTCCTTCACCAGAAGCCTTGCTCCGGCCGTCTGTCACCACGCGTGCCTCCAGTTCTGCCGTCAGCGAGGCCTTGATGCCCTCATGATCCACACCCTTGATTGTGGCTTGAAGACTGTTTCCCTCCACCCGATGAGTGGAAGGGAAGGCACATTGATGGGTCAAAGTGAAGGAAAGGACGCCCTTCCGGCTGGCTTTGAGATGGACCACCACCACATTGTCGGTCATAGAGGCGAAAACGGTCTGCTCCACCTTCACGCCGTTTTTCGTGTAATTGACATGAGCCAAGGCCTGTTG
The DNA here is from genome assembly GCA_902776475.1 of uncultured Prevotellaceae bacterium. Taxonomy (GTDB): domain Bacteria; phylum Bacteroidota; class Bacteroidia; order Bacteroidales; family Bacteroidaceae; genus Prevotella. The sequence continues at coordinate 99,779 of CACYQD010000009.1, read as the reverse complement.
GAGGTCGAGGTCACGCACATAGTCAGTCACTTTTCCCTTGTCAGCGAAATCCAACTTCAGACTTCCGAGCGTGAGGTATTTCATGCCGTGAGGTCCGGGAATGAAATGCTTGTTGATTAGATCTTCCGCCACTTCCTCCTTACCGGCGTAGATGGAGTCGCGTACCTGTTTCAGATACGACAGTGACTCATGGCTGTTGTTGTTATGGGGACCGCCCGACCAGAAGGTCTCCTCATTGAGTTGGATCTCTTCGGTGTCTGTTCCTCCGAAAATCATGGCTCCAAGGTGGGAGTTGCCGACCGGCAATGCCTCCAACCAATGCGTAGCGGGTTTTGAGTACCATAGTTTCTGATTCTGTACTGTTGCGAATACTGGGGTCAGCGACATCATCACGATGACCGTTAACAGGGTTTTTCGGATTCTATTTTTCATGCGTGTAAAGTTATTATTGCAAATTTAGTCAAAAAATCCCCATTTTCAAACCAAATGACAGAAAAATTGCTTATTTTTGTACTTTAAGTCACTCCAAAGGGGAGTGTACGCAGGAAATCTTCAAAACAGCATGACCCAGACCATTATCATCATCCTTGTCTTGGCGCTCTCTGTCGCCTATATCGGCTATCGGATCTGGCGGACGTTCACCACCCTCAACGATCCCTGTCACGGTTGTGCAGGATGTGCGCTGAAAGAATTGAAGCAACAGCAAAAAAATCATAGAAGCAAAAATCCGCCTTGCGGAGACAAAAAAGTAATTAAAAAATTTGCTCAATCGGAATAATTGCAGTACTTTTGCAGTCGCAACGAGAAAATGGTGCGTTGGATGAGTGGCTTAGTCAACGGTCTGCAAAACCGTGTACGGCGGTTCGATCCCGCCACGCACCTCCAAAAGGATGTACTTTCGTACATCCTTTTTTTGTGCCCTCACCTAACCTCTCCCAAAGGGAGAGGGATAAGTATGCAGGTGCTCTCACAAAGGGAGAGGGATAAGTATGCAGGTGCTCTCCCAGAGGGAGAGGGATAAGTTTGCAGGTGCTCTCACAGAGGGAGAGGGATAAGTATGTATGTGCTCTCACAAAGGACGAGGGATAAGTATGTATGTGCTCTCACAAAGTAGCTCAGTAGAGACGTCACAGTGTGGCGTCTCCAAAAGGTAATCAGCCCCTCTCCCTCTGGGAGAGGCGGGGGTGAGGGCGACAGATTGGCAAAGGCTATTCCAGAGGGTTAAAGATTGATTTGCAAAGGCTATTCCAAAGAAAAGGAATAGGTATGCAAGTGAACCGCATGGGCGGGTGAAACCCGCATAAACAATCGCAACTTTGTTGCGTAATTTCGACTGCGACCTATCTTCGGGAGCAGTACCTTAATGTACGAGCGACAGGAGGAGCGGTTGAGCCTCCGCCCTGGAGAGGGCGGGGGACGGAGGGTGGGTTGAAGCCCTTCCTTACGATAAGGAAGGGTGCGGGATGGTTGGGAATCATAGCGAAGAGAAGGGGAAATCACCCTCACCTAACCTCTCCCAGAGGGAGAGGGATAAGTATGCAGGTGCTCTCTCGGAGGGAGATTTGCAAAGGCTATTCCAAAGGGAAAAAGACTGATTTCAAAAAGGAAACTGCCCCTCTCCCTCTGGGAGAGGCGGGGGTGAGGGCGAAAGAATGGCAAAGGCTATCCCAGAGGGAGAGGGAGAGATTTGCTTTTTTCTGAAGACGCCACAATGTGACGTCTCTACATTTCCCTAACCAGACATATTATTGCAGGCAAACAAAAAAACAGCCGTTGCACATCAGATGTGCCACAGCTGCCTCTATACATTCACCTTATGAAAAACAATCCTTACCTTTTTATAAAACACAAGATGCTTATGCAAACATCTGATGTGTCTTTTCCTTGATTTCTGCCATCACGCCAAGGAAGCGTACTGTCATCAGAAAAATATCCATAATTTCGTTATTTTTTAATCCTAACAATCTTTTTTTGACAATGCAAAATTACTACTGTGTGGGTACACAGCCAAATTTCTTGCAGGAATTATACAAAATAACGACACTTTCTTGACGTGGGTCAAGGCAGGCTATTCATAGATGTCCTCAATGGTGATTTCGTATTGCGACGGTTTCTCATTGCAACTGTCGTAATCCTTGGGAATATCGAATTTCGCACTCGGCGAATAATTCAAACTGGCATCGGAATACACCTTTTTCATATACCTCACCCAAACAGGGAGAGCTGCTGCCGCACCCTGTCCGTAAGCCATCGACATGAAGTGGATGTCACGGTCTTCACCGCCCACCCAACAGCCGCTGACGAGTTCGGGTGTAACACCCATGAACCAGGCGTCAGCATTGTCATTGGTCGTTCCGGTCTTTCCGCCGATCTCGCCCGAAATGCCGTTGCCCCTGACACGATGAGCCGTACCACCATCAACGACGGCACGCAGGAGTTCAATCATCTTGTAGGAACTGGTCTCGCTGATCACCTCGGTAAACTGCGGCTGGAAGTTGGCGATGATATTACCCTCGCTGTCCTCAATCCTCGTCACCATGAGCGGAGCACAACGGATACCCTTATTGGCAAAGGTGGTGTATGCACTTACCATCTCACCGACGGTCACCTCACACGGACCGAGACACAAAGCCATCGTCGGGACGATATTGGGATTGTTGATACCGTATTTGTGGAGCAGATCGACCAGTGCCTGCGGATTGAACTTGTTCATCAGGTAGGCCGAGATCCAGTTGTTGGACTGCTGCAGTCCCCACTTGAGGGTCACCATCGCACCATATCTGGCGCGGCTGCCATTGCGCGGAGTCCATCTCGCACCGCCCACATAATAGGTCTGAGCCCTGTTGGGAGCCTGGTCGCAAGGCGTGTACCCGTTCTCCATGGCCAGTGAGTAGAGATAGGGCTTGATGGTCGAACCCACCTGTCGCCGGCCCACCATAGCCATGTCATACTGGAAATGGTCATAGTCGGGACCACCCACATAGGCCTTGACGGCACCCGTATGGACATCCATGCTCATGAAGCCCGAGCGCAGGAATGTCTTGTAGTATTTGATGGAGTCGAGGGGCGACATCACCTTGGTGACCTCACCATTATAGGTGAACACCCTCATCTCGACGGGTTTATCGAAGTTTTTCTTGATTTCCTCTTCCGATGCCCCAGCCTCCTTCAGGGCTGCATAACGGTGACTCTGCTTGATGGCGCGGTTCATCACGCGCTCATAGTCCTGCCGTGACATCTTGCTGGAGAACGGTCCCCTGGCACTGTTTCTCACTTGTGCGTTGAAAGCCGGCTGCAGGGTCTGCGAGAGGTGCTCGATCACGGCCTCCTCAGCATATTTCTGCATACGGGTGTCGATGGTGGTGTAGATCCTCAGACCATCGGTATTGATGTTGTAGGGCTGTCCTCCGCGGCGTGTATTCTTGTTGCACCATCCGTAGAGCGGGTCCTGAGCCCATGCGATGGAGTCGATATGGTATTGCGCCTTTTTCCAGGAAGGATAATCATCCAAAGATGGCTTTTTGGCCATCATATACTGCCGGAGATATTCCCGGAAGTAAGGAGCGATGCCCAGCGCCGTTTCCCGGTCGCCCGACCGCTGGAAGTCGAGGCGCAAAGGCTCTACGAGAGCATTCTTGCATTCCGCCTCGGAGATGTAGCCGCTTTTGTACATCTGGGTGAGGATGATATTGCGTCTCTCGAGGCATCGGTTGGGGTATCTCACGGGGTTGTACATCGAGGGGTTCTTGCAGAGTCCGACAAGGGTGGCCGACTCCACGACAGTGAGATCTCTCGGGTCCTTATTAAAATAGGTCTTGGCCGCGCTTTTCACACCGATGGCATTGTAGAGGAAATCGAAGTAGTTGAGATACATGGTGATGATCTCCTCTTTGGTGAACGTGCGCTCCAGTTTCACGGCGATGATCCACTCAATGGGTTTCTGGAAGAGTCGTTCGAGTTTGCTGTGGGCCACCTCGGAATAGAGCTGCTTGGCCAACTGCTGTGTGATGGTGGAACCACCGCCGGCGCTCTCCTTTCTCATAATGCCGGTCTTGACGATGGCTCTGGAAAGGGCCTTGAAGTCAATGCCTGAATGCTCATAAAACCTGGAATCCTCGGTTGAGATGAGCGCATGGATCATGTTGGGCGAGATATTGTTGTAGGGTGTGGAGATGCGGTTCTCCCTGCTCGACGCATAAATGCCCATCAGTTTTCCATCTGAGGAATAGACCTGCGAGGAATAACGGCTGATAGGGTTCTGCAGGTCTTCCATGTCAGGCATGTAACCGATCCATCCGTTCCAGATAGCTACCGAACCGACTCCAGCTATGATGATCAGTCCAATGAGAATACCCCAGAGGACATTGACAAATTTTCTTCTCATATCGGGTTATTGAAAAAGGTCCTTTTTTTATATGCGGTGCAAATTTACAATATTTCTTCCGAATTATGGCAAATAAATTAAAAATAATGCGTAACTTCGCAGTCGAAATCGAACATTCATTTATCTACCGATGACCAAACGCAATTTTGTAACCATAGCCGATTTGTCACGTGAGAAGATTCTCTACATGATCGAATTGGCCGGCGAATTTGAAAAACACCCCAATCGTGAAATCCTCAAGGGAAAGGTTGTCGCCACGTTGTTCTACGAGCCCTCCACCCGCACCCGCCTCAGTTTCGAGACCGCAGCCAACCGCCTCGGCGCACGCGTGATCGGTTTCTCCGACGCCAAAGCTTCGAGCGTGTCGAAGGGAGAGTCGCTGAAGGACACCATCCTGATGGTATCCAACTACGCCGACGTGATCGCCATGCGCCACTACATCGAAGGAGCGGCACAGTATGCCAGCGAGGTATCCCCCGTCCCCATCATCAATGCCGGCGACGGTGCCCACCAGCATCCCTCACAGTGCATGCTCGACCTCTACACCATCTACCAGACGCAAGGGACACTCGAGAACCTCAACATCTACCTGGTGGGTGACCTGAAATACGGGCGCACCGTCCACTCGCTGCTCATGGCCATGCGCCATTTCAACCCGACATTCCATTTCATCGCACCCGAGGAACTTGCCATGCCCAACGAATACAAGGAATACTGCCGCGAGAAAGGCATTCGCTTCGAGGAGCACACCGAACTCAATGAGGAGATCATCGCCGATGCCGACATCATTTATATGACGCGCGTGCAGAAAGAGCGCTTCTCCGACCTCATGGAGTATGAGCGGGTGAAAAACACCTATATCCTGAAGGCCAGCATGCTCGGCCGCTCAAAGCCCAACATGAAGATCCTCCATCCCCTGCCCCGCGTCAATGAGATTGCCTACGATGTCGACGAGACACCGCAGGCCTACTATATCCAACAGGCCCGCAACGGCCTATATGCCCGTGAGGCCATCATCTGCGACGTGCTCGGCATCAGCCTCGACGAAGTCAGAAACGACACAACCATCATAGACTGAGACATCCATGAACAAGAAAGAAAGGCTTGTCGCCGCCATCAAGAACGGCACCGTAATCGACCATATTCCCGCCGACAAGACATTCCAGGTGGTCAACCTCCTGGGACTGACCACACTCTCCTCACCGGTAACCATCGGCTACAACTATCCCTCCACCAAGGTTGGACAGAAGGGCATCATCAAGGTCAGCGATAAATTCTTCTCCGACGACGAGATCTCCCGTCTGTCGGTGGCCGCTCCCAATGTGGTGCTCAACATCATCCGCGACTATGAGGTGGTGGAGAAAAAGACCGTGGAGACCCCCGATGAACTGCGCGGCATCGTGAAATGCAACAATCCGAAGTGCATCACCAACAACGAGCCGATGTCCACCATCTTCCATGTGGTCGACAAAGCCCGCGGCGTGCTCCGCTGCCACTACTGCGATAAGGAACAAGATATCAACAAAGTGGAGATTATCCAATAAAAATTATCATAACAAAACCAATCACCAAGAAATGAAAAGAGACCAAGAGATTTTCGACCTCATTGAGAGAGAACACCAACGCCAACTGAAAGGCATGGAACTGATCGCCTCCGAAAACTTCGTCAGCGACGAAGTGATGGAAGCCATGGGTTCCTGGCTCACCAACAAATACGCCGAGGGCTATCCCGGCAAGCGCTACTACGGCGGTTGCCAGGTGGTGGACCAGGTGGAGCAACTGGCCATCGACCGCGTGTGCAAACTGTTTGATGCTGAGTATGCCAACGTGCAGCCCCACTCCGGCGCACAGGCCAATGCCGCCGTGCTGCTCACCGTCCTCAAACCCGGCGACACCTTCATGGGCATGAACCTCGACCACGGCGGTCACCTCTCCCATGGTTCCGCAGTCAACACCAGCGGCATCCTCTACCACCCCGTCGGCTACAACCTCAACCGTGAGACCGGCCGCGTGGACTATGATGAGATGGAGCGCCTCGCCTTGGAGTGCAAGCCTAAGCTCATCATCGGCGGTGGATCAGCCTACAGCCGTGAGTGGGACTATAAGCGCATGCGCGAGATCGCCGACAAAGTGGGCGCCATCCTTATGATCGATATGGCACATCCCGCAGGACTCATCGCTGCCGGACTGCTCGACAATCCCGTGAAATATGCCCACATCGTCACCTCGACCACCCACAAGACTTTGCGCGGTCCCCGTGGCGGCATCATCCTCATGGGCAAGGATTTCGAAAATCCCTGGGGTCTCAAGACTCCCAAGGGCGTGGTGAAGATGATGAGCCAGTTGCTCAATTCCGCCGTCTTCCCCGGACAGCAGGGTGGTCCGCTTGAGCACGTCATCGCCGCCAAGGCCGTTGCCTTCGGCGAGGCTCTCCAGCCAGAGTTCAAGGAGTGGGCCGCACAGGTGCAGAAAAACGCCAAGGTCCTGGCCGACGAACTCATCAAGCGCGGCTTCACCATCGTCAGCGGTGGAACCGACAACCACTCCATGCTCGTCGATCTGCGCTCGAAATATCCCGATCTGACCGGCAAGGTGGCAGAAAACGCCCTTGTGGCCGCTGACATCACCGTCAACAAGAACATGGTGCCGTTTGACAGCCGTTCCGCCTTCCAGACCTCTGGTATCCGCCTGGGCACACCGGCCATCACCACCCGCGGCGCCAAGGAAGACCTCATGGTGGTCATCGCCGGCCTCATCGAGGAGGTACTCAACGCTCCGCAGGACGAACAGGTCATCGCCAACGTCCGCCAGCGTGTCAATGACATTATGAAAGACTATCCCCTCTTTGCTTATTAAAACCCATTTCCACCCCTCCGACCATGGGAGGGGTGGATTTCTCCTATCCTTCTTCTATGCCACGAAAACGCAAGCGCCAAGCCATCCAAGACCCCAACCAGCTCCTTCTCTTCAGTTTGGAAGAGATGGCAGGAGATTCCATGAGTTCGGATGCCGTTCCCACTTCCTCTGAGACGACGCAGGAAGCTTCTTCCGATGCGACAGAAGAAGTTTCTACCGATGCGGCACAGAAAACACCTTCAGAAGCGAAGGTGGAAGCAAATCCCGAAGCCACCCCTGACTCACCTCAGGTGACGGAACCTGACATGACTCAGGAGACGGAACCTGAAACGATTCAGCAGGCGCAACCAGAGAAAGAAGACGCTGTGACTGTGGAACCGACCCCAGAATGGATGGGAAAAGAAGAAAACGAAGAAGACACCATTGACCTCCTGACACAAGTCATCAAACTCCTCGAGGATTTTGATGCCGGTGAGCTTCGTCTGATTGCCATGCAATCGACAGCCCTGATGCAGGGTGGCATACGCAACGAAGGCATTTACCGCATCCCTGCCCTACCCGACATCATGCTCAGCGGCAACGTGCTCAAAGGCATTGCCTATGTGAGCATCGTGCAGTCTTTTCCCAGCATGATAGACAAGATAGGCCTCCATTGGGAAAAAGAATATGCCGAAGCTTTGAAGAAAGTAGAATAAGAAAAACCGCTGATTACCTCTCCATCCCAGATTTTTTCAACTCATACACCCCGGAAGGTTTTGTACGCTTGAGCACCTCCAAGGCAAAATCCTTTCCGGCGATGATGCCGTGATCGCGCAGCACCTGTTCCACTGTGATGCGGGCCAGTTCCGGATGATTGTTCTCCTCGCTGAGATGGCAGAGCCACACATGCTGGAGCGATGGCGTGGCGTTCTCAGCGATGGCCAAACCACAATCGTGATTGCAAAGATGTCCCGTAGGTCCATTGATACGGTCCTTCAAATGCTGAGGATACGTGCCTCCGAAGAGCATCTCCCTGTCGTAATTGGCCTCCAGCACCAGATAGTCAGCCTTTCCGATGAATTCCTTGATGCGCTCGGTGACATGACCCACATCCGTGACGAGGCAGAAATTCACCCCCTCGTGCGTGATAAAATAACCTACGTTGTCGCTGCTGTCGTGGGGTACTCCAAAGGGAGTGACTTGAAAAGCCCCCATCGTGTAAGTCCGGTCCTTCTCGATAAACCTGGCCCGCTTTGAATCAATCTTTTTCCTCACGCAATAGTTGTTGCCGATGCCGGCATGCACCTTCTGTGTGGAATATACGGGCAACTCGAAATCATGGCTCAAACTGCCCACCGATTTCACGTGGTCAGCATGGTCATGAGTCAACAAGACATGCTTGATGCGGGAAAGAGGAAGTCCATAATCATGAAAATACTTTTTCAGCAATCTTATACCAATTCCCACATCAATCATTAGTCCATCATCCTCTGTATAAAGGAAATAGCAGTTGCCGCTACTTCCGCTTCCAAGAGAGATAAAATTCATCATGATGCAAAAGTAGCAACATTTGCCGACAAAAGCAAATTATTCGCTCCCTTTTTCCCAATTTCATCGCATCAAGACCGGTTTGGAGATCATTCTTCTTCGACTTAAAAAGCCTCAACCATGTCCCATTACATCATCTCTAACTTCGATGAGAGCCCTAAACTTCATCAGAACGGCATTCCGACAGCGAAGTGGAAGGAGAAATCACGGCTGAAATCGGGATGGGCGATGGCGTAATGCTCGCGGCTGTCCTCGTAGGCGGGATTGATGGCTTTCATGCCCATATCAAAGCGCAGGATGAAATAGTCGAAATTGAGGCGGACGCCCAAGCCATACGCCACGGCTATCTGCTTATAGAAGGTATTGACCTTGAACTGACCTCCAGGTTGGTCGGCATAATCACGCAATGTCCAGATATTACCACCGTCGAGGAAGAGCGCACCATTGAATTTCCAGAAGAGGTGCGTGCGGTATTCAAGGTTGAGGTCGAGCTTCATGTCACCCGTCTGGTTGATGAAGTCGATGGCTCCATTGTTGCCCTTGAACGATCCCGGTCCAAGTCCGCGGACGCTCCAACCACGGACGGAGTTGGCGCCACCTGAGAAATAGCGTTTCTCAAAAGGCAGCACGGTGCTGTTGCCGTAGGGATAGGCGATGCCAAGACCCGCATGCATGACGAGCGAGTTGTGCTCGTCGAAGGTCACCACACGGGTGAAGTCGAAGTCACCCTTGACATACTGTGCGAAAGCGATATTGAAAAGCGTGTATTGCGACTGAGCATTCTGTTTGAAGTCGAGCATGGTCGCCAAAGCCCTGAGAACATTGCCGCCACATTCGAAATTGGTCTTGATGGCGTTCACACCGTCGTTGTAGGTCAGTCCCACGCCCGTCCGCATGATGAAGAGGTCCTCATAGTTGTATCTGAGGATGGCGTTGCGGTTGCTCACAGAGTCAAGATATTCATGTTTGAAGGTCTGCGAGATCCATGGCATGTGGATGAAGTTGAGGTCGATGGCATCCCATTTGTAGGTCCACCGGTCTCTGGGTTTGGCCCATCTGTATCTCCATCCGGCAGAAAGCACGCGCCGATGAAACTCGGGGCGGTTCTGCAGGTTGTAGCTGAAGGACAGTTCCGAGGTAGCATTGACATCCCTCTTGAACGCCTTGGAGAGAAGGGGTGCGACAAACCTGGGGAAAGTGATTTTCGACTCCACGCCATACTCCATATAATCCTCGTTCTGATAACCCTCCAGACCCGTGATGGCCTCAAAGGCTCCGCGCAACTGCACGGAGAGGAGCTCAGAACCATGGAAGACGTTGCGGTTCTGATAAGTGAGCGATACGGCCGCGCCGAGGTCACCCGCCGTATTGGTACCCTCCGGTTGGAAGGAGATGCTGCTGGGCTTGTTGAGACCATACTGCACATGGCAGTCGAGGAGTCCCGAATCGGGGAGTTCGGTGAACCTGAGACTGGCGAATTTCACAGCATGCAGGCGGCTGAAGTTGTTGTATGTCCGCTGCACGGCCGAGGCGCTGTAGGGTTCTCCTGCTCTCACCGCCGTACTGTTTTCCAGCACGCTCCTGCTGACATGTATCGTGGTGGAGTCGGCACAGAGGTAATTGACCTGCCTCACCCGATAACAAGGGTGCAGCGACTCCGGCACATTGTTGTTGGGCCTGTACTTGAGCAGGCGCATGGTCACATCGACGAGTCGGCTTCCCCGCATCGTATCGACCTCAAACCGGATGAACTCCTTGTGAAACCGGTAATATCCGCGGTCCATGAGCAGTGCTGTGATGCGGCTCCGCTCCTGGTCAAGGCCGTTGATGGTGAACGGTGAACCTCCATGGAGCCTGAGGTTGGCGGAATCGTTCTCTGCCAGGATGGCTGCGATGTTGTCGTCCTGGATGTCGTATCTCATCTGCCGGATGACGAAAGGCTTCCCCGGAATCAGTCTGTAGATGGCCTTGAGCTTTTTGCCCTTCACCTTTACCTGATGATCCACCTTCGCATTCATATACCCCATGTTCTGCATGGCCCTGAGCAGGTCGTTGCACGTGAGATTGGCCTGCATGGTGTCGTAGAGCACCGGTTGCTCACCGATGTTCCTCAGCGTGCGGTTGATCCATCTGGTGGTGTCGCGCCCCGACATGGCATAGACGCCGAGGGGTATCTTGAAGATGGAGAACCATCGGGAATTGCCTTTCTGCCGCACGTACTGCTGAAGCTGCACAGGGTCGAAGTCCTTGTCTGCCGACTCTATTCTTATGCCCTGGAGCAGATACTCCCCCTCGGGAATGTACTTGGCCGAGGAGCACGCGCCAGTCAGGATGACAATGCAGATTGCCATCAGCACCATCCATGCCGGACGGCTGTTGCACAGGGTTTTCAAGGACAGAGAGGACATATTCCAGTGCAAAAGTACGATTTTATTCTGAATCTCCCGAATATGGCAGCATTTTTCTGAAATCAAACCCGCCAAGAACCCCTTCCCTGACACTGGGAATGGGAGTTCTTGGCGGATTTCAGTCATCATGATCCGTGGCCGATGGTGTATAGCCACCACCACGTCATCCGATCAAGGTCAGTTCCAGAGGCGTGTGCCGTAATTGTCAAACCGGTCGCCCCACTCTATGTCTTCTTCGTCCTCTTCCTCGCCGAAGGCATAGTTGTTGGCACCGATATTGACTGAGGGGTCTGACATTTGATCGGGCACCATGAACTCCGCCGAACGGATTTCTACGATTTCTGTTACCGGGGAAATATATGTCTTTTTCATTTTCATTTCACGATTTTCTTTCCTTCAACAATATAAATGCCTTTGGGAAGCCGGCTCAAGTCTGCGATTCCCTCACTCATGGTCACCGTGGCCACCTTCATGCCATTGATGGAGAAGACGTCCACCATTCCGTTCTCTGTAGCCACCACACTTGGCAAAACGATGCCGTCAGACTCGTCGAATATGGCGATATTCAAATAGTTGGGAGCATCGATTGTCTTGTCATTGACGGTGAAATAGGCACCACATGGCTCAAGTTCACATCCTTCACCTTGCTTCAGGAATGCGTTGCCATCGCTGTTGAGCACATAATAGGTCTTGCTGTTATCCAGAGTGGTCTTACCAGTGACACCCACGAATTCATAATGATCGCTCACCACAGCGGAGACGGTGGTTTTCTCCACCCAAGTATTGCTGGCCTCAAACACCAGTTCCTTGTTGGTCATGTCATATTGTTCTCCCCAATGGTCACCCGGCACAGCGATGATATAAGGAACATTGGGCTCCCAGGTCATCACATTGGCGAACTGCACCTTATTGCCTTCCACCTTCTTGAATTTCCTCACCCAGAAATCTTTTTCGGCACCGTTTTCATTCCCATGATACCAGTCCACGGAATTGCCTCCAGAGGTCACGGAGGTCACAGCAAACGGCAGGACGATGGTCTTCCAACCTTTCTTGCCATCCGCTCCCTGTTTAGGAATGCGCGTATAGCGGATTTCATTAGCCTTGAAACTCTGCGGTACGAAGAAGTCATTGTTCTCATCCAATTCGATAAGTGCAGACTCCCAACCTTTCACCACATTTTTGACAGAAAGTGACTGGGGAACATTGGCGTTATGAGCAAAATAATAGAGGGTGTTGGCATTCTTATTAGGAACAATCTTGATGTTGGTGAGGTCGCTGATATCCTCGAAACTGGCAGCGGCAGCATTCTCCGGCACGGCGATGGATGAAGAAGGTGCAACAGCAGTGCGTGTGCCATCGGCCTTCCAACTCACAAAGGCAGGTTTGACAGTAATGGGAAATTTCTCGTAGTATTGTTTATGTGCGTCTGTGATTCTTATCCAATAGACATCTCCAAGCGCCAGACTGTGGGTGAAAGGTATGGTCACCTCTTTTCCTGCAGGAATGGTGACATTCATGGTCTGGGTAAACCCACTGTAGTTGCCACTTTCATCTTTTTTGACATACATTTTCTTGGAGAGCTGGTCGTTATAGTCTTTGGAAGATTCGTTTTTCAATGTGACATACAGCTCCATCATCCTGCCATACTGATTATTGCCCTCCACATTCTTGAGTTCAGCTTTCACAAGAGTCAGTTCAGGTGATGTCAGTTCATCAGACAAGACCACAGTTCCTTCGTAAATCGCTGAAGAGCCATCACCACCCAACGCGATTTTGATCGCATGTGAGCCTGCGCTTCCTGAGAAGACGAAATCCACATAGTCCTCACCTCCAGCAGGAATGAAAGCATTCTCAAAAGCAGTCAAATTACCATCGACTAACAGATACAGGATGCCATTGAACTCTTTCTCACCGTTGTTGCGGACATGTGCCCTCAGCTGATAGGGAGACCCTGAATGTTGAACGATTTGCTCCACGCTGGTGACACTCAAGCTCGTTGTCGCCTCCCTGTTAACGATCGATATCGTGCATTGACCGTTGGCGATTTCCACATTCAGATAACGCAGATCAGATGAGATGTTGGGCACCCATTTACCAGTACCAGTCGGGCAATCGATGCCCTTGATTTGATAGGTGCCGTCAGCCAGGTTTTTGCCCAGACCTATTGATGAGGCATTAGCGCTACTTTCCATACTGGTACCATCGAATCCAGTCGCAAAACTTTGACTCTCCAACAATTGATCTCCCTGGAATAGGCCGATTCCGACATCATATTTCTGAGAAATATCTACCCGACGGTACCAATACCAAATATAGAAATTGATGAGTCCAGACTTAGAATAATAGGGCTTAGTCTGTGACTGGTCAGTAAGGTCTGCCCATCCATTATTCGGATCAGCAAATACATATTTCACAGTTTCGATCCCAGGAGCATCCTCCACATCACTCTCGACTTTGTCAGTCACCACGGTAGGACTGATGCCGACCACGGCACCCTGGTTGAGCGAGTAACCGCCATAACCATTGCTTCCACCTGCACCTTGCGAGGAGGGATTCAGTGCCTGCAGGCGGTAATAGCCATCGGCCAAGCCACCCCAGCCCCAGTTGATGTGGAACATCTCATGGCCATCATAACCATCGCAGACAAAAGCATGAGCACCACCCGAATAGGTGTCAGCCGCATAAATCACAGGACGTGACATGCTCAGCTCATGGTAGATCATCTCAAACCAGTCGGCACAAGAGAAATCATCACGCTTGATGTAGGAAGCCAGATTCTTATAACCGAAATAATCCTTCAGGGCACTGGGAATATACGTGGTGATACCACCTGAACCATTTGGAGTATAGTTCATTTCAACGGACTGCCCGGTATAGCGGAACAGCCAGGCTACCGCCTCTCTCCTTGCATCACCTTCATTGGGGATGATGGCATAGTTGTCGCTCATCTTGTCCCAATCAAAAGTCATGGATGGAAGTTCAGGCAACAAGCCGATGGTCGAGTTTGACTTATAGGAAGGTATGGCAGCACATGCTGCTTTTGGCCATTTGTGATAATACATCACCTGTGACATGGCAACGGCCACGCAACCTGTAATGCATCTGTCTCCCGATTCTCCCCCAGGTCCATAAAGCGGGCATTTCAGGTTGTAAGGATCATACTGGTTCCAATGAGCAGTCACCAATGGGGCAATCACACGGCGTGCGATCTCCACATCGCCATTGTTCTGCTGACTTGCATAAGCCGCATTGGCTCTTGCCCATTCAATCTGCTCGGCATAGGATTCGAGCCATGCACGGAGGTTGTCGGGCATCTCTTCGGCATTGAACGTGCCGTTGTCGGCATAGCCGAGCACATCTTCCACGCAGTCATCACCGGCGACGATCACGAAACCGGCATCATGGCCGTTGTTGAAGATGTAATAGTAGGCATCTTTGGCCGGCGCGCCATGCTGATGGGCTGCAGTCTGCCTTCCTTGAAAAGCCAACTGCATGTCAGCATTCGCCACCATTCCTCTTTTCATGAGGAAGTTTCTTGCTTTCTGCAAGGCTTGGTCCTGCGTCACAGGAAGGGCAAAGGCACAGACCCCGCACAGCACAAAGAATAAAAAGGAGATGAAAATTTTTCTCATAGCCTGATTTGGTTTAAGTGTTGTTGATTGATTTACATATTTGGGGGCAAAAATAAATAATTTAGGTGAAAAAAGCAAATCAAGGCCAAACTTCTTTCATTTTATTTTGCCATCCGCTTTTCTTGGTGTACCTTTGACAATTAAAACCATACGATAGCCACATGTTAGCACTGATACCCTTTATAGTCCTCATCGCCCTTTTGGTCTGCTGCATCTCCGTTTTCGGCAATGCCACCCTCGACGGCGCCAGTCAGGTGTCACTGATCATCGCCACCGGCGTATGCGTCTTGATTGGATGGTTGACGAAACGGCTCAACTGGCCCGACATGGACAAGGAGATTACCCGGAAAGTG
Source organism: uncultured Prevotellaceae bacterium (assembly GCA_902776475.1). Classification (GTDB taxonomy): domain Bacteria; phylum Bacteroidota; class Bacteroidia; order Bacteroidales; family Bacteroidaceae; genus Prevotella. The sequence continues at coordinate 84,619 of CACYQD010000009.1, read as the reverse complement.
GCCAGTTGCACCCCTTCCATCATCATCCTGTTGCTCATCGGAGCCATCAGCGGTACGTGGATGGTCTCCGGCATCGTACCCACGATGATCTACTATGGCCTGCAGATCCTCTCGCCCCAATGGTTTCTGGTGACGTCATGCATCATCTGTGCGATGGTGAGCCTGATGATTGGTTCTTCATGGACGACCATCGCCACGGTGGGCCTTGCCCTGCTGGGCATCGGCAAGGCGATGGGCTTTGCCGACGGATGGACGGCGGGTGCCATCATCAGCGGAGCCTACTTCGGCGACAAGCTATCGCCGCTGTCCGACACCACGGTCCTGGCTTCCAGCGTCTCGGGCACGCCCCTTTTCACGCACATCCGGTACATGATGAAGACCACCATCCCCACCTTCATCGTGACGCTGCTGATATTCCTCTGTGCGGGTCTGATGATGCGCATTACAGGAGAGGGAGATGTGAAGATGTTCATGGAGGGACTGTCACACACGTTTGTCATCTCCCCCTGGTTGCTGCTGGTGCCCGTTGGCATGGGGTTGATGATCGCCTATCGGTGGCCCTCATTGGTCGTATTGTTCCTGGCCACCCTGGCCGCAGCGCTGATGGCACTCCTCGTCCAACCCGACCGACTCCGCGAGATTGCCAGCGTCAGTGGCTATCAAGGTTCGCTGGTGCTTTATGAGGGCGCTATCCGGGCCATCTACGACAACACTCACATCTCAACGGGCGTCGAGGCGCTCGACAAACTGGTCTCCACACGCGGCATGGCCGGCATGATGCCCACCATCTGGCTCATCATCAGCGCCCAGGTGTTTGCCGGCGCACTGACAGCCACGGGACAGTTGCAGGACATCATGAACTATTTCCGCCGTCTGGTGAAGGGCACCACATCACTGGTAGCCTCCACGGTGGGCAGTGCCATTTTCCTCAACATCACCAGTGCCGACCAGTTTCTGTCCATCATCCTCACCAGTTCGATGTTCAAGGACATGTACGCCAAGATGGGTTATGAGTCCCGCCTGCTCAGCCGCAGCTGCGAAGACGGCGGCACGGTGACCTCCGTACTCGTGCCCTGGAACACCTGCGGACTCACCCAGAGCACGGTCCTGGGCGTGGCCACGCTGACCTACCTGCCTTATTGTTTCTTCAATCTCCTCTCCCCCATCGTGAGCATCGCCGTGGCGGCACTGGGATGGAAGATCAAGCGGCAAAGCCACCCAATTGACTAAACTTCGTTAATTTATTTTGCCATCCGCCCCGCATGCCTTATCTTTGCAGCGATATTTTGGCAGACGGTTATGATCAGTAAGAACAAGACAAAAGCACTGCGGTTGCTGGAAAGCAAGAAGCACCGCCGCCAAGCCGGACTTTTCGTGGCGGAAGGTCCCAAGGTGGTGGGCGACCTGCTGGCGGCAGGACCTGCGCGCACTCTCGTTGCGACGCAGGAGTGGCTCGACGCCCATCCCGATGCCGAAGCCTCGGAGGTCATCACCGTCGATGCCGACGAACTGCGCCGCGTGAGTTTCCTCCAGCACCCCCAACAGGTGATGGCCACCTTCCCCCTTCCCGTAGATGAAGAACGGCCCGAGGACTCCGTCAGCACCATCTGTTCCACCCTGTGCCTGGCCCTCGACGGCATACAGGACCCCGGCAACTTAGGCACCATCATCCGCATCGCCGACTGGTTTGGGATAGAGCACATCTACTGCAGTCCCGACACCGCCGACGCCTACAGTCCGAAAGTGGTGCAGGCCACAATGGGCAGCATCGCCCGCGTAAGGCTCTGCTACACCGACCTCTGCGGGTTGATTGACCTCCTGCCCAAGACGACACCCGTTTTCGGCACGATGCTCGACGGCACCGACCTCTATGAGCAGGAGAGCGCCCCGCATGGTCTGCTGGTGATGGGCAACGAAGGCAACGGCATCAGCGCCGCCGTGGCCTCAAGGTTGACACACCGGCTGCTCATCCCGCCCTACCCTGCCGGACGCGCCACCGCCGACAGCCTCAACGTGGCCATCGCCACCGCCATCTGCTGTGCGGAGTTCCGCCGCAGACAACAAATGAAATGAACCGATTTTTTAATCAGATATGGAAAAAGAATTGATTTACAAGAGCCGCAGCTTTTCTTCCTGCATCCTTGCGGCTTACAAATTGTTGAGCGAGAACATGAAGAGCATCATCCGGTGCACATGGCTGCCCGTCGTGCTTCTGGGCCTCTTCGGAGGTGTGTGCATGGCCCTCAACGTCCACAATGAGCGGATCATCCAGGCAGGGATAGCCCATACAGGCATCTACATCGCCGCCGTGCTCTGCTCCTCCATTGCCATCATCGCCTGCAGCCTGTGGGCTACGTCACGCCTGATGAGTCTGTTTAATGAAGAACCGCGCCGGTGGAATTTCGTCCGCATCCTGAAACTGTGGCTCAACGCCTTCGTCATCTGCCTCATCATAGGCGGAGTCCTCGCACTCCTCTTTGTGGCTGCCGTCAAGATACTCAAATGCAGTCCGATGATGTTCATCGTCGACAACTGGCTGGCCGTCCTCGCCCTGGTGGTTATCATCGGTCTGTTGCTGCTGCCGCTCAACTACATCTGCATGCGTTATCTCTTCGACAGGAAGGCCCGTTTCTGGAAAGACCTGCCGAAGACTTATCTGACCGGCCTTCGCCACCTGAGTTTCATTTTCCTCACCGCCCTGATCTGCGGCATCATCGTGGGCATCATCGCCCTGATCATCTACCTGCCGCTCATGATTCTCCTCACCGCCAACACCATGTCCACCATCGGCATGATCAGCGGCGATCCCTCAGGCATACCGGGATACTTCCCGTTGCTCATCGGCGCCACTTCCTGCGTGGTCATCCTCCTGGTTTGGTATGTCAGCGCATTCCAGTTCATTACCTACCTCTTCATGTACGGTTCCATCGAGAAACAACGCGAGGAGCGCCGCAACACCGCCATCATCCCCACAGAAGACATCAACGAAACACTCTATAGGCCATGACGCAACGCATTCTCTTCATCGACCGCGACGGCACACTCATCGAAGAACCCGCCGACGAGCAGATTGACTCCTTCGACAAGCTCCGCTTCACCGAGGGCATGATCCGCAACCTGTCGTTCATCCGACAGCACCTCGATTTCAAATTCGTCATGGTAAGCAACCAGGACGGACTGGGCACCGACGCCTTCCCTGAAGACACCTTCTGGCCCGTCCACAACTTCATCCTCCAAACACTGGCCGGCGAGGGAGTCACTTTCGACGCCATTCACATCGACCCCCACTTCCCCGAGGACAACCATCCCAACCGCAAGCCTGGCACCGGCATGCTCAAGGAGTATATCGACAACCCGGCCTATGACTTGGCCGGCAGCTATGTCATCGGCGACCGCGAGACCGACCGTGAACTGGCCCGCCGCTTAGGCTGCAAGGCACTGATCCTGGGTGACGAAGGCATGACCTGGGACCGCATCGCCGAGACGCTGTTCGCCGGCGAGCGCCACGCCACCGTGAGCCGCCACACCAAGGAGACACAGATTGACATCGACCTGCTCATCGACGGCAGCGGACGGTGCGACATCCACACCGGACTGGGTTTTTTCGACCACATGCTCGAACAGATCGGGCGCCACGGCATGATGGACCTGAGCATCCACGTCAACGGTGACCTCCACGTGGATGAGCACCACACCATCGAGGACACCGCCATTGCCCTGGGCACCTGCATCCGTCAGGCCTTGGGCGACAAGCGGGGCATCGAGCGCTATGGCTATACCCTTCCCATGGACGACTGTCTGGCCACCGTCGCACTCGACTTCGGCGGCCGTCCCTGGCTGGTATGGGATACGGAGTTCCACCGTGAGCGCATCGGCGACATGCCCACGGAGATGTTTCTGCATTTCTTCAAGAGTCTGAGCGATGCAGCGATGATGAACCTCTACATCAAGGCAGAGGGCACCAACGAGCATCACAAGATAGAGGGCATTTTCAAGGCTCTCGCCCGCGCCCTGAAAATGGCCGTGAGGAGAGACATCTATCATTACGAACTGCCCTCCACCAAGGGAGTGCTATAGATATCCTAAAAAGATCATCAATTCTTTATACAGACCTGACTGCGCGACGGGTCGATGCGCGACACCTGTATCTGGGTGCGGATGCGCTCGTTGAGGGCATCCACATGGCTGATGATGCCCACGCGGCGGCCACCCATCTGATGCAGGTGCTCCAAGGTGTCCATCACCGTGTTGAGACAATCCTCGTCGAGCGTGCCGAAGCCCTCGTCGATGAAGAGGATATCCACATAGGCCTGATGGGTGTTGAGCTGTGAAAGGGCCAGTGCCAATGACAACGAGACCATGAAACTCTCACCACCCGACAACACCTTGACATATTGAGGCGACTGGCGGCTGAAACGGTCGCTGACCAGAATGGCCAGCGAACCCGGTTCACAGACCAGTTCATAACGGTCGGAGAACTGCCTGAGGTAATGGTTGGCATGGTTGAGCAGGTGATGGAGGATGAAACTCTGTGCGATGCGGCTGAACTTCTTGCCGTCGGCACTGCCAAACACCTCGTTGAATTTCCCCCAACGCTCCGCCTGCTTGCGGCTGTCCTCACAAGCGGCCACGGCATCGGCAAACTGGGTCTTCTTCTCCTCATTCTCCTTCATCTCACGCTGCAACTGTCCGAGCACCAGCAGTTGTCCTTTCCGTCCTTCCTCGCGCTCCTTGATCTGCGCTGAGAGGACCTCCACCGTCTGCTGTTCGTCCAACTGAGGTTGTTTCTCCATCAGTGCATCCATCTCCTGCTGCGTTTTCCGCAGGACACCCTCGTTGAGGTTTTTCCGCTCTGTCCAGGTTTGGTGGTCCTTCTTCAGCACGTCGATCTCCTCGGCCGACATGGCGCAGAGCGCGGCGAGCCGTTCCGGGGTAATCTGCGGATGAGCCGTGAGGAATTGCCTCATCAGTTGCTCCTTCTGCGCCAAGTCGGCCTTTTTGTTGGCGACGGAAGTAGCCCATGCCTGAACTTTCGCGGCGAAATCCTGCCAGGCGGTCAGTGCCTTGTCTTCCTCTACGGGCTTCACCGACGGGGAAATGAGCATCGTCTGCCATGACCCGACATGCTGCTCTATGCTTTTGTGCAGTCCTTCGATGCCTTCGATGGAGATATTGCGATGGCTGATCATCTGCGAGAAGACCGTCCGCTGGCTGTCATGTTCGACATACTCCTTGGCCTCCCGCAACAGGTGGTCGGCAAAACGCTTGCGGTCAGCCTCCCATTGCGAGCGCCAGTTCTCGTAGGTGATACGCTCGTCGAGCGCCTCCATCGTGCGGCGGATGCCTTCCTGAAGTTCGGCAGCCTGTCTCTCGGCCACCGCGGCGGAATTCTGGAGGTCGCTGACCTTCTGCCGGGCAACGCGGGTGGTGTCCTGCGCCTTCAACTGCTGTTTGGTGAGTTTGTCCAGCACCAGCTGGGCTTCCTCCACCTGTTTGTTCAACTGATTGGCCTTCTGGATACGCTCGCTCACCTGTTCGATGGCTTTCCAGGTATCCACGTCCACCCTTTCCAACCGGGAGAGCAACTTGCCGGTATCCTGCGACAGGAAGTCCTCGACGTGGGAATGGACGACGACCTGCTCGAACAGTGATTGCGCCTCGGCCGCCTTGTCCTCAAAATTCTGCTTCGCCTTCTGCCATTTCTGCTGCAAGACAGGCAGTTGCGCCGCAATGCTCGCAGCCATCTGCTGGTTGGCCTGCACGGCACCCTGTGCTTCCGTCAACCGCCTTTGGCAACGGTCTCTGGACTCCAGTTTGGGTTTCAGCACGAGATCATAGTCCGGGTCGGCCACATGGTCATGGTTCACCTGCTGCTGACACAGCGGACAGACCTGTCCCCTGACCAGTGAGGCGCGGATCATCTTGAAACTGTTCTCGAGCGAGTCGCGCCACTGGTCATAGATGACCTGGGCCTCCTCCACATCCTTCTGCGCCTTCGCGCGTACTTCCTCCAGTTCGGCCGTGCGGTCGTTGCATTTCTTCAGCTCCGCCACCTTGTCCTGGTAGTCGCGCTCCGCCGCCTCACATCCCTTGCGCAGGGTGTCCAGCAATGGGATGGCCGACGACGCATCCCTGATGCGCTGTTTCTGAAGATGCAGGCTGTTGCTTTCCGCCTGCAGCGCATCGAGGTCATATTGGTCGCGCTCCGCCTTCTTGCCCTGGAGCACACCACGCTGCTGTTCCACAGCCACCGTGCGCTCCTCCTCCAGCCGCTGGGCATCCTCCACGGCATTCTGGGCGGCAGGAATCCGCTGTTCCACCTCCGTTTTCTCTTTTCTCTTCCTCACGACCGATTTCTCGTCCATCGTCAGGCGCTTCAACTGTTCGGCGATGGCGGAGGCATCGTTCCACATGGCGGCATCCTTCTTCTGCAGATCCAACCATTGCTCCACGCCCTGCAGCGCCATCTTGTCTTTGTCCTGATGCAGTTGGAGCCGGTGTACCACATCCACCAGCGACGGGTAGGTCGAGGCCAATGTCCCCTCCGTACTGCGGAGTTGCCGCAAGGCGGTGCTGATGGCCTCCATGTCAGAGCGCCATGCCCTTGCCTCCGCCGTGGCAGCATAGTCCTGGATATCCTTTTCCTGGGTTTGGTAATCAGGCGACTCCATGACCTGTCTGATGTCTTCCTTTTCCTGCTGGCACCTCGCCAGTTCGCGCCGCGTCTTCTCCTCATCGACCAACCAGTCGTGGGTGGTTTTCAGGCGCTGTATGTCCTGTTCCGCCATGGCGTCGGCCGCCTGCAGTTCAGCGATGCGGGATTCCCGTTCCCTGACCTGATCGTCGGTCAACAGCGTGATGCCCTCGACCAGGGCTTTCCGTCTTTCGTATTCCGTCCTTCGCTCAGCGGAGAGCGAGAAGATGTGCCGGCTGATTCTCGAATAGAGTTGTGTGCGCGTGAGTTTCTCCAGGATGTCCGATTTCTCACTGCTCGAACTCTGGAGGAATTTGGTGAACTCTCCCTGCGCCAACATGGTCGTGCGGCAGAACTCATCAAACGAGAGTCCGATGAGTCGCGTCACCTCGGCTCTCGCACCTTTTCCAAACAAGACTCCCGTAGCAAGGTTTTTCAGTTCATTTTTAGGGCTGTGCAGTTGTCCGTCAGCCCTGCTGTAGGCTCGTATGACAGACCAGGTGGCGAGGTAGTCGGTGCCGTCCACCTCAAAGGTCAGTTTTGCCCATCCTTCATAAGTCCCTCGCCGCAGAAGCTGTCCCTTGTGGTTGAGCGAGAGCAACTTCTCCCCCACAACCTGTCGTTTGGTTTGCTGTCCCTTCGCCGCATTGAAGCGGTCGATGAGTTTCACATTGTTCTCTCCTGCCCCCACGAAGCGCGGAGTGTCGCCGTAGAGCGCCAGGCAGATGGCGTCGAGTATGGTTGTTTTTCCAGCTCCCGTGGCACCGGTGATCAGAAACAAGGGTTCTCTTGCGAGCACAGGTCCCGTGAAGTCAATCACCGCGTCCTCGATGGAAGCGATGTTGTGGATTTCCAGTATCTTGATAATCATTGTGCGTCCTCCATCTTCAAGCTTTCTATCGTCTCTTTCATCATCTCCATGTAGTCCTCCGGCGGGATGCCTTTCCCTTCGAGGTATTTGCGGGCCACCTCCATCGGGTCCATTTCCCTGAGTTGTTCGGGCGACACATCCTCCAATTGATGCCGGTCACCCAGTTGCCGTTCATCCACCAATTGGAAAGTACAGAACCGGCATTTCTTGCCTTTGGCGGCATTCAGCGCCCTCTCGTTGCAGTCAGGCGGCAGACCGTCGGCCGAGCTCACATTGAGCCGGATATAGGCCATGTCGTCGTCCGGGAGACCGGCCAGGATGTCCAGGGCCTCGTCCAAGGGCACAGCCGTCGCGGGGACGGTCTTCACGGGCCGCATGGGGATGACGGGGATGATGCGCAGCGAGGGCTCTTCTCCGTGGCTGACCTCTGCGATGGTGACAGAGTGCTCATATTCCTCGTTGAAGGTAATGGCCAGGGGCGACCCGCTGTAGCGAACGGCGGTTTTGTCATCCGGCACCTGATGCGGCCGGTGCAGATGTCCCAATGCCGCATAGTCATATCCTCTGCCCAGCGTGGTGAGCAGAGCGTAATCCATGCCTCCCACGATGTATGGCTCATGTCCGTCGAGGGAGGCAGCCACGGCGAGGTGGGCCATGAGCACCACGGGCAGTCCGTCGGTATTGACCTGCGCCACCCTGTCAAGCAGTCCGTTGAAGAAGGCCGTCTGCCGGTCCTCGTCAGGCTGCCCGGCAGATGGGAAGTTCTGCCGGAAGACATGCGGCACGGCGGCGACGATTCCCTTGTCGGCGATGCGGAAGATGTGCCTGTCGTAATCCACACCCTCGTCACATCGGGCAAGTCCACCCACCACATGCACATGGAAATGGCCCCAAAGGAGCTTGTCAATCTCCAACCTTGAGGCACTGTCATGGTTGCCGGCGGTCACGATGATCTCCATCGACGGACAAGCCTCATGCAAGGCCAGCATGGCCTCCACGTATTGGGTCTGCACGGCCACGGTCGGCACAGAGGAGTGATACACATCACCGCTGACGAGCAGCGCGTCGGGCTGTTCGCGGGTCACGACATCGGTCAGTTGCCGGAAGAAGTCCTCAAACTCGTCCTGCCGGCGGTAGTTGTACATCTCGTGTCCGAGGTGCCAGTCACTGGTATGAAGTATTCTCATGGATGGAAACGGAATTGGATGTTTTGGAAATAGCCCTCAAGCCGTCAACAGATGGAACTCAAACTGGGCACATACCCCTTCTGGATGGCAACGGCGATGGCTGTGGCCACCTCCATGTCGCTGAGGCCGATGCTCGAGCCGAAGTGATAGAGCAGATCCACCTCCACTCTGTTGAGCGTCTTGTCCGACAAGACGATGTTGATCATATACTCCAGCATGTCCTCTCTCATGCCCGGGTTGATCTTGAGGATATTCTCCACCGACTTGTCGAAGGTATCCGTCACATCGCCCTTGGCGATTTCCTCGAGGAATTTCCTGGGGAAGATCTTGAAGCTGCCCAGAGTGTCGAGAATCTCGTCGAGCTCATCCACGGTCATGTCACCGTCCGTGTTCGACACAATGATGCCGGCCGAAGCGATGAAGCGGGCCATGTGCTCATCCAGTTCACACGTACCGACCTTGAGCAGGATGGAGATCAGTTCGTCCATGCCCTTGTTGAGTTCCTCCTGCGTCTTCGAGTTGGCGAAGAGGTTGAGGGCCTGCACGCGGATGGGGTTGACGGGATGCGACGCCCGGCTGACGCCCTTGTCCTTGAGGAAATACTCCAACCGTCGGTTGTTGTCGGCGATGAGCGACTCGATGCTCACCTTCATCTGTTTGAGATCGAGGCCCGAGGCGAGTTTGAAGAAGGCGGTGACGCAGACGCCGAGGTTCTCCGTGGCGATGAAACCGTAGCGGTCGGCCACCAGCTCGGCCAATTGGTCGTGGAGCCGTATCTTGTACTGCAGGGGCACGGGAGCGCTGGTCTCCGGCGGGAAGACAAACTGTATGAGTCTCGACAGGGCGGTGTCTTTGTTGATCAGATGGCCCAGTTCGTGTCCGATCACGAAGCGCAGTTCATCCTTGCTCATGAGCGAGAAGAGGGCGGAGTTGACGTTGACGATGTGAGGCTCTCCCTCATCCTCTGCCGCCACGGAGAAGGCGTTGACCGAGGAGTCGCCGGTGATGTAGAAATCCACCTTTTCCTTGAAGTTCAGTCTTTCCTTCACCTCATGGCAGAGGTACCAGAAGTCAGGCAGGAGTTCCTGCTGCACTTTCAGGCTGTGTCCCTCCATGCTGCTGCGCCAGTAAGCGTCGCTGCTGGAAGTTTTGATTTTGCGGAGCACCTCCTCCACCACTTCCCCTTGCAGGGCGGCGTAGATTTGCGCACCGATTTGTTTTTCCAGTTCAAGTGCGGGATTGAGGTTGTTGCTGCTGGTCACGGTATGTGCGTTCTCCGCTGGTTGTTCCAGCCAACGAAGGAGTTTTGAGATGCGTTTTTTTGCCATAAGATTATCAGATTTAAGAGTTTTTCATCATGCCCTCAACACCCAGGCCATGAATCGACTACAAATATATGAAAAGTCAAAGACAAAACAAAAATAATTCCTCCTTTTTTATCGAAAAGCCCCTTCACTTGGGGTGCCCCACACATCCCAGATCCCTCTCCCTCTGTGTCCAAAGGGAGAGGGGCATTTGGTTTGGATGAGTGCAAAAGTAGAGACGTCACATTGTGGCGTCTCCAAAGAGAAGTATAGCAAACTCTCCCTCTGGGAGAACCCCTCATCCCACATCCCTCTGGGAGAACCCCACACATCCCAGATCCCTCTCCCTCTGGGAGAGCCCCTCATCCCAGATCCCTCTCCCTCTGGGAGAGGTTAGGTGAGGGCAAAAAAGTTGGATTCACTCTTTTTGAGAGAAATCCTGACTCTTGAGACGGAAGGCAAACTGTGTTGGGGAGAGTCCCTCCTTGCGCTTGAAAGCATGGCTGAAATGGGCGGTATCAGCAAAGCCGCACCGCTGAGCAGTCTCGAAGATGGTGATTTCGGGGAACTGGGCCAGCAATTGTTTGGCTACGGCAAGACGGGCACTCAAGACGTAGTCTGATGTGGTCTGGCCGGTTGCCTCCTTGACACGGCGGTTGAGTTGGCAGGTACTGATGGCCAGTTGGTCGGCCAGTGTCTTGATATCGACTTTTCCAAGCGCCATGTTCTCTTGGAGCGCTTGGGATAGTTGTTCGAGCAATTGTTTGTCGCTGCAGGTTCTTACACTCATAGCTGATGGTATTATTTCATCAGCAAAATTACGAAACCTGTGGTTTCTGCATTTGTCTATTTGCGTCTTCTATTTGACACCATGGCGCAAATGTTTCTGTTTATCTATTACTTCTACCTGGCATCTCCTATGGGGAGAGTCACCCTCACCCCCGCCTCTCCCAGAGGGAGAGGGGCTGATTGCCTTTTGGAGACGCCACACTGTGACGTCTCTACTGAGCTACTTTGGGAGAGCAACTGCATACTTATCCCTCTCCCTCTGGGAGAGGTTAGGTGAGGGCGATTTCCCCTTCTCTTCGCTATGATTCCCAACCATCCCGCACCCTTCCTTGTCGTAAGGAAGGGCTTCAACCCACCCTCCGTCCCCCGCCCTCTCCAGGGCGGGGGCTCAACCGCTCCTCCTGTCGCTCGTACATTAAGGTACTGCTCCCGAAGATAGGTCGCAGTCGAAATTACGCAACAAAGTTGCGATTGTTAATGCGGGTTTCACCCGCCCATGCGGTTCTCTTGCATACCTATCCCTTTTCTTTGGAATAGCCTTTGCAAATCTGTCACCCTCACCCCCGCCTCTCCCAAAGGGAGAGGGGCTGGTTACCTTTGGGAGAGCACATACATACTTATCCCTCTCCCTTTGGGAGAGGTTAGGTGAGGGAAATGAGGGAAAGGTGTGAAGTGAGGCCTAAAAAATCTAATCAGCGTTGCTCTGACGGATGTACTGGGAAGGAGGCATGCCAAACTTGCGGCGGAAAGCGTGGGTGAGATGGGCATGGTCGGAGAAACCTGTCCGCAGGGCGATTTCAAGCAGCGGCAACGGCGGCTGCACACGAAGAAGACGCAACACTTCGTTCAGACGCACATCGTTGATGTAGTCGGAAGGCGACATATCCACCACGGCACGGAGTTTCCGACCAAATTGCGAACGACTCAGGAACACGGCGGCAGCCACATCCTGCACATCGAGCTTGCCCTCTGGCATCAGGCGCAGGATTGCCTCATCGACTTTGCGCAGGAAGGCGCTGTTGGCTTCAGAGAGGTTGCGCTCATAGATGGTGGTCTCCTGAGCGGTGGGTGATGAGTCATTTTTCTCTTCCTTGGTCACAGCCATCGACAACTTGAATTTCTGTTGGAGGAGGCGGCGCTGCTCCAGGAGTTTGCTGACTCGGAGCAGGAGTTCCTCTGCAAGGAAGGGCTTGCAGAGATAAGCCTCGGCCCCAGCCTCGAAACCGCTCAGGCGGTCGCTGTCGGTTGTGCGGGCTGTGATGATGATGATGGGGATATGGTTGGTCTTCTCCGAGGAACGGATGCGGCGGCACAGTTCCAAACCGTCGACTTCGGGCATCATCACATCGGTGACGATAAGGTCAGGCATCCACTCTGTGGCCTTCTGCACCCCCTCCACGCCATCTGAAGCGTAGGCCACGGCATAGTTTTCTCCGAGCACGCTGCCAATGAAGGCCGACACGTCGGCATTGTCCTCCACCACGAGAATCCGCGTCCGCTCATCTTCGCCGGAATGATCCCCTAAAGCCATCTCAGGCAGCCGGTCGGTCTGAACCGGAATCTGAGAAAGGGGAATCTGAACGTCGGAAAGGCTTGCGGCAGTTGCGAGACGGTCGCCGTCTGACAAGTGCTCCTTGAGAGGCAGATGGATGGTAAAGATGGTTTTCACACCCGGGGTGCTGCTCACCTCTACCTGTCCACTCTGGGCCTTGGCCAATTGGTTGACGAGGGAAAGTCCCACGCCGGTGCCGGTGCGCGTGTGGTTGACACCTTGATAGAACGGTTCAAATAGGTGGGCGATGTCTTCGGGCTGGATGCCGATGCCGGTATCGGTGACGCTGACAAGATACTTTTTGGTTTCGCTGCTGACGCTGACCGTCACCGTGCCGCCTTTCGGAGTGAACTTGACGGCATTGGAAAGCAGGTTGCCCACCATCTTCTGCATGGCATCGGCGACGAAGAAAGTCTGGATGGGCAGCGAAGGCCCTTGGTAGATCAGGTTGATGCCATTCATCGCAGCCAGAGGGCGATAGCGCTCGGCAATCATCTCCACATAGGCCGCCACATCACCCTCCTGCCAGGAGAACTGGCAGTTGTCGGAGGTCAGTTTGGAGATATCGAGCAACTGGTTGACAAGGGTGAGCAGCGACTGTCCGTTGCGCTCGATGATGGCGAGGGAATCTCTCTTGGCGGCATCCTCCTCGGCAGTGCGCATCTGCTGCGCCAGACCGAGGATGACGGTGAGCGGCGTGCGGACTTCATGGGTGACATTGGTGTAGAACGTTTCGCGGTCGGCCTGGAGCCGTTTGGTCGCCTGCTGGGTGCGCTTGCGCAGTCGGTTGATATAGGCCAGGACGGCAATGACTCCCAAAAGGAGCAGGATGCCCGCCACGGCAGTGATGGCAATCAGTCGTTCACGGCGCTGGCCCTCCTCATTGGCCTCCTGCAGTTCCTCATTGTGGAGGGCAGCATTGGCATTGCTGAGGGCCTCGTGCATCTCGGCGTGGTGGAGCGAGTCGAGCATCACGGCATAGCGATGCATGGCCTTGTTGGACTCATGCGGGTAGTCCACCTCCAGGGCCTCTGCCAGCGACAGGTGGTCATAACACACCGAACGATAGTTGCCCAGTTCTTCCTGCAAGGCGATGGCGCGCCGGATATAGGGCACGGCCTCGCTGTTGCGCTTCATGTCGAGCAGGTTGAAAGCCACATATTCCAAACTGATGGCCAGGAGATTGCGATCCACCACCTCCATCTTCTCCACGGTGCGCACTGCCTCCTGCGACATGGCCAGAGCCTGCTGGAGATTTCCCTTGCGGTTGTAGGCATAGCTCAGTTGGGAAAGGTGGTTGACCACGCCGGCATCATAGCCGATGGCTCGGGCGGCATCCACCGCCTGATGGCCATAGCGGATGGCGATGTCAGGTTCCTTGGCCACATTATATACTTCGCACGCGATACCGAGGTAATTGTGCGTATTCTGGTTCGACCCCGTCAGGCGGTCGGTGTCTATGGCTTTCTGCACAAAATGCTTCGCCTCGTCGAGGCAACCGAGCGAGAGATTGATGATGGCCAGGTAGTTGTAGGAGCGCGCCAGGGGAAGCAGCAGGTTATGACGCTTGCTGAAGCGCTCGGCTTCCAGTTCCGCATCAGTGGCCTCTTTGTTGTGGCCGGTTTTGAAGAGGCAGTAGCCACGGTCGCAGAGCAGCGTGGCATGGTATTCGGGATCATTGCCGGATGATAAAGGCAGTGCCTTGTCGATCAGTGAGAGGCTCTCCTTGAAATAGCTGTTGTTGTAATAGTAGCGTTCTGCAGCCATCCACACGAGGAGATTGAGCGTGTCGAGGGGCATGCTCTTGTCGGGCTGGCGGTCGATATGAAAGAGTTGGTCATCAGCTAAGCATACTGAAAGGATTTGTCGGCCCTGTGTGGCCTTATCGGCCTTCTTCGCTTTCTCATATATCGAAAGCAGCGAATCGACGTTATGAGTGGGAGCCGTGGATGATGTGGCTGCCTGGGTATCAGGCTGCAACACCGCAAAGAGGAAGAGGATGACAGTGGCTAATCGTGCAATCATATGCTTGGATAGTTCTTTTAATTGCAAATTTAGTGAAAAAAAGAAGGATTATGCAAATAAATAGTGACATTTTTGTCCTTAGCCGCACAGATTTCTCAAGACTTAAAAAACGTTAATTCTATAAAATTTATAGTACTATGTATTGCAAGGTACTATAAAAACATATATCTTTGCATTGTCATTCCGCTGATGGCCACAGCGGATGGCATCAACCAATCATGTGAAGATATGAATACAGACAATGCAAAATCACAGATGAGGAAAGGGATGCTGGAATACTGCGTCCTGCTCCTGCTGCGCCGGCAACCTTCCTACGCCAATGACATCATCAACCAACTGAAGGATGCTGACCTGATCGTGGTGGAGGGCACATTGTATCCATTGCTCACCCGCCTGAAGAAAGACGGCCTGCTCAGTTACGAGTGGAGAGAGTCAATACAAGGCCCACCACGCAAATACTACGCCTTGACCGACGAGGGATCAACGGCCCTCAGATCAATGGATGAGACCTGGAGCGCACTGGTGAGAACCGTGGAGAAACTGAAAATTGGCTTTTGACCCTTAAAAAACAATTACAACAATGAAAAAGAATATTTCTGTCAATATTTTCGGCACCCTCTACCCTATCGACGAGGATGCCTACGACCTTCTCCTGAAATACAACGAGAACATGAGGAGGTATTACAGCCGCATGGAGGACGGTGAGGAAATCGCCGATGACATCGAGCACCGTGTGGCCGAACTGCTCAGCGAACTGCGCTCACAAGGGGTGATGGCCATCACGATCGACCATGTGAAGCAAATCATCGAACGCATCGGCGATCCGCAGGACCTGTATGACGACGATATCCCCAATGACAACGGGCAACAGGCTTATGGCGCCGGACACGAGAGGCAAGACAGCCGGGAGAGGCAGGAAAACCGGGAAAGCACCTACGACAACGGCGGCTCCTCTACGGGTAATCCGCGCGCCGGCGTATATACCGGACAAGAGGACACACAGGCGACTCCCTCACGGAGGCTCTTCCGTGATCCGGAGGACAAAATCGTGGGCGGCGTGATGTCTGGCCTCAGCCATTTCCTTGGCATCAAAGACCCGCTGCTGCTCCGCATCATCCTGGTGCTCCTGCTCATTATGTCGCTGACTACCTTCGGCCTGATCTATCTCGTGGCTTGGGTGCTTATCCCCGAAGCCGTGACTCCTGAGGACCGGCTCCGCATGTATGGCAAACCTGTCAACGCCAAGGCCATCAACGAAGAACTCATGCGAGGAATCAACAACGCCAACAACTTCGTGCACAATCCTCAGCACCAAGATGCTGCCCGAGGATGCCTGTCGGTGATCGCCAAGATCATCCTCTTCTTTGTCGGACTCGTGGCCGTCATCGTCCTCGGCAGTCTGCTGCTGGCCTTGGTGACCGCCGTCACTGGACTGTCGGCCGCAGCCCTCTTCGGAGGAATAGGCATCACCGCACTGGGTACGGAAGACCGGGAATTCCTCACCCTGCTCACGAGCCTGCCCACGCCGATGATCATCATCGCCATCATCTGCGGTCTGATTGTCATCGGTCTGCCTCTTTATGCCGTCATCCGCATGATACTCAAGCACAATGACCCCGAAAGCAATCTCTCCACCACGGCGAAAGTCTGCCTGATCCTGACTTGGGTGGTCTGCCTCGGCATTCTCATCGGAGCCTTCGTTCAAGGGGCTATCACCATCCACGACAAAATGGAGGTCACCTATCGCGACAAGCACACCCACAACGGCATTTACCTGCCCGAAAACAGCTGGAACCTCCTGCAGCGCAAGGGACTGAATGCGGAGACTCTCGAAGGGGCCAAACAATGGATCACCGCCTACGACATCTTGCCCAACGGCGAGGAGGGCGACTACATCTCTATCGATAAAGAGTACCATGCGAAAAACGTCAACTACAACCTCAGCCAGGAACAGGAACTGAGGCCCGGCATCTACAGAATCGACGGTTATGTGAGGGCCGACGGTGAGGGGAATGCCCTCTACGTGCTCACCAATAACATGAAGGATACCCTAAGGATCGACATCCCGGAATATGTGGCCAAGACAAATCCCATCACGGCAGACTCCGTCGTCATCGACAGCAATGACGGCAGCCATGCCTGGGACCATGTGGAGGGCACGTTTGAGGTCAAGAAGCAGGAGAACGTGAAATTCGGCATCAGCAACCTGAGGCAATTCAACAACGCCCCGCGCAACGGTCAGAGCATCAGCATCGCTGACATCAGAATCGGCAAAAACTGATTCTCGGCAGACACCATTTCCACAAAAAAGCATATCTATCCTCTCCCTCTAAAGCAAACCTATCCCTCTCCCTTTGGGAGAGGTTAGGTAAGGGCAAAAGAACATTTCCACACCAAATAAAGCAAACCTATCCCTCTCCCTTTGGGAGAGGTTAGGTGAGGGCAAAAAACAAGAGAATGCCAAAAGACCATATTCAAAAATGCAGAACGCTACGCCGCAATAGTACGACAGCTGAAGTTGTGCTATGGCAATATTTAAGAAACAAACAAATATGCGGACTGAAATTCAGAAGACAAGTGCCCATATCTAATTACATTTTAGATTTCTATTGCCATGAAATCAAATTATGTATAGAATTGGATGGAGAGGTTCATGATGAACTCAATACGGCTAAGCATGACGAACAACGTACCAATGACCTCAACGCTCTTGGCATAACGGTCTTGAGATATAGTAATGATGTGGTCTTCAATAATGCTGGCGGCATACTGAAAAGCATTGAGTCATTTTATCATCATCCTACTATTAGATATGGTTGGATAAAGGATGAGCTCATTGGATAGCTTTCCCCCTCACCTAACCTCTCCCCCGGGGAGAGGGATAGATATCCTTTTGAATGAAACGATTAAAAATCTTCTATGATAGCTTTCCCCCTCACCTTGCCTCTCCCCCGGGGAGAGGGATAAGTATGCTTTTGCATGAAACGATTAAATAATCATCCAAGATAGCTTTCCCCCTCACCTTGCCTCTCCCCCGGGGAGAGGGATAAGTATGCTTTTGCATGAAACGATTAAATAAT
>CACYQD010000009.1:0-67096 GCA_902776475.1 uncultured Prevotellaceae bacterium | reverse complement strand
CAAGATAGCTTTCCCCCTCACCTTGCCTCTCCCCCGGGGAGAGGGATTGGTATGCTTTTGCATGAAGCGATGAGGAAAAATGTTCCAAAAAACTATAATTTTGTAAAGGTATGAGGCATGAGCCAGAAAAATGCTTAATTTTGCACTTTGCAAACTAATGACTATTATCAATAAAGTTATGAAATTACAAAGATTCTTTACCGCCACTGTGCTGACACTGATCTGCACCGTGACCATGATGGCACAGGAAATGCAACTGCCATCGATCCCTATTGACGACCAGGTGCGTATCGGGAAACTCGACAACGGCCTGACGTACTACATCCGTCACAACGAGTATCCCGAACATGTGGCCAACTTCTACATCGCACAGCGCGTGGGTTCCATCCAGGAGGAGGAGAATCAGCGCGGTCTGGCCCACTTCCTCGAGCACATGGCCTTCAACGGCTCTGAGCACTTCAAAGGCAACGGCATCATCGACTTCACCCGCACCCTCGGCGTGGAGTTCGGCAGCGACCTCAACGCCTACACCTCCATCGATCAGACCGTCTATCGCGTGTGCAACGTGCCGACCAAGCGCGCCACAGCAATCGACTCCTGCCTTCTCATCCTCAAAGACTGGTCGAACGGACTTCTGCTCGAAGAGGACGAGATCGTGAAAGAGCGCGACGTGGTGCACAATGAGTGGCGCATGGGCGAAGGACCGCAGCAGCGCATGCAGACCCGTTCGCTGCCCAAAATGTATCCCGGTTCGAAATACGGTGAGCGCCTGCCCATCGGACTGATGTCGGTGATCGACAATTTCAAGCGCCAGGAACTGGCCGACTACTACAAGAAATGGTATCGCCCTGACAATCAGGCCATCATCGTGGTGGGCGACATCGACGTCGATCATATTGAAGCCGAGATCAAAAAACTCTTCGGTGGCATCAAGGTGCCCGCCAATGCCGCACAAGTTGTGCTGGAGCCCGTGCCCGACAACAACGAAGCCATCTATATCTTCGACAAAGACCGCGAGATGCCCATCAACCAGATCATGGTCATGATGAAGCATGACGCCACTCCCGACGAGGAAAAAACATCCATCCAGTATCTCCTGCAGGACTACGTGCTGGAAGTCATCGGCAACATGCTGAGCGCACGCCTCACTGAGATGAAAGAAGACCCCGATTGTCCCTTCGTGCAAGCCATGGCTGGTGATGACCAATACCTCCTCTCAAAGACCAAGGATGCCTTCATGTTCATCGGCATACCGAAGGAAGGCAAGGACATGGAGACACTGGCCACACTCATCCGTGAAGCCAAGCGCGCCCGTGACTTCGGCTTTACCGCCACCGAGTATGAGCGCGCCAAGAGCGACTACCTGGCCAGTCTGGAGAAAGCCTACTCCAACCGCGACAAGCGTAAGAACGATGAGTTTGGCAACGCCTACCGTGACCACTTCCTCGGCAACGAGCCCATCCCCTCGCTCGAGTTCCTCAACCAAACCATGACACAGATCGTGCCCATGATTCCCGTGGACCTCGTCAACCAGGCTCTGCCTCAACTCATCAGCGAAAGCGACACCAACCTCGTGGTGGTGGAATTCGCCCGTGAGGCCGAAGGACTCTCCTACCCCACCGAAGCTATGATGGCTGATGCCGTAGCCAAAACACGCGCCGAGAAAATCGAAGCTTACGTGGATAACGTGAAAGACGAGCCGCTGATGCTGCCCGAGAACATGCCCAAGAAGGGAACCATCCTGAAAGAGACCGAGAACAAGCAGTTGGGCTACAAGGAACTGGCTCTCTCCAATGGTGCCACCGTCGTGCTCAAAAAGACGGATTTCAAGGATGACGAGGTGCTTCTGCAAGCCTTCTCCAAGGGTGGAACCAGCCTCTACGGTCCCAAGGACTATACCAACCTGAAGGTCTTCAACGATGTGATCGGATACAGTGGCATCGGAAACTTCTCGAGCAACGAGCTGCAGAAAGCGCTGGCCGGCAAGAAATGCAACGCCGACGCCACCATGAGCGTCACACGCCAGTATGTTACGGGACACTCCACCCCGAAGGACCTCGAGACCATGTTCCAGATGATGTACTATTACTTCACCGACATCAAGAAGGACGAGAAACAGGTGCAGAGCCTCCTCTCACAGTATGAACTGCAACTGAAGAACAAAAACCTGCAGCCCACCGCCATCTTCCAGGACTCCCTGACCAACACGATGAACCGCAACAACCCAAGGTTCGCCAACATCCAGGTCGAGGACATCAAGGACATCAACTATGACCGCATCCTGGAAATCCACAAGGAGCGTTTCAAGAATGCAGGACAATTCACCTTCGTCATCGTCGGCAACTTCGATGAGGCCGCCATCCGTCCGATGATTGAGCAATACATCGCCTCGCTGCCCGCTGACAAGAAAGCCAAGCCCGACCAGTTTAAAGAAGTGCTCACCCCATTCAAGGGCAAGGTAAAGAACAACTTCTCTGTGAAGACCGACTCCCCCAACGCCATCTCCTACCTCTGTTGGACGGCTCCGATGACATTCAACCTTGAGAACAACGTGAAGATCGACGCTATCGGACAGATTCTCTCGCAGATCTACCTCGCCACCATCCGTGAGCAGGAGAGCGCCGCCTACACCTGTGCATCCGCTGGCAGCTTCGACCTGAGAAGTGCAAAACCGACAGTGAGACTCCTGGGTGTCAGCCAAGGCAATCCCGTATATGCTGAAGCAGGCTGATGTCGACGCCAAGTCAAACAACCACTGGGTCAACGTGCTGACCAACTGGAAGGACTACGGCATCGACTTGCAGACCAATTACAAGAAAGTTGTAGAGGGACTCACCGCCGAGAGCCTGCAGAAATTCATGCAGCAGATCAATGCCTCCGGCGACCAGATGGAGTGCATCATGATGACTGAGCCGAAAGACAAATAATACAGTCGAGCATATCTAAAGTAGAGATCTTAAGTGAAATTTTTAGTGGAAATTTTTAGTAGAGACGTCACAGTGTGGCGTCTCTTTTTTTGCAAATGCAAGAACGAGAGGTTTCGACAAGGCCCTCACCTATCCTCTCCCAGAGGGAGAGGGATAAGTATGTTTTGTCTCCCAGAGGGAGAGGGATAAGACACTAAAGAAATTAGATACTGAAAAAGGTGTGCTCCCGAAGCAGGAGCACACCCTCGTTTTATGTTAAAAAGTCGAGAAAGGGCTTGGAATCACCAGTCATCATTGTCGTTGCCTACGATGCCGTTTTTGAGGGCTTCCTCCACCTTGTCGATGATGGCATTGGAGTAGGCGTGAGTCATTACCAGGGCCTTGGCGCAGGTGCGCTTCTGGGGATCTTTCTCCACGAAGGGATAGTGCTGGGCAATCTCCCACTTCTCATCGTAGAGGTTGGCGTTGGTCTTGTCACCAGCCTTACGCTTCGAGTCGCCATAGGTTTTATTGGAGGCTTCCACAGGTGAAATCCATCCGCCACTCACGTCGGTCAGGATGTCGTAGTTCTGCACGGTGTAGGTGACACGCACTTTGCCATCCTTGATGTCGAGACGCACGACCGGAGTGATGCTCACCGAATACTTATTGAGGGTACCCATGTGCTCCACGATGTTGTCGATGGTGGAAGAGAGAATGATGCAACCAGCTTCCTTGTCGTTGAGCGTGATGGCCTGATGGTCTTTGAAGGTAGCGGTGGCCCAGTAGTTGAGAGCTACATAGAGTTGCTGCTTCGTCTTGCCCGGAACCTCGATCACCTCTTGATAGGTGAGCGACTGATTCTTGTCGAGCGTTAGTCCACTGGCGAGGTTCTTGGCTGCATCGACCCATTTTTCTCCATAGCGTTGCTTGGCATATTTCTCCAAGTCAGCAGATTTCATCACTTGTGCCTGGGCACTCATTACGCTGGAAATAAGGATTGCGGCGATCATCCATACTTTTACAAACTTTTTCATTTTCTTATTTTTTTCTTTTTGTTGTTTTCTTGATTGACGATGCAAAATTACAACGGATTGGGAAGGTAAGAAAGTATTTGGGCGATATTTTGTCGAAAAACGTACGACAGTTCCACCAAAATGCGACAAACCCTCAATTCAGACCCCAAAAGTGTCGTGAAACAAGTTTTGTTCAACTTTTGGGAGTTTAGGAGATTGGGTATTTGGGGAGTTTGGGAGTTTAGGAGATTGGGAGTTTGGACAATAGTTCGATTGAGCGAGAGTAATGTCTAAACTCCTATACTACCGCACTCCTAAACTCCTTAGCTTTGACATCTGACTCGATATCTGCGATGCCGGCTGGAGTATCCACCCAAATCACGGAAGACTTGTTGCACTCACCGCCACCATAATATATACTCTGGATACCGACCTTCGTCCATGTGGCGCACTCCTCTACGCCATCCTGGAAGTAGATGTTATGGTTGCCGTCCCAAGAACCGTAGTTGAAACTGTAAGGAACTTCCGTCGCATCCTCCTCTATTGCCCAATACATGTCGGCCTTGAAGACATAAGGAGACTGCTGTCCGTCCTTCTCCACCCATACGGTATAGAACATTTTCTGGGGATTCAGCGTCTCACCATTGATGCTGACATCAAAGAGGTGAAATCCTGCAGACCTGCAAGGGTGTTGACCAGGAATTTGCCATCTGCTGTGTACCACTTCTCCACCTGGGCTGAGGCAGGAGGTGTCATCACACCGAAAAGTGCGAACAGCATGGTTAGAAGTGTAATTTTTTTAATACGCTTTTTTGTTGATAATATAATGTTTGAAATACAGTCTTGCTTTTGTGGCTATCTCCTGGGGTTGATGGTGATCACCCTGTCATAGGAGGCCGGTTTCACCCTATATTCGTCGAGCACATAGACACAAGTACAACCTACGCCAGTGGTGTTGTAGTCGAGGTTGAAGGTATAGCGGTCGGCCTGAGGCTGCAACTGATAAGTGAACTGGCTCTTGGTGAGATTGTCCGTGGAGAACTGATAGGCATTGAAGTTGAAGTGTTCGTTCATGGAGATCTGCACTCCCTTGCCCTCCTTGTTCAAGAGCTGCACATACCGGTTATCGGTACGCAGGGCATGGTCCTGAGGCAAGAGGTAAGGCTCGTACATATCGGCGACCGTCTTGGTCCAGACACCTACCTGATAGCCCGTCTTGCGGTCAGGGTAGTTTTCCTCCGGTCCGCGGCCATACCATGTGATGCGGTCGAACTCATTGGCCACAGAGGTGGTGAAGCCGATGCGCGGCAGGACTTCCGGCAGTCTGCCCTGCGGACTGAGATGGTTTTGGATCTTGACCGTGCCGTCGTCGTAGAAATGATAGGTGTAGTCGATCGAGAATCCCGCCAGCTGCAATCCCTGGATATAGAGGTCGAGTGCGCCAAAAGAGGAGGCACCAACCTGCACAAGCTGGCTGACGGTGACAGTCGTCTCATAGGGATTCTGAGTCAGTTGCACTGCAGCCGGACGGATACGCAGCTGGTTCACCCCCTTGGAATAGAACAAGGTGGAAACCATGTTGCCATAGCCCTCTGCATAACCACCGTTGACGCGGAAGGCATCCCATGAATCAAACTCATTGGCAATCGGAGCACGCCAGAGGTTGAACGTGAGGGGAGCTTTGAGCACAGGCTTTCCATCGACTTCTATCTGTTCGAGGTTGCCCGTCTCCTTGCTGATGACATAGCAGAAGCCCGTGCCGCTTATCTTGATTTGCTTGTCGTCTTCCTGTGTGCTGACATTCTTGGAAGTCAGCTGCGGCATAGGAGCCGGGATGTTCCATGACGTGAGTTCGAGCTGGTCCCATGCCACTTCATGGCCAGCCTTTGCCCAGACCTCGTCATTCTTCAGTGCGGAGGAAATCGTGACACGGTATTCCTTGCCAGCCGCAATGGCGGGCTTGTGATAAGGAATGCGCACCACCTGCCGCTGCTGCGGAGCGACGGAGAACTGTATGTCGCCCTCTTCCACAACTTGTCCGTCGGCCATCAAAGCCCAGTGTGAAGCATATTGTGAGAGATCAGTGAAGTACAGCCGGTTGGTCACCTCCACCTCACCGGTCTCAGCGTTGAGCAAACGGATACTGACGGGCTGGGTGGTCCATTTCATCTGTTTCATCTCGGGCTGCACGGTGCGGTCGGGCCAGATGCTGCCGTAGGTCCGCATGTTTCCTCCTATCGTATAGAAAGTGCCTTTATCGCCATTGCCGTCGAAGGTGAGATAGAGCACCGCCTCGTCGGCACGGCACTCTCCATCAGCCAGGCACTTGTCGTAGATCGCCACATTGTCCATCTCGGCATCAGCCGTATAGATGGTCTGAGGATCCTGGGCGTGATTGCCGGCAAACCGGCCGATGTTGATGGGATAAGGGAAATTGCTCAGCATGCCCCGCTCACCACCTCCACGGTTGCCGCGGCGGTTGTTGGCGGGCTCGTTCGACGCCGTCACCTCGGTGCCTTTCAGTTGTCCGTCGATGAAGAGTTTCATTTCCTTGCTGTCCCAGGAGGCGGTCACATGATGCCACTTGCCCATCCAGTCAGCAGGCAGATCGACTGTGAGCTCATGTCTCACACCGGAGTGCAGATAGAACTGCAGTTTGTCGTTTCCTTTCTGTACGACACCAAACTGCGTGTTGCCTTTCGTCACGTAAGGAGCGCCTTCGTAGATTCCGCTCAGTTTTCCGGGTTTGACATCGAAACTGATTGTCAGCGCTTTCCCCGAGAGTTCCACATTATTGCTGCGATACACTTCCACCCATTCGTCATGTCCGCTGAGGCGGAGCACGCCTTTCTCCACCTTGGCATTGCCCATGAGATGAACAGGCGTGTTGTAAGGCGAACTGTCAGTCAACGGACGGATATGTTCTGTGAGGCCGGGGTTGACAAAATCCCAGATGGCGCCACCCATCAGTCGTGGATGGCGGCGTATGACGGCCCAGAATTCGTCCATTCCGCCGCCGGCATTGCCTGCCACAGAGAGGTATTCATCCATGAACGACGGACGGGGATCCTCCGACTCGGGCACCATCGCGGTATTCATCTCCAACTCATAGGGAGTGGGATACCGCGGTCCGATGATGTCCTCTCCGGGATGAGCGTATGCGTTGCCGCCATACATGAAATAGCGCGTGGGGTCGTATTTCTTTCCCTCCTTGACCACTTCGGTGATGTTGGGTCCCTCACCGCTCTCATTGCCTGCACTCCAGAACAGGACACAGGGGTGATTGCGGTCGCGAAGCACCATCCGGCGCACGCGTTCCAGATACATGGGAAGGAATTTCTCATCGTTGGAGACATATTCTGTGGCGTGGGCCTCATCGCCTGTCTCGTCGATGATGTACAGGCCATACTCGTCGGCCAGTTCAAGATATTTGTTGACGGGAGGATAGTGTGAGGTGCGCACAGCATTGAAATTGTGCTGTTTCAGGATCTCCATATCCTTGCGGATGGTCTCTTCGTTCATGACATGTCCCAGTTCGGGGTGCTGCATATGGGTGTTGGTGGCATTCACCTTGATGGGCTGTCCGTTGAGGAAGAACGTCTGATGCCTGATCTCGGTCTCCTTGAATCCCATCTTGCTGCAGATCTGCTGTATGGCATGGCCAGCCTCGTCGAGCAGTTCGAGTTTCAACTGGTAGAGCACTGGAGTCTCGCAGGTCCATTTGTCCGGGTTGGTGATATGCGACGAGAATTCAAGCGTCTTCTTTCCCTTGCCATCCATCGTGAAAGGGTCGGAAAGCATCTCTTTCACCTTGTTGCCTTTCGGGTCGGCCAGGGTGGCACGCACGGCATACGTGTTGTGTGTGTCCTCATACCTCTTCACGTCCACATTCAACTTGAGCGTGGCATCCTTGTACTGGTCGTCGAGGTCGGTAGTGACAAACCAGTCAAACAGGCGGGTCTTCGGGGTGGCATAGAGTGTCACATCATCGAAGATGCCAGCCAGGCGCCAATAGTCCTGACCCTCCAGGTAGTAGCCATCACTATATTTCAGCACGCAGACGGCCAGCGTGTTCTTACCAGGTCTGACGTAGGGTGTCACATCATATTCCGCAGGTTCCTGCCCTCCCTCGTTGTAGCCAACTTGCTGACCGTTGATCCATACGAACGAGGCGCTCTGGGTCTTCTCCATACGCAGGAAGATCTGCTGTCCCTTCCATGTGGAGGGGATGGTGAATGTTTTCCGGTAAGCACCAGTCGGGTTGTATTCCCTGGGCACGAAGGGAGGATTGGCTTTGAATGGAGCGGCCACATTGCGGAACAGCGGGTCGCCGTAACCCTCCATCTCCCAGTTGCTCGGCACATGGATGGTGCGCCACTTGCCATCCTTGAAGTTTGCCGCAAAGAAGTTCTGCGGCACCTCTTCGGGCGTGTTGGCGTAGAAGAACCGCCAGTCGCCATTGAGCGACAGATGCTGTTCGGCCAGATAGTAGGCGTGACCTTCCTCCTGATTCTCCTCGAAGACGGAGGTGTTCTCAATGTAATCATAAATATGCTCCAGATACTGAGCATTCATCTGCAATGAGCATGCAGCAAACAGACAAAGGGTTAGTCTTTTGATATTCATCTTGTTTTGATAGGGCTAGAATCTAAATGATGATGAGAACGCATTTCTTGCGGATGTCAAGAAAAAGAATCGTTTTGGCAAAAACATGGATTCGCAAATCACATCAATGTTCTCAAGTGCAAAGTTATTCAAAATATTCCGACATCAGAAGGATATTTCGAATTATTTCATGGCCATACATCCATATAGTTACATTCAACAAAAAGCAAGTTACTTTTTTTCAACAACTGCACATTGACCATTTCCGCAGTCGGGAAGCCGAACTATAGCAGCTGTGCCACCAAAGGGATGGTCAACACAGAGAGCAGCGTGCTGATGAATGTGATTTCTGTGATGAGTGTGGAGTCTTTTCCATATCGCAGACAGAGGATGGTGCCATAGGTTGCCACAGGCATGGCAATAATGATGGTATTGAGATTGACCACCATGGGATCAAAGCCCACAGCGCGGAAAAGAACGTAGATAATGAGCGGCAAAATGAGAAGCCGGAAGGCTGTGGTGACATATACCACCCTGGAGCCCAGCATCGTGCGCCAGGAAAGCCTCGACATCGACGAACCGATGATCAGCAGTGCTCCAGGCACGGTGATGTTGCCGATCATGGTGATGGGTTGGCTGATGATATCCGGGATATTGTCCAAACCCAAAGCCACAATCAGGATAGCCAGATAAGCGGCCATCATCGGTGAACTCATCAGGATTTTGGGTTGAAACGCCAATCGTTGTCTCTCACCGTTGATCAACATGACACCTATTGTAAAAACAGCAAGGGTGTTGATCACATTGAGGATAGCCGCATAGAACACCGCCTGATGACCGAAGAGAGCGCCGACGATAGGATATCCGATAAAGCCTACGTTGCCGAACATCAGGGCAAACCCCACTGGTCCATGATATTCGCTCTTCTTAGTAATGAATTTCGGCAGTCCGAATGCCACGGCAGTAAGCAGCAAGTACGTGAGCAGACTGATGCCCAACAGCGGCAAGATAAGCCCGCGGTCGGGAAGCGTCCCTCCCATCGTCGATGACAAGATGAGCGCAGGACAAGTGAAGTCGATGATGATATTGGAGAGGCGGCGGTCAAAGTCTCCCCCCATATATTCCAGCTTGCCCGCCACGTAACCCACGACGACGATGGCAAGGAGTATCAGCATGATATTGATGTTAGCCAAAATACAAAACCTCTAAATCGGCCGCAAAAGTAGGCATTTTTTGCGAAACAACGGAGACTTTTGTGAATATCTTTTGACTCAAACCACGCATTTGCTCAACTTTTGGGAGTTTAGGAGATTGGGAGATTGGGAGTTTAGACATATGCCAATACACCTTTCAACTTGAGTTGAGTCATTTTGATTTGGCACACTTCTCTACACAGAAACCCCGAGATCCTTGTCAACCATCGCGGCCACACACGAATCCGACCATACGTTTTCTGCGGTCTCCACCATATCGATGATGGTGTAAATGGGCAAGATGATGCCCAGGATGGTGATGGGGGCGCCGATGCCCGACATCAGCGAGAGGGTGAGGAAATAGCATCCCATAGGCACACCGGCGTTGCCGACGGCGGAAATGACGGAGATGAAAATCCACAGGAGGATGGTGCTCCACGTGAGGGGTGTGCCCCCGTTCTGCATCACAAAAAGCGAGGTGACAAGGATGAAGGCTGCGCAACCATTCATGTTGATGGTGGTGCAGATGGGGAGCACGAAACGTGCAATCTTCTTGCTGACGCCCAAACGCCCTTCGGCTGTCTCCATCGTGACGGGCAGAGTTGCAGCGCTGCTCTTGGTGAACAGCGCCATCAGCACGGCGGGCATCATCTTGCCCAAAACATGAATGGGATTGAGTCCCCGGGCAAAGAGGAACAAGGGCAGGACGACGAAGAACTGGACAACATTGCCACCCAGCACCACGAGCACATACTTGCCAATGCTGTCGGCCATCACACCTGCCGACACTTGCGCCGACAACTGGGCCGAGAAAGCCACTATGCCCAACGGCAGCGCCCAGATGAGCCCGCGGATGAGCAGGAAGAGCAATTCCTGCAACCCCAACAGCCCCTTTGTCACGACAGCTTTGTTTTCGCTGTCGGGCAACTTCGATAGTCCGATGCCTACGGCAAAAGCCAGCAAGAGCAACGAGAGCACATTGCCTTCGAGGAAAGGACGGACGATGTTGTTGGGGATGATGCTGATGACGTGGGAATAATAAGAAACGTCCTCTAAATCGCCCTGGGGGGCAGGCGCGCCTATGGTCTTGTCCAAGGAGAGGTTGGAGAGGTCTAAATTGCCTGGAGCGATCAGCATGAACAGCACCGCTCCTACGGCAGCAGCGGCGAAAGTAGTGAGCAGTGTATAGATGAGCGTGCGGCCAAAAATGCGGCCTGAACCCTTTGAGCCGAAGGTGGCGAAGGTGGTGATGACGGCCAGCACAATCGTGGGAACGGCGAGTAACTGGAACAACCGCGTATATACCGTTGCCACGAAGTTCATCACGTCGTTGAGCCATCCAAGTCCCAACAGCCCCAACACTGCACCCACTACGAGTGCACCAATCCAAATCAGTGTTCTCTTCATCGCTGCAAAGATAATGATTTTTTTTCATTTTTTGATGTGTCTGGCGTCCAAACACTCATGCATCCTTCCCATACTAACGTTCATTGAATGGTTAAGCATTCGTTTGTTCATTTTTTCATAACAATAATTCCCTTATATTTCTGTATTTGTCATTTTTGTCATTTCGACGGTGTAAAGTTACTGTGGTTTTTACTTTCCCACAATCCCACTTAGGGGGCATTCTGCATACCATAAATATGGTATAAGTAAAATAATGATTAATAGTTTTTTCAATTTGAAATAGATTTCCTATTTTTGCAGGGTATTTGAACGAGTTAACAGGGCTAGTAGGACTTGGTAGTTTTATTATTGCAATAATACGTGAATATATTATTCCGTTGTATGATAGAATCAATTAGGACATCAATGACTATGAAAAGATCTATACTATTCGTACTTCTATTCCTTGCAGTAAGCACGGGATGGGCACAGGGTCCGACAAAGGAGATGATAGAAAAAGCCGGGGTGATAACAGACGCACTAGACAGCATCTGTACCGAAGGATATAACCTGTACGTCGCCGAGTATGTCAACTGGGTGTCATCCGACTCCTTGCTGGCCCATTACCGTGTTGATGAGATTGGAAACAGTTTTATATGGCAACCTACAAACAATACGTGGAGTGTCGTTTTTATGGACAAGGAGCAGAAAAACTGTATTTTCGAATTCCGATACGACCTCAACAACAAGAAACAAACCGTCTCCTACGATTCGCGACCCATTTCGGAAAATGAAAGAGGAATATTGGAAAAGAAAAAACTCATGCTTAAAAATGCCATTGAGCAATACGGCGACAGCCTGCGTTACAACCCTGACTATGGCCGTCCGAACTTTGACTTCGTCCGTATCGATGCCAATACCACCCGTATGTACATACTGCAAGGCGTGGAGCGTACCGGCATCATCCCTTTCGGCAATGACTTCAGCTTTGACTTCGACAATGACTGCAACATAAAAGCATTCCGGCGGTATCATCGTTCGTTCATACCCATCTCCAATGAAGGCGAGACCGCATTCCATTCTCATCTGAAAGACAATCCGTATATCACGCCAACTGATATTTGCAACTTCTTGCTCTATCATGGGGATATGACGGATACAGCAGTGCTCAGCACCGCCTTGGACGGCTATATCTTTTACAATGCTGAGACCAACAAAGCCACGTTCGTTCACGAAATCAAAGACCAGAAGAAATAGTGAAAGGACATGAAAATAAACCTTAAAAACAATGTAATGAGAAAAAAGGATCTGTTGGGGGTAATCAAGGAAACGACGTAAATCATATTATGATGGCTTGATCAAGATATACAATTTTTCACGGATATGAATTGGACATAGGCAGTATTCATCAGAAAAATGGCACAACAATTATCTTATTATCGACCCAATTCACCATAAACTTCATTGATGCGCCTCCCATCCTTGTCGTAGATGACGATGTTCATGAACTTGGCTTTCAATTCATTCCACAAGAATATAAATACGTTTTGCGACGGTGTCATTAAAGGTCATGAAAAACATTTGTATTATTTCACCGCTTCGACCGTATAGCCTTCACGCCTTAGCATGGCTATCAGCGATTCGCTGCCAAGCAAA
This sequence comes from uncultured Prevotellaceae bacterium, assembly GCA_902776475.1. Lineage (GTDB taxonomy): Bacteria > Bacteroidota > Bacteroidia > Bacteroidales > Bacteroidaceae > Prevotella. The sequence continues at coordinate 54,334 of CACYQD010000009.1, read as the reverse complement.
TGGCGGCATCCGACGGCTACTATGCAGGGCACCTCAGAAAAGTTTCTCTTGATGACGGGAATCCATTCCACGTTACGGTCGTATATGATCTTCTTCTGAGTGCCCTCAGTTTCCGTGCCTGGAACAAAACCAGCTTCCCTTAAGAAACTTTCCATCTTACAGGTGTCGTTCTCAAGATACACATTGGCAAACTGCTTATACCAACTAGACAGGCTGTCACTGTTTATAATGTAGTGTACAATTGAATAGAGCATGTCGGCCTGTTTCTTTATCGGCAGAGTGTCGATTACTTCTGTGTCTGTAAAATTTGAGAGAATCATACCATGTAAAGAATCGCGTTTCTCCACATATCTTGCCTCGATGCCGCGATTGTCTGTTTCTTGTTTCAAGACGACATCTACAGGAGTACCTCGTTTCCAAATAAAGCCGATATAGAGACGTATGCGACCTAACCAGTAGCGTGGATTCTTTTTCCAATACTCAGGATCCTTCATCTTGTAGTAAAGAAACTTGTTTACTTCATTAAAGTGAGCAATGCTATCGAACAACGGTTTATAGTAGGTTCCTTCCGGCATCATGTATTCTGGGCCGGGATTTTTGAGAAAATTTTTCAATTTCTCAATTTCTGCAACAAATTCAGTAGAATCAGCTTTGGTCGTTTCCGCATTCATACCTCCTTCAAAAAGAACGACTTTCACCTCCTTCAGCGCGTTCTCAATACCAGGTATGCCAAGCAATTCCTCCTTCGTAAAGTTGTGCCCGTCGCCATGGCATGTGCCGAAGAGGTAGGATTTCTGCGCAAGTCCGTTGCCACTGACAGCCCAAAGCCAGCCGGGGCAGTTGCCAGAATTGTTTTGTGACAATGTGTTCAGGGTAACAAAACTGAGGGTAAGAAAAAGGATGATTTTCTTCATTGATTTAATTCTGTTATTAATTTACGAAAAAGACACGAGTCGGGTAGAACTCTTAGATTCGCTGATGGTGAAAGAGGATTAACCGCCATATCGTCTTCTGTTTACAACTTTGCAGCAAAGTTACAATATTTCCAGCAACTACAACTTATTTGTCATCAAAATAAGGTAAAGAGAACGTTTTCTTACCCCACTACTCACGTTCCAGATGAAAACCCACAATAAGATTTTGTAACAAGCCTGGCTTGGCAAACGGCACAATTGCCCCAATTATAAAATGACTCTGCGAAAAGTGGCTAAATAACAAGATTTCGCAGAGTTTTCAAACTTAGGCTATACTTAAACCATCTTAACCAAATCTTAAACTTTGTTGCTTCTCGACCGCTTTATGATTGTCAAAAAATTCAACAAAGCGACAGCAAAGAATCCATTATCGGGTAATAAAAAGTTATACTTCGTATGAAAACAGGCTGCACCTCAACAATGGAAAAAGGCCTTTTTTCATTGTTGAGGTTTGCACTGTTTTTGTACCGTTTAAAATTGGGTATTTTCAATCAGCATTGACTATTAGGCATTTATCTCACAATCACTTTCTTTCCATCCACGATGTTGACGTCTCTTTCTTGAGGGAGAGGGGCAGTTTCCTTTTTGAGATCTGTCCTTTTCCCTTGGGAGACACAGCAAACTATTCCCTCGCATGTTCTGGAGACACAGCAAACTTATGGCTGGAGAATTGATGATGCCCATTCCTCATCATACTACCGCATTTTTCTTTGGCGAGCCAAAAAAAGCACCTTGTAAATCAAAGACTTACAAGGTGCTTTTGGTAGTGGATAGGGGAATCGAACCCCTATGCCAAGATTGAGAATCTTGTATCCTAACCATTAGATGAATCCACCATATTTGATTTGGTATTTATTTCAAAAGTGTGCGGAAGCTGGGGGATTCGAACCCCCGGTACGGTAACCCGTACGGCAGTTTAGCAAACTGCTGGTTTCAGCCACTCACCCAAACTTCCTTACCGGTTGGCGTTTACCGCAGCATTTTCTCTTAAATGCGGTGCAAAGGTAATGCTTTATTTGTAATCTTGCAAGAAATTCATGTTTTTTTTTCCAAAAAAGTGATTTTGTGAAATCCTTTGCACATTTTACGCCCCCAAGGTCTCGCATTCTTTCAGCCATGTGGCGGAAGAGGCATCGCTTGGCATACGCCAGTCACCCCTTGGTGAAAGGCTGACAGACCCCACTTTGGGACCGTCGGGCAGACAGGAGCGCTTGAACTGCTGACTGAAGAAGCGACGGATGAAGGTGGTGAGCCATTTTTTCAGTGTCTCGTCATCATACTGGCCGGCAGAGGGATTGCTGCCATCAAAAGCCCTCTTGGCCAACAGGAAGAGTTTGGCGGGCCTGAAACCGAAGCGCAGGAAATAATAGAGGAAGAAGTCATGGAGTTCGTAAGGTCCGACGAGATCCTCGGTCTTCTGCTGGATATTGCCTTCCTGATCGAGGGGCACCAGTTCTGGACTGATCGGCGTATCGACGATGTCGAGCAGGGTCTTCTTGGATTTCTCATCCACCCCATTCAGGGCCACATACCTCACGAGATAACTGACAAGGGTTTTTGGCACGCTGCCATTGACACCATACATCGACATGTGGTCGCCATTATAGGTGGCCCATCCAAGGGCGAGTTCGGAGAGGTCGCCAGTTCCGACGACCAGTCCGCCGAGACGGTTGCTGAGATCCATCAGGATCTGGGTGCGTTCCCTGGCCTGGCTGTTCTCATACGTCACGTCGTGGTTGTCGGGGTTATGGCCGATATCCTCGAAATGTTGGGTGACCGCCTTGGCGATGCTGATTTCCATCATGGTGATGCCCAGGCTCTCCATGAGACTGACGGCATTGTGATAGGTGCGCCCGGATGTTCCGAATCCCGGCATGGTGACTCCGATGATGCCCTTGCGGCCATAGCCCAGTTTGTCGAAGGTCTTCACGCAGACGAGCAGGGCCAGTGTGGAGTCGAGTCCGCCACTGATGCCGATCACCACCTTCTGGCTATGGGTATGTACCAGTCGCTTGGCCAGTCCGGCCACCTGGATATTGAAGATTTCCTCGCATTTTGCCACCATCTCACTGTCGGCGGGGATGAAAGGATGGGGGTCGATGGTGCGGAAGGGTAATGGCTGCCGTCCGAGTTCGTCACCTTGTCGGAACATCGGCATGAGGCAGTCGATGAAGTTTTCCTCGCCAGCCCTTCTCTCCTCGCTTGTCGGGCGCTGGGCATTGACGAAAGTCGTGTTGGAGCGCCGTTCGGAGCGAAGCAATTCCACATCCACCTGGCTGATGACGAGTTGGGGATCGAAGGAGAAACGCTCGCCCTCCACCAGCAATTTGCCGTTCTCATAGACCATGGCATTGCCGCCATAGACCACATCCTGTGTACTCTCGCCGAAACCGCATCCGGCATAGACATAGCCGGAGATGGTGCGCGCGCTCTGCTGTGCCAACAAGGCCTTCAGATAGTCGTGCTTGCCGATCAGTTCATCGGAGGCCGAGAGATTGAAGATGACATCTGCGCCGGCCAGTGCGAGATGGTTGCTGGGCGGTGTGGGAGCCCACACGTCCTCACAGATCTCGATGCCGAAGCGCACGTTCTCTGCCGTACGGAAAATCTGTGGTGCCGGGGAGACCATGATGCGCTGTCCGGCGAAACGGATTTCGGTGGGATGCAGGTCCTGGGCGGAGGCAAACCATCTTTTCTCGTAGAACTCGCTGTAGTTGGGCAGGTAGGTCTTGGGCACGATGCCGAGGATGTTCCCCTGCTGGATGACGACAGCGCAGTTGAGCAACAGGTTGTCCACCATGACGGGGACGCCCACGATGCTGATGATATCGAGTTTCCGGGTGAAGTCGAGCAGCATGAGCACTGCCATCTCCGACTCTTCGAGCAGGTGATATTGTCCGAACAAGTCCTGGCAGGTGTAACCCGTGATGGACAGTTCGGGGAAGACGACCACCTCCACGCCCTTGCCCTCTGCCTGGGCGATGAGGTTCTCGATCTGATGCAAATTGTAATTGCTGTCGGCCACTCTCACTGCCGGAACAGCTGCAGCCACGGTAAAGAATCCGTTTTTCATGTCTGTAGGATTAAAAAGTTATCGGATGGTCACCTGGGTCGCTCCGTATCCATATTCCTGGAACGAGGCATCCTGATAGGTGTATTTCTTGTATTTGTATCTCAGTTCCTGAATGAGGGCCTGGCGCAGCACACCCTCCCCCTTGCCGTGGATGAAGACAATCTTCTTGCCCTTGGCGTTCTTGTGCTCGTCAAGCGTGCGGCGGAAGACATCCAACTGGTAGTTGAGAATGTCTGCCGATGACATGCCGGCGGTGGTATCCAAGACCTCGGAGGCATGGAGATCGACCACGAGGATGTCGCCCTGCTGACGACGGAGCGGTGCCTTCCCCCTACTCTGCTGCCCCTCATAACGACGGACATAGTCGTTGCCCTGCTGACCCTTCTCCTGCGAAGTCTTGCGGGCAGGTTCACGGTCACCATAGAGTTGGCGCTTGAGTTGCTGGGCATCGATCACCAATGGCCGAGTGGGCACATCGTGCTCGATGATGGGATAGAGCAAAGCCGGGGTCTCGAAGAAATCATTCTCGCGGAACGTATGGAGCTTGTAAAACTTGACCGGATCGATGCGGAACTGCACATCAACGGGAGGTTTGAGCAGGAAGCCCTTGCCGCGCTTGTAAGCCAGCACCTGCACGCAGGCATGTTCCATGTCGTTGAGATGCTCATGTCCAAACTCCTCGATGAAGAGTTTGGTGTTGGGCTCCACCTCATCCGTAAACTGCAGTTGCCAACTGTTGCCCTCAGCCAGGAAGTAGGAGAACCGCATGTAGTAATTGCTGTCATTGACGAAATAGGCCTCGAAGCGGGTCGTAGTCATCGACTTGATATCGATGGGCACGAAGGCGAAGAAGGCCGTGAGCGCATCGCCGCCCTTCCGCTCCTCGACGGGAGCCTTGAAGGTGATCTCCTTGTCGGCGGGTTCCACCTCGACAGGTTGCGGTGCCTTTGTGCTTTTCTTGAAGTCGGGAACGGCCGATGTGTGCACCTTGGCGATGTTGTAATCATCGGTTTCCACCACCACGACCTCGTTGATGGGCGTGGGTATCTCAAATCCATCCTCATCCTCGACGAGGACGATGTTCTTTCCCTTGAAACCGGCAACACGTCCGCCGCCGGTCTCGCTGAGAAATCTGACTTTATCTCCTATTTTCATTGTTTGCTGTGATTAAGGGTTCAAGGAATGAGCAGCGAACTGTCGCCGTAGCTCAGGAAACGGAAATCGTGGGCAAGCGCATAGTCATAGACACGGTGCCAGTCTCCATGCAGGAAAGCGCTGACCAACAGGAGCAGGGTACTCTGCGGCTGATGGAAGTTGGTGACCAGCATGTTGACCAGTTTGTAGTCATAGCCCGGAGCGATAATGATCTGCGTGGAAGCATGCAAGGCCTGGAGATGGTGATCGTCGAGATAGCGGAGGACAGCCTCCAGCGCTTCAGCGACGGGCAGTGACGTGGGATTGTCATAGGGTTCCCACTGGGTGACATGGACAGGCTGTCCATCAGCTATCCTGCCATTGGCCATCTGCACACCGATATAATAGAGGCTCTCGAGGGTGCGCACGCTCGTCGTGCCCACGGCCACGATATGTCCCAGTCCGTCCAACAGACGCTGGATGGTGGAGCGCTGCACACAGAAATGCTCGGAATGCATCTCATGGCCCTCGATCTGTTGGCTTTTGACGGGCCGGAAGGTGCCGGCGCCTACATGCAAGGTGAGTTCCTCGCGGTGGATGCCTTTCTCATCGAGGCTCCGAAGCACCCGCTCGGTGAAATGCAGGCCTGCGGTGGGAGCAGCGACACTGCCCTTGACCTTGGAATAGACCGTCTGGTAAGTCGTCTTGTCGCTCTCCTGCGACTCACGGTTCAGATAGGGGGGAATGGGTAGTTCGCCCGCCACATCGAGAATCTCGGCGAACGTAACCTCCGGGTTGTCCCACTCGAGCATGACGCGCTGTCCCGTGCTCATCTCCCCCACCCTCGTGGCTCTGAGCGTGATGGTCTTGCCATCGACCTCGAAAGTGCGCGAGAGGGGTTCCTCCTTCCATTTCTTGAGGTTGCCCACCAGGCAGCACCACTCACAACGGTGGTTGGAGAGAAACATCACCTGATAGTCGGAGGGAGCCACCGGTTCGAGGAGAAAGACCTCAATCAGTGCACCTGTGGTTTTGCGGAAATGCAGCCTCGCCATGATCACTTTGGTGTTGTTGAACACCATCACCGACCCTGCGGGGATATAGTCGGGCAAGGAGCGGAACACGTCCTCGCTCACCTCTCCATGCCGATAGAGCAGCAACTTCGACGAGTCGCGCTCCGGCAGGGGGAACTTGGCAATCCGCTCATCGGGGAGCGGGTAATTATAATCACTGATCCTGATTTGTCTGGTTTCCATAACAACGATTTTTTTCAATGCATGGTCAATGAGAAGACGATAGCCATGAGATAGGTGAGGACAAGCACACAGGCTACCACATCGACATCGGCCAGGCTGTATCCCGACGACGTGTATTGCGACGAGATGTAATGCTGGTTGGGAGAAATCTGCTTGAAGACCAACCGATACAGGCCATAGACCAAACTGCCCACGCAGGCTCCGAAGGCCAGTCCCACAAGGATGTCGGACGGATAATGCATGGCCAGATAAAGTCGTGTATAGCAATTGACGAGCGACCAGGTGACCATCAGCCACGAGAACACCCGGTTGCGCACGAGCAGGCAGAAGAACATGGCGATGCCGAACGTGTTGGACGCATGGGCAGAGAAGAAACTGTAGTCGAGCCCGCGCCGGTTGTTGACGACATGCACGGCATACATCCATTCCGGATCATTGCCGGGCCTCGGCCGGGCGACAGCCGGTTTCACCAATCCTTCGGTGACAAACTCCGTGATCAGGAAGCACAGGGCGCAACAAGCCATGACCAGACCAATCTGCGCCATGGTCTCATTGTTCTTGACCACAAGATAGAGCAGGGCAATATACAGCGGTATCCACGTCACCCCGGAGGTGAGCGTGACCATCAGCGTGTCGAAAAACATGGAGTGATGGCCGTTGAACACGCCGAGCAGTTGCCGGTCTATCTCTATCACCGATTGCAGGTCCATGGGCAGCAGGTCAGATTTCCTCGATTTTCCCGTCTTCAACCCATCCCTCGCGGCCGTCGGCAAGGCGCACCTCACGCCAGCCCTTGATCGACTTGTCGGTGATATCCACCCGGGTGCCCTCGTGGAGCACGAAGGCTGCCTCGGCCTTCTCGGCAGGCGATTTCCTCACGTTGACCGATGACGACATGACGATGGCTCCGCAACGGTCCTCCAGCATCCGTTTCTGCTGGAAGGCGAACAGATTGGCCAAAAGGAAGAGCAGCAGCGAAGCCACAGCCCCATAGAACCCGATCTTGCGCAGGGTGATGTTCTCAGCGAAGAGATACATCAGCAACAAGACGAGAACAAGGATGATGCTGACCACGGCTGTATAGGCCCATCTGTCAACGCTGGTGAGATTGACCAGCGAGTGATACCAACCCACGAAGAACATCTCCGACTGGGGCGTGATCTTGTCGATGGTCTTGGAACGTGCGAACTGCAGGTTGAACTGGATGTCCTCATCTCCCGGAGAGAGCATGTGGGCACGTTCGTAGTTGAGGATGGCCTTGGTGATATTCTCTGTGCGGAAGTAGGCGTTGCCGAGGTTGTAGTATAGATCGGCGCTTACCCCGTTCTGGAGCAATTCCTCATAATCGACGATGGCCTGCTGGTAGTTGCCCTTGGCATATTCCGCATCGGCATTGGACTTGGTGACCGCACCTGCCGACAGCGGCACTAACAGGAGGGCAAGCAGCACCATCGAAGCCGCTTTGTGGTTCTTCTTTCCTTTCATGGCGTTCTCGATTTCGGTGATGGCTGTCATAGCCGATTCAAAAGTCTTGTTCATATTGCCCTTGGCATCGCCGGGAGCATAGCGCTCATACTCACATTCATCAAGTGCGCCGATGAACTTATCGACAATCTGCTGTCCGACGCCCTGGGCGCTGAGCCGCTCACTCACATTGTCGCGAGAGAGTGCTTCCTCGGGCATGTTGAGCTTGTCACCCACATAGCCCCACAAGGCCTTCAGCACCTCGTCGTAGAACTGGGTGTTCTCTCCCTTGAGCATCAAGCGGTTGGCCGTGCGCAGACGCTTTGTCGCCACTTTGTTGGCATTCTTGGCTTTCATCTTGATGATGTCGGCATTGTCGAGTGCGCGTTTCCGGAATACAGCAAGCAAGGCGAAGAAGATGATCAGAGGCACAATCATCCACACCCAATAGGCCGGTGACTCGAAGAAGAACTCATCAGCCTTGTGGATATCGGTGCGGCCTTTCTTGATGGGCCGGATGTCCTTGTCCTTCATATCGGTGAAATCACTCACCGACCCCGTCCCGTCGCCAGGAGTGACCGTGAGTTCGAAGGGCTGGGTCTTGACGGTGCGGTAGCCATTGGCGCCCGTGTCGTAATAAGTGAGTTCCACCGCCGGAATGGTGTATTTGCCGGGATTGCGCGGCACGGCGATGAAGTCATAGACCATGTTGCCCTCTACGCCATTGGCCGTGAGTTTGGTCTTATCGGTCACCTCCGGGTCATACTTGTCGAAGTCGGTAGGCAGATCAACAACGGGCTGCTTGATGAGTTTGAGGTTGCCGATGCCGCCTACCACCACTCTGAGCTTGAGCGGGTCGCCGGCCCTCACCTCGTTTTTCTCCAACTGTGCGGAGATATTGAACTTGCCCACGCCACCGGAGAAGTTGGTGGGACGTGTGGGAAGTGAATCGACCTGCACGGTCAGACCGGGAGCCACAATGTCGCGGTTGACCTCGACATAGCCCGAGCCACCATTGAAGAAAGCCTCAAACGGGTCCACGTTTCTGTTCTCCTGCACGACGATGCCCTTGAACGTGATGCTCGGTATCTCCAGTTTTCCTGTCATCTGCGGATACATCACATACTGGCTCCAGGTGACACACTTGTAGTTGCGTCCATTGACATTCTCGACATGGAAACTCTTCTGTTGCGGCAGTTCCACTTCCTGGGAATGGAATCCCGTGAGGTCGGGCATCTTGCCATTGAGCTGGGTGAGTTCCACCAAGGTATAAACCTTGTAGGTCAGGAGGATAGGTTCCTGCTCATGCACATGCGTCTTGTTGGCGCTCACCCGGATGAAGAGGTCGCTGTTGGAAATCGGCGACCCTGCGCTTCTCATCTGCGGATGGCGGTCTTCATCCTGATGGAACTTGGTGCCTGAAGACCCTGCTCCTGAAGCATTGCCGGCCACGGTCACCTTCACCGACTCTGACGAGATGGTGTTGTTGCCGACACTCACATGAGCGGCCGGGATGGTGAACGTGCCGTTCTTGGTGCCCATGAGCATATAGGTGTAGGTGATGGACGATGAACTGCTCGTATGGCCGTTGACCATGCTGTAGCTCTGCTGCTGCGAGACACTTGGCCCATAAACCACTTCAAAGGCGTCGGGGATGTTGCCGAGCTGCAACCGTCCGTCCACGTCGTTGGTGTTGATGGTATATTCGAGGCGGAAGGTCTCGCCCGCCGTCACTCTCGATGGAGCGTGCACGACGATGCGCTGGGCACTGGCGGTGCATGCCATCCACATCAACAGATATAAAAGCTGATAACTTCTCATTTTCTTCGCATCATTATGGTATCACCAGTTTTTCTGAAGGATTTTCCTCCGGGGCTGCTGCATGGCTTTCTGCAACCTGTCCTGGGTGCGTTTCTCCTCCTGCATGGCAGCGTCGAGCAGGCGCTGGGCGTTTTCCTTGCTCATCTGCTGCTGGCCGGACTGATCCTGCTGCTGGTCCTTCTGGTTCTGGTCCTTATCTTTGTTCTGGTCTTTCTGGTTCTGCTTGTTCTGATCCTTCTTCTGATCGTCCTTGTTCTGGTCTTTCTTGTCTTCGCCGCCACCGCTGTTCTGGTCCTGCTGGTTCTGCTTCTGCTGCCGCTTGCAGAGTTCCAGATTATAACGGGTCTCATTGTCGGCGGGATTGTTGCGAAGGGCCTCCTTATAGGCTTCTATGGCCTGGGCATATTGCTGGTGCTGCTGCATGACCACGCCGATGTTGTGGTATGCCATCGCCCGGCGGATCTTGTTGGGCTCCGCCTTGCCGGCCTGCTGAAACTGCACGACGGCTGCCGAGTCCTTCCCCTGCATCATCATCGAACAACCAAGGTTGTAGGTGGCTTGGGTGTTGTTCTCGTTCTTCGAGAGGGCTTTCATATATTCCACCTCAGCCTTGTCGTAGGCACCTTGTCTAAAGAGCCTGTTGCCCTGCCTGACATGCTGCCGGTCGGTCTGTGCCTGCGAGGCGACGGAGAAAGCCATGGCCATGAAGGCCATCAATATGTATCTGATGTTAAGCCTCATTTGCCTGTGTCATTTTTGGTGTGTTACGTCTTTTGAAAAGCTTCACGTTGCGCAGGAGCGGATTCTTGCGCTCCAGGATGACGGTCTCGATGAGCAGCAGAAGGAGGACGATGATGCCCACAGCCTGAAACTGCTCGTCATATTCACTGTAGATGATGGTCTCCACCTCGCCTTTCTGCATCTTGGTGATCTCATCATCGAGCCGGCGCTGCGCCTCACCGGTGTTGTCGACATGGATATAGGTGCCGCTGCCGGCGGAAGCGATCTCCTTGCACATATTCTCGTTGAGACGTGTGATGACGGTCTCACCGGTGTTATCGGTCAGGTAATGACCGTCGGCCATGCGGATGGTGGATCCCTTGGTCGTGCCCACACCGAGGATGAAGACCCGGATGCCTTTCTCCTTGGCGGCCTTGGCCATCTCGAGAGCCTTGCCCTCATGGTCCTCGCCGTCGGTGATGACGATGATGACCTTGCCGGCCTTCTCGTCGGGGGTGAAACTCAGCATGGCCAGGTTGATGGCGGCGGCGATGTCTGTGCCCTGCGAGGCGATGAGCGACGGGTTGATGCTGTGCATGAACATCTTGGCCGACACATAGTCGCTGGTGATGGGGAGCTGGACGAAGGCGTCGCCGGCATAGACGATGAGTCCGACCTTGTCGTTGACAAACTTATCGACCATGTTCTCGACGAGCAGTTTGCTCTTGGCCAGGCGTGAGGGCACCACGTCAGTAGCCAGCATCGAGTTGGAGATGTCCATACAGATGATGGCCTCTATGCCCTGCCGCTTGTCACGGCTGATGCGCGTACCCATCTGGGGCCTTGCGAGCATGATGATGATGAGCGTGAGGGCTGCGGTGAGCAGCCAGAACTTCACTTTGGGCCTGTATTTCGAAACATCCTCCATCATCTGCCCCACCAGTTCGGGGTCGCCGAACCGTTTGACGCGCTTGAGCCGCCGGCGGTCGAAGAAGAACCTCACGGCCACCAGCACGGGGATGATGACCAGGAAATAGAGGAATATGGGATTCTCGAATCTAAACATATCTGGCACTTTTTTAGGGTATGCGGCGGAAGACGGAGATGCGCAGCAGGATCTCCAACAGCAAGGCCAGGCCGGCCACGATGGCGAAAGGCAGGTAGGCCTCATAGCGCTTGCTGAAATTCTTCACGTCGAATTTCGTTTTCTCTAATTTGTCGATGTCCTGGTAAATTTTCTTCAGCTCCTCCTTGTTGGTGGCACGGTAGAAATTGCCGTCGGTGGTGGCAGCGATGTCGCGGAGCGTTTTGGTGTCGATCTCCGCCGTCATGTTGACATACTGCACGGTACCACCCACCATCATGGGATAGCGGGCCACCTTGTTGGTGCCCACGGCGATGGTATAGACACGGATGCCGAAGCTCTTGGCGATAGCCGCAGCCGTCATCGGCGAGATGTCGCCGCGGTTGTTGCTGCCGTCGGTCAGCAGGATGACCACCTTGCTCTTGGCCTTGCTGTCTTGCAAGCGGCTGACAGCGTTGGCAAGTCCCATGCCGATGGCCGTACCATCCTCGATGAGGCCTTTGGCGGCGATGTCGGTCCGCACGTTGAGAAGCAGGTTGATAAGCGACTGGTGATCAGTGGTCATCGGACATTGTGTGAAGGCCTCACCAGCGAAGATGTTGAGACCGATATTGTCGTCGGGCCTGCCGGAGATGAACTCCGCAGCCACGTCCTTGGCGGCCTCCAGGCGGTTGGGTTTGAGGTCCTCGGCCAACATACTGGTGGAGACATCCATCGAGAGCATGATGTCAATGCCCTCCACCGTCTTCTCTCCCCAGGAATTGCGGGTCTGCGGTCTGGCAAGCGCACATACGAGCATGACGAAAGCCAGCATGCGGAGCAGCATGGGCAGATGGAGAAGCCTCACCTTCCAGCTCTTGGGAGCGAAACGGTAAGGGAAGGTGTCGCTCATGCGCATCGTGGGCTCTGTCTTCTTCCTGTAAAGGAAATACCACAGCACATAGGGTATGAGCAACAGCAGCAGTAGGAAATATCCTTTGTCAGCGAATTCCATTTTCGTGTTACGGTTTACAAGATTCTCATATCAGCAGCAGCGACACCTGCCACAACACATAGGCCAGAAGGCCAAGGGCGGCGAGTCCTCCCACGGTGATGAGGGTGATGAGGATGATGCGGGAGCGCTTGGTGCGCTTCTCGCTGTCGGTGAGCTGAGGCTGGATTTTCTCGATTGTGGGCATGTCCTCGCGCTTGGTGGTCTCGATGAACTCCACCACGCTGGCCAGGTTGCGGTCGCGCTCATTGAGCATCGCGGAGTGCTTGGCAAACTTCACGAGGTCGGCAGTCTCGAGGAGTTCACGCAACTCGGCGATCTTCGTCTGGTCCTCCTCCTGCTTGAGCTGCTCGATGATCTCGCCGCTCGTCATCTCCATGGCCTGGATGCCGAAGCGCTCCTCGAGGTAGGTGCGCAGCGTGTCGGTCAGCCGTGTGTAGAACTCTTTCTGGTCACCTGAGATCTCGATGTTGTCAGACTTGATGCGCTGGATGGTCATCATTGCCTTCTGATGTGGCAGCAGATGACGGATGATGCGTATGCGCGAGATGACGGGTTTGTTGTCACGCAACCGGATGTAGAGATAATAGACCAGAGCGGTGAGCAGCACCATGAGCACGCTCAGCCAGAACAGCAAGCTCCAGTCGCTCCACTGGAAGGGGTTGTTCTGCACGCCCTTGGGCGGGAAGAACTGGTTGGGATGGAGGGTGTCCACCTCGATGGTGAGCACCTTGAGGGCAAGGTTCTTGCTCTCATACTCCTTGCCATCGACCTTCACCTTCATGGGAGGGAGGTAATAGAGCGTGTCGTCAAATGAAGTGATGGTGTATTGTCTGGACACCTTCACCATGTCGTTGTCGAGATGCAGCGTGTCGCCGTCCTTCATCTCGAGAACCTCCACGCCAGGGGTGAGCGGCTGCGTGTACTGGTAGTCGGGGAACTGCGCCTGCTGTCCCTTTTTCATCGTGACGCTCAGGGTGAGATGGGCCTGTTCGCCGATGAACAGCTCGACAGGGTCGATCTTCGTCTCGACCGACACCTGGGCCGGAAGCGTCAGCGTCAGGCATGCCAATATGATGGATAGACAAAAACTTCTCATGGGCATAAGCAATTTAAGTTCTCATATCAAACAGCATCCTCAGCGACTTGACGAAATCGTCCTTGGTCGAGATGGAGATGTTATCAACGTTGCTCTTGGTGAACACCTGGCGGAGCTGTGCCTGCCGCTTCATCCAGTAGGCCGTATGGGCATGGCGGAGCCGCTTGCTGCCCGTGTCGATCACCATCTCATGGCCAGTCTCAGCGTCCCTGATCCGCATGAGGCCCACGTCAGGCAATTCCTTGGCCCGCTGGTCATAGACCTGGATGGCCACCACATCGTGCTTCTGATTGGCGATGGTGAGCTGGTTCTCAAAGTCGCTCCTGACGAAGAAATCACTCAGGAGAAAGGCCGTACAACTGCGCTTCATCACCCGGGTGAGAAACTCCACGGCCATGCCCACGTCGGTGCGCAGGCTCTGGGGCTTGAAATCAAGCATCTCACGGATGATGTAGAGGATATGCTTGCGGCCCTTCTTGGGCGGGATGTATTTCTCTATCTGGTCGGAGAAGAAGATGACACCGATCTTGTCGTTGTTCTGGATGGCGCTGAAGGCAAGCGTGGCGGCAATCTCGGCTACCATGTCTCGCTTAGTCTGTCTCACGGTTCCGAAATCAAGCGAGCCGCTGACGTCAACGAGCAACATGACGGTCAGTTCACGCTCCTCCTCAAACACCTTGACGAAGGGTTTGTGGAAGCGCGCGGTCACGTTCCAGTCGATATCACGGACATCATCGCCATACTGATATTCCCTCACCTCCGAGAAAGCCATACCACGGCCCTTGAAAGCCGAGTGGTACTGCCCTGCGAAGATGTTCTGGCTCAGCCGGCGCGTCCGGATCTCAATCTGGCGGACTTTTTTCAGCAACTCTGATGTCTCCATCAAGGAACCTCCACTTTGTTGATGATACGGCTGACGATTTCCTCACTGCGGACATTGCTGGCCTCTGCCTCGTAGGTCAGTCCGATGCGGTGGCGGAGCACATCATGAGCGATGGCCTTCACATCCTCGGGCACGACGAAGCCACGCCGCTTGATGAAGGCATAGGCGCGGGCGGCCTTGGCCAGGTTGATGCTGGCGCGCGGTGAACCTCCGAAACTGATGAGGTCGCGCATATCATTGAGTCCGTAACGGTCGGGATAACGGGTGGCGAAGACGATGTCGGCGATGTACTGTTCGATCTTCTCGTCGATATAGACCTGGCGGACCACGTCGCGGGCGGCGACAATCTCCTGAGCGGTGGTCACGGGCTTGACCTCAGGCAGACTGCCATGCAGGTTCTCACGGATGATGAGTTTCTCCTCCTGCAACGTGGGATAGTCGATCACAGCCTTGAGCATGAAACGGTCAACCTGAGCTTCCGGCAACTGGTAAGTGCCCTCCTGCTCGATGGGGTTCTGCGTGGCCATAACGAGGAAGGGATCAGGCAGGGTGAAAGTGCTGTCGCCGATGGTGACCTGATGCTCCTGCATGGCTTCAAGCAATGCGCTCTGCACTTTGGCCGGCGCACGGTTGATCTCATCGGCCAGGATGAAGTTGGCGAACACCGGTCCCTTCTTCACCTGGAACTTCTCCTCTTTCTGGGAATAGATCATCGTACCGACAACATCGGCCGGAAGGAGGTCGGGAGTGAACTGGATGCGGCTGTACTTGGCATCAATGAGTTGAGCCAAAGTTTTGATGGCCAAGGTCTTGGCCAAACCAGGAACACCCTCGAGCAAGATATGCCCGTCGCTGAGCAAACCGATGAGGAGGGAGTCGATGAGGTGTTTCTGTCCTACAATCACGCGGTCCATGCCCATGGTGAGGTTGGATACGAAAGCGCTTTGCTGTTCAATCCGCAAATTAAGCTCGCGGATATCGAATGAATCTGCCATAAAAATTATGTTTTAGTCGTTATTTCCAATATTTTTGCGGTCAGTCCGCTGATTTTGAACGCAAAAGTACAACAATAAACCATCACGGCCGAAAAAAACAAACTAAATAATATTAAAAAAGATTCCAAAAACTTATTTTTAAGAATCTTTTACTCCTATCAGTAATCACACTTCCAGAAATCGGCCTTGGTGACCGAAAAAACAGAGAAAAAAAGAGCGTTAAAACTGTGTTTTGTTTTCTCTCCAGAGCGTGAGAGGGTAAGTTTGCAGGGTCGCCAAAGGAAAAAGGACTGATTTCAAAAAAGGAAACTACCCCTCTCCCTGTGGGAGAGGCGGGGGTGAGGGGGATGAACGACAACTTGAGAAATACCCTCACCTAACCTCTCCCATAGGGAGAGGGATAAGTTTGTTTTCTTTCCCAAGGGAGAGGGATAAGTTTGTTTTCTTTCCCAAGGGAGAGGGATAAGTATGCAAGTACTCTCCCAGAGTAGCTCAGTAGAGACGTCACAGTGTGGCGTCTCCAAAATGTAAACTGCCCGTCTCCCTATGGGAGAGGCGGGGGTGAGGGGGATGTACGACGATTTGAGAAATACCCTCACCTAACCTCTCCCAAAGGGAGAGGGATTAGTTTGTTTTCTTTCCCAAAGGATTTCAAAAAAGGAAACTGCCCCTCTCCCTATGGGAGAGGCGGGGGTGAGGGGGATGAACGACGATTTGAGAAATGCCCTCACCTAACCTCTCCCATAGGGAGAGGGATAAGTTTGTTGTTTCTCTCCCAAAGGGAGAGGGATAAGTTTGCTGTGTCTCCTTTCGATTTGAGAAATTGGGTTTCTTCGTTTTGTTGCCGTCGATGAAATGGGAGATTATTCCTCAACGGGTTTGGGAAGCGTATCCTCAAGATATGCACGGAAGGCCTGAAGGGCTCTGAAAGTGGCATTGGCCAAGTTGACATCGCGGCCCTCGTCTTCTTCCAGTTTTAGGGTCCTGACATTGCCTTTTGTACCGAAGGCGAGCCAGATCGTGCCCACGGGGATCTCCTTGGTGCCGCCTCCAGGTCCGGCGATGCCTGTCGCTGCGATAGCATAATCGACATTCAGCGCGTCGCAGGCACCTTCCACCATGGCGACAGCCACTTCCTCACAGACGGCTGTCTTCTCCTCCAACAGTTGATGATCGACATGGAGGAGACGCTCCTTCACCTCATTGGTGTAGGAGACAATGCCTCCCTTGAAGTATTCTGATGCTCCGGGAATGGAGATAATGGCCTCTGCAATACGACCGCCTGTGCAGCTCTCTGCTGTGCCCAACGTCTTTCCCGACTCATAGAGCAGCGTCTGTATCTCGCGGCTCAGTACTTTACTCTCTAATTGCATGGTTGTATTGTATTGATGTTGTTACGAAATAAGTCCTTTCAACTGATTTCCTGCTACTGGAAAGTCACTTTGGAGAAAGCGGGGGCGTCGATAGGACAAAATACCCCTTCGAGGAATTTATAGTAACCGGTAATGGCGATCATCGCCGCATTGTCGGTGGTGTAGCTGAATTTCGGGATGTAGATCTTCCATCCATATTTGGCGGCATGCTCCCGGAAAGCGTTGCGCAAGCCATTGTTGGCTGAGACGCCTCCAGCGAGTGCCACATGCTTGATGCGGGTTTCCTTGACGGCCATGCGCAGTTTCTTCATCAGGATATCGACGATGGTGAACTCAAGGCTTGCTGCCAGGTCTTCCTTATGGTGCTCCACGAAGTCAGGGTCTTCCTTCACCCAGTCGCGGAGGTTGTAGAGGAAGGAGGTCTTCAGACCACTGAAACTGTAGTCCATGCCTGGGATATGGGGTTCGGCAAACTTATAGGCATGGGGATTCCCCTGACGTGCCAACCGGTCGATGATGGGGCCTCCGGGATATCCGAGTCCCATAACCTTGGAACATTTGTCGATGGCCTCTCCTGCAGCATCGTCGATGGTCTGGCCAAGTACCTCCATATCGTTGTAGGCCTTGACTTTCACAATCTGAGAATTGCCGCCGCTCACCAACAGACAGAGGAACGGCATGGGCGGTGCTGAGGTGTCGTCATCAGACTCCTTGATGAAATGCGCCATCACATGGCCCTGCAGGTGATTGACGTCGATGAGCGGAATCCCGAGCGACCGGGCAAAGCCCTTGGCGAAACTCACGCCCACGAGCAGCGACCCCATCAGTCCGGGACCACGTGTGAAAGCCACAGCGGAAAGCATCTCCTTGGTGATGCCCGCCCGTTTGATAGCCTGATCGACCACAGGCACCACATTCTGCTGATGTGCCCTGGAAGCCAGTTCGGGCACCACACCACCATAGTCGCGGTGCACATCCTGCGATGCTGTCACATTGCTGAGCAGCACCCCGTTGCGCAGCACGGCCGCAGAGGTGTCGTCGCAACTGCTCTCTATGCCCAGGATATAGATGTCTTTCTTGTCCATGATACTAATAACTCAAGATTTCCACGCCATGTTCGGTCATCAGGAAAGTATGTTCCCATTGAGCGCTGGGCAGTTCATCATCGGAGATGACCTCCCAACCGAATGGGTCGTCGTCATCGACAAACACTCTCCAAGTGCCCATATTGATCATCGGTTCGATGGTGAAAACCATGCCGGGCACAAGCAGCATCCCTTGTCCGCGGTGCCCGTAGTGGGGCACGTCGGGGAGTTCATGAAACTTGAGTCCGACACCATGTCCGCAGAGATCTCGCACGACGCCATAATGGTATTTCTTGGCATGCTTCTCGATGGCATGACCGATGTCACCCACAAAACAGTAGGGTTTGGCCGCCTCGGCACCGATCTCAAGGCATTCGCGCGCCACCCTGACGAGTTGCTCGCACTCAGGCGATGTCTTGCCAATAATGAACATGCGTGAGGCATCGGCAAAATAGCCGTCGAGGATGGTGGTGAAATCCACATTGATGATGTCTCCCTCCTGCAGCACATCTTCCTCTTTGGGAATGCCGTGGCACACCACTTCGTTGATGCTGGTGCAGACGCTCTTGGGGAATCCCTCGTAACCCAGACAGGCCGGGGTGCCTCCATGACTTGTGCAATAGTCGTAACAGATCCGGTCGATCTCCAGGGTGTTCATTCCGGCATGAATCTGCCGGGCCACCTCGTCGAGCACACCGGTGTTGACCACACCGCTGCGCCTGATGCCCTCGATTTCCTCAGGCGTGCGGATCAGTTCGCGTGTAGGCACCTCCTTACCCTTTTTCTCCCAGTACATCACCTGCTTGTCGAGTTCTGTAATGGGTTGGTCGGGCAACAGGTGCCATTTGTTTTTCCTTTTGGATGTCATGATGGTTCTGATGTAAAAATATTTCCTAATCGTCAATGATGCTCCCGATGGAGGTATCGGTCGATGGTCTCCGTCCAATCCTCTCCGTTCAGGGGACAATAGGTGTTGATGCCCAATTGGCTTGCTGCGGCCACGTTGCGCGGTCCGTCGTCGATGAAAAGCGTCTCAAAGGGAAGCGCCTGTTCATGCATCAGCACATGCCAGAAGAAGGTCGGGTCGGGTTTCATCACTCCCACTTTGTAACTCACGTAGACGGAGTCGAAATAGTGGCCCACGGGGTTTCCTTTCCCGTCGAAATCGGGACTGTCGGCCCAATGCCACATAAACGGGTTGGTATTGGAAAGGAGGATGAGTCTGTAACCTTGCTTCCTCAACTGGATCAGTTTCTGGAGATTTCTCTCGGGCAATTCCTTGCAGTAGCCCAACCAGGCGTGAAGGCTGTCTTCGAAGGTGAGCGGACGGCCACAGAGTTCACCCAGTCGTTCGGTGAATTCCTCCGCAGATATCCTGCCCAGTTCCAGTTCGCCGAAGATGTCACCCTGGGTATAGGGGTCCAGCCTCTCATCCGCATCTTTCAGTCCGAGAGACTTAAAACGCCTGACGGCCTCTGCATGATCAAGGGTTACGATGACACCTCCGAAATCAAATACGATATTGTTTATTCTGTCCATTTATTCAAATAGTTTCATAAGCCGCCAATACTCACTGAGGGTCGTCATAGAGGTGGAGCTTACGCTTTCTGGCCTCCTCGATGGAGAGCAACTCACGCTGACTCTCATCATATCCAGCTCTCATCTTCCCATAATCCGACCTGAGCTGTGACTCCAGCGACTTCCGTTCTTCGCTGTCCATGAGTTTTGCCGCTGTGACGGCATTCTGCGCGGCATCCTTCATCCAGACCACCGGACCGCCATAGACAGGTGCGATCTTGAGCGCCACATGGAGCTTGCTGGTGGTGGCCCCACCGATCATGATAGGAATATCGAGACCTGCCTCGCGCAACTGTACGGCCACATTGACCATTTCCTCCAGACTCGGGGTAATGAGGCCGCTCAGTCCGACGATGTCGACATTCTCCTCGACGGCCTTTCTCACGATCTGACTAGCCGGCACCATGACCCCCATGTCAATCACCTCGTAGTTGTTGCATGCCATCACCACGGCGACGATGTTTTTCCCGATGTCATGGACATCGCCCTTGACTGTGGCGAGCAGGATTTTTCCGGCTTTCGTGCCCTGTCCCTGACGCTCTTTCTCGATATATGGCTGGAGATAAGCCACGGCTTGTTTCATGGTGCGGGCAGTCTTGACCACCTGCGGGAGAAACATCTTGCCTTGTCCGAAAAGCTCGCCCACCAGGTTCATGCCCGCCATGAGCGGACCCTCGATGATATCGACGGCTTTGGGATAGTGCGACAACGCCTCGTCGAGGTCGACTGGCAGGTAATCGCTGATACCCCGACGCAGCGACTCCGTGAGCCGCTGTTCCAAGGAACCGGTCCTCCAGTCTTCCTGTGGCGGTGCGACAGGTCCTCCGCCGCTATTTTGGGCAGCTTTCTCTGCCTCCAGCCGCTGTTTGACTTTCTCTGCAAGGGCGATGAGCCGGGCCGAGGGATCGTCGGTGGTGCACAGCACCGCCTCCTCGATGATCTCGAGCTCATCAGCGGGGATGTCGTTGAACGTCACCTTGGCCGCAGGATTGACGATGCCGAAATCCATGCCCTGACTGATGGCGTGGTAAAGGAAGACGGCATGCATGGCCTCACGGATATAGTTGTTGCCCCGGAAGGAGAAGGAGAGGTTGCTCACTCCCCCACTGACATGTGCCCCGGGCAGATTGTCGTGTATCCACTTGCAGGTGCGGATGAAGTCTGCGGCGTAGGCATTGTGCTCCTCCATGCCCGTGGCGATGGCCAGCACATTGGGGTCGATGATGATGTCGCACGGCATGATGCCAGCCCGTGTTGTCAACAGGCGGTAAGCCCTTTCTGCTATCTCTATCCTGCGCTGATACGAGGTGGCCTGTCCTTGTTCATCAAAGCACATGACCACCATGGCAGCGCCGTAGTCGCGGATGGTCCGCGCCTTCTGCAAGAACCTTTCCTCACCCTCCTTCAGCGAGATGGAGTTGACGATGCACTTGCCCTGCACACACTTCAGTCCGGCCAGGATGACTTCCCAGTCAGAGGAGTCGATCATCACGGGCACCCGTGCGATGTCGGGTTCGGAGGCGATGATATTGAGGAAGGTGGTCATCTCGTGGGCTGCATCGAGCAGACCGTCATCCATATTGATGTCGATGACCAGCGCACCGTCGGCCACCTGCTTGCGGGCAATGCCCACCGCTTCGTCGTATTTCTTCTCGTTGATCAGCCGCAGGAATTTGCGGGAACCCGCCACGTTGCATCGTTCGCCAACGTTGACGAATCCCACCTCTTGGGTGACATTGAGGGGTTCGAGGCCGCTGAGCCGCATGACAGGTTCGCGTGCCACCGGAATCCTGGGGGCTTTGCCCTTCGCCACCTCGGCGAACTTACGGATGAAATGCTCGTCTGTGCCGCAACAGCCGCCGATGATGTTGACCAGTCCTTCGTCGATGAGGTTTTCCATCAACGGCGCCATGGTCTCAGGGGTCTCATCATAGAGTCCCATCGAATTGGGCAATCCGGCATTGGGATAAGCCGACACATAACAGGGTGCCATGGCCGAGAGTTCCTGCAGGAAGGGTTTCATCTGCTTGGCTCCGAAGGAACAGTTGAGTCCGACGGAGAATATGCGGAAACTGCTGATGCTGTTGAGGAATGCCTCCAGGGTCTGTCCGCTCAGGGTGCGGCCGGCAAGGTCGCTGATGGTGACCGAAAGCATGACGGGCAGCGAGATGCCGCGCCGTTCCATGACCTGTGTTGCGGCATGGATGGCAGCCTTGGCATTGAGGGTGTCGAAAATGGTCTCAATGAGAATGAGGTCGATTCCTCCCTCGATCAAGGCATCGATCTGTTCGGCATAAGCTTCGAGGAGTTCGTCATAAGTGACCGCCCTTGCTCCCGGGTCGGAGACATCGGGACTCATGGAACAGGATTTGTTGGTCGGTCCGACCGACCCGGCCACCCATCTCGGAGTTTCGGGTGTGGAATAGGCGTCCGCAGCCTTGCGTGCCAACCGGGCGCCTTCAAGGGCGAGCTGGCGGCTGTAGGCTTCCAACTGATAATCGGCTTGTGAGATGCGCTGTGAGCTGAACGTGTTGGTGGCTATGATGTCGGCACCTGCCTCCAGATACTTGCAATGGATCTCGTAGATGACATCCGGCCGGGTAAGGTTGAGCACGTCGTTGTTGCCCTTCATCAGGACCCTGACGTTGCGGAACATATAGCCATGAAAGTCTTCCTCAGACAGTTGATACTGCTGAATCCTCGTACCCATGGCGCCGTCGAGAATGACGACACGCTCTCTTAAAGCCTTGTCAAGAGATAATCCTTTCACCTGAGAATACTAAAAATTTTTCCTGGCCCTGTCCATTTCCCTCCGGTCCTCCTTTTCCTTCAGCGTCTGCCGCTTGTCAAACATCTTCTTACCCTTCGCCAGGGCGATGTCCACTTTGGCACGGCCATTCTTGTCGATAAAGATCAACGTGGGGATGATGGTGAATCCAGGTTGCTTGGTGGCTTCCTGCAAACGGTGTATCTCACGCTTGGTGAGCAGGAGCTTGCGGTCGCGCTTCATCTCATGATTGCTGTAGGAGCCATAGAAATAGGGCGAGATGCTCATGCCCCTGACCCACATCTCGCCGTTGATAATGAGGCAATAGGTATCCACAAGCGAAGCCTTACCCATGCGTATGGACTTGATTTCCGTACCCGTGAGCACGATGCCCGCCATGAAAGTCTCCACCAGGAAATATTCAAATGCCGCTTTCTTATTTTTGATCTGCACAGGACTTTTCTTCCTGAGCAGTTGCTGTTCCTTATTCATCTCATTCACTCACTATGGTAGCAAAGTTATCGATGTGCTCATCGATGTAGCAGGCGACGGCTGACGTCCATTCCTCCTCGTTCTCGACAAACTCGTCGTCGAAGTCGTCGAACATGGGCAGACGCTCATACAGGGCCATGAACTCCTCGTCGGTGTAGTCGCGCTCTATTTCCTCATGGTAATGCGAATAGAGCTTATGCACTTTGTTGATCATGCTGGACAGGTCGCCGAGCCCCCATGACCTCATCATCCTCGAGAAGGGATTCTTGAAAATGAAACCGCCGTATCCGTCGTGGATGAGCAGCACGAAGCCTCCGTCCATGACCTCATCGCGGAGGATGACATAGGCGAGGAGCGTGATCTGGTCGGCCGACAATTCAGCCATGGTGTCAGCGGTCAGCTCACCACCGACAGCCTCGTAGGTAGCCTTGACAAAGACGTCGATGAAGGCATCCATGCCCTCCTCGGCAGCCGCTCTCAAGTCAGCATCTTTCACCAAAACCTCTTTCATAAGCACAAAATGTCATTTTCAGTTTGCAAAGTTACAACAAAAAAAGCGATAAGATATCAAAGAGAGGAAAAAAACGACTGCAGCGAGTGAAAAAGGAGCGGCAAGAACATGAAAATTCAGAATTAATTCGTAATTTTGCAACGGACATTCAGGACAAAGTCCGACCTACGGGTCATGTTTTCCGTCATCACATATCAACATTATATATTAATAAAAACATTTTTGTAACATGACTTATTCCAATGAAGTCAACAACATGTGTGTTGTTGCTAAAGGTCCGCATCACGGACCAGCCCCCATCCCCGAGGAGGGCAAGTGGATTCAGGCTAAGGAAATCAAGGACATCTCCGGCTATACCCATGGTATCGGATGGTGTGCACCCCAGCAAGGCGCCTGCAAGCTTTCCCTCAACATCAAGGACGGTATTATCGAAGAATGCCTGGTGGAGACCATCGGATGCACCGGTATGACCCACTCCGCTGCCATGGCTTCTGAGATCCTGCCCGGCAAGACCATTCTCGAGGCTCTCAACACCGACCTGGTGTGTGATGCCATCAACACGGCCATGCGCGAGCTTTTCCTCCAGGTGGTCTATGGACGCACCCAGAGTGCTTTCTCTGAAGGCGGTCTTGTGATCGGAGCCGGTCTTGAGGACCTCGGCAAAGGTCTCCGCAGCCAGACTGGTACGCTTTACGGCACGAAGTCGAAAGGCACCCGCTACCTCGAACTCACCGAAGGTTACATCACCAAGATGTTCCTGGACGCTGACTCTCAGGTCTGCGGTTATGAGTATGTACACTTAGGCAAGATGATGGAAGCCATCAAGGGCGGCATGGACGCCAATGAGGCTGTGAAGAAATTCACGGGCCGCTATGGCCGCACCACAGCCGAGCAGGGTGTTGTGAAGACTATTGACCCACGTAAAGAATAGGAGGACATATTATGATAAGAGAAGTGAAATTCGAGAGTCAGGAGCGCCGCATCAACCAAGTGATTGCCGCTCTCAACGCCAACGGTATCCAGTCCATCGAAGAGGCTAACCAGATCTGCGAGTCCATCGGTGTCGATCCCTACCAGATCTGCGAGGACACCCAGGGCATCTGCTTTGAGAACGCCAAGTGGGCATACGTCTGCGGTGCTGCCATCGCCATCAAGAAGGGCGTGAAGACTGCAGCCGACGCTGCCGAGGCCATCGGCATCGGCCTTCAGAGTTTCTGCATTCCCGGTTCTGTAGCCGACGACCGCAAGGTGGGTATCGGCCATGGCAACCTGGCTGCCCGTCTGCTCCGTGAGGAGACCGAGTGCTTCGCATTCCTCGCCGGCCATGAGTCATTCGCTGCCGCTGAGGGTGCCATCAAGATCGCCGAGATGGCCAACAAAGTGCGCAAAAAACCGCTCCGCACCATCCTCAACGGTCTGGGCAAGGACGCTGCCATGATCATCAGCCGCATCAACGGCTTCACATACGTGCAGACCAAGTTCGACTACTTTACCAGCGAGTTGAAGATTGTGCAGGAGAAGCCCTACAGCGATGGTCCCCGCGCCAAAGTGAAGTGCTACGGTGCTGACGACGTGCGTGAAGGCGTCGCCATCCTGTGGCATGAGAATGTCGATGTGTCCATCACCGGCAACTCCACCAACCCCACCCGTTTCCAGCATCCCGTGGCAGGCACCTACAAGAAGGAGCGCGTGCTGGCTGGCAAGCCCTATTTCTCAGTGGCTTCCGGTGGTGGCACAGGCCGCACCCTGCATCCCGACAACATGGCTGCCGGTCCTGCTTCCTATGGCATGACTGACACCCTGGGCCGTATGCACAGCGACGCTCAGTTTGCTGGTTCGTCTTCCGTGCCCGCACATGTGGAGATGATGGGCTTCCTCGGCATGGGCAACAACCCGATGGTGGGTGCCACCGTCGCTGTCGCCGTGACCGTTGACATGGCTCTGAACAAGAAATAAGACCACATCCGGTGTCGGAATCCCCACGGGGTCCTGACACCTTCACCTCGGCATTCGCCTTGCCATCATGCACCTATCGGGCTTTTCCCGGTATACTGTAATGGCAAGACGAATGCTTATAGTTTTCACACCTCAACAAATGAAAAGCATCATCACCCTTCTGTTGGTCTTGCTGACCGGCGTTCAAGTCACCCGGGCCCAGCGCAATGAGATATTCAGCGACCGTATCGCCACACTGCAGGTCGTGGCCGGCACGGATTGGCTGTCGCCCCCGGTGACCTTCCTCAACGGCTCCCCCATCCACATCACCTTTGATGACCTCACCCACGACTACCACCGCTATACCTACAAACTGGAACATTGCGAGGCAGACTGGAGCGTGAGTGATGGCCTCTTTGAGAGCGACTACATCGACGGATTCTTGGAAGGCAACCTGATTGAGGATATCCAGCAATCGCTCAACACCAACGTTCTCTACACCCATTATCACCTGACCATCCCCAATGAGCACTGCCGGCTGAAAATGAGCGGCAACTACCGCCTGACCGTCTATGATGACAACAATGACGACGAACCGATGTTCTCGGCCTGTTTCATGGTTGTCGAGCCGAAGATGGGCGTGTCGATGACCGTCAGCAGCAACACCGACATCGACGTGAACCATTCGCACCAGCAAGTGAGCATGTCGGTCAACTATGGTGGAACGAGAGTGATCAACCCCAACAACCAGATCAAGACCGTGGTTATGCAGAATGGCCGTTGGGACAACGCCATATTCAATGCCACACCTCAATACACCCTGAACGATGGCCTGCGCTGGGAGCACTGCCGAGCCCTCATCTTTGATGCGGGCAACGAATACCATAAATTCGAAGTGCTCGACACCGACCATCCCACACTTGGCATTGACCGCATCCGATGGGATGGCGAGGTGTTTCATGCCTATGTCTTCCCCGACGCACCCCGTCCCAACTACCTCTACGATGAAGATGCCAACGGTAGTTTCTATATCCGCAACAGCGACAACATCGAGAACGACCGTATCTCAGACTACGTGATGGTGCATTTCCAGTTGCAATCCCCCAGACGTGTCAACGGTGACGTCTATCTGAACGGAGTATGGACCAACGACCAGTTTTTGCCGCAGTACCTGATGGAATACGATGACATCAACCACACCTATGATGCGAATCTCATGTTGAAGATGGGTTACTATTCCTATCAATACGTATTGGTCGATAACGAAGGATATACCCAGGTGATGCCCACGGAAGGTAATTTCTTCCAGACAGAAAACAAATACCAGGCTCTGGTCTATTACCGAGAGCCCGGCGGGCGCACCGACCTACTGGTGGGTTACCAGCAGGTGCAGTTTAAATAGTTCACGCTCAAGTGGATTTGCAAATCCCGATGAACGCGATGAATTGCAAATCCCGATGAACGCGATGTGCGGTATCGAGGGAAGAAAATCGGCTTTATGAGCGATGGATGACCGATCCGCTGGCTTGATGGGTGGCGAGCACCAGCACCTCAGCGATCTGAACATGCTCGGGGGCTGAAGCCGCATAGAACACCACGTCGGCGATATCATCGCCCACCAGGGGCTGGATGCCCTCATACACCTTGTCGGCCTTTCCCTTGTCACCACGAAAACGCGTCACGCTGAAATTTGTCTCCACCAGTCCAGGTTTGATGTTCGTCACCCTTACAGCCGTATCTGCCAAGTCGATGCGCAGACCGTCGGTGACGGCCTTCACCGCAGCTTTAGTGGCACAATAGACATTGCCGTTGGCATAAGCAGCATCACCAGCCACACTGCCGATGTTGATGACATGACCATGATTGCGCTCCACCATGCCAGGCACTACGAGCCGCGTCATCGTCAGGAGCCCTTTGATGTTGGTGTCAATCATGGTCTCCCACTCATCCATGTCTCCCAGATATTCTTTCTCCAGGCCCAGTGCCAGTCCGGCATTATTGACCAAGACATCCACCTGCTGCCATTTTCCCTTCAGCGAGCTGACAGCCTCGATGCAGGCCTCACGGTCGCGCACATCATATAACAAGGAAAGCACCTCAGCACCCTCAGTCTCGGCAGACTTCCTTACTGCCATCAGTCTCTCCTCGTTGCGCCCTGTGAGAATCAAGTCGTATCCACCCTTGGCGAAACGACGGGCGCAGGCCTCTCCAATGCCACTGGTGGCACCTGTAATCAAAGCAATTTTCTTCTCTTTCATGACGATTTAAGTTAATTGATACACTTTTACCTACAAATATAACCAAATTAATTCAAATAGCCACCTTCCACCATCTAAAATGAACAAAAATGTCTGAAATGTTATCAATTTGAAACAAGAAAAACAAGATGTTGCATGCAGAAAAGTTTTAGAAACAGATAGAAAAACGGAGATATGGGAAAAACGTTAATTTTGCCGACAGCTAAGCAGGAATCATCTATTATCAATTATTATCAACTAACAACTAACCTTTTACTTATGAAGAAATTTTACTCACTGATCACGACCGTTTTGCTCTCTACTGCTGCCTTTGCGCAAAACCAGTTTGTTGACCGTGTGATCAACGGCGACTGCGAGGGCGACGACGTATCCTGTTTCTTCGTCCATGAATACAGGGATGGAGACTACGTGGAAACCAATGCCAGACTGGTGGTTGACCCCACCGACCCCAACAACCATGTGGCCATCTCCTCCTCCCGCGACCAGGAAGAGGGAGAAGCTCTCGATGATTGGCATACCCAGTTCTTCGTCTATGTGGCAGAGAAAATCAATGTTGGCGACGAGTACAGGCTGACCATGCGTATCCGTGCCGACAAGGCTGCGAACTCCCAAACCCAGGCCCACAACACCCCTGGAGACTACAACTACTGGTCGATGTGTGGTGACATTCCTTTCACTGAGGATTGGCAGACCATCGTCAAGGAGGGTGTCATCGGAACCAATCAGGTCTATGGCGAGGAAGATCCCGAGACCTCTACCAAGGAGATGCACACCATCGCCTTCAACCTCTATGTGCTGAAAGAGGCCAACAACTACTACTTTGATGACATCAAACTCGAAATCAAAAAATCTGAAGGTCCACATGAACTGACAGGGTGGTTTGATCTCGTGAAGAACGGCAATCTCGAAACCGACGACGTGAGCAGTTTCACTGGCCGCGACGGTATTGACGGTGTTGACAGACCCGCCCGCATCGTGGAGATCGACGGCATGCGCGCACTCAATGTCACCTCCGAAGATCTCGCCATCAATCCTGAGACTGGTGAGACCATCTCTGTGGACGACTGGCGGACCCAGTTCTTCGTCACCATTCCCCACAAGTTCCATATCAACGACAAGTTCCATTTCGAGATGATGTACAAGGCTGACAAACCAGCCACCGTGCAAACACAGATTCACCGCGAACCAGGCGACTACCTCTACTATGAGATGTTGGGAGATATCAACTTCACCAACGAGTGGCAGAAGTTAGAAATTGAAGGTGAAATCAACAGCAATCAATCTGGAGGTTATACCGTTGCTTTCAACTGCAACGTCCTCAAGGAATACAACAACTACTATTTCAAGGACATCGTGTTCCAGTGCAATGAGGCCGACATCCTGGAGGAAGAGCGCACAGCAGGCACAGAAGACATCTCACTGCCCGTACCCGCACCTGGAGCCATGGCTACTGCAACGATTGACATGACTGCCGCAGTGGAGGCTCTCAATACGGATTTCAAGGAACTCATCAGCGAATCAAGTCTGAAAGTTCAAACTGCCAACGGTCTCACCCAAGACAAGGTCTCACCCGTATTTGATGGCGTGAGCTTCGATGCAAACGGTTACGAGGATGAAGAAGGATTCATCAGTGTAGAGATAGACGAGGATTCGAGCAACAACAATGCCATCTTCATCATCAACAACTTTGGTGATGCACCTTTGGCTGAAGGCCAGGAAATCAATACCCGCTTCTGCTTCGTAGGCAAGACAGGTTGGTATTACATCTACAATGTCAAATTCCTGAGTGCCGACGGCATCGATGAAGTCACCTCGGCTTCCAGCACCGACGGACAAATCTTTGACCTCACCGGCAGAATGATTTCCAAACCTGCGAAGGGTATCTACATCCTCAATGGCAAGAAATACATCCAGAATTAAACAAATCTCTCTTACATTCAACAGTTAGTCAAAATCTGCCATTCCCGACATAGCGAATGGGCATTTATCCGAAGCGGCAGGCAGCGATGCCAGCCGCTTCGCTTTTTATTCCAATCCTGACCCTGCGTAAAAAACAAAAAACGGCCCACAAATCAAAAAACTCAATTCTTTTGGCGAGTTTTTTAGCTTTTTCGAGCATTTTTTGTTCATTTTCCCCATAACGGATAAAAAATAGCCATTTCAAACATTCAGAAACCACTTTTTTCCACTATTTTTGTAGGGCAAAACAAGTAATAATGGTATGAGAAAAGCAATGACAGGACTGATGGCTGCCCTTCTCATGTTATGCAGTTGCGGCAACAAGGGAGACCAGTCCATCAAATCACCTACGAAAGTGAAGACTGAAGTAGTGACGGCTGTTCAAGTTGAAGATGCGCAATCCTATGTGGGCATCGTGGAAGAAAGCGAGGCTACGGCCGTCAGTTTCACCAGCATGGGAGTTGTGAAACGCATGTTGGTCAACGAAGGGCAGATGGTGCAGCGCGGCCAGTTGCTGGCCGAGATAGATGCCACCAGCAGCGGAAACAGCGTTGAAGCCGCCAAGGCTCTGACCAGTCAGGCGGAGGACATGGTGAGACAAGCAGAAAACACCTATGCCCAGGCCAAGGATGCCCATGAGCGTCTGAAACTCCTCCATGACAACGGTTCGCTGCCCGAGATCAAATGGATAGAAGCCGAGACGCAGTTACGCCAAGCTGAGACTGCGCTGAGCACAGCCCGTTCAGGAGTGCGCTCTGCCTCCGCCACGGAACGCATCGCCCGCAAAGGCCTGTCCGACACCCGTCTGACAGCCCCTGTCAGCGGCATCATCGGCAGGAAAATGGTGGGAGCCGGCGAGACCGCCCTCCCCTCACAAGCTGTGGTGACCATCCTGAATATCAACACCGTGAAAGTGAAAGTTTCCATCCCTGAGACGGAGATGAGCAACATCCACAGCAGCAGCCGCTCGCTGATCACCGTAGAAGCTGTCGAGAAGCATGTGCAAGGTGGACTGATTGAGAAAGGAGTCCAGGCCGACGCACTCACCCACACCTATGATATCCGCATCAATGTGCCCAATGCCGACCACAAACTGCTTCCCGGCATGGTAGCCAACGTTAGGTTTGACAACGGCGATGCCAATGAAGGCAACCCCTTGCTTCCCATCACCTGTATTCAGAAAAAAGCCGACGGAGGACTCTTCGTCTGGATAGTGGAAGAAAACGGGACCGTTCACCGCACACCGATACGGACTGGCGGCACTATCGGCAACAGGATTGTCATCGTCGGCGGCATCACGACCGGACAGCGGGTCGTCACCGACGGCTATCAGAAACTCAGTGAAGGCACAAAGGTGGAATATTGAAGAAAAGACTGAAAGAAATGGGAAACAAGATGAATTGGCTCCGGTGGCCCTTGGAGCATTACTCCATATCACTGCTCATTGTCATCATCCTCTTCACTCTCGGCATCTTCGGGATGTATGTCATGCCGAAAGACGAGTTCCCCGCCTTCACCATCCGTCAGGGCGTGGTCATCGCCGTCTATCCAGGTGCCACGAGCGAGGAAGTGGAACAACAGGTGGCCCATCCACTGGAAAGGTTTCTGTTCACCTATGGGGAAGTGAACCGCACAAAGACCACCACCACCTCACAGAACGGGATGTGCATGGTGATGGTACGCCTCAACGACGAAGTGAACAACAAAGACGAGGTATGGAGCAAGATCAAACATGGTCTGACACTCTTCAAGCAACAACTGCCCAGCGGTGTGCTCGCACTGGTGGCCAATGATGATTTTGGCAACACCTCCGCCCTGCTCATCGCCATCGAGAGCGATCAGCGCAGTTACCGTGAACTGCAAAGCTACAGCGACGCCCTCTCCGACCGTCTGCGCCGGATTCACTCCGTGGCCAATGTAAGGCTCTATGGTGCCCAGAAAGAACAGATCTCACTCTACGTGGACCGTCAGCGTCTGCAGGCCTATGGCATCGGACAGCAGATGCTCTTCTCGAGTCTCCAGACACAGGGTATCACCACCATGAGCGGCAGCATCAGTGATGACGACCAGCAGATCCCCATCCATATCGAGGCTACTGGAGACAGTGAGGAAGAGATTGCCAACCAGATCATCTTCAGCGACCCTGTCAGCGGCAAGGTCGCCCGTGTGAGGGATGTGGCCAAGGTGGTCAGGGAATACAACAACGCCGAGAGTTACATCGAACAAGACGGTCATCCCTGCATATTGCTCTCCATGGAGATGACACCGGGCAACAACATCGTGCAGTATGGAAAGGATGTGGACAAGGTGCTCAATGATTACCGCCAGCACTCCCTGCCCGAAGACGTGAAGATCACCCGCATCGCCGACCAGCCCAAGGTGGTGAGTTCCAGCGTCAGTGACTTCCTTCGCGACCTGCTCATCTCGATGGTCATCATCATCCTCGTCATGATGGTGCTCTTCCCCTTGCGCTCTGCCATTG
Source organism: uncultured Prevotellaceae bacterium (assembly GCA_902776475.1). GTDB lineage: Bacteria > Bacteroidota > Bacteroidia > Bacteroidales > Bacteroidaceae > Prevotella. Next base: position 22,400 of record CACYQD010000009.1, on the reverse strand, counting down.
TGGCCGCCATCACCATCCCCCTCAGCACCTTCATTTCCGTGGCCTTCATGTACATGGTTGGCATCGAACTGAATATCGTCACACTGGCCGCCCTCATCGTCGTGCTGGGCATGGTGGTTGACAACAGCATCGTGGTCATCGACGGCTACCTGGAATACCTTGGCAAAGGTTATGAACCGAAACGGGCGGCTATCGACTCCGCCAAGCAATATTTCATGCCCATGATGCTCGCCACGCTCTGCATCAGCATCATCTTCTTCCCGCTGCTGCTGACCTTCAAAGGAGCGTTCAAAGATGCCATCCAGGTTTTCCCATGGACTATAGGCATCAACTTGCTGGTGTCGCTTTTCCTCGCCGTGATGGTGATACCATTCCTCGAAGTGCTGATCATCAAGCCCGGCAAGGTCACCACCGGTGGCAATGCCATCACGAAATGGGTGCAGGACACCTATGACCATGTGCTTGATTTCACGTTCCGCCGTCCGTGGCTCACCATCTGGGGTGGCATCGTCCTTGTCATCCTCTCGCTGCTGATTGTGCCTACCCTGAAAGTGAGGCTCTTCCCTTACGCCGACCGTGACCAGTTCGCGGTTGAGATATTCCTTCCCGACGGGAAGGGTCTGAACGAAACCCGGCAGACGGCCGACTCACTCCGCCGCGTGCTCCAAGAAGACTCCCGTGTGAAGTGCATCACCAGTTTCATCGGCTGTTCTTCTCCACGCTTCATGACCTGTTACGCCCCGCAGATGGCAGGAAAGAACTTCGCACAGTTCATCGTCAACACGGAATCGCAGAAAGCCACCCTTGATCTGCTGGCCAAATACCAGCCAGAATGGTCAGAGAGGTTTCCTGAAGCCTACATCCGTTTCAAGCGCCTTGATTTTCTGGAAGTGCCTGAGTTGGAATACCGGTTCTATGGCGATGATCTCTCGGCCCTGCATAGCGTATCAGAACAACTGATGGACCGCATGCGCAAGATGCCCGAACTGGAATGGGTTCACACCGACTATTTCCAACCCACCCCCATCATCAACGTGGAACTCGATCCTGTGGCCTCGGCACAACTCGGCATCACACGTTCGACAGCAGCCCTTTCCCTGAGTGCCACCACCAGCGACCTGCGTGTGGGACAGATCTGGGAAGATGACTACGAACTGCCCATCATTGTCAAGGACGACACAGACATGACCTTCTCTGATGTGGAGGACCTCGGAGTGGCCACTCCCCTGACCCTGCTCTCTTCCGGACTCAACGACAAGAGTACCACGGTACCCTTGCGCCAGGTTGCCAAAGTTAGCCCCAAATGGAGCGAAAGCCGCATCATGCACCGGGGCGGTGAGCGCTGCATCACCGTGACGGCACAGTTTGCCAACGGTGTCTATGCCGCTCCCGTGGAAAGCCGGGTAGCGAAGATCATGAAGAATGAGATTGAGTTGCCCGAAGGTGTCCGTGCGGAAGTGGGCGGTGAGATGGAATATGATGCGGAAGCCATCCCGATGATTACGGGAGGCGTGTCCATCGCCATGCTCATCGTCTTTTTCTTCCTGTTGTTCAATTTCAAGAAATATGGCATCACCATCGTCTGCATCTCAGCTCTCGGACTGATGCTGCCCGGCGCCCTCATCGGTCTGGGACTGATGAACCGCACCCTGGGACTCACGTCTATCATGGGCGTCATCACCCTGATGGGTATGATCATGCGCAACGAGATTCTCATCTTCGAGCATGCCAACAATCTGATGAAACAGTTTGTGGCTGACCATCCGAAGCCCGCTCACGTGACCGAAGAACAACGCCGAGAATACCATAAGGCCTACAACGAAGCGGTCAAGCAGGCAGGCTATGAAGCCGGAAGGCGACGCATGGTTCCCATCTTCCTCACCACGGCCACTACCGCTGTCGGCGTGGTGCCGATGATCATCGCCCAGTCATCGTTCTGGATGCCCGTGGGTGTCACCATTTTCGCCGGCGGCATCGGTTCGCTGATCATGGTCGTCACCGTTCTTCCCGTGGTCTATTGGAAGGTCTCGTTGAAATGAGCGCCATGGCCGCCACATCCTCTCTGAAAGAAACGAATTCAAGATCCACAGCAAACAAGAATCATGAAGAAATTCATCACCATCGCCACACTGGCCAGTACCTTGTCTCTTTCGGCCCAGACCTATACCCTGGAACAGGTGCTTGACTCTGCCCGCCAAAACAACAACGCCATCCACGCTGCCCAATACAACATAGAAGCTTCAAAACAACAGCGAAAAGAAGCTTTCACGAAATATTTCCCCAACGTGAGCGCCACAGGCCTCTGGTTCAATGCCAACAAGGGGATGGCTCAGATGGACATGACACCATCCGAGATGATCAATCCCGAACTGGGAGCCATGCTTGCCCAGTCTTTCCCTGTGGAAGCTTTGGCATCACTGGCCAACCCCATCAACATTTCAATGATGAAAAATGGGGTCATCGGCAGTGTGATGGCCGTGCAGCCCGTCTTTGCCGGAGGCCAAATCGTCAATGGCAACAAATTGGCCAAAGTCGGCGAGGATGTCAGCCGCCTGCAAATGAGGCGCTCTGAAAACGAGGTGGAGAAGACTGCCGAACAGTATTTCTGGCAGTTGGCCTCCCTGCAGGAGAAGATGAAAACCATTCAGGCCGTCGAAGCCCTCCTGTCAAGTCTCAACAAAGATGTCAGCGTGGCCGTCAAAGCAGGACTGACCTTGCGCAACGACCTGCTCCAAGTGCAATTGCAGCAGAATGACATTGCCAGCAAGAAAATCAAACTGCAAAACGGATTGTCGCTCGTCCGCCTGTTGTTGGCACATTATTGCGGCCTTCGCGACACCACCTTCACCATCACCTACGACACGGAGACTCCCCCACCCCTGGCTACCAAGAAAGACCATGACCACGCTCTTCTGGGCACAGCAGAGTACCAGCTGCTTGGAAAACAAGTGGAGGCAGCCAAACTGCAGCGCAGGATGGCCGTCGGACAGAACCTCCCTTCCGTGGCCGTCGGTGCGGGATACAACTACCACACGCTGATGGACAACGCCCAGCATTTCGGTATGCTCTTCGCCACGGTCAGTATCCCCATCAGCGACTGGTGGGGCGGTTCCCACGCCGTCAAGCGCCGCAAGATTGAGCAGCAGAAAGCCCAGGAAGAACTCGACGACAAGGCCGAACTCTTGAAAATCGGAATGCAAAATGCCTGGAACGGTGTCGAGGAGTCCTATCAGCAACTCCTCCTCTCCAAACGCAGCATTGAACAGGCGGAGGAGAACCTTCGCCTCAACCAAGACTACTACCGGGCAGGCACCACCAAGATGTCTGACCTTCTGGATGCCCAAAGGCTCTACCAACAGGCAAGAGACAACCACACCGATGCTTTCGCCGAATACCAGAACAAGCTTCTGGAATACAAGCACGCCACCGGATATTAGGATCGAGCCACGGCGAGGGATTTCCGCAGATCCATGAGAGTCGTTGTCTGACAGCAGCGTCAGTCGTTATCGTAGAATTGGGTGAAAGCCTTCACGCAATAGAGATGGTCAGCGACACTGCCGGTCTCACGGCAACTGTGCATGGCCAGGATGGCATTTCCCATATCAACACCTCTCACAGGAATGGAAGAGGCCAGAATATTACCCAGCGTGCTGCCGCCTGCCACATCGCTGTGATTCACAAAACGCTGACAGGGCACACCCGCCTTGCTGCAAATCTCCATGAATACTGATGCAGACACCGCATCACTGGCATACTTCTGAGCGGCGTTGAACTTGATGACAGGTCCACCACCCAGAACAGGATGATTGGTGGGGTCGTACTTCTCGCTGTAGTTGGGATGCCAGGCGTGGGCATTGTCCGCCGATACCATGAAAGCCCTCTCCACCGCTTGATAGAAAGCCTCCTCCGTACCGCTTTGCGCCAAGGCTATACGCCTGAGGATTGAGGCAAGGAAAGGACTTCCCGCTCCCTGCTTTGTTTGTGAGCCGGTCTCCTCATTGTCGAAAATAGCCAAGACCTTGGTCACCTCGGTGCCTTTTGAGGCCATCATGGCCTCAAGGCCGGCGAAACACATGGAGAGGTCGTCGAGCCGTCCGGATGACAGAAACTCATCATGACAGCCAAAAGTACAAGCAGGAGTGGCATCAGCCAGATAGAGGTCGAAGTCCAGAATGTCTTTGGGCTCAACGGGATTCTCCTTGCCCAGCTCTTCACAGATGAGATTGATCAGCATGTTGCCGCACTCCAGCCGAGAACTGATGATGCCGAGGATGGGGAGCATATCTTTCTGTTTGCTCAGTTTCACGCCATCATTCACCTGACGATTGAAATGGATGGCGAGATTGCTGATCTGCATCAGCGGACGCTTGATGTGGAGCAGCATGGTGCGTGGTGCGAACGCATTGTCGCCACGGAGAATCACCCTGCCGGCAAGCGTCAGCGGACGGTCAAACCAAGTTGACATGATGGGACCTCCATAGACCTCGGTATTCAGTTTCACGATGCCGCCCTCGCACAGCATCTCGGCATTGGGCTTGATGCGGAAGGTTGGAGAATCACTATGGGCGCAAATCATACGGAAACCTGCATCGGCCAGTGTCCTGCTTCCTATCTGGAAAGCATATATCGAGGAGTCGTTCTTGGTCACAAAGAATTTCTCACCTGCCTTCAACTGACCGATTGGCGTGGTAGGATCGAAACGTGAAAAACCTGCCTCCTGCAGCATCGAGGCAATGTTCCTCACCGCAAAAAAGTTGACGGGTGAGGCATCAAGGAAATGAAGCAAACGGGTTATCATAGTTATGGGTTGTTGGTTATTTTCAAAGATGTGTTTTCATCCCAATCACAAAGGTAACACTTTTTTTGCAATCTGCGACAATTAGGACGGAAAATGCATCCCTCTCATATCGCCTTGGCTATCATTTGAGTAAGAAAATGACGTTAATCATCAGTTTTTGTCGTTCTTTTCATGATTTTTTATTATCTTTGACACGGGAAAGGCCCCTAATGTCTAAATCAGAATGCCATTGGTGTTCAGAAAGAATTGGAGAAAGAGAACATTAACGATAATCTATACCATACACTTATGAAAAAGACAATGCATATCCATGAAGAGGCGGCACGCTGCCTGTTGTGCGAAGACGCACCTTGTACAAAAGCGTGCAAGACTGGCGATCCGGCACGTGCCATAAGAGCCATACGGTTCGACAATGCGCAGAACATCTGGCGATGGGTTGAGAAATGCAGTGACGCCGACTTGGAACAAGCCGAGCAGGCATGCATACACTACGACAGGCCCATCAGAATCAGGGAACTGCTATCGGCCCGTGAACCCAAAGCCCACGGAAAACTCCCCGCACTGGACATTGATTTTTGCGGCATCCACTGCGAGAACCCTTTCTTCCTGGCATCCTCAGCGATATGCACCAACTACGAGATGGTGGCACGGTCCTTTGAGATGGGTTGGGCAGGTGTCTTCTACAAGACCATCTGCAAGCAGGAAATCAGAGAGGTGTCGCCACGTTTCGATGCCGTGAAGGAAGGGACTTCTTTTGCTGGTTTCCGCAACATGGAACAGTTGAGCGAGAATCCTCACGAGGTGGATTTCGACATCCTGAGACGACTGAAAAAAGATTATCCCACAAAGGTGGTCATTGCTTCCGTCATGGGACAGTTTGAAGAGGAATGGATTGAACTGGCAAAGATGGCAGAGGATGCCGGCTGCGATGCCGTGGAACTGAACTTCTCGTGTCCGCAGATGCGACTGACCGGCATGGGCAGCGACGTGGGACAGAATCCAGAACTTGTCACTTTCTACACAGCATACGTGAAGCGCAATGTCAAGATTCCTGTCATTCCGAAGATGACACCCAACATCACGCAGATCAACAATCCCGCTATGGGAGCCTTCTTTGCTGGAGCAGATGCCATCTCAGCCATCAACACCATCAAGAGTGTCACCATGTCGCCCGAGTCAGAGGTGAGCGGCAAACAGACGTTATCAGGATACAGCGGGCGGGCCGTGAAACCAATTGCACTGCGTTTCATTCTCGAAATGACCAAGAACACGCTTATGAAAAACATACAGTTCAGCGGAATTGGCGGAATTGACACATGGCGTGATGCATTGGAATTCATGCAGTTGGGTTGCCGCAACGTACAGGTATGCACAGCCGTGATGCAGTATGGCTACCGCATCATCGAAGACCTTATCCTGGGACTCCAGACTTACATGGCAGAAAGAAATATCAAACAGTTAGAGGATATTGTCGGCGAACAGTTGCCCAATTTCGTGCTGCCTTCAGACCTGGACAGGGAAACGATAGTCTATCCGAAGATGGACCATGAAAAGTGTATCGGCTGCGGTCGCTGCTACATCTCCTGTCAGGACGGCGGACATCAAGCCATCACATTCGACAAAGAGACCCGGCAGCCTCATATTGTCGGAACCAAATGTGTGGGATGCCACCTCTGCCGACTCATTTGCCCCACCGGCGCCATCGGTTTGGCTAAGCGAATAAACAAGAAGCATTAACAATCAAGCAACCCAACCATTCACAAAAAACCTATACCGCAAGAAGTAATACCCCAAGCGACTTCTACATCAGCAGTGAGATGATGACAGGTGGTATCGGCCCATCTGCCGTGTAAATGATGTTGCCCACATAAGTGGTGTTGCCATTGAAAATGTGCTTGCCATCCCACGTGCACAGGATCTCTCCCACATAAGTGGTGTTGCCGCGGAACATGTTTTTTCCATTCCATGTGTAGAGGATATTCCCTACATAGGTGGTGTTGCCATTAAATATGTGCTTGCCATCCCAGGTGTAGAGGATATTGCCCACATAAGTGGAGTTGCCTTGATAGAGGTGTTTGCCATCCCAAGTGTAAAGGATATTGCCCACATAAGTAGAGTTGCCTTGATAGAGATGCTTGCCATCCCATGTGTAGATCACATTACCCACGTATGTGCTGTTGCCGCGGTAAATCTTTGTGGCGTGGATCGTTGCGACCATTGCCAGCATCGCAAGAATCATAAATAGTCTTTTCATCATTCTACAAATTTAGTGGTTGATAATGGATAAAAAAACAACACTGCAAATATAATGAAAAAATCGACACCTGATATGATATGGGTGATGTTTTGTGAACGATTTCTTCATCTTTGAGAAATAAATGGAATCCTTTCGTGCATTGTTCTTATCCGATGCATGACGGAGAAATCTGATATAATCGTAATAGACATGCATTTGTCATCATAATGTAACACATACCTTTCTTCATTTTCAGGAAAAAACATTACCTTTGGAACTTCAGATGCTGATGACTTATGAAAATACTTGTTGTAGATGACGAGTTGGATATCTGTGAGATACTTCAATACAACCTCGAAACGGAAGGATTTGAGGTGACAACAGCATATTCTGCCGAAGAGGCGCTTGAACTACCCCTGCAGGATTATTCGCTGATTCTGCTGGATGTGATGATGGGCAAAATATCTGGATTTCAAATGGCCCGGAAAATGAAAGACAATCCCGCGACGGCTCAAATTCCCATCATCTTTATCACGGCACTTGACGGTGAGGACAATCTGGTGAAAGGTCTTAATATCGGTGCAGACGACTATATATCCAAGCAGAAAGAATCATCAGGCTTTACAATTGGGTGAGATTTATCATTCTCGTTTTATTGCTTACTTTTGTCTTTGTAGGGATATCAAAAGCGCAAATAGACATGTCCTTGATTGGATGACAAGCATATTCCTAAAACAAGATTAACTATAGAGACGCCAAGTACGGAGTCTTATTTTCTCCTATGTCAACAGAGACGCCACGATGTGGCGTCTCTACTTTTAGCTCCCATACTAACAACAGAGACGCCACGATGTGACGTCTCTACTATTGGCTTCCATATTAACAACAGAGACGCCACAATGTGACGTCTCTACTGATATTTAGCGGAAAGTGAGGGATTCAAACCCCCGATACCCGTAATGGGTATACCGGATTTCGAGTCCAGCGCATTCGATCACTCTGCCAACTTTCCTCTTATGATGGTGCAAAATTACAAAGAAGTTTTGGATTCTCAAAGAAAAACCATTGAAAATAAGAATTGAGGCTCAAAAATAGCTTATCTGCGGGAAGAAGAAGAGTCTGCCCATACATCGTCTATGGACAGGCATCACTCAAAGGAGAGATGCTGCAGACGATTTCGCAGATTCTCAGCGGCTGACTTGCGGATAGCCAACGTGATGCTGCAGGTATTGTCGAAAGACTGTGAGACAATACGTGGAGAGAGTTCCTTGACGATTCGCATCACATCATTCATCATGACATAAGGATACTGATAGGTGACGGTTTCCTCCACCTGACGGGAAACGACCTCACAATGGTCCAAGGCATCCGCTGCAGCAGAACGATAAGCGACAATCAGTCCTCCTGTTCCCAGGTTGACCCCGCCATAATAGCGCACCACGACAATCAGTATATCGGTCAATTCCCTGCTGTTGATCTGTCCGAGAATGGGTTTACCTGCTGTGCTGCTGGGCTCTCCGTCATCGTTGGCACGGAAATCCTTGCGCTCATAACCCAGCATATAGGCATAGCACACGTGCCTGGCGTCATAATACTTCGAGCGGTAGGAGGCTACAATGTCTTTCACCTCCTCCAGTGTAGAGACATGATGAGCGAAGGCGAGAAATTTGCTCCTCTTCTCGGAGTAAAATCCCTCGCCCACGCTGTCGGTGATGGTGAGAAACTCATCGCTCATCATGAAAGCTTATGGATGACGAGTCCTGACCGCAGTTTCGGTTCAAACCAAGTGGCCTTAGGCGGCATGATATTGCCGCTGTCGGCGATATCCATGATTTGTTTCATGGAGACGGGATAAAGGGCCAGGGCAAGACGCATCTCACCGCTATCGACACGGCGCTTGAGTTCCTCAAGTCCACGCAGGCCACCGACGAAGTCGATGCGCTTGGAACTGCGCAGGTCGGTGATGCCCAGGATGCCATCGAGTATCAGACGAGAGGAGATATCGACATCGAGCACACCGATGGGATCGCTGTTGTCGTAAGACCCGCGGCGCGCCACCAGACGATACCAATGATTGTCGAGATAGAGCGAGAACTCATGCAAGCGCTTGGGCTTGTAGATGTCCTCTCCCATGTCCTCGATGGTGAAATGCTTATCCAGGGCCGTCATAAATTCCGCCGGGGTCAAACCATTGAGGTCGGTGATCACCCTGTTGTAATCGAGGATCGTGAGTTGGGAAGCCTGGAAACAGACCGCCATGAAATAATTGTATTCCTCATCGCCTCTATGGTTGGGATTCTCCTTCTGCTTCTCCGCGCAGACCAAGGCTGCTGCTGCCGAACGATGATGTCCGTCGGCGATATAGAGGTAGGGAATGTTGGAGAACTCACGGGTGATGACATCGATGTCATCGCGGTCGGAGATGACCCAGAAGCGATGACGGAAGCCGTCGATAGGAGCGATGAAATCATATACCGGTTCTTCGTCGGCATAGCGGCTGATGACGCGGTCGAGCACGTGGTTGTCGGGATATGCGAAGAAGACTGGCTCCACATTGGCATTGTTGACCCTGACATGCTTCATACGGTCTTCCTCTTTGTCGCGGCGTGTGAGCTCATGTTTCTTGATCCGGCCCTTCAAATAATCATCGACATGGGCGGCGACGACAAGTCCATACTGGGTCTTGCCATTCATGGTCTGGGCATAGATGTAGTAGTGCTCCTCCTCGTCCTGCACAAGCCATCCCTTGTCTTGGAACTTCTGGAAGTTCTGGGCTGCACGCTCATAGACTTTGGGGTCGTACTCACTGGTGCCCGGCTCGAAATCAATCTCAGGTTTGATGATGTGATAAAGACTCATCTCATTATCACCCGCTTCGCTGCGGGCCTCTTCTGAGTTGAGCACATCATAAGGGCGGGACTCCACCTTCTCCACCAGATCACGCGGCGGACGCAAGCCCTTGAATGGTTTTACTGTAGCCATAGTTTTAGATTTAAAAAAGAAATGGAGACGCAGCATCGCCGCGTCTCCACTCCATGATTATTTGTTCACTTGAAATTTTGTGCAACCGTCAGCAAAGTAAGCATTGATCTGCTTAGCTGCTGCGATGCCGGCATTGATGTTGGCCTCGGCTGTCTGGGCACCCATCTTCTTGGGGGTGCTGAAATAGCGGCCTTCGAAAGCGGCGAACTCAGCATCGGCATCCGGCTTGATGTCGGTGACATATTTCAGGTCGGTGCGCTCAGCCATGAGCTGCAGGAGTTCTGCCTCATTGATGACCTCCTTGCGGGCTGTATTGACCAGCACGCCACCTTTCTTCATCTTGCCCACCAGAGCACGGTTGATGCTCTGCTTGGTCTCAGCAGTTGCCGGGATATGGAGAGACACTACGTCACACTGCTCGAAGAGTGCGTCCTGATTGGCCACGGCATGCACACCGGCAGCCTCGATCACGTCGGCAGGACAATAGGCATCATAAGCATAGACATCCATGCCGAAGCCCTTGGCGATACGGGCCACGTTGCGACCGACATTACCAAAAGCAAGGATACCGAGTTTCTTGCCCAACAGTTCGGAACCAGCCTTACCGCTGTAGAAACCACGAACGGCCATCACGAGCAGTCCGAACACCAGTTCGGCCACGGCATTGGCATTTTGTCCCGGGGTGTTCTCTGCCACCACGTTGTGTGCAGTAGCTGCAGCGAGGTCGATGTTATCATATCCAGCACCAGCGCGCACCACGATTTTCAGGTTCTTGGCAGCGTCCAACACCTCAGCGTCCACTTTGTCAGAGCGGATGATCATGGCGTCAGCATCAGCCACGGCATTGAGAAGCTGTGACTTCTCGGTGTATTTCTCCAACAGAGCCAGCTCATGGCCTGCTGCTTCCACTTCTTTTCGAATGCCTTCGACAGCAGCAGCTGCGAAGGGTTTTTCTGTTGCTACGAGAATTTTCATGATGTCATCAATTTTGAGCCTCAAATTCCTTCATGCACTTCACGAGAGCCTGCACACCCTCAATGGTCTGGGCATTGTAGCAGCTGGCGCGGAATCCGCCAACGGAGCGGTGGCCCTTGATGCCCACCATGCCCTGTGCTGTGGCAAACTCGAAGAACGGTTTCTCGAGATCCTTATACTCCTCGTTCATCACGAAGCAGATGTTCATCAGTGAACGGTCTTCCTCGACCACCGTTCCGCGGAACAGCTTGTTGCGGTCGATCTCGGAATAGACGATCTCAGCACGCTGCTTGGCCAACTTGTCCATGGCCTCCACACCGCCATTGGCCTTGATCCAACGCAGGGTCTCAAGGGCACTGTAGATGGGAACCACAGGAGGAGTATTGAACATGGAACCTTTCTCGACATGGGTACGGTAATCGAGCATGGTCGGAATCTGGCGTGGAGCCTTTCCGAGAGCCTCGTCCTTGACGATGACGAGGGTGACACCCGCCATGGCGAGGTTTTTCTGTGCACCACCGTAGATGCAATCGTATTTGGCAACATCGATGGGACGGCTGAAGATGTCGGATGACATATCGGCGATAAGCCTCACATTGACATCCAGGTCCTTGCGGATCTCCGTACCATAGATGGTATTGTTGGTCGTGATATGGAGATAGTCAACATCGTCAGGGCATGTCCAGCCCTTCGGGATGAAGGTGTAGTTGGCATCGGCTGAGGAAGCCACCTCGACCACTTCTCCAAAGAGTTTGGCCTCTTTCATGGCTTTCTTGGCCCAAGTGCCTGTATTGAGATAAGCAGCTTTCTTGATGAGGAAATTGAAGGGGACCATACAGAACTCAAGGGAGGCACCGCCACCGAGGAAAATCACGGAGTAGCCCTCGGGCACCTGTAGAAGTTCCTTGATGAGAGCGACAGCCTCATCGACCACGGGTTGGAAATCTTTTGCTCTGTGACTGATCTCAGCGAGAGAGAGGCCACTGCCATTGAAGTCTAAAATCTGCTGAGCTGTCTTTTCGATGACCTCACGGGGAAGAATGGACGGTCCAGCGTTAAAATTGTACTTCTTCATCTGAATGTTGTTTAAAGTTTTTATTATATGTTTATGAACATCATAAATCGAGTGCGAAATTACTTGTTTTTCGTGAGATACACAAATTATATGCTTGTTTTTTCCCTCAATGCTGCATCTTCTCACGCATTTTGTCTATCTCGTCAAATTCTTTTCCCATATTGAGATTCAGATAGATGGTATAAAGGGCAGGAACCCATTTGACTTTCTGGTCTGGAGCCAGCTGACGGAATTTTTCCATGTAGGGTCTGCTCTTCTCATACAACTCATTGACAGCCCTGCGCTTCTTGCGGTTGTTGCGCGTCATGGTTTTCTCCAAGCCCAAGGCCTGGTTATAGTAGGCCAGACCCATGTTGCAGTAAGCCTCCGGCATGCTGTCGTTGATGGCCAGCAGTCTGTCTGTGACCTGGATACACTTGTCATAATCACCTGTATTGAGCAAGGCGGCACTCTTGGCAAAAAGGAAGAGCGCGTTGGTGCTGTCATTGTCCAGCGCGCGGTCGATATAGACCATGGAGGAGTCGGCCATGCCACAGCTGTTGAAGTAGTCGACCAGTCTGGGGAAGAAAAAAAGATGTCGTGGATTGTTGTCGAATCCTCTTCTCAGGGTTGCCACGTATGCCATCGTATCAGCCCTGAGCAGATGGGTCTCCGCAACGTATTGCAAGACATTGTCGAGTTTTCCGGAGTCCTTTTCCGCAAGCAGTTGGTATTTCAATACTTTCCCTGCATCATTGAGCCGATAACCGGAATAGAGGGCCCAATAGGCCGCTGTAGGCCGGAGGGTATCAGACTCCGCATATTTGTAGCCGGTGAAAAGCGGTTGATTCTCACAATCCAGGTAGGCATCGTAGAAATCCCATGACCGTTGGAAGTCGAGTTTTCTCACAAAATAAGCGCCACCATTGAAAAGGTTGGGTCTGAGGCCGTTGAGGTATTCCGCATTTTTCGTACGGTGCTTGATTTTCACCTCGCCTTTTTTATTGGGCAATGCTTCGATGCTGTCAAATTCCTCGCAGAATGTGAATAATTTCCGTGCAATAGTGAAAAGAGAAGCGGTATCATATTTCTGCTTGAGATACAGTTTCTCATTTCCCTGAACATACTGCAGTTTGACGGCATCGATCAGTGTCGTCCAGATTTTCTCATTTCTCTGGTTGGTGGAATCTCTCAGCAGGTCGGTCATCAATTTCTCCGCCTTGTCGAGATTCTTTGCGCTTTTAACATAATTGCCAGCCTCGTTGATCGCTTTTTTCTGGGCATTTGCCATCAGCGGGAAGCATAACAATAGAGCGTATAAAAACAATCTTTTCATCCTTAAGGTGGGTCTGAAATTTCCCACTATGAAGGAGGGTGTGTCGCCCACACCCTCCTGTCTATTTCAAAAAAATCAATGAGCTGAAGAATGGGCCTCAGCATCCTTTGTACGAGGATCATCAGCACCATAGAGCTGATAGCAGCAGCGATAGAGAGGATAGCCCCAGTTGGCCTTCTCCTTGGTGGGATCCAGTTCCTTAGCCTTCTGGAGGTATCCGAGAGCCTCCTCGTAGATAGGACGGATCTGGCTCATAGCAGCCTCGGGCACGCGTCCGGTCTTGCCGGCGGCACGGTTCTCAGCGGCTGATCCGCGGTCGAGCTGGCAGGCACCGAGATAGGTGAGGATCTGCGGATTCTCGGGCTGCTGGACAAGTGCTTTCTTGAAGTACTCCACAGCCTCGTCAAGTTTCTGATCCATCATGGCGTTCTGTCCTCTGACGGCCCATACGACGAAGTTGTCAGGGTCACTCTGCAGCTTCTGGTCAAAGACCTTGTTGAGCTGGTCGTTCATCTTCAGTGCGGAATACATGTTGACCAATGTTCCGAACACAGTCTCGTTGTTGGGGTCAGCGGCAAACTGTCCCTCGAGGTCCTTCACATAGTTGAGCGAGTCCTCACGGGTGCGGAGGCTCTCCTGGATGACAGCCAGTTTCAGGTTATTGGCATCCTTGGCGTATTTCTCGTCCTTCATGGCGATGTCGCAGTATTTCTGCACGCCCTTGATGTCCTTGTTCTGATATGCATAGACAGCAGCATAGTAAGCGATGTTGTACAGGTTCTCGTCGGTTGTCTTGGCTACCTCCTTGGCGAAGAGGGGAGCGTCGTGGGTGTCCACATAGTCGGCGAGATACTTGTAAGCATTCTTCATGTTGCCCTTCTCTTGGAAATAGATACCACCATTGATGAGGTCGAGACGGTAGTTGAGAAGACGGCCCACATTCGAGTCATGGAATTTGGGAGCGACCTTGCCCTTATCGTTGGGCATCTGGTCAAACTTCTCACACTCAGCAGCAGCATCGAAAGCCTGACCGAGGGCAGTGTAGTATGCCAGGGAATCCACCGGCTCGAGTTTTGCGCCTTGCATGCCCTTCAGGGCCACATTCTTGTCCATAGCCGTTTTTTCCTTGGTTGCTGTTGCCATGGCCAAGTCAACGAGTTTGTTGTAAGCCTTTGCTTTTTCTGCACTGCTGGCGAGTTGTCCGAGCGACGACTGGAGAAGACCTGAAGCCTCAGCGTAAGTCTTGGCTTTCAGGATGGATTTGAGGGCGGGAGAATCGCCCGCAAAGGCTGTTGAGGCAGCTGCTGCCATCAAAGCCACGATCATCATTTTTTTCATAATCATTATTCATTAAAGGTTTATTATTTCTATATTACATTCGGCGAATTACACGTCGCCGGTCGTAGTGTCTTCAGTTGAAGGGTTTTCGTTTTCCGGCTCTTCCTGAACATCGGTATCGTTGCCCATATCATGGCGGATGTCCTCGCTCTTCTTGGCCCATTCGGCACGACTCAGTTGTTCGACATTGGCTTCGAGTTCTGCGCCCATGACCTTGCAGACACTGGCGATGACATCATTTTTCTTGGTCAGGTTGATCAGCCGCACGCCCTGTGTGGCACGTCCCATGACTCTGCATTCCGACACGGCGAGCCTGATGGCGATGCCGCTCTTGTTGATAATCATCAGATCGTGCTCGTCGGTGACATTCTTGATGGCCACCAACCGACCGGTCTTCTCGGTGATCTGGAGGGTCTTGACACCCTTTGTGCCGCGTGAGGTCTTGCGGTAGTCCTCCACCTGCGAGCGCTTTCCGTAACCGTTCTCGCTCACGACCATGATGGTCTCTTCCTCGGCATTGTTGACGACAATCATGCCGACGACCTCATCATCTCCTCCATCAAGAATCATGCCACGCACGCCAGTGGCGATACGTCCCATGTCGCGGACAGCCGTTTCATTGAAGCGCACGGCCCGTCCGTTACGGTTGGCCAGCACCAGTTCGTTGTGCCCGTTGGTGAGTCTTACATCGACCACCTCGTCACCCTCCAGGATGTTGATGGCATTGACGCCAAGCGAGCGTGGATGGCTGTATGCCTTGAGGCATGTCTTCTTGACAATGCCTCTCTTGGTAGCGAAGACCACATAGTGTGAGTTGAGGAATTCCTCGTTGTCCAGTCCGCGCAGACGGAGGAAGGCATTGACGGAGTCCTCGGGATCGATGTTGAGCATGTTCTGGATGGCACGGCCCTTGGAGTCTTTTCCGCCCTCAGGTATCTCATAGCACTTGAGCCAGTAGCAGCGTCCTTTCTTGGTGAAGAACAGCATGGTGTTGTGCATGGTGGCCGGGTAGATGAACTCCGTGAAGTCCTGTTCGCGGGTGCGGGCGCCCTTGCTCCCCACACCACCGCGGGCTTGTCCGCGGAACTCACTCAGCGGGGTGCGCTTGATATATCCCAGGTGACTAACAGTGATGACCACCGGGTCGTTGGGATAGAAGTCCTCGGGATTAAACTCCTCGGAGGAGTATTTGATCTCTGTGCGCCGCTCGTCGCCATACTTGGCTTTCACCTCCAGCAATTCGTCTTTCATCACCTTCTTGCAGAGTTCAGGATCGTCGAGGATAGACTGCAGGTAAGCGATGAGTTTCTGCAGTTCATCATATTCTGCATGGAGCTGGTCCACACGGAGGTGTGTGAGCTGTGAAAGCCTCATGTCAACGATGGCCTTCGACTGGAGCTCATCGATGTTGAACCGCTTCTCCAGGTTGCGCTGTGCATCGGAAGGCGTGCTGGAAGCCCGGATGATATGCACCACCTCGTCGATATTGTCGCAGGCGATGATGAGTCCTTCGAGGATATGGGCTCTCTCCTGGGCCTTGCGCAGGTCGAATTTCGTGCGGCGGATGGTCACGTCGTGACGGTGCTCGACGAAATAGCCCACACACTCCTTCAGCGTGAGCAGACGCGGACGGCCTTTGACCAAAGCGATGCAGTTGACAGAGAACGAACTCTGCAGGGCGGTCATCTTGAAGAGCTTGTTGAGGATGACATTCGCATTGGCCTCTTTTTTCACATCGACCACGATGCGCATGCCCTGCCGTCCCGATTCATCGTTGACGTTGGCAATGCCCTCGATCTTACCTTCTTTCACCAAGTCGGCGATGTACTCGATCAACTGGGCTTTGTTGACGCCATAGGGGATTTCGGTGACAACAATCTTGTCATGGGTATCGGTGCTCTCGATTTCTGCCTTGGCGCGCATAACGATGCGTCCGCGACCGGTCTCGTAGGCATCTCTCACACCCTGTATGCCATAGATGTAGGCTCCAGTCGGGAAGTCCGGGGCCTTGATATATTTCATCAACCCATCGGTGTCGATGTCCGGGTCATCAATATAAGCACAGCAACCGTCAATCACCTCGCCCAGGTTGTGGGTGGGGATATTGGTGGCCATACCGACAGCGATGCCATTGCCGCCGTTGACCAGCAGAGGGCTCTGTGAGCGAGTCGTCAAAATTGTTGACCATGTCGACGGTATCCTTCTCCAAGTCGTCCATGATATGCTCTCCCATCTTGGAGAGACGGCACTCTGTGTATCGCATGGCAGCCGGGGAGTCACCATCCACACTGCCGAAGTTTCCTTGTCCGTCGACCAGCGTGTAACGCATGTTCCAATCCTGTGCCATGCGCACAAGTGCACCATATACCGAACTGTCGCCATGGGGGTGGTACTTACCGAGCACCTCACCCACGACGCGGGCACATTTCTTGTAAGGTTTGTCGCTGGTATTGCCGATGCCCATCATACCAAAGAGTATTCTCCGGTGTACGGGCTTGAAGCCATCGCGCACATCTGGCAAGGCCCTGGCCACGATGACCGACATCGAGTAGTCGATGTAGGACTTCTTCATCTCTTCTTCAATGTTTATCTTGATGATTCTGTCCTGGTCAAAAGTCTGATTCTCGTCCATTATTTTGTGTCAATATTAAAACGTGTCTTTGGCGGAAAATCGCCGTAGAGGGCATTTTCAGGCGTTTTAAGCGACTTTGCCCTCATTTCAAGGTGTAAAATTACTACTATTTTGTGATTTGAAAAAACAAAAGGGGGAAAAACTTCCTAAAATTAAGCATTATTAAGTTGGAGCCACCTGGGAGATGTGGCATCCATAGATGGAAAAAGGGCAGAACTGCGCGCAGTTCTGCCCCGTCATGGGATGCCGTATTCCATTTTTATCTTCTATGGAACTTGGCCGCGTCTCTCATGGCCTGCCGGTGGAACCGGCTTTCAGCCCTGATGACATCAAAAAGTTTGCTTGCCGGGATGATGGTGAGGAAACGACTGTGATAGTTGGACTGCAACTGTTTGATTTCCAAGTCGAGTCTGTCGATATCAGCAATCACTTTCTTGCACTGCTCCTCGTCGGCAGGTTTCATTCTCTTCAAGTCTCTGATCTGATCATAGAGTCCACGCTGCTTCTTGTTCATCTCGTCGTAGAGCGGGAAGAACTGGGCGGCCTCTTTGGGCGTCAGGCATGCTTCCACAGCGATGAAACGCTCCAGATGCGCCTTGAAAGCCTGCGGGTTGAAGCCATTGTTCATATGCGGCATCTGTGGCATCTGCGCACACAGCGGAATGGCTGCCACCATCAGCATCAGCAGAATTGTCCTTAGTCTTCGTTTGTCTTGTCTCATGTCATTCTCCTGAAAGATATGCATAAAGCTCATAGTCATCACACATGATATAGTCGGCCATGGCATCGATGTTGTTGTCGGCTGCCGTCATATCCACCGCCTTGGCTGTGGGCTGTGACTGCTGCACGCTTACACTGTCGTTGTAGAAATAGATGCCGGCACCAAACATGGCTGCCATGACTGCAGCGGCAGCCGCCCATGCACGCCACCTCACGAAGGCGGAAGTCTTTCGCTGCGGCATCACGACCACTTTTTCTTCCTCTGGAATCTTGGCCATGATCTGATCGGCAACTGCGTCGAAATAGCCCTCAGGCACCTTAAACGGGTTGACGGGGGGCTGAGTCATCCAATCTGTATCTCTTTTCATCGTTAGTCCTTTTCTTTTAAGACGTTTTAAAGTAGTTTTCGTTTAATGTTTTCTCTTCTTTTTTCTTAAAAAATGCAAAAAACCTCCATTTTTATCGGATTCTCACCTTGAACCGATGTATAAGAACACCATACCCAACAAGACGAGAGCCAGGTCAACGATCTTGCTCTTGAGGTTTTTCTCATGGAAGAACAAGGCTCCAAAAAGGAAGGAGACCACGACGCTTCCCCTCCTGACCATGGAGACAATTGATATCATGGCACCTGGCAGACTCAGCGCATAGAAATAGATGAAGTCTGCTGCACTCAAGAAAATACTGACACAGATGATGCTCCAATGCCAATGGAGAGGTGTGGCATGGCGCCTTGCCGGCCACCAGACCAGAATCAGCACCATGAGCATCATGGCACATTGATAGAGGTTGTACCAACTTTGCACAGCCATTCGGTCAAGTCCCACGCCTCCGTTCTCTGGAGGCGCCATGAGGTATTTGTCATAGAGTCCGCTGACAGCCCCGAGGACGGCGGAGAGCACGACGAAATAGATCCATTTGTCGTGTTTGAAGTCGATGCCCTCCTTTTTCCCACTTCTGCTGAGCATGAAAAAAGACAAGACAGCCAGCGAGACGCCTATCCATTGCCAGAGATTGAGCCGCTCGCCAAAAACGACCAATGCACCGATGAGCACCATCACCGGCCTTGTGGCGTTGATGGGACCGACGATGGTCAGCGGGAGATACTTCATGCCGAAATAGCCGAAAAGCCATGAAGAGAGCACAATGACGCTCTTCACCAGGATATAGCGATGTCCCTCCCACCCCACTGCAGGCACATGGAAGGGGGTAGCATCGAGGAGAGGGGTCTGCGTGCTGAGGATGATGAAAGGCAAGAAGATGAGCGAGCAGAACAGGGTGTTGAGGAAAAGCACGGGGATGACGGCATTGCTGTCAAGAGCCTCTTTCTTGAAGGAGTCATAGCACCCTAACAACACCGCAGAGAGGAAAGCCAGAACAAGCCACATCACACCTTAGTTATTATTAGGATATTTGATATCATGGAGAAAAAGCGCATGGGCAGGCATGCTCTCTCCAGCCATTATTCGTTGACCACTCTCAATGATTGTCCTGAAATCCTCCAGGGAAATCCGTCCACGCCCCACATCAACCAAGGTTCCCACCACGGCCCTCACCATATTGCGCAGAAAACGGTTGGCCGAGATCGTGAACCGGTAACGATGGTCGTTAAGACGATCCCAGCGGGCCTCTGTCACCTCGCAGAGCGTCGTTTTCACATCGGTATGACTCTTGCAAAAAGCAGCGAAGTCGTGATAGGTGGTCAGGATACGCCCCGCCTCGTTCATCTTATCAAAATCGAGATCGTAATGCAACAGACAGGAATAGCGGTCGATGAAAGGATCTTTCCTTGTATGTATATAATAATGGTAGGTACGGCTGACTGCACTGAAACGGGCGTGCAAGTCGTCATCCACCTTTCTCAAAGACAAGACCGCAATGTCGCGGGGCAGGATACGATTGAGCCGGTATGCTGTCTGAGCGCAATCCAACGCGGCTTCTGTATCAAAATGTGCCACCATGCAAGAAGCGTGCACGCCGGCATCGGTGCGCCCGGCCCCCACCACTTCCACGGGTTCACGCAGCAACACGGCCAAGGCTCTTTGCAGTTCAGCCTGCACCGAGTGGCCATTGGGCTGCACTTGCCATCCATGGTAAGCTGCGCCGTCATATTGAAATGTCACAAAGTATCTGCTCATTGAGGCTGCAAAGTTACAATTAAGCGAGCGAAATGCCAAATTTATTTGGCTATTTCCGAGCGATCGTAACTTCGATGCGAAGCATCAAACATAAAAGCATTGTAGCAGATGCAAGTCTGTTACAATGCTATTCACGAGATTGAGTGTTTTACAGCAATCCCCCAACACCTATTTGGAGGTTTCTTACAACTTTACTTCCGGCACCACCTGTCCATCGAGGAGGTTGATGATGCGCTGGGCATAGCCGGCGTCTCGCTCGGAGTGTGTCACCATCACGACGGTAGTGCCCTCCTGATTGAGTTGGGTGAGCAGTTGCATCACCTCCAAACCATTTTTGGAGTCGAGGTTTCCTGTCGGCTCGTCGGCGAGGATCAGTTTGGGATTCATCACCACGGCACGGGCGATGGCGACACGCTGCTGCTGACCACCGGAGAGTTGCTGGGGGAAATGATGGGCACGATGCGAAATGGCCATGCGGCGCAGCACCTCCTCCACACGCTGTTTGCGCTCCTTCTTGGAAATGCCAAGATAAGTGAGTGGCAGTTCCACATTCTCCTCCACGTTCAGTTCATCGATGAGGTTGAAGCTTTGGAACACGAAGCCGATATGCCCTTTGCGAACCTTGGTGCGCTGGCTTTCCTTCAGGCTGCCCACGTTCTCGCCATCGAGAAAGTAGGTTCCGCTGGTGGGATTGTCGAGCAGTCCCAAGATGTTGAGCAACGTAGATTTGCCACAACCCGACGGCCCCATGATGGCCACAAACTCCCCTTTCTTCACTTCGAGCGACACGCCGCCCAATGCTACGGTCTCCACCTCTTCGGTGCGGAAGACCTTTTGAATGTTTTCAAGTTTAATCATATTCTTTTCATTTAAATGTTATTATTCTGTCTTTAGATAGTCAATGGGGTTACTATTTGTCACCTGCCGTGTTTGCAGGTAAACCACAATGCCGATAATGAGCAACACCAAGATGGCATCTGCGGCAAATAGATACCACAACAGCGGAAGCTTGTCTGCAAACTGTTCCATCAGCAGTCCACTGAAGTACCAGCCCAAAGCCACGCCAATGATAACAGATGGCAACGCGATAAAAGCAATGCTGCGAAGGAAGAGTGATTGCAGTTCCATCATCGTGGCACCCAATACCTTTCGGACGGCCAGTTCGCGGCTGCGGCGCTGCACCTCGTCGCGCACATAGCCAATGAGTCCGATGAGCGTGATGAGTAGCGAGGCCAGGCAACCTATCAGGATCATGTCCGTGATGAGTAGCGAGGCCAGGCAACCTATCAGGATCATGTCGCGGGTGTGGCGCGTGTCGTTGTAGCAGGTCGCCAGTTCTGCGGCGTATGGCTTCACACACAAGTCTGCATCAGGATAGAAACGGTCGCATAACTGCTGGACAGTCTGAAGGTTGTCAGATGACATGTCATGCAGTTTAACCATGATGTAGTGTGTATAGACATTGCCGTTGGCCACCATCATGGGACGTTCCTCGCGTGTCACAAGTGAGCCTAACATGAAGTTCTTCACCACGCCTACTACGGTCATGGGATATTCGTCGCCTACCGTGGCATTGATAAACTGTCGGCCAATGACATCGTCGATGCCCGCCACCTCCTTCATCTTTTGCACAAACCGTTCATCTACAAGCATCTCTTGCGTCCAGCCGGGGTGCTCCAGCCGCTTGAAGTCCCTGCCACGTACTATCTCAAGGCCCATCGTCTCCACCAACCCTTCCTCAGCAAAGAACAGATTGGCGCAGTTGAACAACTCCTGCGGATTGCCCGGTACGAGAACGTTGTCGCCATTCTGCCGCTCGCAGAAGAGCGAATAGGATGCTGCCGTTGTTTTGACACACGGCAGGCGCTCTATCTCACGAGCCAGGGAATAGATGGAGTCGCCATGCAGGGCACTCACGTTGACGTAAGCCACCCGGTCGTATTGATAGCCCGTATCTTTTGACAGCATATAGTCGTACTGTCGATAGATGGTGGAGAGCACACAGAGCAGCATTGTGGAAAGCACAAACTGGAAAGCCAGGAGCGACAACTTCCATAGTCGCTTGTTCTCAGAGTAGAGCCGGTAGGCGTATGTGAGCGGAATGCGCGAATAGATGCCCCCGGGCAAGATGCCGCAACACAGCAATACAATAAGACAAACAACTGTCAGCACCACGAAGGTCTGCCGGGAG
>CACYQD010000008.1 GCA_902776475.1 uncultured Prevotellaceae bacterium | reverse complement strand
CCCAGAGCATGAGCGCCAATGTGATCAATCTTGTGCCTTTTGCAGTTTCTTTCATTTTCTGTCGTTTTGATTCTGCAAATTTACGCTATTCCTTTCAAACGACAATAATAATTTGAAAGGAATCGACGCTATTTGAAATGCTTATACTCAGTCCGGGCGGATTTGCAATCCGCCCGGACGCCCACTCGCTGAATGGTTGCATACAAGGGTGAGTCTTTTAAAATTATTTAAAAAAAACGTGTGTTGGCCTTGATTCAGATAGTCAGACAAGGTTTTTTTCGTATCTTTGCATAATATTGCGCACTATCTTCGCATATTCTACAGAAAAACGAAATGGATCTCATCAGAAACTTTTGTATCATCGCACATATCGACCATGGTAAGTCAACCTTGGCCGACAGACTTCTTGAACATACCAAAACCATCCAAATCACTGAGGGCCAGATGCTCGACAACATGGACCTGGAGCGCGAGAGAGGCATCACCATCAAGAGCCATGCCATCCAGATGGAATATGAGTTTGAGGGGAAAAACTATATCCTCAACCTCATAGACACTCCGGGACACGTGGACTTCTCTTATGAGGTGTCGAGAAGCATCGCCGCATGTGAGGGGGCTCTGCTCGTAGTGGATGCCACACAAGGCGTACAGGCGCAAACCATATCCAATCTGTATATGGCCATCGACCACAACCTGGAAATCATTCCGGTCATCAACAAGATTGACATGCCTTCCGCCATGCCCGACGAGGTGGAGGATGAGATCGTCGAGCTTTTGGGATGTGACCATGAGGATATCATCAGGGCTTCGGGCAAGACCGGTGAGGGCGTGGAGGAAATCCTGCAGGCTGTTGTCAAGAGGATTCCCCATCCCGTGGGCGACCCCAAGGCTCCGCTCCAGGCTCTGATCTTTGACTCGGTGTTCAATTCCTTCCGCGGCATCATCGCCTATTTCAAGATCACCAACGGCAGCATCCGCAAGGGCGACAAGGTGAAGTTCTTCAACACCGGCATGGAATATGACGCCGACGAGGTGGGTGTGCTCAAGATGGACATGATACCCCGCCAGCAGCTCAACACGGGAGAAGTAGGCTATATCATCAGTGGCATCAAAGATGCCAAGGAGGTCAAGGTGGGTGACACCATCACCCATATCAACAGGCCCTGCGACAAAGCCATCGAGGGCTTCCAGGAGGTCAAGCCCATGGTGTTCGCCGGCGTCTATCCCATTGACCCCACGGACTATGAAAACCTGCGTTCATCGTTGGAGAAGCTGCAGCTCAACGACGCCTCCCTGTCTTTCACGCCGGAATCTTCCGTGGCCCTGGGCTTCGGATTCAGGTGCGGATTCCTGGGTCTGCTCCACATGGAAATCATCCAGGAGAGACTCGACCGCGAATTCGACATGGACGTTATCACCACGGTGCCCAACGTCTCCTACATCGTCTATGACAAACAAGGCGGTTCCAAGGAGGTGCACAACCCTTCGGGATTGCCCGACTTGACGCTGATTGACCACATCGAGGAACCCTATATCAAAGCCTCCGTTATCACCACCAGCAATTTCATCGGACCGATCATGACGCTCTGCCTGGACAAGCGCGGTGAACTGATCAGCCAGGAGTTTGTCAGTGGCAACAGGGTGGAGATTCAGTTCTATCTGCCCTTGGGTGAGATTGTCATCGATTTCTACGACAAACTGAAGAGCATATCCAAGGGATATGCATCGTTCGACTACTATATCTGTGGTTACAGACCATCCAAACTGGCCAAGCTCGACATCCTGCTCAACGGAGAACCGGTCGATGCGCTATCGACACTGACCCATCAGGACAATGCGGTGGCCTTTGGCAGGAGAATGTGTGAGAAGCTCAAGGAACTGATACCCCGGCAACAGTTTGACATTGCCATACAGGCAGCCATCGGTGCCAAGATCATCGCCCGCGAGACGGTGAAGTGCGTGCGCAAGGATGTGACGGCCAAATGCTATGGCGGCGACGTGTCACGAAAGCGCAAGTTGCTGGAGAAGCAGAAAAGAGGAAAGAAGCGCATGAAGCAGATCGGAAATGTGGAAGTGCCCCAGAAAGCTTTCCTCGCTGTGCTGAAGTTAGACTAAAAATCATATAGGAAAGGAGAAACCCATGAGAGAACTGCCGCATACTATGCGAGACATTGCCCGTGAACTGGCAAGGAAATACAGTACGATGACCCATGACGAGCTCGATATCCTCGAGTCAGTGCTGGTGATGAGGAAATTCACCAAGGGTGAGACCGTCCTCAAGGAGGGCGACGTGTGCCGCGACATCCTCTATATCGACACCGGACTGCTGCGCCAGTTCTACAACAAGCGGGGACGGATGGTGACAGAGCATCTTGGCGTGGATGGCACCATCGTCATGTGTATTGAAAGTCTCTTCAGGGAGGAACCGACGAAATTGCAGATCGAGGCTCTGGAAAACACCACCTGCTATGCCCTGCCCAAGCAACGGCTGGAGGAGGTGGCTCTGCACAATGTCAACATCCAGATTCTCTACCGCAAGATCTTGGAGGAGTCGCTGATTCTCTCACAGGTGCACGCCGACCTTGTGAGGTTTGAGTCTGCACAAGACCGCTATAAAAGGCTTTGCAAACTCATGCCCAAGGTGGTGCAGCGCGCACCGCTCAACTATATCGCCAACTATCTCCAGATGACTCCTGAGACGCTCAGCCGCGTGCGCTCAGCCACACTGCTCGACTGAGCGCAGCCTGCCGCACCAATCTCTCCGGCAACTATTGCCGCAAAGTCCACTCAGCCGACAGTTCGTCTCCCTCGTCGGTCACCTGCAGGTCATACACCACCTCTGTCGAGTCATTGACATGGCCGCGGAGCTCTCCGCTGAAGTTGTCACCAGCGGTGCTGTTGAGGAAGATGGTGTCAACGGTCAGCACACGGCCGCTGTCTCTCTGTTCGGCCACAACCGACTGAATGATGGTCTGGCTCAGTTTGTCCACCGATATTTCTTTCTTCTTGTTGCATCCGCCCATCAGCACCATGGCGATCAAGGCGCATGCCATCATGATCATCTGTTTGTTTTTCATCATTATCTGGATTAGGTTGCTTTCTTTTCGCAAAAGTAAGAAAAATTTGGGAATGCACAGGAACCTGACAGGATTTTTTGATGAAAGAGGACAAAAATTAAACCATTCCGAACAAAAAGCGTCAAAAAGATATGAAATATCTTTCTCTATTGATGATAGGTGCCCTGATCAGCACCACTTTCCTCTCTTGCAAGGAAGAGCCCAAGAAAAACCAAGAAAAAGAACAAGTCAGAAACAAACTGATGACCGTGAGCAGACAGGACATGACTCTGCTCCATGAATACAGCGCTCGCTTCACCGGTTGCCAGATTGTGGAGATCCGGCCACAGGTGACCGGCAAAATCACCCATATCTACATCAACGAGGGCGACAAGGTGAGGAAAGGGCAGTTGCTCTTCGTCATCGACCAGGCACCCTATCTGGCAGCCACCCGCGAGGCCGTCGCCGCACGGAAAATGTGCGAGGCCAAACTGGCTACGGCCCGCATGAACTACAACAACGAGGTGAAACTGAAGGAGAACCAGGTGGTGTCTGACTTCTCGGTGGAAACGATGCGCAACGCCCTGCGCGAAGCTGAGGCCGCCCTCGCACAGGCACAGGCCCGTGAAGCCGAGGCCAACAACAACCTGACCTACACCATGGTGAGGAGTCCGCTCAACGGCGTGGCATCGATGATACCCTGGCATGTGGGATCATTGGTCAGCAGCAATATCAGCGAACCCCTGGTGACGGTGGCCGATGACCATGAGATCTACGCCTATTTCTCCATCTCCGACAACGAGGCCATGAACCTCATCAGCAAATATGGTTCGGTGGACCTCTTCATCGCCCACGCCCCTTCCCTGACCCTGAAACTGGGCAATGGCGACACCTGCAAGAGCGAGGGCAGGATCTCTGCCATGAGTGGAACGGTGAAATCCTCGACGGGATCGGTCACGCTGCGTGCCACCTTCCCCAACCCACAGCATCTGTTGCATGATGGCGGCAGCGGCACCATCCTGATGCCCACCCGCCGCAACGACTGCATCACGATTCCTCAGGAAGCCACCTACGAACTCCAAAACCGCATCTTTGTTTATAAGGTGGTGAACGGCAAGACAAAGGCCACCCCTGTCACCATCTACCCACAGAATGACGGACGCAACTATATCGTGGAAGAAGGACTCAGCATCGGCGACACCATCGTGGCTGAAGGTGCCGGACTGATCAAGGAAGGGATGACGGTATGCAAGTAAAGACATTCATCGACCGTCCGATTCTGGCCGGAGTCATCTCCGTGCTCATGGTCTTGTTGGGCCTCATCGGCCTGACACACCTGGCCTTGGAACAATTTCCCGAAATCGCTCCTCCTACTGTCCGTATCAACGCCAACTACACCGGAGCCAACGCCGAGACCGTACAGAAAAGCGTTGTGGTGCCGCTCGAGGAAGCCATCAACGGTGTGGAAGGCATGATGTATATGTCTTCGACGGCCTCCAACACGGGCAGTGCGTCCATCTCCGTCTTCTTCCGACAGGGCACCGACCCCGACATGGCCATGGTCAACGTCCAGAACCGCGCCGCCACCGTACAGGGCAGATTGCCGAGCGATGTGGTGAAAAGCGGTCTGACCGTCCGCAAACGGCAGACGAGCAACATCAAGCAACTGACGGTGTACAGCACCGACGGAGCTTTTGACCGCACCTTCCTGGCCAACTACACGAAAATCAACATCGAGCCCCGCCTCTCACGTATCGGCGGTGTGGGCGATGTCAACGTGATCGGAGCCGACTATTCCATGCGTATCTGGCTCGACCCGCAGAAAATGGCCAGCTACGGCATCACCCCTGCCGATGTCAACAAGGTGCTCGACGAACAGAATGTGGAGGCCGCCTCGGGAACCTTGGGTGCGGACTCGGAAAACACGTTCCAATATGTTTTGAAATACCGCGGCCGCTACGAGGAAGAACAGGGTTACGAACAGATGGTGATCCGCTCGCTGCCCAACGGCGATGTGCTGCGCATCGGCGATGTGGCGAAAGTGGAACTCGGCGCCCAGAGCTACAACTTCATCGGCGAGACCAATGGCCATCCCGGCGTGAATATCATGATCAACCAGGTGGCGGGATCCAATGCCAACGAGATCATCAAGGAGATTGACCGCGAGGTGGAACAGATCCGCAAGGACCTGCCGCCGGGTGTCGTCATCGAAGACCTGGAATCAAAGAAAGACTTCCTGGATGCCTCGATCAAGAGCGTGCTGAGGACACTTCTGGAAGCGATGCTGCTGGTGATCCTGGTGGTTTATCTGTTTTTGCAGAGTTTCCGTTCCACCCTCATCCCCACCATTGCCATCCTGGTTTCCCTGATAGGCACACTGGCCGTCCTCTACCTCATCGGTTTCTCCCTCAACATGCTCACGCTCTTTGCCCTCGTGCTGGTCATCGGCACCGTGGTGGATGATGCCATCGTGGTGGTGGAAGCCGTGCAGGCGCAGTTTGACGCCGGATGCCGCTCGTCCTACGATGCCACGGTGAATGCCATGCATGGCATCACCTCAGCCCTGGTGACGACCACGCTCGTGTTCATGGCGGTGTTTATCCCGGTTTGTTTCATCGGCGGCGTGACGGGCACGTTCTACACGCAGTTTGGCCTCACCATGGCCATTGCCGTGGCGATATCGCTGTTTAATGCTCTGACCCTCTCCCCTGCCCTGTGCGCACTCCTGATGACGCCACATGCTGATACGGAGAAGGGCGAGAAGATGAGTTTCTCATCGCGCTTCCACATCGCATTCGACAATGCCTTCCATCATCTCGTCAACCGCTACAAGAACGGCGTAAGCCTGTTGGCCAGACACAAGTGGGCACCTGCCGCTCTTGTGGTCGTGGCCCTCGTGGGACTCACCATACTGATGAAGACCACGAAGACTGGCCTCGTTCCCAGCGAGGACATGGGCACCGTGTTCATCAATGTGCAGGGTGCTCCCGGCAGCACACTGAAACAGACCTACACCACCATGAAGGAGGTAGAGAAGCGCATCAAAGACCTTCCGCAGTTGCGCTCCTACTCCTTGGTGGCGGGTACGAGCATGGGCTTCGAACAGTCGGCCTCAAACGGCAATTTCACGCTGAAACTGAAAAAGTGGGATGAGCGCACCGGGAAAGAAGACAAGGTGGAGGCTGTGATGGAGGATATCTACCGAAGAACCGCCGACATCGCCAATGCGAAGATACAGGTCAACACCCAGGCCATGATACCGGGTTTTGGCCGCACCAATGGCTTCGAACTGTATGTCCAGGACAAGAAAGGGGGCACCATAGAGGAACTGCTGCACTACACCAACCAACTGATATCCGCCCTCAACGAACGGGAGGAGATCAGCCGTGCCTTCACCAATTTCTCACTCAAATATCCCCAGTACCGTGTGGATGTGGACGCCGCCCTCTGCAAGCGGCATGGGGTGTCGCCCAGCGATGTGCTCGGCGCACTGCAGGGCTATATCGGCGGCACATACGCATCCAACTTCGTCAGATTCACCAAACTCTACCGTGTCATGGTGCAGGCCTCGCCGGAGTACCGGCTTGACACAGAGTCACTCAACCGCATCTTCGTGAAAAACGGACAGGGAGAGATGACCCCCGTAAGCCAATACCTAAAACTGACCCGTATCTATGGTTCGGAGACGCTGTCGCGCTTCAACCTCTTCCCGAGCATCTCGGTGAGCGGCACGCAGGCAGAGGGATACAGCAGCGGCCAGGCCATCGCCGCCATCCGCGAGGTGGCTGCCGAACAGTTGCCCGAAGGCTACGGCTACGACTTCGGCGGTATGACGCGTGAGGAAGCTTCAGCGCAGAACACCGCCACGATGGTCTTCGTTATCTGCGTGATCTTCATCTACCTCATCCTGTGCGCCCTCTATGAGAGTCTCTTCGTCCCGCTGGCGGTGATCCTGAGCGTGCCTTTCGGTCTGGCGGGTTCGTTCATCTTCGCCAAAATCTGGGGACTGGAGAACAACATCTATATGCAGACGGGTCTGATCATGCTCATCGGTTTGCTTTCCAAGACAGCCATCCTGCTGACAGAATACGCCTCAGAGCGCCGCCGTCAGGGCATGGGCATCGTGGAGTCGGCCTTGGATGCCGCAGCCGTGCGCTTGCGCCCCATTCTGATGACTTCGATGACCATGGTGTTTGGCTTGCTCCCCATGGCCTTTGCAGCCGGCGTGGGAGCCAACGGCAACCGTTCCCTCGGTGTGGGAACAATCGGCGGCATGCTCATTGGTACGATTGCCTTGCTATTTGTGGTGCCCGTCCTCTTCACGGTCTTCCAATGGATAGAAGAACGTGTGCTCGGCAAAAAACGGAGGACAGCTTGAGGCCATTCCACTTATTTTTTGTATCTTCGCACCATCATTGCGATTATTCAAAAAAACACATAGGCAGGCATGAACATCTTGCGCAAATGGACTGAAATAAGTCTGGTGCTCCGCATCTTCATCGGTCTGGTCATCGGTGCCACACTCGCTCTCGTGGTTCCGCAGTGGACCGTCATTTCCATGCTCGGACAAATCTTTGTCAGTGCGCTGAAGGCCATCGCACCGGTTTTGGTAGCCGTACTCGTCACAGCATCCATCGCCAAGGCTGGCGGAGGACTGGGACCGCGCTTCCGAACCGTCATCTCCAGATATTTGCTCAGCACGTTCATCGCCGCCCTGTTGGCTGTCGCAGGCAGTTTCCTCTTCCCCGTCAGACTCGCATTAAAAGATGCAGCAAGCCAGACGGCTCCCGGATCTTTGACAGATGTGTTCACCAATCTTTTCACCAACATGGTGTCCAATCCGATTCAATCCACCTCCACCGCTAATTATATCGGCATACTGTTCTGGGCCATCATCTTCGGCCTTGCGATGAAAAAAGTGGCCAGTAAGCACACGATAGAGGTCATGCACGACTTTGCAGAAGTCATCTCCCAGGCCGTGAAGTGGATCATACAGTTTGCCCCTTTCGGCATCCTCGGACTGGTTTTCTCCTCTGTCTCCGAAAGCGGACTTGAAGTGTTCACCACCTACGGCCATCTGCTGCTCCTGCTCGTTGGCTGCATGTTGGCCAACACCCTCATATCCAATCCTCTGATTTCCTACCTGATGCTTCGGCGAAACCCCTATCCCTTGCTCTTCACCTGTCTCAAGGAGAGCGGCATCAACGCATTTTTCACCCGTTCCTCAGCAGCCAATATTCCCATCAACATGAATCTGTGCAAGAAACTGGGACTGGACGAGGATTTTTATTCGGTGAGCATTCCTCTGGGGGCGACCATCAATATGGACGGAGCAGCCGTCACCATCACGGTCATGTCACTGGCAGTGGCCCACACGGTGGGTGTAGAGGTGGAGTTCTTGCCGGCTCTGATGCTATGCATCATCGCCACGCTTGGCGCGTGCGGAGCATCGGGTGTGGCTGGCGGTTCCTTGCTGCTGATACCTATGGCCTGCTCATTCCTCGGCATTGACGACGACGTGTCCATGCAGGCGGTTGCCATCGGTTTCATCATCGGAGTGGTGCAGGATTCCGTGGAGACAGCGCTCAACTCCTGCGGCGATGTCTTCTTCACGGCCAGTGCAGAATACTATGAAAGGAGAAAACGGCAGTCGGCTGCGCACATCTCCGCACAACGCTCACCATCGACTCCGGCGGACACGATGCCTCCGGCATAACCGGCTCCTTCACCGCAGGGGAAAAGGCCCTGCAAGCGGATGTGTTGGAGGGTCTCTGCATCGCGGAGGATCCTGACGGGTGACGAGGTGCGGGTTTCCACGGCGATCAATACGGCCTCATTGGTGAGGAAACCCTTGCTTTTCTGCCCGAATATGCGGAAACCCTGCCGTAAGCGGTCGGCCACGGATTTGGGCAACCAGAAATGCAACGGACTGGCCACGATGCCCGGTGCGTAGGACGAACGGGGAAGGTCATAGCTCAACTTACCTGCCACGAAATCTGCCATGCGCTGTGCAGGGGCAGTCTGACGACGGTTTCCCTGCAGCCAGCAGTCGGCTTCGAGTTTTTCTTGGAAGCGCATCACCCTCAGGGGGTCGTCACCCTCGATATCCTCCGGACGTGTCTCCACCACCATGCCGCTGTTTGACCATTTGGTGCCACGACTGCTGGGACTCATGCCATTGACGACAATCTGCTCTGGTCCGGTGGCGGCGGGGATGACAAAGCCTCCTGGACACATGCAGAAGGAATAGACGCCTCGGCCATCGACTTGTGTCACATAGCTGTATTCCGCTGCCGGCAGGTATTTTCCCCTGCCCTCACAGTTATGATACTGGATCTGGTCGATCAGTTGGGAAGGATGCTCCAAGCGCACGCCGACGGCGATGCCCTTGGCTTCAATCTCCACCTTCGCCTCGGAGAGATAACGATAGACGTCGCGGGCGGAATGGCCTGTGGCCAGAATCACCGGTCCACGAAACTCCAATTCGGCTCCATCAGTAGTCCGCTGCGCCTCGATGCCCACCACCCGGTCGCCCTCGATGACCAACCGTGTCATCCGGGTTTGGAAATGCACCTCCCCGCCACAGGAGAGGATGGTGTTGCGCATGTTCTCTATGACAGCAGGCAATTTGTCCGTACCGATATGGGGATGGGCATCGACGAGGATATCGGTAGAGGCACCATGCTGACAGAAGACACGGAGGATTTTTTCGACATTGCCCCGCTTCTTCGACCGGGTATAGAGCTTGCCATCGGAGTAGGCTCCTGCCCCACCCTCGCCGAAACAATAGTTGCTCTCTTCATCCACCCGTTGGTTCTTGGTGATGAGGGCGAGGTCTTTTTTCCGATCATGCACATTCTTTCCCCGTTCGACCACGATGGGTCTCAGGCCCAACTCCACCAACCGCAGTGCGGCAAAGAGGCCACCCGGCCCTGCACCCACCACGACCACGCTGCGGCCTCGGGACACATCTTGATAAACGGTCTTCTCATACACTTCATCAGCAGGTTCTTCCTGGATATACACCCGCAGCGTGAGATTCACATAAATGGTACGCTGCCGGGCATCAATACTCCGCTTGAGGATGCGGATATGGGTGATGGTCCGCTTATCGATACCCTGTTCGCGGGCGACATGGTCTGCTAAGACCGACATGGATGCCGCCATGGAGGGGATGACCCTGACCTGCAATTCCTTGATCATGAGTGTGGAGAAAAGAATGTGGAGAAAAAACAACCCTCATCCGACCAGCCCTGAAGGATACGCCGGATGAGGGAAAAATATACAGGTGATTGATTAGAAGTTGATACCGAAGTTGATGCTGAAGGTATGTCCATGTGAGGTGGCGTCGTCGAAATCGTCTGTATCAATGATATTGGCAACACCAAACTGATAGGCACCTTCAAGATAGAGGTTGTTCCACTCTGCACCGCATCCGATTTTGAAACCCATGTCGGGATGTCTCAGATATTTGTAGCTGCCGGAAATACCCATCGAGAAATACGGACCGATGAAAGGCAGGACGGCAATGTTGTTCTCTGTGGTAATACCATACTTGATGAGAACGGGTATCTCAAGGTAGTTGAGATGGCCTTTAAGGCTTTTTGGCTCATCTGGAATCGGGGCATCTTTGTATTTCAAATTCTTACCACCACGCTCGGTATAGTAGAGACCACTCTCCAGGAATACAGGAGCGGAGTCAGTGACACGGACACCGATGATACCTGCGAGGGCCATACCCGTGCGCGACTTGTCTGACTCGAGGTCACCACCGATACCAGAGAAGTTGATACCGAGACGGACACCCCAATAAAGATGCTCCTCATCAAGAGAGAAACCACCACTGCTGAACTGTGCGAAAGAAGGAGCAGCAGTGAACAATGCTACAATTGCAAACAAAAATTTCTTCATAATGCTAAATATTTAAATTTGAACAATCTTGCGAAATCGACAATCATTGACAAGTGCAAAGTTATTTCATTTTTTCGAAACTGACAAGAATTTCAGCATGAATCTTGTTTTGCAGATGCCTTGAGACCCTCGCCAAGCCTCGTCTTGTCAATACCTTTCACTCATATAGATGGAAGATGCGCTCCATCATCTGCCATTTCTCATCACTCGTGGCCGAGGCATCACATTTCTGAAACTGAGCCACGAAAGCCTCCCATTCCGCCTGACGCGGCAACGTGGCGAGGCGTGCCATCGCAGCGTCCCAGTTGAAGTCGATGGGGGTATCGACAACCATCACCAACCGGTGACCGATGAGATAGACCTCCATCTCAAGGATGCCCACCTGGCGGATGCCCTCACGGATCTCCGGCCACGACTCTTCCTCACTGTGCGCCCTCCGGTAACGGGCTATCAGTGCGGGTTCGTCCTTCAGGTCCATGGTCTGCACATAGCGCTTGACGGGGCCCTGGTAGCGTTTCTGTTGATATCCTTCTGTCATGGGCGGGTTCATGAAGCTTGTTTCTGGGCCTTATATGCCCGGTAACCGTAGGCGCAGATGATGATGAAGCACAGCAAAGGAAGCACGAAAGAGACATTGACTGCCGGATGCCCGAATATGATCTTCTGGTCGATGATCATGCCTTGCAGCGGGGGCATGATGGCTCCACCCACGATGGCCATGACGAGGAAGGCCGCGCCGAGCGACGTGTCACGGCTGTCGACATCCTCCAAGGCGATGCCGTAGATGGTGGGGAACATCAGCGACATGAAGAAACTGACGCCCACCAGCGAGTAGAGGCCCGGCATGCCCACGATGCAGATCGCGCCGATGGTGCACAGCGATGCTCCGATGGCGAAAATCGACAACAGCACCCGTGTGTTGACATAACGCATGAGGAAGGTGGCGATGAAACGGCTGGAGAGGAACATCACCATGGCGGCGATATTGTACATCTGGGCTGTGGCCTTGTTGATGCCCAGGTTGTCGGCATACTGGATGATGAAGGTCCACGTCATGATCTGGGCGGCGACATAGAACATCTGTGCCAGCACGCCTTCACGATAAACCACGTTGTGCCAGAGGTTGGTGAGGGTCTCCTTGGCCGTGTGGGTCAGTCCTGCAGCCTTTTTCTCCTCACTGTCGGTCTTGGGCATCTTCGACAGGGCGAAGACCACCAGCATCACCGTCACCACAAGTCCGATGGCCACATAGGGATTGCGGATGACCGCAAGGTCATGCACCCGGATACCTGCCTTCTCCGTCTCGGAGAGCATGGGGAAGATGATTTGTCCGGCCGCATCGCGCTTGTCGGAAATCAGTTGAGGGAGCACGATCAGCGAAGCCACGCTCATGCCGCACAGCGAACCCATGGGATTGAAGGCCTGCGCAAGGTTGAGCCGCTGCGTCGAGGTGGCCTTGTCGCCAAGGGAGAGGATAAACGGGTTGGCCGTTGTCTCCAGGAATGCCAGTCCGAAGGTCAGCACATACAGTGAGACGCAGAAAAAGGCGAAACTCTGCAAGGAGGCTGCCGGGATGAAGAGGAAGGCTCCGATGGCATAAAGGGCCAGTCCGAGCATCACGCCTTTCTTGTAACTGTATCTTCGGATGAAGAGCGCAGCGGGGACGGCCATCGTGGCATATCCTCCATAGAAGGCAAACTGCACCATGGAAGCTTTTGCCGCCGTCAGTTCCATCAAGGTCTGGAAGGCTGCCACCATGGGATTCGTGATGTCGTTGGCAAATCCCCAGAGGGCGAACAGCGACGTCACAAGGACGAAGGTGAAGAGATACTTTTTCTCTACGAGTTTAGGTTTGTTCATGAGTTTATTGATAAATAGGACCAAAATTGGCACAAGCTCTGTAGTCGGCGCCTTCCTTATCCATGCCGAAGGCGTTCCATGCTGCAGGACGGAAGATATCCTTGTCCTGGACATTGTGCATGCACACCGGGATGCGCAGCATGCTGCAAAGGGTGATGATGTCGGCACCGATATGTCCATAGGCGATGGCTCCATGATTGGCTCCCCAGTTGTTCATCACGGAATAGACATCCTTGAAGGCATCCTTTGCGGGGTCGAGACGGGGAGCGAACCAGGTGGTAGGCCAGGTCGGATCGGTGCGCTTGTCGAGGATGTCGTTGACCTCCGGGTCGAGGTCCACCGTCCATCCTTCTGCCAGTTGAAGCACCGGGCCGAGTCCCTGCACGATGTTGAGACGGAGCATGGTCATCGGCATTCCACCCTTGGTGAGGAAATGTGAGGAATAGCCGCCTCCCCTGAAATAGTCGCGGTCGGCCGGCATCCAGCTGGTGGCTTCCAGACAGGCCTCGACATCAGCGGAAGTGAGTTCCCAATGGGGTTTCATCGTGGGACGGCCTTCCTCGTCGGTCATGGCACCGGTGGCGTCCAACGTCGTGGCACCGCTGTTGATCAGATGGATGAAACCGCCTGCGGCGGCACCTTCGGGCCGCTTTCCTGTCACACGTTCCACTGCCTCCGGACTCCAATAGGTGCGGATGTCGGAAAACATGACTCCTCTGTTGGTCAACAGATGGCCAAATAGCATGGAGAGGCCGTTGAGGAAGTCATTCTCGGTGGCCAGGATATAGGCCTCTCTCGGACCATTCCAGTCAAACGAGGTGCATAGGAGTGACTCGGGGAAATCGAAGTTGGGTTTATAGTCGGTCCACTGGCGCTGTCCCTGCACACCTGCGGCGATGGCATTGTGGCCGATGGCTTCCTCCAGATAACCTTTCTTGAGCAACTGCTGAGAACCGTTCATCAGGTCGCGGATGATCATCATCGTCTTCACGGTAAAGGCCCAGTCCTCATCTTTCTCCTGACGGTTCTTGCCTTTTCCCTTGCCATTGAAAGTGGTCATCGGCACACCAGGAAACAGCGGGCGGTCCTCGTTATAGTCATGGCCCTCATGGGGCTTGCAGTATTTCTCCACCCACGCCATGGCTTTTTCAAATTCTTCCTCGTCATAAATGCCGAAATCCACGCGGCGGAGGATTTCCACCAGCGACACGTATTCCGTACGCATGCCCAGATAATGCTGGAGGAAATCGGCATTCACGATCGAACCGGCGATGCCCATGCACGTGTTGCCGAGAGAGAGATAGGACTTGCCGCGCATCGTCGCCACAGCCTGAGCGGCACGGGCAAAACGGAGGATTTTCTCTGCCACGTCGGCGGGGATGGTGTTGTCATTGAGGTCCTGAACGTCGTGTCCGTAGATGCCGTAGGCGGGCAGGCCTTTCTGGGCATGTGCGGCAAGCACGGCGGCCAAATAGACGGCTCCCGGACGTTCTGTGCCATTGAATCCCCAGACGGCCTTGGGATAGTGCGGGTTCATGTCCATGGTCTCTGAACCATAGCACCAGCAGGAGGTCACGGTGATAGTAGAACCGACACCCTCACGCTCAAACTGTTCGGCGCAGGCGGCGCTTTCTCCAACGCGGCCGATGGTGGTGTGGCTGATCACGCATTCCACCGGCGAACCGTCACCATTTTTCAGGTTGGCCTCGATGAGAGCCTTCACGGCCTTGGCCAGGTTCATGGTTTTTTCTTCGAGGCTTTCGCGCACGCCGCCCTGACGACCATCTATCGTCGGACGGATGCCGATTTTCGGATAATTTGTTTTCATGTTCTTAAATAGTTTGTTGATTTGTTATTCTGACATATTCTTGATATACGGTAGTTCGACCAGGTTTTTGAAGCCATAGAAGCGGGCTGCGTTCTCGCCGAGGAAGAGCCGTTTCTCCTCCTCTGTGAGTTCGGCTGACTTGACCACGAAGTCATACGACATCCTGTAGGTGATGGCCGTGATGGTGCGGGGATAGTCGCTGCCCCACATGAGTTTGTCGGCTCCCACACATTCGATGGCCTCACGGATGACGCGGATGGCTGAGGGGAAGGGATAGAACTCGGAGTTGTAGAGCCAGGTGATGCCTCCCGACTCCAGCATGACGTTTGGATGGCGGGCCAGGAGAAGCTGGGATTGCCACCCCTCAACGGTGGGCATGCCGAAATGGCCGATGGCGATTTTCAGCCTTGGACATTCCTCGATCACCTCCTTCATTTCGCCCACTTGGATGTCACCATCGGCAAGGGTGATTGACAAGATCACATGGCGCTCTTCCATCAGTTTGAACATCCGCATCATCTCATCGGAGTTGAGCATCACGCGCTTCTTGTCGGTGATGATGCGGTGGCCGGGGATGGCGATGCCCGGGAAACCGCTGTCGATCAGGTCGGCTGCCTCGGCGTAGAATCCGGGATGCAGGTAGTCGGCCATGCCGCAGGCGAAGAAACGGTCGTGATACTGACGGCGCACGACATCGAGATACTCATTCTGCTGTCCGTCGATGAATTCCTGCACGATGACAGCGGCCGACACCTGTGCATAGTTCATGTTGGAGATGAAAACTTCGGCCGTGTTGGTGCCGTCAATCATGAACGGCGGCAACATCTGAACCTCCGTACCGAGAAACATGGACCTACCGTTGGGCAGAGGAGAAATCTTCTGTCCGTTCCATGTGGTGTCTTGTCTGAGCCATAAATGGCTGTGTGCGTCTATGATTTTCATGATGGTTCAATTATTTCCTTTTATGCCCTCCGGCATCATTCTTTAAAACGATGGTTCAAATGTACGCAAAAAAAATGATTTCTCCTTCTGACAATCAAAAAAACTGAGATGAGCATGAAAAAATAGTCCTTTTTATTCACTTTTTCCGATTTTTCAGTGCCTACCCATGAAAAAAAGCATAAATTTGCAAATTGTAATATCAAACTATACATCACCATGAACCTTACCCACCGACTTTTCACATTGCTGGTCCTATTGCTGACCACCACCTGCGCCATCCAGGCGCAAGATGACTACGAGAAGGAAAACAAAGCCGAAAACTGGTATGCTGACCGATGCGAGGAGATTGTCCTCCGTTTCGAAGGCCTCCGTCATGACGCCAGCAAACATCCCCAGAAATACATTATCTTCCCCTATGCGCAGGCAGCCCCGCTGGGTTATGCCATGTTGGTCACTTCAACTGACAATCGGGAAATGATCCTCTACACGCCCAACGGCAATGGCATCAAAGCGAAGAATGTCGACAAGAGCGCACTGCCCGAGGAGACCTACTGGCGTTCTTTCAAAGATCTCGGCCTCAGACGCACGGCCAGCACCGACATCACACTCCGTGAACGGCCCCTTCCCGTTCGCCAGGTCAACAAGGCCAAGAATTATTTTGAGGTCATGTTGGACAGAGAGGATGCCGTGAAAGACGGCAAGGCCTATAACCAGATGATTTTCAAGCCCCACCGCAACAGCGTGCGGCTGACCAACCAGTATGACAACAAGAAAGTGGACGAGTTGGGCAACACCATCCTCGACCAGGTGGGTTATACCTTCAAACTCACCAATCCTGCTGTGATGCCCAAGATGTTCAGAGGCTATGAAGACGAAGAGATCTGCTCGTGGGTCGTCAAGAGCAGTTTCTTCAACCACCATACCCCACTGCAATACAACCGCTGGAAAACAGGTGAACCCATTCAGAAAGCCAGTGCCGACACGAAGCGTATCATCAGCAGTTTCTATGGCGGCCGTCCCATCAAGGACACGCAATGGCTGGCTACCCTGGAGTCGGGTGAGCGCACCTTCTATCTCGTGCAGTTTGAGAACCAGAACAATGAGGCGTTGGCCGCATTGGTCTGCGTGGCAGAAGGCGAGGTGGCCTCTGTCTGGGATTTCTCGGCTGAACTGGATCCCGAAACCTATAAGGAAGGTGAATCCATCTGGTTTGTTGACGACGAGGGCGATTTCATGGGACACATTCCCGAAATCCATTGTATGGTGGCCACCGACGAGGGTCTGGAACTCTACATCCGCTTGTTTGGCGGCGAAAGCGTCCAATACTATGTCCTGCGCGAAGTTGGGTCGGTATGGATGACCTTGCAAGTAGATTACTGGATCTATGTATGGGATTGACGACGGAAATCATGGTTGGACTACAAGTGGCAAC
Organism: uncultured Prevotellaceae bacterium; assembly: GCA_902776475.1. Taxonomy (GTDB): domain Bacteria; phylum Bacteroidota; class Bacteroidia; order Bacteroidales; family Bacteroidaceae; genus Prevotella. Next base: position 87,718 of record CACYQD010000008.1, on the reverse strand, counting down.
CATGGTTGAGCAAAGAGCGTAAGCCATCGTATATAAACAAGGTGCAGAGAGAAACCGGAAGACAGTATGTAAATAATCTTCCGGTTTCTTTCGTTTATCTCATCGTTTCTTCGTAATTTTGCGCCCGAATATGGACAAAGCCCCATTTGTATTGGGGTGCCAAATGAAAAGAAACATGAAAGTATTAAAATTCGGCGGAACATCCGTTGGTTCCGTAAAAAGCATTCTTAGTTTAAAACGCATCGTAGAGACCGAGGCCCGTCATCAACCCATCATCGTGGTGGTCAGCGCCCTCGGAGGTATCACCGACAAACTCATCGCCACATCGCAGTTGGCCCTTAAGGGCGATGAGAGCTATCGCGATGAATTCCAGGCCATGGTGGACCGGCATCACAAGATGATCGACACCATCATCACCGAACCCCGCAAGCGCGAACAGCTTTTCTGGACCATTGACTCTCTTTTCGAGCAACTGAAAAGCATCTATTTCGGTGTCTATCTGATTCATGATCTCAGTGAGAAAACCCTCGACGCCATCGTCAGCTACGGTGAGCGGCTGAGCAGCAACATCGTGGCCACCCTCATCAAGGGAGCACGGTGGTATGATGCCACCAAGTTCATCAAAACCACCCGCAAGGGGGGCAAGCACACACTGGACAGCGAACTGACCAACACCCTGGTCAGAGAGACCTTTGCCGAATTGCCCCGAGTGGCTTTGGTTCCGGGCTTCATCAGCAAGGACCGCGACACTGACGAGGTGACCAACCTCGGCCGCGGCGGAAGCGACTACACCGCCTCCATCCTCGCAGCGGCTCTCGACGCCGAGATCCTGGAAATCTGGACGGATGTCGACGGTTTCATGACCGCAGACCCCAAGGTCATCAAGACAGCATACACCATCAACGAACTGAGCTATGTGGAGGCCATGGAGCTCTGCAACTTCGGCGCCAAGGTGATCTATCCTCCCACCATCTATCCCGTCTGCGTCAAGAATATCCCCATACTGGTGAAGAACACGTTCAACCCCACCAGTCCCGGCACCATCATCAAGGAGAAAGTCACCAATGACAGCAAACCCATCAAGGGCATCTCCAGCATCAGCGGCACCACCCTCATCACCGTGACGGGTCTGTCGATGGTCGGTGTGATCGGTGTCAACAGACGTATCTTCTCCGCCCTCGCCGCCAACGGCATCTCCGTATTCATGGTGTCGCAGGCGTCTTCAGAGAACTCCACCTCCATCGGTGTGCGCGACATCGACGCCGACTCCGCCGTGGAAGTGCTCAACAACGAATTTGCCAAGGAGATCGAGACTGGCGCCATGTTCCCCATGCACGCCGAGAGCGGTCTCGCCACCATCGCCATCGTGGGTGAGAACATGAAGCACACACCGGGCATCGCCGGCAAACTCTTCGGCACCTTGGGACGAAGCGGCATCAGCGTGATCGCCTGTGCCCAGGGCGCATCAGAGACCAACATCTCCTTCGTGGTGGATGGCCGTTTCCTGCGCAAGTCGCTCAACGTGCTGCACGACTCGTTCTTCCTGTCCGAATACAAGGTGCTCAACCTCTTCATCTGCGGCATCGGCACCGTGGGCAGCAAACTCATCGAACAGATCCGCTCACAGTATGAACTGCTGAAAGAAAGCAGCCGGCTGAAACTCAACGTGGTGGGCATCGCCAGTTCAAAAAACGCCATCTTCGACCGCGACGGCATCGAACTCGATTACTACAAGGACCTGCTGAAGCATTCCACACCCAGCAATATCCATCGGCTGCACGATGAGGTGATCGGCATGAACATCTTCAACAGCGTGTTTGTGGATTGCACCGCCAGTGGCGAGGTAGCCAACCTCTATCAGTCGTTCCTCGACCATAACATCAGCGTGATAGCAGCCAACAAAATCGCGGCATCCTCTGATTACGACAACTATATGCAGCTCAAGCGCACCGCTCTCCAGCGAGGGGTGAAATTCCGTTTCGAGACCAACGTGGGAGCGGGTCTCCCCATCATCGGCACCATCAACGACCTGCGCAACTCGGGCGATAAAATCCTCAAAATCGAGGCAGTCCTCAGCGGTACGCTCAACTTCATCTTCAATGAGATTGCAGCCGACGTGCCCTTCTCCGAAACCGTGCGCCGTGCCAAGGAACAAGGATACAGCGAACCCGATCCGCGTGTGGATCTCAGCGGCACTGATGTGGTGCGCAAACTCGTCATCCTGACCCGCGAGGCCGGATACAAGGTGGAGCAGAGCGACGTGGAGAAGAATCTCTTCGTCCCCAACGATTTCTTCAAGGGCAGCGTGGAGGATTTCTGGAAGAAACTCCCCCAGCTCGACCAAGATTTCGAGGAGCGCAGAAAAGCCTTGGAGAAAGAAGGCAAGCGCTGGCGCTTCGTAGCCACCATGGACCACGGAAAAACCAGTGTGGCGCTTCAGGAAGTGCCACAGGGACATCCCTTCTACAACCTGCAGGGCAGCAACAACATCGTCATGCTCACCACTGAGCGCTATCGTGAATTCCCGATGCTGATCCAAGGCTATGGAGCCGGTGCGAGCGTGACCGCCGCCGGCGTGTTCGCCAATATCATGAGCATCGCAAACATCTAACGGTATGAAACACATCATCATACTTGGCGACGGCATGGCAGACCATGCCATCGACCGTCTGGGAGGAAAGACGCCGCTGCAAGCCGCACAGAAACCGATGATGGACTTCCTCGCCCAAGAAGGACGCACAGGAAGACTCATCACCGTACCGGAGGGATTTCCACCGGGATCGGAAGTGGCCAACACGGCCATCATGGGCTATGACCTCCATCAGGTCTATGAGGGCCGCGGTCCGCTGGAAGCAGCTTCCATCGGCTATGAGATGCGCCCCGACGACATGGCCATCCGGTGCAACATCATCTGCCTGAGCGACGGAAAAATCAAAAATCACCACGGAGGACATCTTTCCACCAATGATGCCGATATCCTGGTCAAATACCTTGACGAGCAGTTGGGCAACGACCGCGTGAAGTTCATCACCGGCATCCAGTACCGCCACCTCCTCGTCATCCGGGGCGGCAACAAGCATATCGTCTGTTCTCCTCCTCACGACCATCCCGACCAGCCCTGGCAACCTCTGCTAGTGAAAGCTGAAGAAGGGGCTCCGCAGGAAGAGGGGCACATGACCGCTCAGGAGACTGCCGACCTCATCAACGACCTGATCCTGCGCTCACAAAAACTCCTTGCAGAACATCCGTTCAATATCGCCCGCCGCGAAAAAGGACACGACGAAGCAAATTCCATCTGGCCGTGGAGTCCGGGATACCGTCCCTCGATGCAAACCATCAGCGAGTTGTTTCCGCAGGTGAAGTCGGGCAGCGTCATCTCCGCCGTCGATCTCATCAAGGGCATCGGTCACTATGCCGGACTGCGCATCATCGACGTGGAAGGCGCCACCGGACTGTCCGACACCAATTACGAGGGGAAGGCAGCAGCGGCCATCCAGGCGCTGCGCGATGAGGATTTCGTCTTCCTCCATGTGGAAGCCAGCGACGAGGCGGGCCACGACGGCGACCTCGACCTGAAAATCCGCACCATCGAGTATCTCGACCAACGCGTCATCAAACCTATATACCAAGAAGTGAGCCAATGGCCGGAACCCGTGTGCATCGCCATCTTGCCCGACCATCCCACACCGGTGGAAATGCGCATCCACGTCAACGAACCCGTCCCGTTCATTATCTGGCATCCTCAGATTGTGCCCGACGACGTGATGTGCTACGACGAGGTAAGCACCGTCACAGGAGGTTACGGACTCCTCCGCCTGCAACAATTCATGCAGGAACTGATGAAAATCTGAGTAATCCCCCAAAAACAAGTTTTTCCTATGAGATATTACAGCACCAACAAGACCGCACCCACCGCCTCACTGAAAGAAGCCGTGGTGAAAGGTCTCGCACACGACAAGGGCCTTTACATGCCCGAGCAGATTAAACCGCTGCCCCAGTCTTTCTTCGACGGAATAGACAAGATGTCATTCCAGGAAATCGCCTACACCGTGGCCGAGGCTTTCTTCGGCGAGGACGTACCGGCGGACGACCTGCGCACCATCGTCTATGACACGCTTTCCTTCGACTGTCCCGTGGTGAAGGTGGAGGACAACATCTATTCACTGGAACTGTTTCATGGCCCCACCCTGGCCTTCAAGGATGTCGGGGCTCGCTTCATGGCTCGCCTGCTGCAGTATTTCATCCGAAAGGAAAGGTCGGGCATGGTCAACGTGCTCGTGGCTACGAGCGGCGACACGGGTTCTGCCGTGGCCAACGGTTTCCTCGGTGTCGAAGGTATCCACGTCTATGTCCTCTATCCCAAAGGCAAGGTCAGTCCCATACAGGAATGTCAGTTCACGACCCTGGGACAAAACATCACGGCCATTGAGGTCGACGGCGTCTTCGACGACTGCCAGGCCCTGGTGAAGAAAGCCTTCCTCGATGCAGACCTCAACGCCCACATGCAACTGACGAGCGCCAACTCCATCAACGTGGCCCGTTTCCTGCCGCAGGCCTTCTATTACTTCAACGCCTATGCCCGCATGAAAGCCCTCGGCAAGGCCGACAACATGGTGATGTGCGTGCCCAGCGGCAATTTCGGCAACATCACAGCCGGACTCTTCGGCGTGGAGATGGGACTGCCCATCAAGCGGTTCATCGCCGCCAACAATGCCAACGATATCTTCTACCAGTATCTGCGCACCGGAAAATACGAGCCCAAGCCCAGTCTGCAGACCCTGGCCAATGCCATGGACGTGGGTGATCCCAGCAACTTCGCCCGTGTCTATGACCTCTATGGCGGGTCGCACGAGCGCATCACATCCTATATCAGCGGAGCCACCTATACCGACGAGGACATCCGGCAGACCATGAGAGACTGCCATGCCACCACGGGCTATGTGCTCGACCCCCACGGTGCCTGCGGATACCAGGCCCTAAAAGACCTGCTGCGCCCCGGAGAGGATGGCGTGTTCTGCGAGACGGCACACCCCGCGAAATTCAAGGAGAAGGTGGATGAGATCCTCGGCACCGACATCGCCATACCGCCCAGACTGGCCGCTTTCATGAAAGGCCGGAAATCCAGCGTTGAGATGAGTCGGGAATTTGACGATTTCAAGGCCTTTCTTCTTAAAGAATAACACCAAACGGACTGTTTCATTTTCGTTTTGAAACAGCCCGTTTTTTTTTCATCCCGACCAAACAAAAAAGGGTGTTTTTTCATGGTTATGAGATAAATATTTGTTATTTTTGCAAAAACAATGCGAGTACCTGAGGCTGTGCATGCCATCCGCTGAGCGGAACCGGGACGGAATACTATGACCTACATTATCCTGCCTGAGAAAGAGACCCAAGTCCTGCCCTTCTATCTTGCCACAGAAGAATATGTGGCACGGTATATGGACGAGGACGACTGCATGATGATGTGGCAGGTGGAGCCAACGGTGATCTTCGGGCGCAACCAACTCATCGAAAACGAGGTGAACCTCGACTACTGCCGCAGACATGGCATCCAGACCTACCGAAGGAAAAGCGGAGGCGGTTGCGTCTATGCAGACATGGGAAACATCATGATTTCCTACATCACCAAGGACGAGAACGTCACGCTCACCTTCAACCGCTATGTCAACCTGATTGCGCTCGTCCTCTGCCGCATGGGCATCGACGCGAAGGCCACCGGCCGCAACGACATCCTCATCGAAGGGCGCAAAGTGTCGGGCAACGCATTCTACCATATCCCCGGCAAAAGCATCGTCCACGGCACCATGCTCTACGACACCAACATGGAGCACATGGTGGGCAGCATCACCCCGGGCGACGAGAAACTGGTGAGCAAGGGTGTGAGCAGCGTAAGGCAGCACATCACCTTGCTGAAAGACCACACCGATATGGGAATCGAGGAATTCAAGGCCTTCGTCAGAAGCACGCTCTGCGACAAGGAGGTCACCCTCGACATGACTGCCATCGCCATAATCAAGGAGATAGAGCAAACCTACCTGTCAGAATCCTTCATCTATGGCAAAAACCCCAGCTACACCCTGGTCAGACGGGGCCGGGTGGAAGGCGTGGGAGACCTCGAGGTGAGGATGCAGATCAAAAACGGGGTCATCAAGGGAGCCAACATCATGGGTGACTTCTTCCTGGTAGGCGACCTCGACGAGGGAATCATCCGACACCTGACAGGTGCCCGGCTGGAGGCGGAAAGCCTGCGCAGCGCACTGCCCGAACACATCGACGACACCATCCTGCATCTCGAGAAAGAAGATCTGATCAGAATCATCACCAAACAACAATAACACAATATGGAAAACAAGAAAACCTGTCTTTACGACAAGCATGTCGCACTCGGAGCATTGATCTCTCCGTTCGGAGGCTTTGACATGCCCATCCAATACTCCTCTATCATCGACGAGCACAATGCCGTGCGCCAGCAGTGCGGTGTGTTTGATGTCTCCCACATGGGCGAGGTGCGCATCAAGGGCAAGGATGCCGAGAAATACGTCAACCATATCTTCACCAACGACATCACCGGAGCCACCGACGGCAAGATCTTCTATGGCATGATGTGCTATCCCAACGGCGGCACCGTCGATGACCTGCTGGTCTACCGCATGGGAGAAGGCGATTTCTTCCTGGTCATCAACGCAGCCAACATCGACAAGGATGTGGCTTGGATGCAGCAGCATCTGACGGGCTACGACCTGTCGTTCGACCATTGTTCGGATTACTACGGACAAATCGCCGTGCAGGGTCCTGAGTCTGAGGCCGTGGTCACAGAAGTGCTGGGCCTGTCGTGCGCCGACCTGGTGTTCTACACCGCCAAGACCATCGACACCGAAGGAGAGACCATCATCATCAGCCGTACGGGATACACTGGCGAAGACGGCTTCGAAATCTACGGGTCGCATGATTACATCCGCCGACAGTGGGACAAGTTGATGGAGAGCGGACGCTGCAAACCCTGCGGACTGGGTTGCCGCGACACACTCCGCTTCGAGGTCGGCCTGCCGCTCTACGGCGACGAACTCTCGGAGGAGATCTCACCGGTGATGGCGGGCCTGAGCATGTTCTGCAAGCTCGACAAGGAGGAGTTCATCGGCAAGGAGGCCCTTGTGCGTCAGAAGACGGAAGGGGTTGCACAACGGGTTATCGGCATCGAACTGGAAGGGAAAGCCATTCCCCGCCACGGCTACGACGTGCTGAAAGACGGTGTGAAGGTCGGCGAGGTGACCACAGGCTACAACTCCATCTCCACCGGCAAGAGCGTGTGCATGGCCCTCGTGGATACAGCCGCCGCCAAACTCGGCACCCCACTGGAGATCCAGATCCGCAAGAAGACTTTCCCCGGTGTCGTGGTCAAGAAAAAGTTCTACGACAAGCACTATAAGAAATAAATACTGACAATCAACAAAAACCAATACATTATTATCATGTCAAAAGTAATTGAAGGACTCTATTATTCTGAGTCACACGAGTTTGTGAGAGTGGAAGACAAGTTTGGCTACATCGGCATCACCGACTATGCCCAGCATGCATTGGGCAACGTGGTGTATGTGGATATGCCCGAAGTGGACGACGAGGTGGAAGCCGGAGAGGAATTCGGCGCTGTCGAGAGCGTGAAAGCCGCCAGCGACCTGATCTCCCCTGTCAGCGGCACCGTCGTGGAAGTGAACGACCAACTCGCCGACAGTCCGGAACTGTTGAACGCTGATGCCTTCGCCAACTGGATCATCAAGGTGGAAATGACCGACATGGCTGAACTCGACAACCTGATGGGTGCAGCGGATTACGAGGCTTACTGCAAGGAACAATAACCGAGAAGCACCAATTCCATCCTGACATGTACAAGTATTTTCCGCATACCCAGGAGGATATCGACACGATGCTTCAGAAAATCGGCGTCGACAACCTTGAGGGATTGTATTCCGAGATACCTGAGAGCATCCGCCTCAAGGGTGACTACGATTTGCCACAGGCGAAAAGCGAACTGGAAATCCGGCAGTTGTTTGAGCAACTGTGCTACAAGAACCGCCTGCTGACGGTTTTCGCCGGCGCTGGGGTCTATGACCATTATACTCCCTCCGTGGTGCCCAGCATCGTGGGACGGTCGGAGTTCCTCACCAGCTACACGCCCTATCAAGCCGAGATTTCACAAGGCACCCTGCACTACATCTTCGAATACCAGAGCATGATGGCCGAACTCACCGGCATGGATATCTCCAACGCCTCGATGTATGACGGCAGTACGGCGACGGCTGAAGCAGTGCTGATGGCGGCCGCCAGTGCCAAGAAAGCCAACCGCGTGCTCGTGTCAGCCACCGTTGACCCGAAGATCCTGCAGGTCGTGCGCACCTACGCCCGTTTCCATGGTGTCGAGATCAGCATCATCGCTGCCAAGGACGGTGTCACCGACACTGCCGACATGGAACGCCAGTTGGCTGAAGGTGGCGTGGCCGGTCTGCTGGTGCAGCAGCCCAACTGCTATGGCATCGTGGAGGACTTCACCGGATTCGCCGAGAAGGTCCATGACCAGAAAGCACTGTTCATCATCAACAGCGTGGCCCTTGACCTGGCCCTGTTGAAGACACCAGGAGAATGGGGTGCTGACATCGCAGTGGGCGACGGCCAGTCGCTGGGCATCCCGATGTCGTATGGCGGTCCCTACGTGGGTTATCTGTGCTGCCGTGAGAAACTGATGCGCAAGATGCCGGGACGTATCGTCGGCATGACAAAGGACAACCGCGGACAGCGCGTGTTCGTCCTCACCCTGCAGGCCCGCGAGCAACATATCCGCCGGCAGAAAGCCACGTCCAACATCTGCTCCAACCAGAGCCTGATGGCGCTCTGGACCACCATCTGGTGCTCGGTCATGGGCAAGGAAGGTGTCAAGGAGGCCGCTCAGCGCTCCTACGAGGGTGCACACTACCTGTGCAGCCAGTTGACGGGCACCGGACGTTTCAGGAAGACCTTCGACCAGGAGTTCTTCAACGAGTTCTGCGTGGACTACGACGGAGATGTGGACCAGCTGCAGCAACGGTTGATCGACAACGGCATTCTCGGCGGCGTGAAAGTGGGTGAAAGCACCATCATGTTTGCCGTGACAGAGAAGCGCACCAAGGAAGAGATAGACAAACTGGTTGAACTAACGAAGGAGGAGACACGATGAACAACAAACTCTATGGACATCTGATTTTTGAGTTGTCAAAACCAGGCCGAAAGGGATACTCACTTCCCCCCAGTCAAATGGGCGGATGCTCCCTGCCTGAATCCATGCGACGTGCAGAGGATGCTCAACTGCCGGAATGTGATGAGATGACTGTCGTGCGCCACTACACCAACCACAGCGCCAACAACTTCGGAGTCAACAACGGGTTCTATCCCTTGGGCAGTTGCACCATGAAATACAATCCCGTCATCAACGAGGAGACGGCCGCCATGGCTGGATTCTCCGGCCTTCATCCCCTCCAACCTGCAGAGACCTGCCAGGGGGCGCTGGAGGTGTACTACAAACTCCAGCAGTCTCTGTCGGCCATCACCGGTCTGAGTGAGTTCACGCTCAATCCGTTTGCCGGTGCACACGGCGAACTGACCGGACTGATGGTGATCCGCGCCTACCACCAGAGCCGCGGTGATGACAAACGGGTGAAAGTCATCGTTCCCGACACCGCCCATGGCACCAACCCCGCCTCTGCCGCTGTCTGCGGACTGGAGGTAGTGGAGGTGAAGAGCAATGCCGACGGCAGCGTGGATGTCGAGAACCTGAAAGAACTGCTCGACGATGGCGTGGCCGCCATGATGATGACCAACCCCAACACGCTGGGCATGTTTGAGCGCGACATCCCTGAGATTGCTCAACTGGTGCACGAGTGCGGCGGTCTGATGTATTACGACGGTGCCAACCTCAACCCCCTGTTGGGTGCATGCCGTCCCGGCGATATGGGTTTCGATGTGATGCATATCAACCTCCACAAGACCTTCTCGACGCCTCATGGCGGCGGTGGTCCCGGAAGCGGCCCCGTGGGTGTGCGCAAAGGACTGGAGCACCTGCTCCCCCGTCCGCATGTGACCTACGACGGCAAGACCTATGGCATCGAGACCGACGGCGAGGCCATCAACGTTGGTGAGTTCCTGGGCAATTTCGCTGTCATCGTACGGGCCTACACCTACATCCTCTCTCTGGGCAAGGAAAATCTCCGCATGGTGGGTCCGTTGGCTACCCTCAACGCCAACTACATCAAGGAGTCGCTGAAAGACCTCTACTTGCTGCCCATCAGCGGTCTGTGCAAGCATGAGTTCGTCTTCGATGGCCTGAAAGACAAATCGACGGGTGTCACCACCATGGACGTGGCCAAGCGCCTGCTCGACTACGGCTATCATGCACCAACCATCTATTTCCCGCTGCTCTTCCATGAGTCGCTGATGATAGAACCGACCGAGAGCGAGAGCCTCGACACCATCGATGGATTCATCTCGGTGATGCGCCGCATCGCCGAGGAGGCTGCCACCGACCCCGAGCTGGTGAAGAGCGCACCCCACAACACGCCGATAGGCAGGGTGGATGATGTGCTGGCCGCCAAACATCCGGTGCTCACCTACCGTCAACTGAAAAGCGAGAATTAAGCCATTTCATCTCAGCAGAAGTCATGAAATCTTCAGATCTGATTATCATAGGCAGCGGCCCTGGAGGATACAGGGCCGCTGAATATGCCGCTGCCAATGGCCTGTCGGTGACCATCATCGAACAGGCTCAGGCGGGCGGCACATGCCTCAACTGCGGATGTATCCCCACCAAGACACTCTGCCGCAATGCAGAGGTGCTCGACGCTCTCCACAAAGCGGAGGTGTTCGGCCTCAACGACTTGTCGTTCACGCTCGACTTCCACCGGGTGATGGAGAGGAAACAGCAGGTCGTGGAGTCCTTGCGCAGCGGAGTGGAGACCCTGCTCTCGGCACCAGGCATCAACTTTGTCAAAGGCAAAGCCCATTTCATCTCTCCCAAGGAGGTGGCCGTAGCCGACGAGGTCTATACCGCTCACCATATCATCATTGCCACAGGCTCACAGGCCAAAATGCTGCCCGTTCCCGGCATCGATGACCCGAGGGTCATCACCTCCACCGAATTACTTGACATCACGGAGATACCCCGTCGGCTCTGTATCGTGGGCGCCGGGGTGATCGGCATGGAGTTCGCCTCCATCTTCAGCAGTTTCGGGAGTGAGGTGACCGTCGTGGAATTTCTCAAAGAATGTCTGCCGGCTCTCGACAGCGACATCGCCAAACGGTTGCGCCAAACCATCTCCCGGCGCGGGGTCACTTTCCAGATGCAGTCGGGGGTGAAGGCCATCACTCCGCAAGGCGTGGTCTTTGACCGCAAAGGCAAAGAAGGAGTCGTGGAGGCTGACGTCATCCTCATCGCCACGGGCAGGGCAGCCTGTACCGATGGCCTCGACCTCGACAAAGCCGGTGTTGAAACAGGCAAGACGGGCATCATCACCGATGATGACCTGCGTACCAACGTGGAGGGCATCTACGCCATCGGTGATGTCAACGGGCGCACCATGCTCGCCCACGCCGCCACCTACCAGGGCATCCATGTCGTCAACCAGATCCTGGGACGTGGCGACCAAATCCGTCTCAGTCTGATTCCGGCAGCCATTTTCACCCATCCAGAAGCGGCCAGCGTAGGACTCACCGAAGATGCGTGCAAACAGTCCGGCATGGCTTATACCTGTCACAAGGGCTATTACCGGGCCAATGGCAAGGCCCTTGCCATGGACGAGACGGAAGGCATGGTCAAAGTGCTTGCCGACGAGACAGGACGCCTCATCGGATGTCATGTCTATGGTGCTCATGCCGCCGACATCGTGCAGGAAGCCACTGCACTTATGGCTATGGACGCCACCCTCCAACAGTTGCGTGACTTGGTGCACATCCATCCCACGCTCTCTGAAATCCTCGCTGAAGTCAGGTGATTAACCTGATGTTTTTCCAAAAAGATTTGGAAGATTGTGGGGAAAACATTATATTTGCAGTCGAAAGGACAACAATAGGTCGTATCGGGTTAGATCGGGATACTCATCAAATTATTTCGAAAACCGGGAATACTTCTCTTGTCAATGGCGGGCCACATCCGAAAGGACAGCTTCTCGTAAGCCGGTGGATTACAAAGGCGGAAAGCTCCCAAATCATCTGAAAACGGAGTTTTCATCACATCACCGGTACGACCTTTCTTTTTTTTCAAAACAAATCAATCATGTTCTCAGGAATCGTAGAAGAAATGGCCACAGTCGTAGGCCTCGTGCGTGACGGCGGCAACGTTGACATCACCCTTACCTGCTCTTTCACCCAGGAATTGAAAATCGACCAAAGCGTAAGCCACAACGGCGTATGCCTCACCGTCGTGAAGATTGACGGCAATCAGTACATGGTGACGGCCATGCGCGAGACTCTCGACCGGTCAAACCTTGGCATGCTTCAGGTTGGAAGCAGGGTCAACGTGGAAAGGTCGATGTTGATGAACGGCCGGCTCGACGGCCATATCGTACAGGGGCATGTGGATTGCACCGCCCTCTGCACCGCCAAGGAAGATGCCGACGGCAGCACCTATTTCACATTCGAATATGCTTTTGACCCGGAGATGGCGCGCCGCGGCTATTTCACCGTCGATAAGGGCAGCGTGACCGTCAATGGTGTCTCACTGACCGTCTGTAACCCCACGGAGCGCACCTTCCAGGTGGCCATCATCCCCTACACCATGGAGAACACCAATTTCTGTGACATCGAAATCGGCACCACCGTCAACCTCGAATTCGACATTCTCGGAAAATACATCGCCCGCCTTGAAAGCCTAAAATCCCCACAATAATCACACCAGTAGAGACGTCACATCGTGGCATCTCTACTTGATGGATTGGGCGATGGCTTCCAGCACCTCCTTGTGGTGACCGGGCAGGATGATGTGATGATTGCCGATGGGGTCGGTAAGAAAATAATCCGCCTGATGCCTGTCCAACAACCGGATGACCATTTGCGTGCGGCAGAGGTCATCCTTATGCTGGCACCGCTCCAATTGTCCTTCTGCCACGAAATGGCGCGTCAGATCACCCGACACTTTGAAAATCGTGACAGGACCTTCCTTCATATATCCTCTGATGCCCACACCGATGCCCGACTCGAAATGGGTGTCCAACTCATACCGTTGCACCATGTTGAACGGTATAGTACAATGGGCGAAAAGCATCTCCCCCACCTCAGGGTCGATAGTGGCGGGATTGGCCTGGAATCCTGATACGCCACAGACAGCCTGGGCGATTTTCATCGACAACATGGCAGGTACATCTCCCTCACATCCGGCGATGATGCCCTCGGCGTTGAGCTTAGCCAAGGCCAGGCATCCCGTGTTATGCACCGCAGAGAGCAGGTCGAAACAACGGAGCGTGAAACCCTGAAGATGATATTTGCCGACCAATTGCACTAATGCCTGATAGATGCGTTCTGCGCCAGGCAACGCATTTCTCACCTTCTCTTCCTCACAGGTTTCTGATGATGCCATCTCTGGCAGACGCTGAATGGTCTCTATGAGTTCCTGCATGGGGATATCGACCAGTGTCATGCCCAATTTCTGCTGCACCGCTCCAGAATCAGCCTCACTGGAGATCAACCAGTCGGAAGGTTGTCCGACTATACCCAGGCGACTTCCTTCAAGATTCTTCCTCACTTCCTCTACTTTGGCAAGCAGCATGATGCGACGGGAAATAAAGTCCGGTGCTCCATGGATAATCTCTCCAACAAGTCCATGCTGCCTGAGATATGACAGGATTTCCATGGAGGCGGCAAGCGAGTTGCTCTTGCCCGACGTCAACAGACGGAAAGGACGGTTGGACTTCTGGGTCAGGAGTGGAAGCAACTGTTTGAAGACGCCCTCGGTGCCTCCTGTACGAACATAAATCAAGTCAAGTCCCCCATCGCCATAATCCGTGAAATCTGCTCCTCTGAAATCATATTCTACAGAGAGGCTCTTCAAAAAAGCTGCAGTGACTGCATTCACAGTCTGCTCGTCATGCAATGGAGAAGTGACCGTATAGACCTTGATGTTTTTCATATTCGTGTGTTTGTTTAAGGTAATTGAAAAAGCCATCGGACATCTGGCACGTCAAAACGTCAGAACATCCGATGGCTATATTTCGGAGAGGTCTAAAGACCAGTCACTGATTACATATCGACTTCGGGAATGTCAAGCTCTTTAAACAGCTGCATGCCCCACTCTTCATCATTGGCCACTTGCTTGCCGTTCTCTGTGCTTTCTGCAATCTGGGTGAACTCATCCATCAGTTTTTCAAAATCAGGAAATTCGTCCTGAACTTTCTTCAAGTCTTCCAACATACCAAGAGCCTTGGAGGGATCTTTCTCCATCTCAGCGTCAACTTTTTTCTGAATCTCGGACAGTTTCACCATCATGGGTTTAATAGCCAGAGCCATGCTCTTGAAGGACTCTTTCCACTCGTCAACACTCCAGTTGGCACCCTCGGCCTTAGCCTTGGCGACAACGTCAGCCAGAGATGGAGCTTCCTCCACTTTCTCTGTAGCGGCCTTCTCTGCATCAGCACCTGCTGCGGGAGCTTCTTTCTTACATGAGTTCATGCCCAAGCACAAAACAAAGGCAAACATACCGATCAAAAATTTCTTCATAGATACTTTCTCTTTTTAATTAAACATATTTATTACACTTGTCGAATGTTGAACATTAGACATTGCAAAAATAACGAAAAAAAACGGATAAACCTCCATTTTCGTCCTTTTTTTTACAAAAAATGGTCATTATTTCTTGAAAGGTCAGAAAACAACAACAATATGATATGATTATTCCTCATCCCACAAGGATTTATTAAAATCTTTATGATAGTCGAAATAATCCACATCAATGTAACCACCCTGCTTTTTGGTCGCATAGCAGAAGATGGCAAATTTCGATCCCATGAAAAACCTGCGCCAGTCAAATCTCATGCGGAAGTCACTGCCAATCTTGACCCAGTTTTCACCATCGAAGCTGTAATAGAAAGTGGCAAGATCACGGCCGCCCCGCTCTCCGCGACGGAAATCACCGTCTATACGCAGAAAGACCGTCTTTCCCTTGAGGTCAACACTCTCCACTACCTTTTCCTTGACTTCTTTCACTGCCTTCTCACGGTCGGTGAGCGACACCGACTGCTCACTCATTTCCAAGACACATTTTCCGCCCTTCTTTTTGATGGTGAGTGTACCCGCATCGCTGTTGAAGGCTGAGAAACCTGCACAGTCGCCGTCCTTCAGATGAGAGAAGTCAATGGCCACCACACCACTGCATCCAGGACCCTCCATACGCTGGGTGAGTGTGTTGGGGGCCAGGAAAATGTTCTCAACCACCCGGTTGGTCTTGAGGCGCAGGAATCCGGGACGGGCAGTCAACGACCAGGCCTGATCCACAGGATTATGGTTCCACTGCCAGTGCAGACCGAGTTTTGTATCATCAAATGCATCAGCCTTAACGATGCCCGTCACAGGCTGGTTGCTCTTCAACGGACGCATGCTGTCCGGCACCTTGCCGTTCTCATCGCCAATCATCGGCCATCCGTCAATCCACCGACATGGAGAAATGGTGAGCACACGTCCCACACCGCCACGGTCCTGGAAGATGATGCCATACCAGTCGCCGTCCTCTGTATCCACGATAGTTCCCTGACCGATATATCCGAAACCTCCGAAATCGCTTTCCAAAATCACCGCCTTCTCATAAGGACCGTGAATGTCGTCGGCACGATAACACACCTCGCGGCGGTGACGGCCGGGAGCATAGACATGCGAGATCATCAGCAGGTAATACTTGCCGTTGTGCTTGATCATACGGCTGCCTTCGAGAAGTCCGGTCTCATCGGCTTCACGTTGGAAGATATGCATGTAGGTTCCCTCAATGACATCGCTCAAATCGGGTTTGAGTTCCATCAACTCACCAGTGCCATAGACCACAAACACCCGCCCGTCGTCATCGAAGAAGAGTGAACAGTCATGGAAATGACGCATCCTTGAGACCAGGTTCCAAGGTCCCTCGGCTTTCTCCGCCGAGAAGATATAGGTATCGCCCATCGCCCCTCGTTCGTTGGGTGCCAACAGGGCGTAGAAGCGTCCGTTATGGTATTTCAGTGAAGTGGCCCACTGCCCACGACCATAAGCCGTACCTTCAAGCAGGTCATATTTGGGGGAATCGGTCAGTTTGTCGAAGATGTAACCCACAGTCTCCCAGTTCTTGAGGTCCTTGGACTTCATGACAGGTGCACCAGGCATCAGGTGCATGGTGGTGGAGACCAGATAGAAGGTGTCGCCCACACGGATGACATCGGGGTCGGGCACGTCGGCCCACAGCATGGGATTTTGGATTCTCTCTTTGTCGTCGGCATGAGCAACGGCCAATACGGTGAGCATGACAGCGACGGTCAGCACTCTAAGCGCAAATCCACTCAGGCGGTGGAGGAGGTGGTTCTTTTTCATATCATTAGCGATGTATTCGGCTTCAAAATTACTATAATCCTGGCATTTTTCCTTCCGAAATTGTTACAGAGAAATGAAGAAATGTAACATAATCAGCAGAGTTTCTCTTTCGGTTACATCAAACAACGTGAAAACCATCAAAGCTGGAGCATATTCGCTAAAAAAAAGCAAAAATGTGCAAAAATCATCATCTCTTGCCCGATTTTCCTTCAAATTGGTTATTTTTGCCATGAAAAAACGAAATGGCCGCAAGGTTCATTCAGAACCGACGTGAGGCATTTCGGCAAAGATTATCTTAACACTTCCCATCATGAAGAAAATCATCATCGTCTGGGTCTGTCTGGTCATGACAGCCGTCTCACCTCTTGCCGGACAGACCGTCGCCAAGAAATGGACACTTCAAGAATGCATCGACTATGCCATCCAGAACAATATCTCACTGAAGAAAAACCAGGTCCAGAAACGGTCTGCCCTTGAGGATGTGGAACAGTCGAAAGCGGCCCTCCTGCCCTCCCTCTCAGCCAGCACCAGCCAAAACGTGGTCTACAGGCCCTTCATCTCCTCTGGACAGAGCACCGTGGCCAACGGCTATGTGCAGTCGAGTATCGACAAGGTTTATTACAGCGGCAGCTACGGCGTCAACGCCAACTGGACCGTCTGGAACGGCAACCGCAACAGAAACACCATCAAACTGAACGAGCTGACCGCCCAACAAGCTGAAATCGACTCCGCCATCACGGCCAAAAACATCCAGGAGCGCATCGTCCAACTCTACGTGCAGATTCTTTACACCAACGAGGCTATCGCTGTCAACAAGCAGAGCCTCGAAGCCAGTAAACTCAACGAGCAGCGCGGTCAGACCATGGTCGATGTGGGCAAGATGAGCAAAGCCGACCTCGCTCAGCTCACGGCACAGCGCGCACAGGACGAATACAACCTCGTGGCGGCGGAAAGCATGGTGAAAAACTATAAATTCCAACTGAAACAACTGCTCGAACTCACCGAATCAGCCGACTTCGACATCGTCATTCCTGCCTATACCGACGCACAGGCACTGGAGGAAATCCCTGCCTTGGCTTTCGTCTATGCACAGGCACTGGAGAAGCGTCCTGAAATCAGGAATGCCCTGCTGGCCATCGAGAGCAGCGAGGTGAACATGGACATCGCCCGCGCCGGGAAAAGTCCCACCATCGGTGTGGGTGGCGGATTCTCTACCAACACCACATCGATGAGCGACAAGGGATGGGGCAACCAGATCAAGACCAACCTTGATTTCAATGTGGGGGCCACGCTCAGCATCCCCATCCTCGACAATCGGCAGACGAAGACCGCCATCAACAAAGCCCGCTTGCAGCGGGAGAACAGCCTGCTCGACCTCAAAGACAAGCAGAAAACCCTTTACAACACCCTCGAGACCTACTGGATCGATGCCACCACCAACCAAAGCAAGTTCAAGGCCGCAAAAGTGGCTGTGGAAAGTCAGGAGACCAGTTACGCACTGCTCAGCGAACAGTTCCGCCTCGGACTGAAGAACATCGTGGAATTGATGACAGGAAAGACCAATCTGGTGCAGGCTCAGCAGAATGAACTGGAGAGCAAATACACCACAATTTTCAATATCTACATGTTGAAATTCTACCAAAAAGACTGAAATCCAAGCAAATCTTGGTCTCCATTTTTCATCTTTCGTCTTTTCCTCCTATTTCCAACGGCGACGCCACAAGCCTCGTGGCTCCATGGGCCAAGAGGAAATCCCGCTCACGGAATCCCCACAGCACGGAGATACATGGGATATGGCAATTGGCAGCCGTGGCGATATCCACCTCGCTGTCGCCGATATACACCGCGCCATCACGGTCGGCATGGAGCTGACGGATGGCTTCTTCGACCGTGTCTGGGGCCGGTTTCTTGCGCACGGTCTCACTCTCCCCTATCGCCACATCGACCAGACCGCCGAAGAAATGCGAACAGAGTTCCTTGGTGGCCTTGTCGAATTTGTTGCTGACCACCGCCACCTTCTTGTCTCTTTTCTTCAATTCTTCCAGAAGGGACATGATGCCGGGATAGGGCCGTGTCGTGTCAAGGCTGTGAAGCAGGTAATGCTGACGGAAAACGGCCAGTGTTTCCTCCGTCAGTGTTTTTGACGTGCCTTGGGGCACGGCGCGCTCAATGAGTTTTCTCACGCCATTGCCCACAAACTGCCTCACCTCATCGATGGTGCGTTCGGCCATGCCCTTGCTTCGCAGGGCGAAGTTGGTGCTCATGGCCAAATCGTTCAGGGTATCGAGCAATGTCCCGTCGAGGTCAAAGATGTATGTGTCGAAACAGGTTCTCATGTCTTGGTCTTACTCTATGAAGAAGGCTCACAGCCTTTTGCTGTGGACGGCCATCGTCCGGATTTTAGTATTAGTCTTGTTGGCTGCTTTCAACTGCTCCAACGTGGATCGCATGCGGTATTTCCACTGGTTATAGACATCATAGGGAGCATTGATGCGCTCCTCGGCGGCACTCTTGTCACGCAGTTCTCCGTCCATCGACAACCAGTCCTGAACTGCAAGGACGCACAGCATCGAGGGCGAGTACATCTGCCTTGCGATAATCTGCTCGGCGATGTGGGCCGGCAACTGCAGGGGAGCCTTCCCCATGCGCTGCAGGATGGTGGCGTAATAACGCTGCGCCCTTCCGATGTTCTCCTCCCACCAAAGTCTCAGGGGCGGCATGTCATGGGTGGACAGGGTACAGACACTGCGGTAGGGATTGGTCTCGAGGTGCGTGAACTCATAACCGGGTTGTTTGGGCATCGACTGGATCTCAAGGGTCAGGATGCGCAGCCGGTCAAGGACCTGAGCCACACAAGCCGGCAACATCCCCAGGTCTTCAGCACAGATGAGCATACGTGTCTCAGAGAAAAGCGAACTCAGGAGATGCTCAGCACGTGCTGCCCAGAAATCGTTGTGCCGCTCATAATAGTAACTGTTGTAAAGCCGCATGAACGCATCCTTCTCCTCGCTGCTGAGAATCTCATAGACGGGTTCGTTGTAAACCATGAAACGGGGGTGGTACATGCCGGGATGGCGCATGTCCTCCAAGAAAAGGACATTGGCAATGAGGCGGTAGAGTCCGTCGCGTATCCACAGGCTGTTCTCGTCGGTCAGTCCTCCGAAATGGTTTCTCACCTTCACCTGGGTGTCAAATTCATCACGAAGGGCATAGAGCCCATAGGACAGTTTGACCAGGAAATGGTCTCTCACATACGGAGCATGGACGCCAAACAGCCGTTCAAGAATATGGTCGTTGATGAAAGGCCTGGTATGCAGTTCCTTGCGGAAGGTCAGTCCATAGCGGGTGATTTCCTCCTCCGACAACGGCAACGCAGGGGAGAAACGGCCCATATTGGCCAATACAGCATGGTCGGGTATCTCCCATATCCTGAAGTAACCCACCGCATGGTCGATGCGCAGGGCGTCAAAATACTGCTGGAGATGGGCTGTCCGCCGTCTGAACCAGACATAGATGCCGTCGGCGGTTTCCGTGTCGGCATGGCCTTCTTCGTTTTCCCAACGATAAGGCGGGAAACCCCAGTTCTGGCCCTGGTAGGATTCCTGGTCGGGAGGGGTGCCGACCTGGGCATCGAGAACAAAGAAATCGGGATGGCACCATGTCTCCACACTGTCGCGGTAGATGCCTATGGGCAGATCGCCCTTCAGCGCCACGCCATGGGCATGGGCATAGTCGGCAGCCGCCTTGAGCTGCCGGTGGAGATGGTATTGCACAAAGTAGATCTTGTCGCGCAGCGTCTCTTCTTTCTCAAGGAAACTCCGCACGCCCACCTCGTCATACTCCGCCAGTTCCGGCCAGTCGGAAAACCGTGCCGTTCCATGCTTGTCACGCAGGATGCAGAATGCGGTGTAGGGTATCAGCCAGCCCTCGTTGTCATGCACAAAAGCCTGATATTCCTCTGACGACAGGGTCGCTTGAGCCGACTCAGCAAAGACTTCATCGAGATAGGCCGTCTTGACCCTATCGACAGCCATGTAGTCGCTGTAATCCAAGGCATTCAGTTCCCTCTTCTGTCGGTTGAATGCAGTGGCACGCTCCTCGTTTTGCAAGGGCGGCAACTGGTCGAGGGCGATGTAATGCGGATGGAGGGCGAAAGCAGAGATGATATTGTAGGGATGGGAGTCTGTCCAGGAGTGCATGGTCGTGGTGTCGGCCACGGGCAAGAGTTGAATGACCTTGATACCGGTCTGCACAGCCCAGTCCACCAGGGCCGGGATGTCGCCGAAGTCGCCCACACCACAGGAGCGCTCCGAACGGAGCGAGAAGACGGGAACGGACATGCCCGCAGCCTTCCATTCTTGTTCCTTGATGCGAAGGCTCTCTCCATAGAGCACCAGCACCTGTCCGTCGCGCATCTCGGCATCAGCCGTCGTCCGGTTGTCGCCTTCCTCCCAGACGGTGAGATGGTTGGTCTTGTCATCAATCACCACATATTTGTATTCAAGGGGCAGGGGCATGCCTTCGATGTTGACGGAGAGCATCCAGTCGCCATCGCCGATGGGGTTCATGCGCAGGAAGCGTGAGGGACTCCAACTGCCTATTGCCGGGTGACTGCCGCAAAGACCCACGGACTCTCCTTTCCGCAATTGCGGAGCAGAAACACGGAAAATCACTGTGCGGCGGAACAAAGGCAACCGCTGCACGGCGACAGGTTGATGGCGCTGTTTGAAGGTGGCGACGTGAAACGCCTCTGAGTAGAGATGGGCCTGCAAGGGCACGTCGCGCCATTGGTCGGGGAAATCGTAGTCGCGCGTACTGTCAAAAGCATAGCACCGCGGCACCTTGTCCCATTCCTTCCGGAGAATCCTGCCCTCCCCATCGACGACCGAATAGCGGTAGGTGATGGACGTGACATGCCGCTGCCTCGACTCCATGACCGAGGTCTCCAAAGTCCAAATCTCTCCATCTTCGGTGAGCATCTGGAGATGATGGTCCCGGGCACGGCCGTCATCGGTGTGGTAGGTGATATCGACAAAAAGGTTCTGTCCCCAAGCGGTGCTGTAATGGATTCGGAATTTTAATTTCATAGTCTGATTATTCTGTCAACTGCTGAAGAAAGTTTTCCCCACAACGCAAAGTTACACATTTGATTTCGCATCCACAAGAATTGTGACAAAAAAGTTATCCCGTACGACGAAGACGACCAAGCCTGCTTGTGCTATTCGGATGACTATACCAAGACGATAAAAGCCAGAAACAACATTTCTTTTCCTGACTGGCCGATAATCCCGATTTTTTTCCTAATTTTGCAGACTGAAAAGGAGGAACAACACTTTTATCCACATCCAACTGCATGAAAAAGAAAGCAAACAAAGGCATCAAAGCCATTGCCGCACTGTTGGTCATCGTCCTGCTGGCTGCACTTGGCATAGGCTATTACTATCTCCTCTCCCCTCTTTCACAAGAGGAAGAAAACTGGTTCCTGTATATCGACCGCGACGACAATGTCGATTCCGTATATACCAAACTGTCAGCCATCGCCAAACCTCACGCGATGACCGGATTCAAGACTGTGGCCGATTTCAAAGGCTATGGCGACAATGTCAAGCGCGGACGCTATGCCGTGAAACCCGGTGTCAGCGCATGGGCGCTGTACAACATCCTGAACCGTGGCGAACAGACTCCGCTCAACGTGCCCATCACTTCGGTCAGGACACTCGACCGCCTCGCCGGTGCCGTATCCAAGAAACTTGAACTGGACAGCCTTGACCTGCTCAAGGCCATCACCGATCCCGCCACCTGCCGGAAATATGGTTATACGCCGGAAACCATGCCGAGCATGTTCATCCCGGACTCCTACAACATGTACTGGACCGTTTCCGTAGAGGAGTTCCTCGACCGGATGAAGAAAGAGTGTGAGAAATTCTGGACCGAGGAGCGGTTGCAGAAAGCCAAACAGGTGGGCCTGACACCCGTGGAGGTCAGCACATTGGCGAGCATCGTCACCGAGGAGACACGTGCCACCCAGGAGAAGCCCACCGTGGCAGGACTCTACATCAACCGTCTGAAAAAAGGCATGCTGCTGCAGTCTGACCCCACGGTGAAGTTTGCGATGCATGACTTCACCATCCGACGCATCCTCAACCGCATGCTCTCCACCGACGACCCCTACAACACCTATAAATATAAGGGACTGCCTCCTGGTCCGATCCGCATTCCGCTGAAAGAGGACCTCGACGCCGTGCTCAACTACGAGCACCACGACTACCTCTACATGTGTGCGAAAGAGGACTTCAGCGGCACGCACAACTATGCCCGCAATGAGGCCGAGCACATGGCCAATGCACGCCGCTACCATCAGGCCCTGAATGCGAGAGGCATCAAATAGGAAGAACGCTGTATTGACACGGATATAACAACATTGAGACGCCCCCTCTTCACAGAGGAGGCGTCTCAGTCTCTATAGGTATTAGCTTTTTAAGGTAAAAAGATTGTATTCAGGATAACGGGAACAAAAGTACGGTATTTTTACCACTCATGCAAATTATTTTTTATGCTCTACAACATGTTTTGTCTATTCCATGCAGTTCGGCAGGCATTTGCAAACAAATAGGAAACAGAGAAACACAAGGACTGATGCTGAGGGGCTTCCACAAAGATTTTTTGAAATACACCGCATATTAATCCACGGACTTTTTCATCAAATTAGAAATTTTATGTAATTTTGCAACCTATAGTAAACCAACATGGGAAATCTTCCCACAGAAACACGACATCACGAATTATGGCAACGATTGAAGAAACGACCAACACGAAGAAACGCAGTCTCAACTTCATTGAGCAGCAGGTGGAAAAAGACCTCTCAGAAGGCAAGAACGGAGGACGGATACAGACCCGTTTCCCGCCGGAGCCCAATGGTTACCTGCATATCGGCCATGCCAAAGCCATCGCCATCGACTTCGGCATCGCTGAGCGCTACAACGGCAGCTGCAACCTCCGCTTCGACGACACCAACCCCATCAAGGAAGATACGGAATATATCGAGAGCATAGAGCACGACATCAAATGGCTCGGTTTCAAATGGGCCAACATCTTTTATGCCAGCGACTACTTCCAGGAGTTGTGGGACTTCGCCGTATGGCTTATCCGTCAGGGCCGCGCCTATGTCGATGAGCAGAGCGCCGAGGTGATCGCACAGCAGAAAGGCACGACTACAAGTCCCGGCACCAACAGTCCGTTCCGCGACCGGCCCATCGAGGAGAACCTCCGACTCTTTGAGTTCATGAACAGCGGAAAGGCCCAACCCGGCACCCTCGTGCTGCGTGCGAAGATTGACATGGCTCACCCCAACATGCTGTTCCGTGACCCGTTGATCTACCGTGTGCTCAACATGCCACATATCCGTACCGGCAACAAATGGAACGCCTACCCCATGTATGACTTCACCCATGGTCAGAGTGACTATCTCGAGGGCGTGACCCATTCCCTCTGCACCCTGGAGTTTGTGGAGCACCGGCCCCTCTACGACCTGTTTGTCACCTGGATGAAGGAATACAAGGGCGAGACCGAGAATATTGAGGACAACCGCCCGCGCCAGACCGAGTTCAACAAACTCAACCTCTCCTATACGCTCATGTCGAAGCGCAACCTCCTGGCCCTGGTGAAGGAGGGTCTCGTAGCAGGTTGGGACGATCCCCTCATGCCCACCATCTGTGGTTTCCGCCGCCGTGGCTACAGTCCGGAGAGCATCATCAACTTCATCGACAAGATCGGCTACACGACCTATGATGCACTCAATGAGATGGCTCTGCTGGAAAGCGCCGTGCGCGATGACCTCAACGGCCGCGCCATCCGCGTCAGCGCCGTACTCGACCCGGTGAAGGTGGTCATCACCAACTATCCCGAGGGACAGACCGAGCAGTTGACTGCTGTCAACAATCCGGAGAATGAGGCCGACGGCACACATGCCATCGAATTTGGGCGTGAGATATGGATTGAGCGCGACGACTTCATGAAAGTGGCCGAGAAGAAATTCATGCGCCTTGCCCCGGGCAAGGAGGTACGCCTGAAGAATGCCTATATCATCAAATGCGACGAGACACACCCCTGCGACGAGGATGCCGACGGCAACGTGACCACAATCTACTGCACCTACGACCCTGAGACACGCAGCGGACTGCCCGGAGCCAACCGCAAGATCAAGGGCAAGACGCTCCATTGGGTCAGTTGCCATGATGCCGTCAAGGCGGAAGTCCGGCTCTACGAACGCCTGTGGAAGGTGGAGAATCCCCGTGACGCACTGGCTGCCATCATGAATGAGCAGAATTGTGACAACGTGACCGGCATGAAGCAGATCATCAACCCCGACTGCCTCACAGTGCTGAGCGATTGCTATGTCGAGCCTTATGCTGCACAGATGCAGGCCGGCGACTACCTGCAGTTCCAACGCATTGGCTATTTCATGGCCGACCCGGACTCCACTCCCGACCATCCCGTCTTCAACAAGACGGTGGGTCTGAGAGACACCTGGGCCAAAAACAACAAATGACCCTACAAACACCTCACCCGTGGATTATAACTTTTTCGAAAGCGAGGAGTTTACCGATGCCCTCCGCTCTTACGAGCAATGGATGGAAACCGGCGAACCCTTCTATCTTGACTGCGACCAGCTGATGGACATCGCCGAGTATTACCATTATCATGGATACTCCGACCTGGCTCTGCGCGCAGCTGAGAAAGCTCATCAGCTCTTCGAGGAAGCGGTGCCGCCACTGGTGTTCAAGGCCAGGATCCTGCTGTTGGTCGAAAACAAACCTGAGGAAGCCATGGCCGTGGCCGAACAGATTGAGGACAAGCTGGACCTCGACTATTTCTACATCAAGGCTGAGATCATGATCGCATGCGACCAGGCAGAAAAGGCCGACCAGTTTTTGGAGGAATGCGAACACCTTGTCAGCGAAGAAGACTATCCCGACTTCCTGCTCGACACAGCCATCCTCTTCGTGGATTACGAACTGGTGAAACTGGCACGGAAATGGTTGGCGCTCTCTGAGGAGACCAGCAATCCCGACTACCGTGAGACGCTGGGACGCATCCTGCATTTCGAGGGCAACTACGCTGAGAGCGAGCGCATTTTCAATGAGCTCCTCAACGATGACCCTTACAACGTGTATTACTGGAATATGCTGGCTTTCAGTCAGATAGCCGACCACCGCTACAACGATGCCATTACGAGCAGCGAGTATGCCATCGCCATCAACCCGCATGACGAAGACGCCCTCCTCTACAAAGCACAGGCGCTGATGCAGTTGCAGAACTATGAAGAGGCCTGCGCCTATTTCAGGAGAAATGCCCGGTTGCGCAAACTCAATGTCGATGGCCACCTCAATGCCGGCTTATGCCTCTTGCAACTCAAAAAGGACGAGGAAGCCCTGAAAGAACTGGCCACGGCTGAGCGGCATGCCCGGAGAAGCCATTCCGAAAAACTCCCTGAGGTCCTGCGCGAGGAGGTCTTCGCCTACAGCCATCACGGCGACATGGCAAAGGCTTTCAAGTGTGTGGAACAGATGGAAAAGGCTGGCTGTGATGTTGACGAGGCCACCGTACTGAGAGGACATATCCATTTGGAGAATGGTCAAGTGGACGAAGCCAGACAATGCTACATCGAGGCCATCGAGCACTCCAAGTATGGAGGTCTGGTCATGCTTCAAGCCGCGGTATCCTTGTATGACAACGACTACCTCGACTCTGCCTACAACATTCTCTCACAGATCAGCAGCGAGGACCTGGAGCGATACCCCAGCACCTACGTCTATCTCGCCATCTGCGCCCACGACCTCGGCAAACGCTCCGACTATATCAAGTATCTCCAGGAGGCTGTCGGCAAAGCCCCTCACGTGGCAAGACTTCTGCTGGCACCTTTCTTCCCTGAAGGCATGGAACCTTCGGATTATTACCAATACGCACTCAACGATTTAGAAATGTCATGAACTGGATATCTACCCTATTGGGGAACCTCAACTACCCCACCATTTTCCTATTGATGCTGCTGGAGAGCACGGTCGTGCCCGTCCCTTCTGAACTGGTGGTCTCACCGGCCGCTTACCATGCCGCAGGAGGCCATCTGGATGTCTTCCTGGTCATCCTGTTCGCCACCCTGGGCGCTGACGTGGGCGCTTCCATCAACTATGTGGCCGGCTATTTCCTGGGGCGGCCCATCATCTACAAGTTCGCCAACAGCCGCATCGGCCATCTCTGCCTGCTCAACCAGGAGAAGGTGGAGAAAAGCGAGAAATACTTCTATGACCACGGAGTGGCAGCCACCCTCACAGGACGACTGATTCCCGGCATCCGACATCTCATCTCCATTCCGGCAGGATTGTCGAAGATGCCCTATTGGAAATTCCTGCTCTACACCACAATCGGAGCCGGTGTCTGGCACAGCATACTGGCTGCACTGGGCTGGTATCTCCACTCCTTCGTGCCCGAGGACCAGCTCAACGACCAGCTGATGGTCTATGGCGACTACATCAAATGGGGCATCATCGCCCTCGTGGTACTGGCCATCGTCTATTTCGTCATCAAAAAAAGGATGCGCCGCTAAGCGCATCCTTTTTTATTTTCCTTTCAGAGGGAGTCTTATTTAGCATAGAGAGCCACGATGGTCTCATACTTCTCCTGCTTGCCGGAAGTCTGCTTGGGCTCCTCCACTTTCTTGCCATACTCATACACCTGCTCGAGGGTGAGTTTGCCGTCCTCGAAGTCCTTGCCGAGACCGCTGTCGAAGCTGGCGTAACGCTCTTTCTTCATAGCGGGGAGCTCGCTCTCCTCCAGGATGGCGGCAGCGTTCTCGAGAGCGCGGGCCATGGCATCCATACCGCTGATGTGGGCGATGAAGAGGTCCTCAAGGTCGGTGGAGTTGCGGCGGATCTTGGCATCGAAGTTGGTGCCTCCATTGCCGAGGCCACCATTGCGGATGATCTCCATCATGGCCTGGGTCAGTTCAAAGTTGTCGATGGGGAACTGGTCGGTATCCCATCCGTTCTGAGCGTCGCCGCGGTTGGCGTCGATAGAACCGAGCATGCCGGCATCGACAGCGCAAGCCAGCTCATGCTCGAAGGTATGACCGGCGAGGGTGGCGTGGTTGACCTCAATGTTGACCTTGAAGTCCTTGTCGAGTCCATGAGCGCGGAGGAAACCGATGACGGTCTCTGTATCGACATCATACTGATGCTTTGAAGGCTCCATGGGTTTCGGTTCGATGAGGAAGGTACCCTTGAATCCCTTGGCACGGGCATAGTCGCGGGCCATGGTCAACATGGTGGCCATGTGCTCCTTCTCACGCTTCTGGTCTGTGTTGAGCAGGCTCATGTAACCCTCACGTCCACCCCAGAACACATAATTGGTACCACCGAGTTTGATGGTGGCGTCGATGGCGTTCTTGATCTGCACGATGGCGCGTGCCACAACGTCGAAGTCAGGGTTGGTGGAAGCACCATTGGCATAGCGCTTGTTGCCAAACACGTTGGCTGTACCCCAGAGCAGTTTGATGTTGGGGAATTGCTTCATCTTCTCCTCAGCATAGTCGGTGATAGCCTTCATGCGAGCCTCATACTCAGCGATGGTATCGCCCTCTTCTACGAGGTCGATGTCATGGAAGCAGAAGTACTCGATGCCCAGCTTGTCCATGATCTCAAAGCCGGCGTCCATCTTGTCCTTGGCGCGCTGCACGGCGTCAGCTGCCTTATCCCACTCATAGCTGCGGGTCTGTCCGCCAAACTGGTCTCCAGATGCGCCACCGAGTGTGTGCCACCAAGCCATGGCGAATTTCAGCCAATCCTTCATTTTCTTTCCCATGACGACCTTCTCAGGGTCATAATAGTGGAAAGCCATTACGTTCTTGCTCTCTTTTCCTTCGAAAGGAATTTTACCGGTAAACGGAAAATACTCTTTTGCCATAATTTTGTTGATAATGAATAGATATAAATAAAAAGTTAATCATTTCTCACGATAGCAGCCAGTTGGTCTTTCCAATTGGCATAAGCCTGCAGGTATTCGGTCCTCTTGCTCTCATCGGGTTCGATGACGGCCAACTTCTTCAAAGTGGCGAAGGCCTCTTCGTTGTCTTTGTAGATACCGCAGCCCATACCGGCACCCTTGGCGGCACCCACGCTTCCGTCGGTCTCATAGAGTTCGATGGTGGCACCGCTCACACCTGCGAGGGTGTCGCGGAAGAGCGGACTGAGGAACATGTTTGCCTTGCCGGCATGTATCTTGCGGATGTCCATGCCCATCTGCTGCATGATCTCCATGCCATAGCAGAAACTGAACACGATGCCCTCCTGGGCGGCTCTCATGACATGGGCTTTGCCGTGCTTGTTGAAGTTGACGCCGTTGATGGAGCAGCCCACCTCTTTGTTCTCAAGCACACGCTCGGCTCCGTTTCCGAACGGGATGACGGTGACGCCCTCGCTGCCGATGGGTACGGTGGCCATGACATCGTTCATCTCTGCATAGGAGATGCCCTCCGGAGCCACAGTGCGCCTGATCCAAGCATTGAGGATGCCGGTGCCGTTGATGCAGAGCAACACGCCGAGGCGGTCGAGCTGTTCGGTGTAGTTGACATGTGCGAAGGTATTGACACGGCTCTTCTTGTCGTAGTTGATCTCACCCAGGACGCCATAGACGACACCCGATGTGCCTGCCGTGGAAGCGATCTCTCCCGGATTGAACACATTGAGCGAAACCGCGTTGTTGGGCTGGTCACCGGCCCTATAGGAGATGGGTGTACCTTCCTTGAGCCCTAGTTCGGCTGCCGCTGCGGCGCACACCTCGCTCTGCACGCTGAAGGTGGGTACGATATCCGGCACGAGTCCGTTGTCGAATCCGAAATAGTTCATGAGGAAATCGGCTACTTTCTTCTCCCTGAAGTCCCAGAACATACCTTCGCTCAGTCCACTGATGGTGGTGTTCACCGTTCCGCTGAGGCGCATGGCGAGATAATCGCCGGGCAACATGAATTTATACACGCGGTCGAAGAGCTCCGGCTCATTCTCCTTCACCCAAGCCAGTTTGGCAGCTGTGAAGTTGCCGGGCGAGTTGAGCAGATGTCCGAGGCACTTGTCGGCGCCAAGAGCGTTGAAGGCTTTCTCGCCATAAGGCACGGCTCTGGAGTCGCACCAGATGATGGAGGGACGGATGACCTTCAGGTCCTTGTCAACACATACCAGACCATGCATCTGGTAGGAGATGCCGATGGCTTTGATTTCCTCTGCACTGGCACCTATGTCGGCCATGATTTTCTGAAGACTCATCTTCGCATAGTTCCACCATGATTCGGGCTCTTGCTCAGCCCAACCTGCCTTGATGGCTTTGATGGGTGCCTCACTCTCGGGGAAAAACGCAGAAGCGGCGCACTCTCCGGAGTCCGCATCCACGAGCGATGCCTTGACAGAACTACTGCCGACATCGAATCCTAATAAATATCTTCTTGCCATAGTTATGGAATTAAACCGTATATGATGTTTTTCAGTCAACAAAGTTACGATAAAAAAACGATACCACGCACGAAAGGTGTCTTAAAAAATGTGCATGGCATAAAAAATAAACAATTTGAGACGTAAGGAATAGATGCCTTTCTATTTGTATTTGAGGTAGTCGCACAAAAAAATGCCGGTGTGCACCGGCATTTTTATTTATGTTAAATTCAGAGATTAAGCGAGGGTGATAAGACCTTCCTCATCCTTGATTTTGCCCTCTTTGAAGAGCCAGCCCATACCGAGCAGAGTCTCCTGCTCAGAGATTTTAGCTGCCTTGGCAATATCCTTAACGCTCATAGCCTTCTCGGCTGCAAAAAGAGCCTGATAAACGTCACCGGCCTTGAAGCCCACGTTCTCTGCATTGATAACGACCTCTACCTTCTTTGCACTCTTCTTGGGTGCTGCTTTCTTCTCAGCTGCTGCTTTGGGGGCAGCGGCCTTTGTTGTTGCTTTCTTTTCTGCCATAATTTTTAACCAAAAATAAAATAAGTTGAACTTATTATGTATCAACGTTTTAAATTTGCTGCAAAATTACTGCTTTTCTCCGAAACAATCTAATTTTTTCAATAAAAAAAGGTCGTTTTTCCCGTTCAACGCTCAGTTTTGCTGCATTTCTTGATTTACATCAATCTTAATTTGCAATTCCTGCAACTGTTTGGGGTCCAATTCAGATGGTGCGTCGAGCATCACATCGCGTCCGCTGTTGTTTTTGGGGAAGGCGATACAGTCGCGGATGCTGTCGAGTCCGGCGAAGATGGACACGAAGCGGTCGAGTCCGAAAGCCAGTCCGGCATGAGGCGGTGCTCCGTATTTGAAGGCATTGATGAGGAAGCCAAACTGTGCCATGGCTCTTTCGGGTGTGAAGCCGAGGATGTCAAACATCTTGGCCTGCAGTTTTCCGTCATGAATACGCAGACTACCACCTCCCACCTCGATGCCGTTGCACACGAAGTCGTAGGCCTTGGCCCTCACCTGTTCCGGGTGCTCGTCAAGCAATGGGATATCGTCGGGATTGGGCATGGTGAAGGGATGGTGGGTGGCCATGAGGCGCTGCTCCTCGTCGCTCCACTCAAACAGCGGGAAATCGACAATCCAGAGGCACTCGAACTTGTCTTTGCTCCGCAGTCCGAGCCTGTCGCCCATCTCCAGTCGCAGGGTGCAGAGTTGCACACGTGTCTTGTTGGCATTGTCGCCGGAGAGGATGAGCACGAGGTCGCCATCCTTGGCTCCCATTTTCTCTTTGAGAGCGAGGAGGGTTTCCTGTGTGTAGAATTTATCGACACTGCTCTTGATGGTGCCGTCGGCATTGTATTTCACATAGACGAGGCCTTTGGCTCCCACCTGTGGGCGCTTGACGAAGTCGGTGAGTTGGTCGAGTTGCTTGCGTGTGTAGGAGGCGCACCCCGGCACACAGATGCCGCCAATATAAGCAGCCTGGTCGAACACAGGGAAAGTGCCGGTCTTGAGCACATCCATGAGTTCCACGAACTCCATGCCGAAACGGAGGTCAGGTTTGTCACTTCCAAATCGCCTCATGGCCTCATGCCAAGGCATCTGCTGCAATTTCGCAGGCAGTTCCACATGGAGGATATCCTTGAAAAGCTGACGGCACATCTCCTCGAAGAGCGAGATGACATCCTCTTGGTCCACGAAACTCATCTCGCAGTCGATCTGTGTAAACTCGGGCTGACGGTCGGCCCTGAGGTCCTCATCACGGAAGCATTTCGCAATCTGGAAGTAGCGGTCGAATCCGCTCACCATCAGCAGCTGTTTAAGCGTCTGCGGGCTTTGCGGCAGGGCATAAAACTGTCCCGGGTTCATGCGTGAAGGCACCACGAAGTCGCGGGCGCCCTCTGGTGTCGAACCGATGAGGATAGGCGTCTCCACCTCAATGAAGTCTTTGGCATCGAGGAAGTTTCTGATGGCGATGGTCATCTTATGGCGCAATTCCAGGTTTTTGCGCACGGCGCTGCGTCTCAGGTCGAGATAGCGGTATTTCATGCGCAGCTCATCACCACCATCGGTCTTGTCCTCGATGGTGAAAGGCGGAGTGATACTCTCGCTGAGCACATTCAGCTGAGAAACAAATATCTCGATGTCGCCTGTAGGCATCTTTGGGTTTTTGCTCTCCCGCTCGCTCACGAGTCCAGTCACCTGTACGCAATATTCACGTCCGAGTTTGTTGGCCTTGGCGCAGAGCTCACTATCAGTTTCCTCATCAAACACCAGTTGGGTGATACCATAGCGGTCGCGCAGGTCAATAAAGGTCATTCCACCCATTTTCCGGCTTCGCTGCACCCATCCTGCGAGGGTCACGGTTTCCCCTTTGTCGGAGATTCTCAGTTCTCCGCATGTCTTAGTCCTATACATTACTATTGCATTTAATTCGTATAATGGCTACAAAATTACGACATTTGTGGGTGAAAACAAAGAAACCATCCAATAAATCTGTTTTTCGAAGCGTTTTTATGTATGAATGCCTGCTTATAGTTTCAGGAGCAGCTCATCCATTTGATCCGGTCTTCCTTATCAACCATGGCATTGGGGATATTAGAAATGGCTTTGATGTTCCCATATCCGTATTTTAATTTGCAATCTCATCAACATATTTGTTGACTTCTTCATACGAAACGATGTTGCCGTCTTTGTCGACTCCGACACTGAAAGGAATGGCATTGAACTGAAACTTTTCACCGAACAAGAGCCAGTCTTCATGCGAGACGTAGATGTGCTCACCTTTGATCTTGTTCTTTTGCAACCACGGCTCTGCATAGTCGCGGGGACTGGTCTTCTCGTCGCAGACATAGAGGAAGCGGACAGGCTTGCCTTTCAACTGATCCACTTTTTCGCGCTCGTCCAGCATGTCGCGTCGGCAAGGAGCACACCCCATGTCCCAGAAGTCGACAAAAAGGGCATTACCCTTGTAAGGCTCAATAATGCGCAGGAAGGCGGCATCTGCCTGGGGATTGTTGGATGTGGCAACCGTTGCCTTGCCCTCGTGCTCTTTCACATACTGGCGGTAGCGGTCTGAGGCGTGATAGGCTACAATGGGATTGCTGATGAGGGACATGGCGGCAGCAAAGCAGGCTGCCACATTGTCGGGGTTGGAGTTCTCGTCGATACGGTCTTCACGGAAGACATCCTGGCAAAGCACCATCTGCTGCAGGAAACCGACGCACCTGAGGCCATAGCGCGAAGTGATGGCATGGGATGCCATCTGGTAGTAGTCAGCAATGGTCAGCAGCGTGTCCTGTCGCATGGCGAGCAGGCGGCGATGCTGATTGGCATCATAGTCGCGTGGCAGCACTTTCCACGTCTTGTAGGTGATGTCATCGGCATTGTCGTCGTCGCGGACACCAAGACGTAATCTGTTGTGCATCATGCTGATATCAGTCATGATGTAAACCCCTGCGTAATTGATAAGGAATGAAGGGTCTTTTGTGACGAGTAGCATGGCGGGGTTGTCCAACAGCCATCTTTCACGGGCGGCCAGAAAATCGTAGTAGCCGCCCAGATCCTCGATCTTGAAATGATAGAAATTGCCTCCTTCGGTCATATTGTGACGGAAATTCTCCATGAAAGCCATGAGCAGTTCGCCCAGCAGACTGGTCCCCATCACCTCTTTGACGTAGGCACTCGTGCCAGCAGGCAGGGGCAGGCTGTCGGCTTCCATATCGGCAATGACGGTGTCCATCAGTTTCACCATGTCGCTTTTCCACTTGGGAATGTCCTCCCTCACCAAGCCGTTGATGAACAGCCGCTTGCCACCGAAATAATGCCGCTTCACCTCCGGCCATAGGCGGTTGATGTCGGCGCTTGTGCCGTGCCCGCCGATGGTCACGCCCTCGTATTCTTCCTGCGCTGCGTCCTTCGTCACCTCCACCGTGTCGCCCACGGCCAGGAAAATGGATGACACGTCCAAGGCCAGGACACTCTGCGAGTGCGGCAGGTGTATGCTGCCCTCAAACGTGCCGTCGGGGGCTACAGGGATGGTATATATCATTTCCTTGTCCATGAACAAATCATAGGCGCGAACGGAAACGATATTCCATTTGTCTTCTGGTTTGTTCAAGATACGTCCCTTTAATACTGCTGTTCCGCTGTGGAACTGGTATTCGTCGATGGCCAGTGCTGTCACTGTAACACAAGCGAGCAGGATGGTGAGGATGGTTTTCTTGTTCATTGTTTTTTTCGTCTTTCTGTCGATATTATTCGTCTTTCTTAGGTTCCATTCCCTTGAGATAGCCCCTCTTCCCATTGATGTAACTCTTCAGTTTCTGCCAGTCGCGTGGAATCCAGAGTTCGCCCTTGGTGTTGAGGGTGAGGATGTGGTAATTGCCGTCTTTGTCGCACATACAACTGAGATAATACTCTTTGTCGTCTTTAAAATTGTACCCTGTGACGATGTCCTTGAGATTCAAATAGGGGAAGCGCCGGGTGTAATTGTAGGAGTAAAGCTGCTCAGGGTGACTGTTGACATAATCGTATGCCAGCGAATCGAGTTGCTGATAGATGGCTTCTGCCTCGGCTTTATACTGAGACGGGATGAAATAGTGAATGCCTGTAGTCAGTCCTGTATGCTTGTTGTCGCTATATTCGCTTTGGCGTGTGGTAATAGAAACGAAATCATCTTTTTTCTTAAAGCCTTCGTCGTGCCGCCAATAAACCGGGTATGCCTTCGCCCCCTTCAGTTTTTTCACCCGCTTCAGAACAGGCTGAATGTGTGAGTTGAAAGCGACTGTGTCAAAGGGCTGCATATCGTTCCATGTGATGCCGGAAGGTATAGAATAAGAGTGATTGTAGTTGCCTGTCTCCTCTGTTCCCCCAAACCATTCGTTGTATCCCTTATGGTAGTCAAACAAGGCGGCCTCGTGTGATCTGCCAAAAATCACAAGATTGTTAATGCGCGATGATTGGAGCGTGTCGTTTTCACCCAGGAAGGCCAGGGAGTAACTGATGGTATCCACGCCGTTCTTGTGATATTCGTACATATAGTTCTCCGAGGCGTCCTTGCCCAGAGTGGCGAAAGTGATGCGGATGGAGTCGAGGATGTTGTCAAAATACTGGCGTCGCAAGGCATTGATGCTGTCGTATTTGTGGATGAGTCTTTGTTTCTCTTCCTCGCTTATATCCTCCGGAAAAGAGGGTGCTTGCAGATTGACCATGCTGGGATAGGCATGCATCATATGCGTGATACAGCCGTCTATGGCATTTGTCTGCTTGTGGCTGAC
Source organism: uncultured Prevotellaceae bacterium (assembly GCA_902776475.1). Taxonomy (GTDB): domain Bacteria; phylum Bacteroidota; class Bacteroidia; order Bacteroidales; family Bacteroidaceae; genus Prevotella. The sequence continues at coordinate 52,389 of CACYQD010000008.1, read as the reverse complement.
GTTGATGCCTTGCTGCTGAAAGAATTCCTCCAGTTGGTGGAGACGCTGGTTGGGTTGTCCATGTGCTGTGGCAGTGAGGAAAGCCAGCAACAATGTGAATATATACTTTTTCATGATTATATTTATTCTGTATTTAGGGGTTGTTCATTAACATTGAGATTTCTTGATGTAGCCGTTCTCCGCGAGAACGGATGTCTTTCGCCTGTGCTGCTGCCAAAAGGAACGGGTCTTCCATTGATGACCTGAAAGCAGGTGGCGTGTCGTGACTGTCGGGATGGTTGACAGGATCTGTGCTCTCCTGTTTTGGCAATGTGTTTTCCTGCTTTGGCTCAGTGCTTTCCTGCTTTGACTCAATGCTTTTCCGCTTTGGTTTTGTCTCTGCAAGCAGGGGCTTTTCCTTAGCGATTCTTCTCTTGACGGTTTTCTTTTGCTTCTTCACAGGCTGTGATGTCGGCTGCACTTCAGCCAATTGCTCATCCTTCTTTTCGTCAATGACAGACGGGGAGATTGTTGAGGAATCGGCCTGAGGAGTGCTGCGCTCTGCCACCTTGGCCACAACGGGTTTTTCCTCTGCTTGCTTCTGACCGAAATGGAATATCAAAAGCAGGAGTACGCATGCGGCGGCAGCAGTGATCCACTTGAGAGCGACAATCTTTGGCTTCTCTCTGACAGTCTTGGGAAGCATCCTGACCTTCCCGCTATCATCATTGTCAAGATGTTCCGACGTTTCGGCTTCCAACTCAATGTCCACCTCACCATTGTCGAAAAGAGTGAACATTTCCTTATATTCCGTCCACTCTTCATCCACCTCATGCGTACGGAAGTACTGTGCCAGCACTTGTTCCTCAGCAAGGCTTGTCTCGCCTGCCATGAACTTGTTGAGCAACAGGGCTATTTCTTGTTTGTCATACTGTCTTTTCATTGTTGGTTCCTCCTCTTCAATTTGTTTAGCAATTCGTTTCTTGCCCGTGAGAGCAACGTGGAGACAGAGCCTGGACGTATGCCTAAGATATCGGCAATCTCGCCCACTTCCCGATGCTCCAACTGGCGCATCCTCAGCACCGTCGCCGAAGTGGAAGGCAGGTGGCCTATCTGTTCTGCCAGCCATTGTTCCAGTTCTGCGTATTCGAGCCGGTCGTAGAGCGTATTCTCGTCTGCAATCGGTATGGCGTTGTCTATCTCCTTGTGCTGATGTGTCGTGCGCCATCTGTCAATACACAAGTGCCGGGCTGTGATGGTCGCAGAAGCTTTCAGATGAGCAGCATTGGCGAAGTGCTCGTGCAAGCTCCATAGCCGAAGCATCACGTCTTGCGCAATGTCTTCTGCGTCATGATGGGAGAGCCCGAACTTCTCAGCTACCGACACGGCCTTTGTTCGTGTCTCGTTGGCCAGTTTTTTGAAATCTTCTTGTGTCATCACACTTCTATAACGAACAATCAATCACAATTTGAACAAAAAACTACTATATTTTTTATTTTCCTCTTTTTTCTTTCTTTCAGGGTTATATGAATCGCGCCTTTCCTTCCACTCCCACCATAAGAGCAGGAAGTGGGAGGGCGACGAATTCTCCAACGGCGGAATGGCGCTTCTCAATGGAGAAGCCCATACCGACCGTCACGATGCGCCGGTCATCGGTGGCGTAGCGCAAGACACGTTCAGCCCCGAGGGTGGCACATACGATGTGTCTCCTCGGGGCTGATTATGTTGGGTCGAGTTCTTTTACATCAGATGCGGGAGAGTAGCCATACTCTTGGCCAGTTCCTCATCGGGGAGATCGTAATTGCGGAGGTCGCCATTGATAAACTGGTCGTAAGAAGGCATGTCAATCAGGCCATGACCGCTGAGGTTGAACAGAATCACCTGCTCCTCGCCTGTCTCCTTGCACTTCAATGCCTCGCGGATGGTAGCGGCGATGGCATGGCAGCTCTCGGGAGCGGGGATGATGCCCTCGGTGCGGCTGAACAAGACACCTGCCTCGAAAGACTCAAGCTGAGGAATATCGACTCCATACATGTATCCGTCCTTGATCAACTGGCTGACAATGACGCCGGCACCATGATAACGCAGACCACCGGCATGGATGTTGGCTGGCTTGAAGTCATGACCCAAGGTGAACATCGGGAGCAGCGGGGTGTAACCAGCCTCATCTCCGAAGTCATAGTCGAAGACACCACGGGTGAGCTTCGGACAACTGGATGGCTCGGCAGCGATGAACTCCGTCTTGCGCTCGCCAGTGAAATTGTGACGCATGAAGGGGAAGGCAATACCACCAAAATTGGATCCACCGCCAAAGCAGGCGATGATTTTGTCGGGGTACTCCCCTGCCATGGCCATCTGCTTCTCAGCCTCCAGACCGATGATGGACTGATGAAGCGACACATGATTGAGCACTGAGCCCAAGGTGTATTTGCAGTTGGGCGTGGTGGTGGCCAGTTCCACAGCCTCAGAAATGGCAGTGCCCAACGACCCCATGTGCATCGGGTCGCGGGTGATGATATCCTTACCGGCACGGGTGGACATGGAGGGAGAGCCCTCCACTGTAGCACCGAAAGTGCGCATGATCGACGAGCGATAGGGTTTCTGCTGCATGGTGAGCTTCACCTGATAGACGGCTGTCTCCAGTCCGAAAACCTTGGCGGCATAACTCAAGGCGGCACCCCACTGTCCAGCACCGGTCTCAGTGGTGACGTTGGTCACACCCTCCTGCTTGCAATAATAGCACTGCGGAAGGGCGGAGTTGATTTTATGGGAACCCAGCGGGTTGACGCTCTCATTCTTGAAATAGATATGGGCGGGTGTGCCGATGGCTTCCTCAAGGGCATAGGCGCGGACCAGCGGTGTGGCACGATAGTATTTATACATCTCCAGCACAGGTTCGGGGATATCAATCCACGGATGTTCGGTATCAAGTTCCTGTTTGGAGCACTCCAAACTGAAAATGGCAGCCAGATCCTCTGCCTTCAGCGGTTGGTGAGTAGCGGGATGGATTGGCGGCAGGGGCTTGTTGGGCATCTCAGCCTGAATGTTATACCACTGCGTTGGAATCTCGTTCTCCTGGAGAATAAATCTTTTCTGTCGTGTCATAATTATTCGGTTTAAAAGAATATGGTTGCAAAAGTAAACAATTCCATTGACAATACCGACAAACTGAAAGAAAAATAATGGACGTTGTTCACGAAATCGGAAAAAAATCTATTTTTCTTGAAAATCTCGTTTTTTTTTATCACCTTTGCAAGCCAAAACATAAAGTGATGAATAAGAGAGAGACTTACACGACCCTCATTCCTCAGATCAAGAGTCTGGTGGAGGGGGAAAACAACAAGATCGGTGTGCTGGCCAACGTGTCAGCGGCCCTGCGGGAAGCCTTCGGAGAACGGTTTTTCTGGGTGGGATTCTATTTGGTAAGCGGTGATGAACTGCTGCTCGGTCCTTTCCAGGGCACGATAGCTTGTTACCGTATCCGACGCGGACGTGGGGTGTGCGGCACAGCTTGGGAGCGCGGAGAGACCATCGTGGTGGATGACGTGGAACAGTTTCCCGGTCACATCGCTTGTTCCTCACTATCACGCTCGGAAATCGTGGTGCCCGTCAAAGATGCGGAAGGAAATGTGACCGCCGTGCTCGACATCGACTCCCGTGAACTGGCCGCCTTCGATGAAACTGACCGAAAAGGACTGGAAGCCGTCTGCCAATGTATCACAATCTGAAAAAGCACCAACTCCATATCCGAAGAACAATCAAAGCTATTGTCTAAACTCCTAAACTCCCAAACTCCTAAACTCCTAAATTCCCAAACACAAAATGCTACTGAATATCCTCCTTATCGTTGTGGGTGTGGTTCTCGTCATCTGGGGCGCCGACCGGATGACCGATGGAGCCGTCTGCATCGCCCAACGACTCAACATCCCTCAAATCGTCATCGGACTGACCATCGTGGCCATGGGCACATCGATGCCTGAATTCTTCGTCAGCCTGATGTCAGCACTCAAAGGTACTCCCGACCTCGCCGTGGGCAACGTCGTAGGCAGCAATATCTTCAACACGCTGCTTATTGTAGGCGTATCGGCCATGGTGACACCCATCGTCATCGCCAAATCCACTGTGAAAAAAGACATGCCCTGGTCGATGCTCGCCGCCGTGATGCTTACCATCATGTGCCTCGACAGCAAAATCCAACGGATTGATGCCCTGATCCTGTTCGTGGCCTTCATATCCTTCATTCTCTACACACTGAGACAAGCCCGCAAAAACAAGGTGGAGACACAAGAAGAGGAAAAGAAGAACTACTCGCCCCTCATGGCTGTCGGTCTGGTGCTGCTCGGACTGGCCTGCCTCGTCGGCGGCAGCAACCTCTTCGTTGACAGCGCGACCAAAGTGGCGCAACAACTCGGAGTGTCGGAGGCTGTCATCGGTCTGACCATCGTGGCAGGTGGAACCTCACTGCCTGAACTGGCCACCAGCGTAGTGGCGGCAAAAAAGGGACAAAGCGCCATCGCCATCGGCAACGTGATCGGCAGCAACGTGTTCAACGTGCTGATGATTATCGGTATCACGGGACTGGTCAAACCCATGAACATCACAGGCATCACCATCCTCGATTTCTGTACGATGACTATCGGAATGGTGATGCTGTGGCTCTTCTCGTTCACGAAATTCAAGGTGGAACGGTGGGAAGGCACTGCACTCACCCTGCTCTTCGCCATCTACCTGGGATGGCTGCTCTCACAAGTTATCTGACCTCAGAAACCGTAGATTTCCTTGAGTTTGGCGTGCAGCCGTTCGCCCCGGAGGTCATTGGCCACAATACGCCCCTCTCCGTCGAGAAGCACATTGGAGGGAATGGCCATAATGCCGTAGGCCTCGGAGGCAGCACTCTGCCAACCCTTCAGGTCGGAAATCTGGGGCCAGTCCATGCCCAACTGCTTGACGGCAGCCTTCCATGGCTCAGCTTTGCTGTCAAATGACACGCCCACAATCTCATAGCCCTTGCTGTGGTACTTCACGTAGGTCTCCACCACATTGGGCATCTCCTTACGACACGGACCACACCAACTGGCCCAGAAATCCACCAACACATAATTGCCTTTGCCACACCACTCGCTGAGTTGGCGGGACTTGCCGTCCATATCATTCATCGTGAGGTCGACAAACATCCGCCCGGGCTGTTTCTTGCGCAGACCGTCGGCCAACTGGCGCACCATCTGCATCCGGGAATGCGACATGTAGGGGGCTGACTCGTCGAGCCATGGCTCCAACTGACCATAGGTCATCTCCATGCAGAAATCGGGCAAATATACCACCGGCACCAGGGTGTTCTTGTAGGCAGAGAGAATCTCCAGACGCTTCCGGCCCTGTTCCTCGACCAACTCCTGAATCTGGGCGCTCAACTCCTCCTTATTGTCGGGAGTAAGCCTCGAACGCAACTCATTGAACCGCTTGACCAGTACCATATTAAGAGAGTCGAGTGAACGGTCGCAACGGGAGGTCAGTTCATTGAGCTCAGAACCCTTGACCTGATGCTTGACAAGGTCAACAAACACGGGGACGGTGTCGCCGAAAATGGGTGCGAAGTATTCACGGCTGCCTATGCCCACCACCTCATCCTGGCCAATCGGCAAGGTCGTCTGAAAATGGCCTTCCCTGGCTGGAATCTTGGCGCGCACAAAACCATGCGACAGGTCAAGCACCTGAACCGTATCCATAGTAGCCGGGCAGGTCCCCTCTATCTTCATCTTCAACTGGGCATCAGCCACCAAGGCCATGCCCAATGCCAAAAAGGCCAACAATAATCTTCTCATTTCGTAACTGCTGAATCCTAAAATTTGCCACAAAAATAATAAAACCATTTGAATCTTGCGAATAATCAAAGAAAAATGCGTACCTTTGCAGCCGATTTTTCAAACAGAGTGCTTGGTAACCTCTTAAAAAACAAGAACAATGGACAAAAAAACAACTCAAGTGAGTGTGCTGTTCATGCTTTTCAGCATACTCTTCGCCGTTTGCCTCATCCTGGCAAACCTCTTAGGAACAAAGCAAATCGCATTAGGTCCCATCAGCGTGACAGGCGGACTCATCATCTTTCCAGTGTCCTACATCATCAACGACTGTGTGTGTGAGGTATGGGGATACAGCAAGGCAAGACTGCTCATCTGGACGGGATTCCTCATGAATTTCTTCTTCGTGGCCGTCTGCGGCATCTGCGACGCCATCCCTGGTGCTCCCTGGTGGGACAACGACGCCGGCTTCCATGCCATCTTCGGACTGGCTCCGCGCATCGCCCTGGCCTCCTTCGCCGCTTTCCTAGCCGGCAGCTTCATCAACGCCTTCGTCATGAGCCGCATGAAGGTGATGTCGAAAGGCAAGCGCTTCTCGGCCCGCGCCATCACCAGCACCGTTCTCGGTGAGAGCGCCGACTCTCTCATCTTCTTCCCGCTCGCCTTCTATGGCGTCATCCCCACCGCTGCTCTGCCCGAACTCATGCTCTGGCAGGTCATTCTGAAAACCGCCTACGAGATCGTGGTGCTGCCTCTGACCATCAGGGTGGTGAAATGGGTGAAACGGCATGAAAAAGAGGATGTCTATGACGTGGACGTCAACTACAGCATTTTCAACTTATAACCCCAAACCGACATGAAGACTGACAACAGAAAGACTGAGGGACTGAAATCCCTCGGTCAAAAAACCGAATACGCCACAGACTATGCGCCTGAGGTGCTGGAGTCGTTTGAAAACAAACATCCCGAGAATGACTACTGGGTGAAACTCAACTGCCCGGAATTCACCTCGCTCTGTCCGATCACAGGACAACCGGATTTCGCGGAGATCGTCATCAGCTACATCCCCGCCACACGCATGGTGGAGAGCAAGAGTCTGAAACTATATCTCTTCAGTTTCCGCAACCATGGGGATTTTCATGAGGACTGTGTCAACATCATCATGAAAGACCTCATCCGGCTGATGCAACCCAAATATATTGAGGTGACAGGACTGTTCACCCCGCGCGGGGGCATCAGCATCCATCCCTACGCCAACTACGGCATTCCCGGCACCAAATACGAAAAACTGGCCGAGGAACGCCTGTTCAAGCACAACTAAGCGGCATCACCTACTTCTTCACGGAGGGCTCCACGCCCTCCTGGGTGCTGTCCCTCTTCAGACTGAAACCTTGGATGCGGTCGCGGAAGCGCAATGCCATGGTGTCACGACGCAGCAGCAAAAACTCTGCCGTGTCGTTGACCATCGTCATCGAGTCGCGTTTGTCGGGATCGGGGAAGATTCCGTAGGTAAAAATGATCTTGCCATTGAAAACATGCCACTCCATATAGCGCTTCATCGGCGGATAAGCCACAGGAGACTCCCGGTCAAGGGAGGATGACCTCGGCGGACCACCGGCTGTGCTCACCGTGAAATCGCGCTTGAGCGTATAGCTGTATTCCCTCGGCACCATCAGCGAATGGAGCATGGAGTCTATCCGCTGCTGTTCCTCTGGACTCAAAACGACGGAAGAGACAGTACCGGAGTCCCTATGGTGACGAGGTTGGGGCATCTCCATATAATACCAGGTGCCCTTGACCTGCTCAAGGTCGATGGCCATCAGCACCTCATTTGGATTCTCGGGATTGAAAAGCACAGCCATCTTGTGGCCAATCATCGGCCGACCGAAAACCCGGTGCTCCCGCATGGCGGTGAGGATATCGTAGTTGACCGGGTCTCCTCCGCTGTCGGGAAGCAGCACCAAAACAGAGTCGGAACAGCCATCACAGGCCAGACCATAGAACATGGAGTCACCCACAGCCTCATAACGCCCTATCACCAGCATCTCCTCTTCCTGATTCTGTTCTTCATTGGACTTGCTGCATGCCATGAACGCAGCCATCATCACAATCAGACACCAAAAACCATTTCTTCGCATAAGCCTCTTCTATTTTTCTGCAAAAATACGGGATTTCATCCATTCCACAAAAAACAACCCACTGTTTTTGAAAAAACCACACCAACAAACAAGCCGACAGTGCATGAAAAACGGAAATATATCTATTTCGCATAAAAAAATCAGTGCCTTTGTTTGATGTTATCCCTTTTTTTACCTAACTTTGCGGCTAATACTATATGACACGCATTTTATCACGAGCCTTAAATATAAACTTAAACTGATAACAATGAAAAAGAAAATCCAGTTCAGTCTCGTTTACAGAGACATGTGGCAGTCGTCTGGCAAGTTCCAACCCAGAAAAGACCAGTTGGAGCGCATCGCACCAGCCATCATCGACATGGGATGCTTCGCCCGTGTGGAAACCAATGGCGGCGCTTTCGAACAGGTCAACCTCCTCGCAGGTGAAAACCCCAACGCAGCAGTAAGGGCTTTCTGCAAACCTTTCAACGAAGTAGGAATCAAGACACACATGCTCGACCGAGGACTCAACGCACTCCGCATGTATCCTGTTCCCGATGACGTGCGTCGCCTGCAATACAAGGTGAAGCATGCCCAGGGTGTCGATATCCCCCGCATCTTCTGCGGTCTGAACGACACACGCAACATCATCCCGAGCATCAAATGGGCTCTGGAGGCCGGCATGACACCACAGGCCACCCTGTGCATCACCACATCTCCCGTCCACACCGTGGAATACTACAGCAAGATCGCTGACGAACTGATAGCTGCCGGCGCACCCGAAATCTGCCTCAAAGACATGGCCGGCATCGGACAGCCCGCCATGCTGGGCAAACTGACCAAAGCCATCAAGGACAAGCATCCCGATGTCATCATCCAATACCACGGCCACTCCGGTCCCGGACTGTCGATGGCTTCCATCCTCGAGGTCTGCAACAACGGAGCCGACATCATCGATACCGCCATCGAACCTCTGTCATGGGGCAAAGTGCATCCCGACATCATCTCCGTGCAGAGCATGCTGAAAAATGAGGGATTCGAGGTGGCAGACATCAACATGAACGCCTACATGAAAGCACGCTCGCTGACACAGGAGTTCATCGACGACTGGCTGGGCTACTTCATCAATCCCGGCAACAAGCACATGAGCTCGCTCCTCCTCGGATGCGGACTTCCCGGCGGCATGATGGGCAGCATGATGGCCGACCTCGGCGGCATCCATCAGATTATCAACAAGACCCGCGCCAAGAAGGGTGAACCCGAACTGACCATCGACGAACTCCTCGTGAAACTCTTCGACGAGGTGGCCTACGTATGGCCAAAGGTGGGTTATCCTCCACTGGTGACACCATTCTCACAATATGTGAAGAACATCGCTCTGACCAACCTGCTCACCATCGAACAGGGCAAGGGCCGCTATGTGATGATGGACGACGCCATGTGGGGCATGGTGCTCGGCAAGAGCGGACGCATCCCCGGCGAAATCGCGCCGGAAATCAAGGAACTCGCCGCCAAGCAAGGCAGGGAATTCACCGACGCCGACCCGCACACCCTCATCCCCAATGCCCTCGACGACTTCCGCAAGGAGATGGACGAGAACGGATGGGAATATGGACCCGACGACGAGGAACTCTACGAGCTCGGCATGCACCCGGAGCAGTACCGCAACTTCAAGAGCGGCCAGGCCAAGAAGAATTTCCTGGCCGACCTGCAAAAGGCCAAGGATGCCAAACTCGGCTCAAAACTCTCTCCCGAACAGCTGGCTGCCTTCAAGCACGCCAAGGCCGATGCCATCGTGGCTCCTGTCAAGGGACAGATCTACTGGGAGTTCAACGGCGACGGCGAATGCGCTCCTACCGTGGAGCCTTACATCGGCAAGGAATACAAGGAAGGCGACAAACTGTGCTATATCCAGGCTCCTTGGGGCGAAATCGTCGAAGTGCCGGCTGCCATCGGCGGACGATTGGTGGAAATCAACATCAAGCGCGGCGGAAAGGTCATGAAGGGCGACATCATCGCCTACATCGAGCGCCCGAATGCAGAATAAGCCAATGGACTACCAACAGATCATTGACCGATACTACAACGAGGATGCAGCCCTGAGGCGCATCCTCGTTGTTCATAGTCTCTCTGTAGCACGGAAAGCCTTGCAGATCGCCGACAGGCATCCCGAACTCCAACTCGACCGGCAGTTTCTCGAAGAGGCTGCCATGCTCCACGACATCGGCATCTGCCAGACCCATGCGCCAGGCATCCTCTGCCACGGCACACATCCCTATATCTGCCATGGCATCCTGGGAGCCGCCATGTTGCGTGAGGAGGGATTGGAGCGCCATGCCCGTGTGTGCGAGCGCCACACCGGTGCCGGACTGTCCAAGGAGGAAATCATCCGTCAGGACCTTCCCCTACCCCACCAAAGTCTGTTGCCCGAAACCCTCGAGGAACAGGTCATCTGCTATGCCGACAAATTCTTCTCCAAGACACACCTCGACCAGGAGAAAACCATCGAGCAGGCCACCCGCAGCCTTGCCAAATTCGGAGAAGAAGGCCTCCAGCGCTTCATCCAATGGACTAAGCTCTTCGAATAATCCATAATCCCCCACTAAAAATATCATATCCCAAGGAGAGGAACTTTCCCCCCCAAAGGTATCTTATCCCTCTCCCTCTGGGAGAGGTCAGGTGAGGGCATCACCATCCGGATATTCCTCTCCCTTTGGGAGAGTATGATGAGGGCAAAACTCCCGCTCCTCCTATTTTTTCTTGTTAAAATTCGATAATCGGTTAACTATTCAACAAGAAATGCGTACTTTTGCATTTAAGAATGAAAGCGAGACCGATGACAACGCTGCTTCTGCTGGCCGTCATAATGATGGTGATGGCTGCTGTTCCTGTGCCCGAAGTCAAACCAAAGGCACAAGGTCAACGGTCCCATACCGACTCATTACCTCCCGACACCATCCTCCCCAAGGGTCTTCCCCGCACCCTTCCCACGGACAGTTTCAATCTTGACAGCATGTCCACCTCACCGATAGATACCATCTCTTTTGATGACATCATCTCATTTGACGGAAATGACGGTGCACAAGAAGTAGACACCCTCAGCATGGACTCACTGCAGCTCGCCATCTACCACTACAACAAGGCCATCGATGACTCCTTGCGACTCGACTCACTCAACCGGGCAAAGCCCAATGGCATCAACTCCCCCGTCACCTTCACCGCCTCCGACTCCATCGTCTATTACGCGCTGACCAAAGACGCATACCTCTATGGCAATTCCAACGTCAACTATGAGGAGATGAACCTGACCAGCGACCAGGTGCACATGAACCTTGACAAAAGCCTCGTCAATGCCTCCGGGTCGGCTGACTCCACAGAAGCGAAAGGCGTGAAAGGCTCTCCCGTCTTCAAAATGGGCAGCGACGAGTATGTGAGCGACTCCGTCTTCTACAACTTCAAAAGCAAGAAAGGATTCATCGACAACGTCTATACCGAACAACAAGAAGGATTCATCAGAAGCCAGCATGCCAAAAGGGCTGATGACGGCACTCTCTACCTGGAACATGGACAATACACCACCTGCGACGAAGAACACCCCGACTTCTACATCGCCCTCTCACGAGCCAAAGTGCGCCCCGGAAAAGATGTATTCGCTGGTTCGGCCTACCTCGTCGTCGCTGACGTTCCACTGCCGCTGGCCATCCCCTACGCCTATTTTCCCTTCACCAAAAGCTATTCCAGCGGTTTCATCATGCCCACCTATGGTGATGAGAACTCACGCGGCTTCTACCTGCGCGACGGCGGCTACTATTTTGCCATCAATGACAGGATGGACCTGAAACTGCTGGGCGAGATCTATACCAAGGGATCCTGGGGCATCTCAGCGTCATCCAACTACAGGAAGCGCTACCGCTACGGGGGCAGCTTCTATTTCAGTTACCAAGACACGAAAACAGGCGACAAAGGGATGCCTGACTTCACCGAACAAGAGAGTTTCAAGGTGCAATGGAGCCACAGACAGGATGCCAAGGCCAACCCGTTCAGTTCACTCTCTGCCAGCGTCAATTTCGCCACATCAAGCTACGAGCGCAACAACCTGACCAGTATGTACAACCCGCAGACGGTCACCCAGAGCACCCGCACATCATCGGTGAGCTACAGCACGCAGTTCTCGAGCATCGGAATGAACATCAGCACATCGGCCAACCTGTCGCAGAACATGCGCGACACCACCATCGCCATGACCTTGCCCGACCTCAATGTGTCGATCAGCCGTTTCTACCCCTTCAAGCGGAAAAAAGCCGCAGGCAAGGAGAAATGGTATGAGAAGATCGCCATGAGCTATTCGGGACAAATAAGCAACTCCATCGACACGAAGGAAGACCGGATCATGCATTCCAGCATCATCAAGGACTGGAAAAACGGCATGCTGCACACAGTACCCATCAGCGGCAGCTTCACCTTATTTAATTATATCAACGTCAATCCTTCCTTCAATTTCACCGACCGCATGTACACCAATAAGATCTCAAAATCATGGGATGAGGTGAACCAGGTGGAATTGTCCGACACCACATACGGTTTCCACAACATCTACAACTGGAGCCTGAACATGGGACTCTCAACCAAACTCTATGGTTACTGGATTCCCAACCGCAAGATCTTCGGTGACAGGATTGACAGGATCCGCCACGTGATCACTCCCACAGTGAGTTTCAGCTATGCTCCTGACTTCGGTTCTGACCGATATGGCTACTATGACACCTATATGAAGACGGATGCCGACGGCAACGTGTCGTTGGTGACCTACTCGCCCTACAGCAACGGACTCTTCGGCGTCCCCGGAAGGGGAAAGACGGGAAGCGTCTCATTCGATGTGTCCAACAACCTGGAGATGAAAATCCGCAATTCCGATGACTCCATCAAGAAAATCAGTTTGATTGACGAACTGGGCGCCGCAATGTCCTACAACATGTCGGCCAAAGAAAGGCCGCTGAGTGACCTTACCATGAGAATCAGGTTGAAATGGTGGAAACGCTATACCTTCAACATGAACGCCGTGTTCGCCACTTACGCCTACGAGCTCGACGAGAAAGGCCAACCTTATGTGGGCACCCATACGGAATGGGGCTATGGACGCTTCGGACGGTTCCAAGGCATGTCGCAAAACGTGTCGTTCACCCTCACGCCCGAGAAACTCAGACAATGGTTCAGTGGCGAGAAGAAAAAGGACAAGGACGATGACGATGATGACGACGAAGAGGGCATAGACACCGACATCGAGAGCAATGTGGACGATGACCTCGTGCGCGGCCAACGCGGTGCCAGCAAACAAGGCGGTAAAGCCGAAACCGATGAGGACGGCTACATGACCTTCAGTATGCCCTGGTCGCTGACCTTCGGCTACGGTATCACGATGCGCGAGAACACCGGCGGGAAGTTCAACACCAAGAGAATGCGCTATCCCTACAAATTCAGTCAGACCTTGAACGTCAGCGGCAACATCCGCCTGAGCCAGGGCTGGAACATCAGTTTTTCCTCAGGTTATGACTTTGAAAACAAGAAAATGTCTATGACCACCGCCTCACTTTCCCGCGACCTGCATTGTTTCAGCATGTCGTGCTCGGTGGTGCTCGCTCCATACACCAGCTATAACTTCACATTCCGCTGCAACGCATCGACACTGACCGATGCGCTGAAATATGACAAGAAGAGTGGCTATAGCAATGCCGTCAGGTGGTATTGATTCAAACTACATCTCAACCAGTCGGTTGAGATCATCCTCCTCACCCACGACCCAGACGATGTCGCCTTTCTCAAAACGATAGGCCGGACTGACCAAGGTAAGATTCTCCTTGCCTTCCTCCAAGCCGACGACCATGCAATTGTACTGGTGGCGGATGGAACTCTCCTCCATGGTTTTCCCCAAAAACTTGCTGCTGCCGGTGATAATCATCCGGCGGAGTTTCATCTCACGTTTCTCCAGATCATAGTCTTCCTCGACCCGGTTCTCATCAAGTGCATGGTGGAAAGCGGCCAGCTGACTGTCGTTACCGATAATCTGCAGACGGTCGCCGGGGAAGATGACAGAGTCGCCTTCCGGGATGTTGAGCCGCCGGCCGGCACGCAGGATGCTGCTTACCAAGACTCCGTACTGTTGGCCGAGAGCCAACTGCTTGAGCGTCTGTCCAGACCATTTGGAGTCGGAAGGCACCTCGAAATCAGCGATGTGGATATCCCGGTCGAGAAGGTGTCCCTCGAAAAGTGGACGGCGGCGTCCACTTACCTGAGCCTCGATGTCGCGTGAGCGCAGGTTCTGGATAAACATCCGCTCCAACCGGATACTACGGTGCTTCAGCCTCCGTGAGAGCACCATCAACACGACGGCGGTCACGCCGACAGTCATCAGCACGGCACTGGAGAACTGGAAGAGGGCATTGCAGATATAGAAGATGAACGAAACTGCGATGGCCACCCTCACCAAAATGGTGAAAGCCAACGGCAACCGGTTGAGCCTGTTCGCCGTCCAAAGGGCCTTGAACTCCTCGCTGTGGTTTTTCTTCATCACGATGGCCCGAAGGAAGGGGGAGATAAGCGACACCGTGGACAATCCACACAAGATACTGGCCCACAGTGGCGTCATCAGACGGTTGAGGAAAGGCAGGAAAAAGGTCATCATCATCGCAGTGGCTGCCGAGGAGAGGATGGAATAGACCACGGTGTTGATCGTCATCTGCGTAAGCAGACGCCTCCAATTCCCACTCTCCGACTTCGAGGTTGGATGACTCATGGTGAGGTGGTTGAGCCGTCTCACCCAACTCTTGGGAAGATGGTGCTCCAAGGTCTCATAGGCTGGAATGGCGGCTTTCATCATATAGGGTGTGAGGAAGGTGGTGATGACAGACACCGTCACCACCACGGGATACATAAAACCACTCACAACCCCGAGAGACAATCCCAGCGAGGCGATGATAAATGAAAACTCACCAATCTGTGCCATGGAGAAACCACAGCGCATGGCCGACTTCAGCGACTGTCCGCTGATGAGGAATCCAAGACTGCCAAAGACGGCCTGACCGATGAGGATGACAAAAACCAGAGTGATGATGGGCAGCGCAAACTCCATGATGACGCGGGGATCGACCAACATGCCCACCGACACGAAGAAGATGGCACCGAAGAGATTCTTGACGGGCTCAACCAGACGGATGATTTTCTCCGCCTCAACGGTCTCAGCCAGAATGGATCCCATGACAAAAGCGCCGAAGGCACTGCTGAACCCCACTGTCGTGGAGAGGACTGCCATCAGACAGCACAATCCCAACGAGACAATCAGAAGTGTCTCGCCATTGACCAGTTTACGAAACGACCGCAAGAACAACGGCACAAGGAAGATTCCCACGACAAACCACAGCACAAGGAAGAACCCGATGCGCACCACGCTCTGCAGCATCTCTCCCCCATTGGTGCCGCCGCTCGCAAAAGCGGCGAGCATCACCATCATGACGATGGCCAGGATGTCTTCCAGAATCAGCACACTCATCACAAGCCCTGCGAAATTCTGCTGCCTCAGGCCGAGATCATCGAAGGTCTTGTAAATGATGGTGGTGGAACTCATGGCCAGCATTCCACCAAGGAAGATGCTGTTCATCTTCGTCCAACCAAACGACTGTCCGGTCAAAATGCCCAGGGTCATCATGCAGAAGACGATGGTGACGGTAGCGATAAAAGGTGCCGCCCCCATCTTCAGGATCTTTTTGAAAGAGAAATCCAGACCAAGAGAAAACAGGGTAAACATCACGCCGATATCTGCCCATGTCTGAATGTCGGTCTTATCGACCACCGACATGGTGTAGGGCATGTTGGGACTCACCAGGAATCCGGCCACAAGATATCCCAGCACCAGCGGTTGACGCAGGCGCTTGAACAAGATGGTGACCGCTCCGGCCACGATGAGAATCAAGGCAAGGTCCTTGACCAGTACGGGTAGTTCGGACATTGTCAGGAAATTGGGAACCGGCCTTCCGCGAAAGGTCAGTCGTTATAGTTTGCTGTCAACTCACAGATTTTCACAATGACCTGCATGGCTTTCTCCATCACCTGAATGGAGACAAACTCATAGGGCCCGTGGAAATTGACACCACCTGCGAAGATATTCGGACAGGGGAGTCCCTTGAAAGAGAGCTGTGCTCCGTCGGTGCCGCCGCGGATAGGTACCACACGTGGAGGAACACCGCACTCCTGCATCGCCAGCAACACAAGGTCGATGACATGCATGTTGGGGTCTATCTTCTCCTTCATGTTGTAGTACTGGTCGCGTACTTCTATCTCGCACGTTCCTTCGCCGTAACGCTCATTGAGCTTGCCGGCACAAAGCGTGAAAAACTGCTTGCGGGCCTCAAAACGGGTGCGGTCATGGTCGCGGATGATATAGGACAACTGGGCTTTCTCTATATTCGACTGAATGCCCAGAAGATGGTAAAAGCCCTGATAACCCTCTGTGGTCTCTGGGGTCTCGTCTTTGGGCAACAGCGAGGCAAACTCAGCCGCCAGACTGTTGGCATTGACCATCTTGCCCTTCGCATAACCCGGATGCACACTCACGCCATTCAGACGCACCTTGGCTGAGGCAGCGTTGAAATTCTCATACTCCAACTCTCCCAAGTCACCGCCGTCAATCGTATAGGCCCATTCACAGCCAAATTTCTCGACATCGAAATGATGCGCGCCCATGCCGATCTCCTCGTCGGGATTGAACGCCACCCTGATATCGCCATGAGGGATCTCATCATGGTCGCGGAGGTAGCACATCGCCTGGATGATCTCAGCGATACCGGCTTTGTCATCGGCTCCCAGAAGGGTCTTGCCATCCGTGACAATCAGGTCCTCGCCGACATGCGAGAGCAGTTCCGGAAATTTTGAGGGTGAAGAGACGATGCCCTCAGAAAGGGTGATGTCGCCGCCGTCATAACCTTCCACCACACGGGCCTTGATGCCTTCGCCACTGCAGTCTGGACTGGTGTCATAGTGGGAGATAAAGCCGATGACCGGCGCCTTCTTCTTCATGTTTGACTTCAGGGTGGCATAGAGATACCCTTTGTCATCCATCTCGACATCGGCGAAACCTTCTTTCTCCAGTTCTGCCCTCAAATACTCGGCAAAAACGAGTTGCTTCGGGGTACTGGGCACGCTCTGTGAGTCCTCACTCGACTGGGTGTCAAACTTCGTGTAGTTGAGGAAACGCTCTGTCAGTGTCATGTTCGTCATCTTATTGGTCTTTGCGGTCATCGATGTTGTCGCCTTCCGTAGGTTCGAGGTCATCCTCGAAATCAGTGATGCCGTTCTTCACGAGCAGGTCATACCACTGCAGGAGTTTGCGGATGTCGCTGTCATGCACGCGGTCACGGTCGAAGGTGGGAAGCACCTCGGCGAAATAAGCACGAAGCTCCTCGCTGGTGGCTTTCTTGAAACTGATGGAGCAAGGTTTAGACTCCTCCTTGTCACGGATGGACACCATCACGTTCATCAGAGGCACATCGTCCTCCTCGGTATACATAGCGATGTCGGCCAAACTGGTCACACGGTCGCTGTTGAACACCGGCATGCGGCGATGGGGTTCTTCGAGCGTCTCGACGATCAGGTTGTTCTTACCTCTTGAGACCAGTTTGTAAAGCCCTGGTTTCCTGGCTATCGAAAGAATTGTCTGTTTCATTGTTTATTCTGTTTATAATCAAGATTGTTGTTGCTTTTCAAATATCAGGCATCTATGGTCTTGGATGATTCGCTGAGCCGCTCCAGCAGGTGAGCTACCTGCTGCCCGACATCACAAATGCCATCGTTGACGATCTCATAATCACTGCGGACGAGCACCTCTTCCTGGGGCAACTGACGTGACATCCATTCCAAGGTCTTCTCACGGGTGATGCCGTCGCGGTCCATCACCCTGCGGATGCGGACCTCAATGGGCGCGCTGACACACACCACCTTATCGACATATCGCTCAAAACCGCTTTCAAAAAGGATCGCACATTCCATCCAAGTCATCCCCGACCGCAGGAAGTCTCTTCCCACAGCAGGATGCACGATGGCATTCACCTGCTGGGTATGCTCCTCGGACTGCATCAAGAAACCAGCGACGGCCGCCTTGTTGAGCTGCCCGTCAACATAGGTATCCTCGCCAATCAACTGCGTCAGTTGGCGACGGAGAGTTCTCGAGGTGCGCATAAGCCGTTTGGCTGCAGCATCGCAGTCATAGACGCAGATTCCATGTTGCTCAAGGCTACGGCATACATACGACTTGCCGCTGCCTATCCCGCCGGTAATGGCAATCCTGAGGGTTTCCACATCTTCCATGTCAGTTGCTTTCTAGCAGATAGTCCACATTGGTGAAAGGAAGCTTCACCCTCTTGGCCATATTGGGAGCCTTCATGAGCCGGAGCGGCAACGACTGCTGCTCGATGCTGGTATCCAAGTCGTTATAATCCACCACGACGGAGAAGTCGTCTTCCGTAATGCTCTTAGCCATGCTCTCCATCACCACATAGGACACCGTCACTCTGGGCGGGAAGGTGCGCATCACCATCCCCTCTGGTACGTTGATGGTCCGGATCGGCACTTCCGTGGTCGTCTCCACCTTCACCTCGGCATGGGTCTCAAGGGTGACATTGTTGGGTTCGAACTTCACGCCGCTGATTTTCTGGAGCGACAAGACTTTGGTCACTTGGCCGGAGACGTCGGAGATGCGGACATAACTGGTTTTCACCGAGTCGATCTTCGCCAACCGGGAGGTGGAGGCATACACCTTGACACTGTCAGGTTTGATCCGGCTGAAAGCCAGCACATAGTTGTCGGCTGGTGTCACAGAGCCATACAACTTGACGGGTACAATTTTGTAGTCGCCGTAGTTGTAATACATCTCTATCTTGTCGGGCTTGATGCTCAAAATCTCTGCCGAGCGCCCTAATTTGCTCTTGACGACCTTATGCAATTCTGAACTGGAGACAGACACCTTGCCCTCCTCCGTCTTGGAGAAATCATGGAAATTGACTTCGATGACACGGTCATTGTCGAGGTAGAAGCCAATGATGTTATAACCATTGTCCCTGATGGTGACCCTGATTTGGTCGATGTTCTCGGTGATGACCACATTCTTGGGCACGTTGACCATCCTGACAGGGATGACGATTTCCCGTTCCATGGTGTCCTTGACGGCCATCATCACCCAGAAGGCGCTGCTGACGAGGAAAAAGAACAAAAAAACCAGAAACTCCTTGCTCTTGAGCCAGAGAAAGAAGTTCCTGAGTTTATCTGGAAATGGATTTAGCGTGCCTCTCATCAATGGTTACTTGGCTGGCTGTCCGGTTTGCAGTGCTGTGGCATCGGCGAAGACGTAGGACTTGTCAACCTCGATGACTACGCCACGGGCGATCTCCACCTCCACTTTATTGGTGGAGAGGTCGATGCGCTTCACGGTGCCGTAGATGCCACCGCCAGTCACGACTTTCGTTCCCTCACTCAGCGCATTCTGGAAGTTGCGGATTTCCTTTTGTTTCTTTTGTTGCGGACGGATCATGAAGAACCACATGATGGCGAAAATCGCCACCATCATGATGAGCATCTCCATGCCGCCACCGGATGCTGCTCCCTGAGCAGCCAGTAAAATCGATGTGTTCATTGACATTTATGATTTAGTGAATGTTTATTTTCTTGAACGGGGAGGGTCGATGGCCTTGAGCAGTTCACCACTATCCACCAGATAACGGGCGATGGTATCGAGCATGCCGTTGATGTAGCCACCGCTCTTGGCTGTGCTGTAGAGCTTGGCCAGATCGACATATTCATTGATGGTGACGCTGATGGGGATATTGGGGAAGGTCATCATCTCGGCGATGGCAATCTGCATGATCACCACGTCCATGTAGGCCAACCGGGAGAAATCCCAGTTGCGTGAAGCATCACTCATATAGCGTTGATACTGATCGGCATTCAGGATTGTGGCCCGGAAGAGTTTGCAGGCGAAAGCCTTGTCCTCCTCATCATCATACTCGGGAAGCAGTTCCTGTTTCTTGCCGTTCGACAGGTCAAAACGCTTGATGGTCTTGAGCACAAACGTATCGACCACTTCCTTGTCGTCATTCCAGTAGAGGCTTTTCTCCTCCAGCAGGGCATCCAGATCGGCGTTCTCCTGAATGACAGCCTTATACAACTTGCGCCACACCTCGCGGTCGGCTTCGTAGGTATCTTCCTCGGCGGCCATGTATTCCTGATAGATCTGACTCTGCTCGATGATGTTGCAGATTTTCCTGACAAACTCTATATCGTCGTTCCATGACAATTTCTGCTCCTCGACGAAATCCTGGAGCATGAGATTGTCTTCAAGCTGACGGGCGAAACGGTTCTCGCTGAATTTGTTGGACGGCATGGGGAGTCCTTCTCTGGCAGCTCTCGAAGAACCGACCTCTACCCTGCGCCTCATTTCCCTGGTCACGGCAACAATGAGCAGCAGGAGATAGTTGTAGAGTGAATAGGACATAGACAGGCTGTATACCAATTCGTTCTCCGCTTTATTCAGGTTATTGGTGCCGTTCTGATAGTATGCATAGGTTAACTGTACGATCTTTATCCTAATTAATTCCCTGTTTATCATGTGAAAACTCGCTTTGACGTTATGTGTTTTTGAGATTTACGAACAATGATGCAAAAATAACGCTTTTCATTGGTTTCTGCAAGAAAACGGAATAAAATATTCAATTGGATGATGTTTTTTTCTCTCCCGATGAATGGTTTTCGGAAATAAATGCGTACCTTTGCACCGCTTTTTTAGCACACCCGATTGAAAGCCCGGTTATATCCGGCTTTCCCGTGCCATAAGGCAGCCAGGCGGGACCTGGCATCCGAATGGTTGGAAGAAAGATTTCGTGTGATGGCGAATTAAGCAAACCAAGAACACTTAATTTAGAGTAACACATTTAAAATTCAAAGCAAAATGAAAGAAATGAGCGTCGCCGGCAAACTGAGGACAGCTACCGGCAAGAAAGCAACCAAAGAATTGAGGAAAGAAGGTTATGTGCCCTGCAACCTGTATGGAGAGGCCAAGGGTGAGGACGGCAAACCCCTTGCCAAGGCATTCGCCATTCTGGCCACCGACCTCCGCAAATTGGTTTATACCCCGCACGTGTATGTCGCCAACATCGACATCGAGGGCGAGAAGCACACAGCAGTGATGAAGGAAATCCAGTTCCACCCCACCACTGACGCCATCCTGCACATCGACTTCTTCGAGATCAACGAGGAGAAACCGCTGACCATCGGCATTCCCGTACACCTCGTCGGCCTTGCACAGGGTATCCGCGACGGTGGCCGTATGAACCTGTCTATCCGCAAGATCGAAGTGACTGCTCCTTTCCGCCAGATTCCCGAGCAGCTTGACATCGACGTGACCGACCTCCGCATCGGCAAGAGCATCAAGGTGGGTCAGCTCAGCTTCGAGGGTCTTGACATCGCCACAAGCAAGGAAGTGGTGGTCTGCTCCATCAAGATGACCCGCGCAGCCTCCAAGAACGCTGCTGCTGAGGAAACTGAGGAAGCTGCAGAGTAACCCCAACCTCCTCCGTACATGGACAAGTATCTTATCGTGGGTCTTGGCAACCCTGGCATGGAATATGCAGAGACCCGCCATAACATGGGATATATGGTATTGGACGCCTTTGCCGAGGCGTCCAATATTGTTTTCGACGACCGCCGCTACGGGTATGTGGCCGAGACTTCGCTGAAGGGGCGCAAGTTGTTCCTGCTCAAGCCCACAACCTACATGAACCTCAGCGGCAACGCCGTGCGCTACTGGCTCAACAAGGAGAACATCGACGAAGCGAGAATGCTGGTCGTAGTCGATGACCTGTCGCTTCCCCTGGGCACGCTCCGTCTCAAGGCCAGCGGCAGCGCCGGCACCCACAACGGACTGGGACATATCCAGCAGTTGATCGGGCAACAATATCCGCGCCTGCGGGTGGGCATCGGCAGCGATTTCCCCCGTGGCAGCCAAGTCGACTATGTGCTGGGCCATTTTGAAGAAAGCGAAATGGAGGTGCTGCGCCCCAGCATCACCACGGCCATAGAGATCATCAAGAGTTTTGTACTGGCCGGCGTCAACATCACGATGAACCAGTACAACAAGCGCAAACCTGCCAATCCGGTGAAAGATGAACAATGAGGCGAGAATAGACAAATGGCTTTGGGCGGCCCGCATCTTCAAGACCCGTTCCATCGCCGCGGATGCCTGCAAAAACGGCCGAGTGACCATCGGAGGGATGAACGTCAAACCATCCCGCCCCGTCAAGGTGGGCGAGGTGGTCAATGTCAAGAAGCCACCGGTGACCTACTCTTTCCGCATCCTGCAATGCATCGAAAACCGTGTGGGAGCAAAACTCATCCCTGAGGTCTATGAAAACGTCACTGATCCTAAGCAGTATGAGATTCTGGAGATGAGCCGCATCAGCGGGTTTGTTGACCGCGCCCGCGGAACCGGCCGTCCCACAAAACGAGACCGGCGCCAGATAGAGGCGTTTGTCGAACCCTCGCTCTTCGGATTCGACGACGACGAAGATGATGAATAAGTAGAGACGTCACATCGTGGCGTCTTTTTTCTTTTTAGGTGCAGACAACAAAAGAGACGCCACACTGTGACGTCTCTACAATTTGATTCTTCAATTCGTTTCTTTAATCGACCATCATCGGGCCGCCGAAGCCGCCACCAGGACGTCCGCCGCCGAAGCCACCGCCGAAGCCGCCACCAGGACGACCACCGCCGAAGCCACCGCCGCCACCAGGACGACCACCACCGGGACGGCCACCGCCGAAACCTCCAGGAGGCATCATAGGCATACCACCGGGGAGCATTCCGGGACCCATCTGGCGGGCCTGTTTGCCACCGAAGGCGTTGAAACGATAGATCGCATGGAGCAATGCGTAGCTGCTGATGTTGTTGTACTCGGTATCTCTACGCATCATGTCATTGATGACACGGCTGAAGTTGCTCTGCTGATGGAGAATGTCATAGAACTGCAGGCTGATAGTCAATGCGTTGCCCTTGAGGAAACCATGGCTGATCTGTGCATTCCACAACAGTTCGTTGTTGTTCATCGAAGCGTCGTTGTATCCTCTGCGCGAGTTCTCGCTGATGCTGGTGGAGAAACTGGTGCCCCACGGTGCATAGAGGTTGATGTTGACACCGTAAGAGAAGGTCCAGGTGTCGAGGTCACTTGCGCTCTGCAATTTGTTGCGGGCGTGGGTATAGTTAACCACTCCATTGGGTTCCACTTCCAGCCAGGAATTGCGGTAGGAGAAAGAGAGACGTTCCATCACAGTCGTGGTGCGCGTATAGTTCTTCTTCGATACATGTTCCATGTTGTCGAAGAGGTAGCTCACATTGTTGACATAGCCCAAGTTGGTGAAGGTGTTGATATTCCAGTTGCCAATGCTGTCAATTGCCGTGTTGAACATGAAAGCACCATTCACGTTCCAGTTGCCGTTGATATTCTCAGGCTGAGTGGTGCGACCACCAGTCTGGTCGTCGTAAGTCACCAAGTTGCTGATGTTGTTTCGAGTAGTACTGAAGTTGACAAACGTCATGACCGAACGCTGATGTGCCTGCATATAGGTGTTGTAGAACAGGTTGAAGTTGTTGGTGAACGATGGCTTCAGACCCGGATTACCCTTGGTGATGCTGAGCGGGTTGCTGTCGTCGATGATGTCGAGCAGGTCAGACATGCTGGGTTGCGAGGTCGTTCCGCGGTATTGGATGCGGAGGTTGCTCAACTGGTTGAAACGATAGCGGAAGTCGAGCGTCGGTGAAATATTAGTGACGTTTCTGACGGTTACTGTATCAAGCTTAAAATGTTGCTCATAACGTGTGTGTACCGGCTGCATCATGACTCCAGCATTGAGTTGGAACTTGGGCTGGATCCAACGATAGGTGAGCTGGATGTCGTGAGTGTAGTTCTTATACTCCGAATAACGGCTCAGGTTCTTTTCCTTATGGCTCTCGATGCCGTCAGACACGCGGTCAAGATAGGGAGCCCATGTGCGGTAACGGGGCACGATACCCTCGGAAAAAGCTGTGCCGAGATAGCCGAAGTCATAAGTGGAACGATCACTCTCGTTGTAGCTGTAGTTGTAGCGATAACTCAACTGCATGAACATGGTCCTGGCGATCGGCTCGGTATAGACCGTCTGGAGCGAGTAACCTTTACGGGTACTCGGCGTCAGGCTGTATCGGTTGGTCTGGTAGGTTGAGTCAAGACCGAGATAGCTCAGGGTCTGGTAGAGCGTAGTCCTGCTGATGGAAAGGCTTGTATTGTCGTTGTCACTGTAGTTGCCATCGACACGCAGGGTGATGTTGCGGCCGCGGTTGTTGAGCTTGCGGTTGTACTGCAACATACCGTTGAGCGAATTCGACTTGCCATAGGAGAGGTTGACGCTGTTCTGCTGGTTGACGATGATCCTCGTACTGTCGGCGCTGTATCTGGCGAGCTGTTTCAAACCTTCCTCTGAGAGCGGATCAACGACATAAAGATATGGATCGTCATTGAAGGAGGCAGACACCGAGGACTGGTTGCCGTCATTGGACGAGACAGTGAAACTCGGCCGGAACATGATATTGGTCATTGAATCGGGAGTCCACTCCACGCGCATCTGACCGTTCCATGAGTTACGACGAGTATAGTTTTGGTTGATGCTGTTTTCAAACGACTTCGTGACACCCACAAAGTTCTGCGTTGACTGCTTCGAGTAAATATCGCCATTGCTGTGGTTCCACCTGACACTGGCGTCTGCCTTCAACTTGTCCGTATCCTCGTAGTTGAACTGCAGGCCAATCATCTTCGAAGTGTTGAGGCCATTGCCTCCGCCTCCCATGCCGCCGCCACCTCTACGGCCACCGCCGCCGGGGAAGCCCATATCATTGGTGTTGTTGGCGCTGCCCATCAACATGATTCTGTACTTATCTTTAAACAACGCAGCCATCACACGCTCTGCATAGCGCTCATGCGTACCAATGGCGAGGTCTAAATTGCCGAAGAACCCCTTGTTCATACCTGGTTTGAGACCAAAGTCGAGCACGGTCTGCTCCTCACCGTCGTCAATACCGGTGATGCGGGCAAGGTCGCTCCGCTCATCGTAAGCCTTGATCTGATTGACAATCGATGTGGGGAGGTTCTTCAGGGCAGTCTGGGTGTCACCGGTCATGAACTCCTTGCCATCAACGAGGATTTTCTTCACCTGCTTGCCATTGATGGTGATCTTGCCATCATCATCCACCTGTGCACCAGGGAGTTTCCTCACCAGTTCCTCCACGACCGATCCTTCCGGCACACGGTAGGCGGCGGAGTTGTAAACGAAGGTGTCTTCCTTGACCACGACCTTCGATGCCATTCCCGTGGCGGTGATGCCCTTAAGGAGGATGGCGTCGCCGCTCATGGTGACATCGCCGAGGTCGGCTTCCTTGCCCTCTGCCAAGGTAAGGCGTTTAGCGATTGTTGTATATCCCACGCTCGTAATCTTGAGGATATACGTGCCAGCACTGTCCACCGGCATGGTGAAGTTGCCTTCCTCATCGGAAAGCGCACCCTTGACGAACGTACTGTCTGTACGGAGCAACTGAAGGGTGGCCTGTAAGATGCCTTCCTTCGATTGTTTGTCCACGATTCGCCCCTTAATTCCCTGCTGTGCGTATGTCGTGGCTGAAAAAGCAAGCCATAGACATAGGCAAGTAAATAAATTTCTCATCATTTTACCTTTAATTGCTAATTCCGGTACTCCATACCGGTGAAATTTGATTCTTTGACGTTTTTCGATGAGCAAGGTTTAAAGATTGTTATCAAAAAATGCAGTTTGAAGCAAAAGTCTCAAAAACGGCCAAATAAATAAAATAAGGTAAAAAACACGAGAAAATTCTTATTTTAGAATCGGTTTAGGTAACTTTGCAGCGATTTTTCACGCAGAGGTGTCAAAAATGACAGATTCACACCTCTCATCAGGAGAAAGTGACAAATAAATATATAATAAGGTAAAAAGATACGCAGATGATAAGCAAAATCACCATATCATCCTCACTTGACCAAGATCTTGCCATCGCCATCGCCGAGTGCAGCCATGACAAGACATTCATCCTGGCCGACACCATGACACGTGATTACTGCTGGCCGCTGCTCCGCAACCACCCTAGTTTGAAGGATGCGTCATTCATCACGATTGACGCCACGGATGCAAACAAGACGCTGGAGAGTCTCACACACGTCTGGAAAACGTTGGGCGACCGCGGTGCGACACGCCACTCTTGCATGATCTGCTTAGGTGGCGGCATGGTGACCGATCTAGGCGGTTTTGCCGCTTCCACCTTCAAGCGCGGCATCAACTACATCAACATACCCACCACCCTGCTGGCGATGGTCGATGCCTCCGTGGGCGGCAAGACAGGTATCAATTTCAACGGACTGAAAAACGAAATCGGAGTATTCTCCCAAGCAGCCGACGTGATTATCAGCACCCGGTTTCTGAAGACCCTCGATGACCAAAACCTGCGCTCAGGATTCGCCGAAATGCTCAAACACGGACTGATTTCCGATCAAAAGAAATGGGCGTCTCTCATCAATTTCGACCTCTTCCACCCCGATTTGGACCAACTCCAACAAATGGTGGCGGAGTCTATCGACGTCAAGGCCAAGATCGTCGAACAAGATCCCTATGAACAAGGCATCCGCAAAGCGCTCAACTTAGGTCATACCATCGGACACGCCTTCGAATCATGGTCTCTGCAACAGGGACACCCCATCCTCCATGGCTATGCCGTGGCTTATGGACTGACATGTGAACTTTACCTGAGCTGTGTCAAAACGAACTTCCCTACCGACAAGATGCGCACCACGGTGGATTTCATCAAACAACACTATGGCAAGTTGTCCATCACCTGCGATGACTACCCCGCGCTGACCGCACTCATGAAGCACGACAAGAAAAACAGAGGCGACGACATCAACTTCACTTTGCTGGGAGAAATAGGCGACATCCGCATCAACCAGACAGCCTCCATCAAGGAAATCGAGGAAGCCATGGATTTTCTCAGGGAATGTTGAAAAAATATTGGTAAAATATGTCAAAATCAGAATTTTTACATTTTTTAAGAAATAAATAGTAAAAAAATCTTTGCAGTTTGAGAAAGACTTTATAAATTTGCAGCAAAATAGCGTATTGAAATTCGAGTAAGAAAGCTAAGGAAACCACTGGACTGACACGAAAAATGGGCTAAAACCCTAAGAATCAATCCTATAGAGTAAACAAGGCCGATTTACCTCCATGAAATATAGAAGAGGAAATTTTATATATAAACTTAAATATTTTAAATTATGAGAAAATTTACGAAAGGTTTATTGATGACGTTTATCGCTTCAGCGGTAAGCCTTGGGTCTTATGCACAAGATGCCCCTAACGGTTACTACCGCGTGATTAACGCTGGTTATCTTGATGCCAAAGGAACTGGTGTTATGAATGTTACATCTCCTACTACAGCTCAGCCACAAGCTAAGAAGGCAGATGCTATTACTATGCCGGGTACCGTGATGTACATCACTACCGAGCCCATCGATCAGAGCCTCGTCGTTGATCCGACGACAACAGGTCTGGAGTATGTTGATTTCACAGCTAACGACCTCGAAGTGCTAAATCTTCGTTCACAAGCTGTTGACGCTTCAGCAGCTGTCTATGGTAACATGGTCAAAACGTTAAGAGCAGGACTAAGCGGTTCTTTATCAGGTTTGAACAGTGTGAACAAATGGGGACTTGATGTCAAAAAGACTATCGATGAAATGTTCAGCTACATGCAGATGTATCTTGAGCCAACTACCACAGAGCCTGTATTGGATGAGAAAACAGGAAAAACCATACCAGCAAGACCAGCTTGGTATTTGAAGAGTACTACTCCTAACACCAGACCTCTTGCCAACTATCTGGTTGAGAATGGGTTTGAAGAAGCATCAGAAGGTCTTGAAGAAGCATTGTGGCAAGCATTGTTGGATGGTGTTGAGCAATACTGCATCGAATCCGAGCAAGAAGATCTTTGGTTGCAGTGGAAATCTTTCTTCTTCTACAGCCTCTCTAACTACTCCAACCGTATCCACATGGGTCACACCTATTACCTCATTGGAGGCCGTGTTGACACCAACTTCAACTCCCACACTCAGATTATGAACCCAGGCAATGGTGATGGTACAGAGTTCATCAGCTTCGCTAACAACAACACCGTTGATTATCCTGTTTCTGGTTACGATCCCGAAATCAAAGTTGCTGGTAACTATGCTAAGTGGATTATCGAGGAAATCGTTCCTGGCACTAAGGCCGAAGGCACCAACTATTTCGGAATGGATGCATTCATCAAGGGTAACGACGGTCATTACTATGGAACTCTTTATGTGGACTTCCCCATGGAGATTGTTGATAATGGCGAGAACACCGTAAGGGTTTGGGGTATTCAAGAAGCTCCACAGCTTGGTGATTTCCCATCAGCAGATCCTGCCAACGCAGTTGTCGGTTATGCTACCACTAAAGAGTACACAGGAACTGTTCCCGCACGTACTCCGGTTGTGATTGAGTGCTTGGGCAAGAGCCACACCCAGAACTTCCTGCAGCCTGCAGGTGATCCTGTTGAAGCAGATTTAGGCAAGGCCATTCAGGAAGAGACATACCGCTCATTCCTCCGCGGTATCTTCTTCTCCAAATCATTTGAAGGTGACCCCGATGGTGCACAACCTGATGATGAGTTCTATTATTGCGTCCGCCCATTGAATGAAGATGGAACAGTGAACAAGGGTACTCCTATTGCAAGAAAGCTTATCCGTGTCTTCAATGAGGGCAAGAACGATAAGAACCCACTTGGTTTCTTCAAGTACAATGGTAGCACAATGAAAGCCAATAGAGCATTCATGATTCTCGAAGAGAACATGGCTGAGGCAAACATCGCCATCGTTGATTACGAGACTTGGCTCAATGGCATCACAGAGGTTAGCACCAACAACGTGGAGAACAATACCATCTATGACATCCAGGGTCGTATCGTCAACAATCCTACAAAGGGTCTGTATATCGTGAACGGAAAGAAAATGGTTATCAAATAACTTAAAAATCACTTTTGAATTATGAAGAAACAATATATCAACCCGGTTTGCAAGGTAATGACCTTGAGTATTAAGCACAGTGTGCTCGATGAACTTTTCGGAAACCAGTCATATATCCCCGTTGGCGATGTAGTAGGCGAGGAAGCTGAAGAGGCTGTTGTAGACGACATGTTCAGCAACAAGAGCGTTTGGGATGATTAATAAATCCAAAGCATACGATAAAAAAGGTGGTGAGCAATCATCACCTTTTTTATTTCTTTGAACCTACAAAATAGACAACACGTGAGGAGAGTATCTTTTATCATCATTGGTCTTTGGGCATACACACTTTCAATCTGGTGTACGCCAAACGAGACAGAGAAAGACAGCAGTCAGTTTGTGACAGCCAGTTTGATAGTCGCCACACCAGGTGATGCCATTTACTCCAGTTTCGGACATTGTGCAATCAGAATGGAGTGCCCAGAACATGGACTGGATTATTGCTTCTCATTGGAGATGGATGCACAACCTGGTGACTACCTGAAGTTCTTCACAGGAAAATCAATGGCCAGAGTGATTGCTGTTCCATCAGAAGACTTTATCCTTAGTTATAAAGAAGAAGGCCGTGGTGTCTCTCAATACCCTCTTAATCTCACATTACCTGAAAAGCAATTACTCTGGAAAAACCTTGATGAGGAGATGGTAAAGCCACCTCATCTCACATTCAATTTATTGAAGACAAACTGTGCAATGATGAGCATTATTATGATAGAGAATGCTCTCATCGAAGAGCAAGTGGTTTTTAAGAAAATGCCCAAGGAGATGGCTCTCAATAACGGTGAACTCCTCCGTTATTGTTCCAACCACACCCCATGGGGACAGTTCATCTACATGATTTTCTATGGAGCGGTGAGTGATGAACAGTTTGAAACAGAATACCGTCTTTCACCCAATATGATCATAGATGTACTTAAAGGTGCTGTAATATCTTCCAATGAAACGACAGAGGAACGACCACTATTCAAAGGGGAAACCAAACAAATCCTACCACAAACAACTCAATTGGCACCCCACCCCATTACTCCCACATTATTATTCTCCTTCATTCTTATCCTCATCCTGATCATTACATTCGGGGAATGGTGTTTCGGATGGAATCGTATAGCACATATTACAGACGCCATCCTTCTTGTGTCACAAACTGGGGCAGGAATCATTATCCTCTATGCATCAGTCTTCGCCAATCTTTTCGGCAACCGATGGAATTGGTATTTAATACCCTTCAACCCTCTACCCATGCTTATATGGCTATTAGCACATAAAAAAACACATTTTTGGGAAATATACCTATTCTATTCTATCACACTCATCATCTTTATAAGCATCACGCCCCTATCCTCACAATTGGACATTCCACATCAAATCATCACTATTATCTTGTTAGTAAGAACTCTAAATTGCTATCTAATTGGCAGAAAACAAAATAAGTGAGAAAAAAGTATCAGAAAACTAATATTTTTATTAACTTTGCGGCAAATTGGAAATATACATATCATGATGAAGAAAACAATCCTTTTTACAGCCCTTCTTCTGATGGCTGTTTCAGAATCATTTGCTGGCAATACTTTTTTTTATAAATTTATTGTCAGAGCACAGCCGACTGGTTCTGGTAAAGTCTATGCCTCCAACAAGCCATTAGAAGAGGAGGACATCCGATGGAGAAACTCATTCATGAGTGAAACATATGATGAAAGTCCCCAAGCCCCTGTAGCAGCCGTCACTGTAACAGCCTACCTCTACGCCAAGCCTGAGGAAGGCTATATGTTCAATTACTGGTCAAGAATGGAAGGGAACAATGAAATACCATTCAGCACATCAAGCTATGCTACAGACATTGTTACCACACTTGCCACAGACATGGAAAATCCTCTGGTAACAGAATACTACGCCCATTTCTCCAAAATAGGAATGGTATATCCCAAATCTTCAGATGAGACCTTGGGAACGGTCTCCATCGACATACCCGAGAATGAAATTGGGCAAACCGTAACAATTACAGCCAACCCCGATATGTTATACAGTACATTCAAAGGTTGGCGCAAAGACAACGCAAATGATCTAATTACGACAAATCCACTGACCATCACTGTAGATGAAAACACCAAAGGAACTTATGTCGCCGAGTTTGAACCGAAGAATGTGGAAAATGGTATTTATGTTAGACTTAAAAATATTTATGCCGGTCGATATTTAGGAGTGATTGGCAAATCTGAGAACACCCTTAGCCCAGACCAACGCTATTTTGTCAACTCCCTCATGTTCATGCCCGGCAACCATGCCAACCTTCAGTCCACCCCGGCAGTTGTCATCAAGCTGAAAGGAAAATCCACAGGTGCCGGTGGTCTGAAACAAGTGGAGATGATCGCACAAGGTGTTTCCACCTATGAGCTCGGAGGAATGAAGTTGCATGTCGAGAAATACCTCGAAAACGACTACTTCATCTTCGGTCAAAACAGTGGTTTCACAGGATATATCAAGGATAATATAGTGGGACCAAAGAGCAACATCGAACTAATTGGTACGGTCACCCACCCCAGTCTCTACAACCGTCCTAATGCAGAGCACAACTACCGCTGGTCAGTGGAACTGCTTGACGAGGAACACATGGACCAATGGTACTTTGGAGCCAAGCCATCGGCTGGTACCACCCTCAACGGCAAATACTACACCACCATGTGTACCGCCTTCCCCTACAAGTGCTATGATGGCGTAAAAGCCTATGTCGTCGATAAAATCCTGAAAGACGGCAGAGCACACATCGAGGAAATCAAAGACGGCATCGTACCGGCCAACACAGCCGTACTGCTGGAGTGCAACTCCACAGAACCCAAGGGAAACCGTCTGTTGCCACTGGCCACCGAACCTGCAGCCCTCACGACGACCAACCTGCTGAAGGGTGAGATCTGGGTCAAGGATGAAAACGCTGGGAATAGCCAACCAGGCGGCGACGAGAGCGGTGATGAGAGCGGCGCTCAGAACATAGTCAAGAGCGACGACGAGGGCAGCAATGAACAGTACTACCGCACTGCCTTCGATCCGGAGACCATGCGTATCCTCAGTCCCGAGAAAGCAGCCTTCGGCAAGGAAAACATCAAAGACCCCACACAAGGCAATATCACCTTGACCTATATCGCCAACAACACCTGCTACCTGGATGTCAGCGAGGCCAAATCACCCAAAGACGAGATTCTCTTCACGACAGATGAAGACTACGAACCTCTGAAAGGTGATGCCAATGGCGATGGACAGGTTAACGTGTCAGACATCATGGCCTGCGTCAACTACATCCTCGGTTCCCAACCTGAGAGATTCATCTTCCAGAACGCAGACACCAATGAAGACAACAGGGTGAACGTGTCGGATATCATGTGGATTGTCAACTATATTTTGACTCATTAAGAACAAAAAAGTACGAATTAGGAAAAAGTTAACGAGAAAAAAGGCTAAAATCGCAAATTAAATGGAAATTTCTTTGTTGCGAAAGATATTTTTTATAAATTTGCATCGATTTGTATAAACAAAGGTCAATCAGTTAGTCTTCATTCAGCTAAAAAAAGGGTTAAAGAATACGCCTGATAAAAATATTAATAAAACAATAATAAATCAATTAACATGAAAAAGTTTTATGTAATTCCAGAGGCTCGCTATGTTGACATCAACTTGGTCAACTCTGTGCTTGAAGATGCAAAACAGGATGATATCTCACTTCCAGGCAACAACTTCGAGGGTGATTGGGAAGAGAGATACGACAAGTTGCCCAACAACAAGAGTGTCTGGGGCACCGAAGAAATGGAAGACGAAAAACAATAAGATTTCATCATAACGACGGTTGGTCGAAAGACTAACCGTCGTTTAAAGGAATCACAGAGCGTCTGGGCTTGCCTGTTTCGGTGACAGGAAGTTTTTTCACTGTGACTATTTTTCGAGGACACCAGTATTTGGGGAGGACATGACTAATAATGTCTTCCAGTGTTTTTTTGTCTAAACTCTCCGACACCAGCACGGGTATTTCACCAAATTTAGCATCCTTCATCTTACCGATGTAGAAGGGGGCGGCAAGATAAGGTCTGAGGATTTCCTCCGCTTGTTCTGCTTGTATCTTGATGCCTCCACAACAGATCACATTGTCCTTTCTTCCAAGTATTTTGAAGCGCTGTCCATCGGCGTGCAGTTCTACGATATCGTTGGTCTTCAACACCTGAGCGCAAACCTTTGGGGCATGGATGACAAGGCATCCTTCATCGTCTTGAGAAATCACGACTCCCGGAAGCGGTTGATACCAACTGGAAGCTTGTGCTCCATTGATTCTCCGCATGGCGATATGCGACAGGGTCTCTGTCATCCCGTACGTGCTCCATATGGCATTCGGGAAACCACGGAGACGGTTTTCCAGGTCTGGATCCACGGCTCCCCCACCGATAATCAGGTGGGAGACGTTTTTGAGCCGTTCCCTCTCTTCAGGCACTTGCAAACTATTATATACCTGCAGGGGAACCATCGCCGCAAATCCTATGGGTTCATCCCTTACTGTGGGATCTGCCATTGGATGGCCTGAAGGAGGAATGGAGATGAGTTTCAATTGACCCACGACAGACCGCACCACCATCATTTTCCCGGCGATGTAGTCAAGTGGCATGCACAACAAGGCCGCTTCTCCCTTCTCCACTCCGAGGAAGGACAATGTCATGAGTGCGCTCTGCCTCATCCGCTCCTTTTCCACACGCAGGGGTTTGGGATCACCCGTGGAACCGCTGGTGTGCACAGTCAACCAAGGTGAGTCATCATGCCATTCGGCAAGAAAATCTGCAAGGGTCATCATCACTGGTTCTGAGGAAGGAAAAACAACTGGTCACCACGTATTATTATGGGACTCTCTATGTTGTCGGTAAACAACTGTCCGGTGCCCAATCCTTGTGGCATTTGGGGTGGACAGCCATAGACGTGGGCGGCAAACTGTGCGATAGCACTCAGTCCCACATTACTCTCCAAGGCACTGGTCACCCAAGAACCGATATTTCTGGCCTCAGCCATCCTGATCCATTCCTCGGCGCCGAGCATCCCGCCATGCAACGATGGCTTGAGGATGATATACGAAGGACGGATGGTGTCCAACAAGGCCGCTTTCATATCCGGAAGATTGACTCCAATGAGTTCCTCGTCAAGGGCGATGGGTATCGGCGAGTTCTTGCAGAGGCGTGCCATTTCCCCCCATTGATGCTGACGGATTGGTTGTTCGATAGAGTGAATATGATACCGTGACAAGCGGTCAAGTTTCTTCAAGGCGTCCTGAGGCGAGAATGCCCCATTGGCATCCAACCGCAGTTCGATGACCTCCGGGGAGAAGCGTTGCCGGATCCGCTTGACCAAATCCAGTTCCTGTTCAAAGTCTATCGCACCTATCTTCAGTTTCACACAACGGAAACCAAGTCGGATTTTCTCTTCCATCCTTTGCCGCATCTCCTCGTAGTTGCCCATCCACACCAGACCATTGATGGGTATCCCCACCTCCCCCCGGGTGAACGGTGTGTCATAGATGAGACCATCGGGGTGAGCCAAACTCCTCATGGCAGTTTCCATACCGAAACGCATGGAGGGATAGGGGCGCCAGATACCTTCATCGATGGTTCCTGTCGCCACCACGGTGCTGCAAAGGCTGGACAAGGTCTGCTCATACCCTACGATGTCATCACAACTGAGATCGGGCAAGGGGGCGCACTCCCCCACCCCGGCCACACCGGGACGCTCACTATCTGTCAGGGTGATGAACCAACTGTGCCGGGTGGTATATACACCTCGGGACGTGCCTGCGGGTTGGCGGAAATGGAAAGTCCGCCCGGATATCGAAAATCGCAGCATCCGTATCAGGGCAGTTTGGGATATTTCCTGAAATCAGGCTTGCGTTTCTCCAAAAAGGCTTTTCC
This sequence comes from uncultured Prevotellaceae bacterium, assembly GCA_902776475.1. Taxonomy (GTDB): domain Bacteria; phylum Bacteroidota; class Bacteroidia; order Bacteroidales; family Bacteroidaceae; genus Prevotella. The sequence continues at coordinate 17,377 of CACYQD010000008.1, read as the reverse complement.
ACCTTCCTGAGCCTCGTCCAGGAAGTAGTAGAGCATGGTACAGTCGCCAGCCAACTCCTGGATGCCAGCCTGACCGTCAAGTTCTGCATTCAGTCCAGCTTTGATCATCCTCAGAGCCAGCGGACTGCGCTCCATCATGATCTCGGCCCATTCCACGCACTCATCTTCCAAACGGTCAAAAGGAACGACTTTGTTGACCATTCCCATCCGCTCTGCTTCCTCGGCAGTATATTGGCGGCAGAGGAACCAGATCTCACGGGCCTTCTTCTGTCCGACGATACGGGCAAGATAGGAAGAACCGAAGCCTGCATCGAAAGAACCCACCTTCGGACCTGTCTGTCCGAAAATGGCATTCTCACTGGCGATGGTGAGGTCACATACCAGGTGCAGGACATGGCCGCCCCCGATGGCATAGCCATTGACCATGGCGATGACGGGTTTGGGCAACCGACGGATCTGCATCTGTACATCGAGGACACTCAGACGTGGAACGCCTTCCTCATCCACATAACCGCCACGGCCTTTCACATGCATATCGCCTCCCGAACAGAAGGCTTTGTCGCCTGCACCGGTCAACAACACGACACTGATGTCCTGTGCCTCACGGCAGTAAGCAAAGGCCTGTGACAATTCCCAGGTGGTCTTAGGTGTGAACGCATTCCGATACCGAGGACGATTGATGGTGATTTTGGCAATCCCATGATATTCCTCCAACAGGATTTCCTCGAAATCCCTGATTTTTCTCCATTCTCTTTTTGCCATCTTATTGTGTTTTTGATATTATTCCTTGATTTTGTCTTTGATGAAGCGCAGGTAGTCTCTCATCACTGCCGCATCGGTTTCCGCATCCGTGAAGACCTCAAGCAGCATGGGCCGGTGTGACTGGCGGGTGACCAACGTCACAATGCCCATCTGCATTTCCTGCATATCAGAAGCCTTCAGATAGCCAATGTCGTTCTGACCGCAGATACCCTGCGCTGAGGTGTGATGCGCGCCACTGACCAGAAGGCGGGAGGCCTCGCTCTGTTCCAGTCCGGGCAGAAGTTCGAAAATACCTCCCTTGCCGTTATTGAGCAGGATGATTCGCAGATTGCCCTTCAAATTGGAGTTCCAGAGCGCATTTTGGTCATAGAAGAAACTCAAGTCTCCGGTCACGCAGAACACGAGGTCATCGACAGCTGCGGAGAAACCTGCCGCCTCTGACAGGGATCCGTCGATACCATTCACACCTCTGTTGCAAAAGACGGGGTGCTGGGCATAACTATTGGCCAAACGAATGGCAGTGCTGTTGGCGTAATGCACATGGAAATCGATCTCCATATCTTCCATCTGTTGTTCAAAATACCTCACGGCAGCCATCTGCGAAAAGGACGGCTCATACGCTTCGATGACTTGGTCAACCTTTTCCAAAATGGTCTTCCAACCCGTACGGTACTTCCTGGAGGTTTCATCCTGAGGGAGTTTCTCCAACTGTCCGTCCTCTATGAGGTCGGCCACGGCATAGAAGACATCTTCCAGCGCGCCCACCTCCACCACCTCATCGGCATGCATGGTGACATCATGGATTTCTCCATCCAGATTCACCATCACGACCTTCGCTTCTTCAGCCTTTCGCAGAAAGAACCGCAGGCGCTTGCTGACAACGGTGTCGCCAAGATACACCACCAGATCGGGACTGAAGTCCGAATCATCGCCGATCGCAGCCAATGCCTCATCAGCATGGACCACGGGCACCAGCAATTGGCACAACCTCTCGGCCAGAACCACACCTCGGGTTCTTAGTGCAATGACGGCTTTCTGAAACCGCTGCCTGTCAAAAGCGGAATGGCGACGGCGGCACTGGCCGAGCACGACCATGGGACGCTTCGCCTCCAGGAGACGTTCTGCCACAATCCGGTCACATCCGTGTCCGCGCTCCACATGACGATGAATCATCCTCTCTATAGGCAATTCTGCGGCAGAGAAGTCAAAAAGGGGTTCCGCAATGGGGATGTTGATGTGCACCGGTCCCCCACAGGGGATATGTCCGGCCAAAAGGGCCTCGTTCACCAGACGGTTGCAAAGCCAATGACTCGTGGCATCTTCTGTGTTCAAAGGCAAGTTGACCGACTTGTTGACCAAAGAGCCAAAACCACCAGGCTGAGGCAATGTCTGGCCGTCAAGTTGTCCGATCCAGGCTCCCGGTCTGTCTGCGGACACCACAATGAGTTCCACATGTTGGTAATACGCCTCTGCCACAGCAGGAGCCAGATTCAACAATGCCGAACCTGATGTCACACATATCACGACAGGACGCTCAGTGGCCAAGGCAATGCCCAGGGCGAAAAATCCGGCGCTGCGCTCGTCGGTGACGGGGTAGCACGTCATCTTTCCACATGCCTGTAAGTTGTGTACGATAGGGGCATTGCGACTGCCCGGGCAGACCACAGCATGGCGGACATCATGAGCCACCAGCAATGAGGTCAGGATATTCACGTTTCCTATATTCGAGAACATGTCAGTGGTTGGGTGTTTCGTTCGGATGGAGCAATGCCCTCATCGTCATCATCTTATCTTCCGTCTCTTTCCATTCCGTCTCCAGATCACTGTCGGCCAGCAATCCGCCGCCGGCATAGAGACAGCAACCATCCTGGACGAAGCGCATACATCTCAGCGACACGAAGAGATGGGTATCGACCTCCGGGTCAAAAGGACCGGCGAAACCGCTGTAATATCCCCTTGGAGCAAACTCATTGTGGATGATGAAGTCGCGGGCTGCATCCTTAGGCAAGCCACACACCGCTGGCGTGGGATAAAGGGCATGGATCAGGTCGCCCACCTTGGAGAGACTCGGCAGGATGAAACTGAAATCACTCCTCAGATGCACGAGATTGCCTGCCCGCATGGTGTATGGTCCCTTCTCCTCGATAAAAGACGCCACTTGTTCCAGGCGTTCCGTAATATAGGTTGAGACATAGCGCTGTTCCTGGATATTCTTGATGTTCCAGGCGATATCTGGAGTCCCCTGCGGATTCGGCGAGGGTGGATTGTCGAAGTTCATCTGGTCTTCACGGAGCAACATCGTTCCGGCGAGCGACATGGTCTTCCATTGTTCACCATGTCCCTCGAGCAGCACCTCGGGGGTTGCCATCAGCCATGTGCCACAACGGCCGGCTGATATCAATGACACAAACATCCTGGGATAGGTGTGGCAGGCACTCACGAACAGCTGCAACGGCGAAAAGCCTTCCGTATTGGCCTCATAGCTGCATCTGGCCAGTACGATTTTCGAGAATTCTCCCTCGACGATATGCGAATGGAAATTGGCGAAATCTATGGCATAGTGGAAATAGGATCCCCTGCTGGGTTTCTCATCTTGTTTGGGCGCAGCAAGGATCTCCTCTATCTGACCCTTCCACGGCAATGCCGCTGCATCAAGCAGGTCACCGGGAGCGAACGTGGTGCACACATCCGGCTGCAACAACAATATGGGATGCTGCGCCTCTATCATGAAGGGAGCAATGACGAAACCTTTTTTCCCGCTTACGCCGAAAGCCGTCTGCAACTCTTCGGGTTCTCCATCTGATTGCAACATCAAATGGCAATCGGTCTGGTGGGGCAGTCTGTATATAGCAAATGCGGACATACTATTGGCGATGAGAGTTAGAACTGATGATGTAATTGGTGACGGTGACAGTGGAGATCAATTCTCCAGCGGAATTGTTGATTTCCACGTTCCAAACATGCAGTTTGCGGCCTTTCTGCACCAGATGGGCCAAAGCCGTCACGGTATCTCCTTCGGCCACAGCCTTCACATGGCTTCCACTGACACTGATGCCCACACAAATCTTGCCCGGACACAAAGCGGAAGAACCGACTCCGGCCAGATTCTCTGCCAGGGCAAGGGACGCTCCGCCGCTCAGAAAGCCAAAAGGTTGCCTGTTACGCTCATCCACCCGCATGGTGGCCATACAAAGGTCATCATCCGGCGTGGAAATGAATTTCATGCCAAGCGCAGTCGAAAGATTCTCCTGTCGCTCAATGATTTCCCTAATGTTATCTACATTCATGTCTTTGCTGTTTTTCATTGAAGTAACACATCCCGTCTATAGCGGAGGGATGTGGCCATCTGCTCAAGTATAGATGGTTCAAAGGGCAAAATTAAGAAATAATACTGATAAAAGTGCCAATTTATACAGAATTAACGCAATTCTCCCCGTCTTCTGCCGATTGAAGGGGGATGCCTCCTTTTTTATGAGCCACTGACTTGGGAGAAATCAGGAAAAAACGTAATTTTGCAACATCGTTACACAGATATGAAATCAAAACACATGAAACGTTTAGTACTGATCGCCATCATGAGCACCATGCTGACTCTGATGGACACGCCTGCACAGGCACAGAAATGGGAACATTTGGCCGACACCCCACAGATGGGATGGAGCACATGGAACAAATTTCAGGGCAACATCTCTGAGGAAATCATCAAAGGCATCGCCGATGCCATGGTGGAATCCGGACTGCGCGATGCCGGATACACCTATATCAACATCGATGACTGCTGGCACGGGAAACGCGACGACAACGGATTCATCCAGGCCGACCCCGTGAAATTCCCCAATGGCATGAAAGCCGTAGCCGACTACGTGCACAGCAAAGGACTCAAACTGGGCATCTACAGCGATGCCGGAACAGGCACCTGCGCCGGTGAACCGGGTTCTCTGGGACATGAGTACCAGGATGCCTTGCAATATGCCCGCTGGGGAGTCGATTACCTGAAATACGACTGGTGCAATACCACCAACATCAATCCTCAAGGGGCTTATCAACTCATCAGCGACGCCTTGCGCGCCGCCGGAAGGCCCATCTTCCTCAGCATGTGCGAATGGGGCAACAGCCGTCCATGGAAATGGGCGAAGGAGGTAGGCCATTCCTGGCGCACCACCCCCGACATCTGGTGTGCCTTCGACTCCCTGCGGGTGTTCGAAGCCGGCTACAGCCAGTTTGGCGTGATGCAATGCATCCAGTTCAACGACACGCTCCGCCAATATGCCGGAAAGGGGCACTGGAACGACCCCGACATGTTGGAGGTGGGCAACGGCATGTCAGAAAATGAAGACCGTGCACATTTCACCATGTGGTGCATGATGGCCAGTCCGCTGATCCTCGGCAATGACCTCCGGCAGATGAGTGAGGCCACCCGCAACATTCTCATGAACAAAGAGATGATCGCCATCGACCAGGACACCCTGGGTATCCAGGGACTGCACTACAGCGACCGCGACGGACTACAGTTCTGGTTCAAACCTCTCGCTGGGGGCGACTGGGCCTTCACCATCCTCAATCCCACAAAGCACGACATCCCCTTCTCCCTCAACTGGCAGGAGTTCAACCTCACCGATAAAGCAGTTAGTGGCCTCAGCACTGCTTTCGACACCAACATATACAAGGTGTACAACCTCTGGACACACAAAATGGAAGGCAAAACCAACAAGAAAAACAAGGTTGACCGCAAACTGACCGTCAAGAGCCATGACGTGATCTCCTACAGGCTCATCCTCCCATAAGCCATGAATGTCAAAGCCAGTTCAAAGCAGGAGAGTTGACCTTCTCATAATAAAAGATGAGAAAAAGGTAGGCAAGTTCATAAAAATTTAGTAAATTTGCACCGCTATTGCAGCCAACAGATTTTATTTAGGAACATGAATATTTTAGAACTCAGTGAACAAGAGATAGGCAGGCGTCAAAGCCTGCAGGAACTCCGCCAGATGGGCATCGACCCCTATCCAGCCGCAGAATTCCCCACCAATGCGTTTTCCACAGACATCAAATCCTCTTTCGATGACAATGCCGACCCCCGTGAGGTGGTCATCGCCGGCCGCATGATGAGCCGCCGTGTGATGGGCAAGGCCAGTTTCGCGGAAGTACAGGATTCCAAAGGCCGCATCCAGGTCTATATCACCCGTGACGACATCTGCCCGGGAGAAGACAAGTCATTATACAATAATGTTTTCAAACGACTGCTCGACATCGGTGACTTCATCGGCGTCCAAGGATTCGTTTTCCGCACCCAGACAGGGGAAATCAGTGTCCATGCCAAGTCATTGACCCTGCTCTCCAAGAGTCTGAAACCGCTTCCCATCGTCAAATACAAAGACGGCGTTGCCTATGACAAGTTTGAGGATCCGGAGTTGCGCTACCGCCAGCGCTATGTCGACCTCGTCGTCAACGAAGGCGTGAAGGATACCTTCATCCAGCGGGCCACCGTCATTCGCACCATGCGCCGTGTTCTCGACGAAGCCGGATACACCGAGGTGGAAACCCCGACCCTGCAGTCGATCGCCGGAGGTGCCAGTGCCCGTCCGTTCATCACCCATTTCAATGCGCTGGATCAGGACATGTATATGCGCATCGCCACCGAGCTCTATCTGAAGCGGCTCATCGTGGGCGGCTTTGAGGGCGTCTATGAGATCGGCAAGAACTTCCGCAACGAGGGCATGGACCGCAACCACAACCCAGAGTTCACCTGCATGGAACTCTATGTGCAATACAAGGACTACAACTGGATGATGTCTTTCACCGAGAAGTTGCTGGAGACCATCTGCGTAGCTGTCAACGGCAGCACGGAGCGGGAGATCGACGGACAGATCATCTCTTTCAAGGCTCCCTACCGCCGCCTGCCCATCCTCGATGCCATCAAGGAGAAAACTGGCTATGACCTCAATGGAATGACCGAAGAGGAAATCCGTGAGGTGGCCCAGAAACTGAACATTGAGGTCGACGAGACCATGGGCAAAGGCAAACTCATTGACGAGATTTTCGGTGAGACCTGCGAGGGCACATTCATCCAACCCACCTTCATCACCGACTACCCCGTGGAGATGTCGCCGCTGACCAAGATGCACCGGTCGAAACCCGGACTGACTGAACGGTTTGAACTGATGGTCAATGGCAAGGAACTGGCCAATGCCTATTCCGAGCTCAATGACCCCATCGACCAGGAAGAGCGCTTCAAGGAACAGATGCGGCTGGCCGACAAGGGCGACGACGAGGCGATGATCATTGACCAGGACTTCCTCCGTGCCCTTCAGTACGGCATGCCTCCCACCAGCGGCATCGGCATCGGCATCGACCGCCTGGTGATGCTGATGACCGGCAAGACCTATATCCAGGAAGTGCTGTTCTTCCCCCAGATGCGCCCCGAGAAAAAAGCACCGCGCAGCAGCGTGGCCGAATGGGCTGCCATCGGCGTGCCAGAGCAGTGGGTGCCTGTGCTCAACAAATGCGGATACTACCTCTTGGGAGACATCAAGGACGTCAACCCGCAGAAACTCCAGATGGATGTCTGCGGTGTGAACAAGAAATACAAACTGGGCTACGACAATCCCAAAGTGGAGGAGTTTGCCAAGTGGATCGACGCCGTCCAGTAATCTATTCACCAACTCCCGTGAGACATGCATGACTGCGGAAAGATAGCCATCATCGGCGGTGGCAGTTGGGCAACAGCCATAGCCAAGATTGTGGTGGGGCACACCCATCACATCGGCTGGTATATGCGCCGCGATGACCGCATCGCCGACTTCCTCCGCATGGGGCACAATCCCGCTTACCTGACCAGTGTCCATTTCAACACTGAGGAAATCTTCTTCTCCAGCGACATCAACAAAGTGGTGGACCTCTACGACACCCTCGTCTTCGTCACGCCATCACCCTATCTGAAAAACCACCTGAAGAAGTTGAAGACCCGCATCCGTGAGAAATTCATCGTCACGGCCATCAAGGGCATCGTACCTGACGAAAACCTGGTCTGCTCGGAATATTTCCACCATGTCTATGACGTGCCCTACGAAAACCTCGCCTGCATCGGAGGACCCTCCCATGCCGAGGAGGTGGCGCTCGAGCGCCTGTCTTACCTCACGGTAGGATGCACCGACATCGAGAAGGCCCGCTCGTTCACCCAACTGCTCTCCAGCAACTACATCAAGACCAAGACGAGCACCGATGTCATCGGCATCGAATACTCCTCAGTGCTCAAAAACGTCTATGCCATCGCCGCCGGCATCTGCAGCGGACTCAAATATGGCGACAACTTCCAAGCTGTCCTGATGTCGAACGCCGTACAGGAGATGTCACGCTTCCTGAGCGTCATCAGTCCGCTCGACCGCAACGTCTATGACTCTGTCTATCTGGGTGACCTGCTCGTGACAGGCTATTCCAACTTCTCGCGCAACCGGGTCTTCGGCACCATGATCGGCAAGGGTTACAGTGTCAAGAGCGCCCAGATCGAGATGGAGATGATCGCTGAGGGATTCTTCGGCACGAAATGTATGAAAGAGATCAACCGCCGCCTGCATGTCAACATGCCCATCCTCGACGCAGTCTACAACATCCTCTATGAGCGCATCTCGCCACAGATAGAAATCAAACTACTCACAGACAGTTTCAGATAAACCATCAACGTATTTCCCAAACTTAAAATAACGACAATGAAGAACATCAAATTAGACATCACGAAAGCTGCTCAGTTCCTCAGCGAAGGCGCAGTAAAGTCTCTTGAACCGCAAGTAAAAGCCGCTCAGGCAGCCCTTGAAGAGGGCACCTGCCCAGGCAATGACTTCCTCGGATGGTTGCACCTGCCATCTTCCATCACACCCGCTTTCCTCGACGAAATCCAAGCCACCGCTGATGTGCTGCGCGCCAACTGTGAAGCCATCGTCGTGGCTGGCATCGGCGGCAGCTATCTGGGTGCCCGCGCCGTCATCGAAGCCCTGGGCAACAGCTTTGCCTGGCTCATCCAGGACAAGAAAAACCCAGCCATCCTCTTCGCAGGCAACAATATCGGCGAAGACTACCTCACCGAACTCACCGAATACCTCCAGGATAAGAAATTCGGCGTCATCAACATATCCAAGTCGGGAACAACCACAGAGACCGCCCTCACTTTCCGCCTGCTGAAAAAGCAATGCGAAGCCCAGCGCGGCAAGGAAGAGGCCCGTAAGGTGATCGTGGCCGTCACCGACGCCAAGCGCGGTGCTGCACGCACTTGTGCCGACAAGGAGGGATACAAGAGCTTCATCATCCCCGACAACGTGGGTGGCCGCTTCTCCGTCCTCACCCCAGTAGGCCTGCTGCCCATCGCCTGTGCAGGATTTGACATCCGCCAACTGGTCAAGGGTGCCGCCGACATGGAGACAGCTTGTGGCCAGGACGTTCCTTTCGAGGAGAATCCCGCTGCTGTCTATGCTGCCGTGAGAAACGGACTCTACGCCGCCGGCAAGAAGATCGAGATCATGGTCAACTACCAGCCCAAGCTCCATTTCATCAGCGAATGGTGGAAACAACTCTTCGGCGAGAGCGAGGGAAAAGACAAGAAGGGCATCTTCCCCGCTTCCTGTGATTTCACCACCGACCTGCACTCCATGGGACAATGGATTCAGGACGGCGAGCGCAGCATCTTCGAGACCGTCATCAGCATCGAGGAGCCTAACAGGAAACTGCTCTTCCCTGAGGATGAGGAAAACCTTGACGGACTTAACTTCCTCGCCGGAAAACGCGTCGATGAAGTCAACAAGATGGCTGAGCTCGGCACACGTCTGGCTCATGTTGATGGTGGAGTGCCCAACATCCGCATCGCCGTGCCCGTGCTCAACGAATACTATATCGGACAACTGATCTATTTCTTTGAGATTGCCTGCGGCATCAGCGGCAATGTGCTTGGTGTCAACCCGTTCAACCAGCCTGGCGTGGAAGCCTACAAGAAAAATATGTTCGCTCTCCTCGACAAGCCCGGCTATGAGGCTGACAGCAAGGCCATCAAGGAGCGCTTGTCCAAGGAGGGATGATGAACCTGGAAAACATCATTCAATCCTATATCCAAAAGCACGGTTTTGAGAGTTTCGCTCCCAAAACCGTGCTCTTCGACATGGATGGGGTGCTCTACAACTCGATGGGCAACCATGCCAAGGCCTGGCACCAGTCAATGGAGGAAAACGGCTATGTCATGTCGGAGGCCGACGCCTACCAATATGAGGGCATGAGAGGCGTGGAGACCATCCAGCTCATTGCTTGGCAACAAAAAGGCATACGGCTCAGCATCGAGGAAGCTCAGCGTATCTACGACCGCAAATCCGCCATCTTCGCCAGTTTAGGAAAGGTGGACAAGATGAGCGGCGTGGAGGACCTGATGCGACAGATGAAAGCCGACGGCATGACCTTAGGCGTCGTGACCGGCAGTGGCCAGCGGCCCTTGCTCCAGCGTCTCCAGAACGACTATTGCCCGTTGGTAAGTCCCGACCATATCGTGACCAGTTTTGATGTCAGTCATGGCAAACCGGCCCCTGACCCTTATCTCAAGGGACTTCGGAAATGTGGTGTGGCTCCGTGGGAGGCCATCGTCGTGGAGAATGCTCCCCTCGGCGTGCGCGCCGGAGTAGCCGCACAGGTTTTCACCGTTGCCGTGAACACTGGGCCGCTACCTGACGAGGTGCTTTCCGAACAAGGAGCCAACCTCCTCTTTCATGACATGCATTGTTTTCTCGACTATTGGAGGAAAGAACTCTTTCCTGCCGTCAAATCCTCAACCTCAATATGAAAAGTTTCCGCACTCTCGCTTTCATGATTCTTTTATCGGCTCTGTCAATCTGCTTCTCCTCCTGTGGGGAAGACGATGGAGTGATGGAGCGCCCCGACTACACCAGCATCAACTATAAACTGGCCATCAGCCAGGACTTGCTGTCTTTCTATGACGTGACCGCCTCCTATACCAACGTCAATGGAGAGGAGAAGACGGAAAACGTCACCAGTGAGTCATGGCAATACAAGGAGCGGCGTGACGGTTCCCACAAACTGACTTTCACGCTGAAAGTCCAAGCCAGGAAAAAGGAGGTGATGCCCAGATTGAATGAAGAGAAAAGCAACTACCAGTTTGACTGCATCTACAGTGCCGAATACTATACCAAGGAGACCAGTGCCAAGAGGGAAGCCAAGGAGAGCATGAAAACCACCGTGGAAAAGGAACATGTCATCGCCTACGTGGAGTTGCACCCTGTACTGACTCTTGCCGACTACAAGAAGACTGTCGGTGAAAAAGATGAATGACCGGCTATGAAAGAGGAACTCCGTGATAAGAAGATTGCCGTACTCCTCTCCGGAGGAGTGGATAGTTCGGTGGTACTCCACGAACTTTGTGGCATGGGACTGCGGCCAGACTGTTTCTACATCAAGATTGGTCCGGAGGAAGAAGAGGAATGGGACTGTTCGTCGGAGGAGGACATGGAGATGGCCACCGCCGTGGCTTCCCGCTATGGCTGCCGCCTTGAAGTGGTGGACTGCCACCGGGAATATTGGGACAAGGTGACCCGCTACACGATGGACAAAGTGCGTGCCGGACTCACACCCAACCCCGATGTCATGTGCAACCGCCTGATCAAGTTCGGTGCATTCGATGAGAAAGCGGGTCACGACTATGACCTCATCGCCACGGGGCATTATGCCCAGACGGAGATCATCGACGGCAAGAAATGGCTCGCCACCAGTCCTGACCCTGTGAAAGACCAGACCGACTTTCTCGCCCAGATCGAGGAGTGGCAACTGCGCAAGGCGCTCTTCCCCATCGGACACTACATGAAGGAAGAGGTGAGGCAAATCGCTGAGCGCGAACATCTCGTCAATGCCCGCCGCAAAGACTCTCAAGGCATTTGTTTCTTGGGCAAGATCAACTACAACGACTACCTGCGTCGCTACCTCGGCGACAATCCGGGCGACGTCATCGAACTGGAGACCGGGAAACGCATCGGACAGCACCGTGCGCTGTGGTACCATACCATCGGACAGCGCCACGGACTGGGCTTCGGTGGCGGTCCTTGGTTTGTCGTCAAGAAAGACGTGGCCAGCAACATTCTCTACGTGTCGAAAGGCTACGACCCGGCAACGGCCTACCGTGACACGTTCTCCATCCACGATTTCCACTTCCTGACCGAACGGGTCGAGATGCGTGAGGTGACTTTCAAAATCCGCCATACGCCTGATTTCCATCCCGCTTGGATGGAAAAGACGGCTGAGGGTTGCTATACCGTCCATGCCGCTCATCCCATCCACGGAGTCGCTCCTGGCCAGTTCTGCGTGGTTTACGACAAGTACCACCACCTCTGCTTTGGTTCCGCGGAAATCGGCGTGTCATCGTAAGTGGGGATTTTCAGAACACATTTTTAGGGAAATCCCCATCCAAGAGTAGGGAGTTACTGATGGCGCTTTCATAGCTTCCCCTTATCTTTGCACCAGAGATTTCAACGTAGAACCAAAGATTAAAAGGAGAAACGACTATGAAAGGAAAAATGACACTGATTTTCGCAGCACTGCTGGCGTTCTTCACCGTGCTGCCCGCCAATGCTCAAAGACGGCCACGCGGAAGATACATTCCACCCCGTCCGACCTATGACCGCAACATCCGTAGTTCCCGCAGCTATGGCATCGTGCCCAATACCTATTTCGGCCTGCGTTTCGGCATGACGACCTCACACGTCAGTTCGGATGCTCCCGACCTCAACGGCAGCAGCAGCAAGACCGGACTCAACGTAGGGGCTGTCGCCGGTATCCAAATGACTCCGCAGATGCCCCTGTTTTTCGAGACGGGTCTGGAATATGTGGAGAAAGGAGGCAAGGGCAAACTAGACGGCGACAAGTTCTCTGTCGGCCTCAACTACCTTGAAGTACCCCTCGTACTGAAATACTCCGCCTACGTAGCTCCTGCTACAGCTGTGGAACCCTTCATCGGTGGCTACATCGGCTGTGGCATCGGGGGCAAGGTGAAAGACTACCACGCCCGTGATGCATACAGTTCGTTCAGCGATGGCTATGGGGCCAATTTCAAGAGGATGGACGGCGGCATCCGTGTCGGATGCGGTCTGGCCTACGAGATGCTGTATGCAGAGGTGGGATATGACTTCGGACTGACCAACATCGGCGACAATGCCTTCGATGACACGCACAACGGAGCCTTGTTCCTCAACATCGGTCTGAATTTCTAAAAACGGACACCATCTGGAAATGAAAAAACGCAGTGAGTCACTGCGTTTTTTTGATTTCCAGAAGTTCGGTAGTCCTATGATGCTTTTCTCATCCTGCGGAAGAGCATGGCTCCTGCCACGACAAGGATGCCTCCGCCCACCAGGGCATAAGTCATCAGATTGCCGTCACCTCCATTCAAGGGCATGGAGCCAACGGGAGTTTGGTGGGCCTGGTCGGTCTCTGAGGGGTCAGAGTTTTCCAGCTGGTCAAGCACGGCGGCACCGTCCGTTTTCTCAAGCACGGGTTCGGGCTCGTCATAGTTCACCTCATAGATGTTCACTGCGTTTCCTCCTTGGTTACCCCTTCCCTGCGAGGTGACGATGACATAGCGGCCGTCGTTGGAGATATCAAGTCCCACGGGGTAGGAATCAACATCGATCTTGTTGACCACTTTCATCTGACGGGTATCCACGACATAGAGTTTGCTGGCCAGATTGCAGGCAGCGAAGACAAACCGTCCGCTGGGCGACAGTTCTATCGTCCTGGCACCGGCACCCACCTGACAATTCTGCCATCCCTGCAAGGTTGCCGTCTTTCCGTTAAGCCGATGGGCGACCTCCATGAAACGGTCAAGTTTGATCCGCTGCACATAACCTGCCTTGTTGACGCTCAGGTAGAGGTAGCCGTCCTTGATGACAAGATGCCTCACATTGGCCATCATGCCCAAGACGCGCCCCATGTATTTCTGTGTGGACATATCGATGACGGCAATGCCGCCATTGCCGCCCATGCACCCCACGAGCAGGTATCTGTCATCGGGCGTGAAGACGGTTCCTCTCAGGCAATAACCACTCTTGTTGTCACGGTCAACGGGTTCGGTAAGGCTGTAGTTGAGTTCCAGCACATAGTCCACCACCAGCAGTTTCTCATGATACCATTCATCGGGATTCAGGCTGGCCACGTTGACGATGCCCACCGTGTTGTTACCCCAATGGGTGATGGCCACGTGCTTTCCGTCATGGGAACAAGCCACCATCTTGGGCAACGGGCCTGTCTCCATCAGTTTCACGATCTCATCTGTACGGGTATCCACCACAGCGATGGCTGAGGGGTCCTGGGCATTGAGGTCATAGGTCCGCCGGTAGAAAGGTATCCAGAGGTAACGCCCTCCATGGGAGAAAGTACTCTCCACGGGTTTGCCCATAAACGTGTTGAGTTTCTCCGTATAGTGGGTGAAGGGATAAAAGTCACTCGGCTTGCTCCACAACGCGGCGTCTTTCTCATCCTCAAAGCGATAGTGGATGACCTTGAGCCGCTTGTGCGTCTTCATGTCATACACCACGGTGGCACATCCTTCCAAGGAGTTCACGTAGTATTTGGTGCCGTCAGGATGGATATTGGCGGATTTCGGGGAATTGATGTAGGGGTCTTTGTAATCTGCCGGAGGATTCCTGTAATTGACGTGTTTGTTGACGATCGACAGGCTCAGTCCCTCGCCGTCGCTGCTGGTTCCCACCGGGGGATGCGTCACCTGCGGCTGACTGTCTTGCGCAGCCATCGGTGTCATGAACAACATGGTCATGACAAAACATGTGTATAACTCTTTCACAAATGGTTTCATATCTGAATATGGGTATTAAAAAGCCTCACGGTATTTCGCCTCATCCTTGTCGCTGAGCATGCTCACATAGGAATGATAGCGGCTGGCGGCGATGTAATGGTCCTCCACGGCCTTGAGCACCGCACAACCGGGCTCATGGGTGTGGGTACAGTTGCGGAAACGGCAGTCTTTGGAAAATTGGAAAATCTCCTTGAAATAGCCACATATTTCCTCCGGTTCCATGTCATAAGCGCCAAATCCCTTGACCCCCGGGGTGTCGATGACCCATCCTCCACCGGGCATTTGGATCATCTCGCTGAAAGTGGTTGTGTGCATCCCGGTCTGGTGGGCCTCAGAAATCTCGGCCGTACGCAATGACAGACCTGGTATCAAGCGGTTGAGCAAGGTAGACTTCCCCACTCCGCTGTTGCCGCTGAAGACAGAAATTTTTCCCTTGAGGGCTTCCTCCAAGGAGGCGATGCCTTCTCCCGTCGTTGCGGACACTTGCAGACAGGTGTATCCTATCGATTCATAGAGATAAACCATCATCTCCTGCAAGTGGCGGTCATCCTCATCCAACAGGTCCAATTTGTTGAACACCATCAACACGGGAATCCGATAAGCCTCTGCCGAGGCCAGGAAACGGTCAATGAAGGTCGTGGAGGTGACAGGATAATTGACCGTCACGATCAAGACGGCCTGATCCACATTGGCGGCGATGACATGACTTTGCTTCGAGAGGTTAGGTGACTTCCTGACAATGTAGTTGCGGCGCTCATCAATTTCCTTGATGAACGCCGTACCTTCTTGGTTGCGTATGATTTCCACCCGGTCGCCCACAGCCACGGGATTGGTGCTGCGGATACCCTTGAGGCGGAAATTGCCCTTGATCTTGCTGTCCACCTGCTCACCGTCATCAGTGAGCACAGTGTACCAGCTTCCGGTATTTCGGATGACGATACCCTTCACAGGCCTACACGGTCATGATTTCCTTGTTCTTGGCAGCAAGGATATCATCGATTTTCTTGATGAATTTGTCGTGAAGTTTCTGAAGCTCCAGCTCAGCGTCCTTCTCGTTGTCTTCCGACAAACCGTCCTTGATAGCCTTCTTGAACTTGTCCTTGATGTCACTTCTGACATTGCGCACCTCAACCTTGGCTTTCTCAGCGATCTTGTTGCACTGCTTGGTCAGGTCGCGGCGGCGCTCCTCAGTAGGCTGAGGGATATTGAGACGGATGACCTCACCATTGTTCTCAGGCGTAATGCCGACATCTGAATCCATAATGGCTTTCTCGATCACGCGTATCATCTTCTTGTCCCAGGGACGGATGGCAATGGTCCTGGGATCAGGGGTCGACACATTGGCCACCTGATTGAGCGGAACCATACTTCCGTAAGACTCCACCCTGACACCACTTACGATGGCGACATTGGCACGGCCGGCACGTATTTTTGCCAAGGCTTCTTCCAGAAACATGGCGGCCATCTCCATTCTCTCTTCGCTTTCGCTCAATGTTGCTTTAACATCTATCATAGCATTCTTTGGTATTAGTTTTCAATTTTGAGTGACAAATGTAATCAATTATTCCGAAAACTGCAACATATCAGGGAAATATTTTTGCAGCTATGGCTACAGCGGCGGTCAAATCGGTTGACCTGCAGCAGGAGAAGTGCTCCCCAACTCCTTTTCCACCATATTGGTGAGCTCAACAAACTGACTGATGGACAACTGCTCAGGACGGAGCGTCATCATCTCACCCTCAAAGAATCCAGTCGAGGCCTCGCCTTTGGGAAACAACTGCCTCAGACTGACCCGCAGCATCTTACGACGCTGGTTGAAAACGGTCTTCACCACCCTTCTGAAGAGTTTCTCGTCACAGCCGATGTCGGTCACCTTGTTGCGGGTCATTCGGATCACCGCACTTTTCACCTTGGGTGGTGGATTAAAGACATGCTCGTCAACGGTGAAAAGATACTCCACATCATACCATGCCTGTATCAGCACACTGAGGATGCCATAAGCTTTGTTGCCGGGCTCAGAGGCCATCCGAAGGGCCACCTCACGCTGGATCATTCCGGTGCAACAGGGTATCAGGTCCTTGTTGTCGAGCATCTTGAAGAAAATCTGCGTGGAGATGTCGTAGGGATAATTGCCGGTGAGCACAAACTGCCTGCCCCCGAAAAGTTGGTGGAGGTCCATGCGCAGGAAGTCACCGCTGATGACCTTGTCACGGAGCACAGGGAAATGCTCATGGAGATAGGCGACTGACTCACGGTCAATCTCCACAACGCTCAACTCACGAGGTTTGTCCACAAGGTACTGCGTGAGGACGCCCATTCCCGGTCCCACTTCGAGCACGGGGATGTCCGGGCAGGCATCCACAGTGTCGGCAATGGCCTTGGCCACATTCAAGTCGGTCAGGAAATGCTGTCCGAGATTTTTCTTTGGTCTTACATTTTTCATTTCATCGGCAAAAATAATGAATTTCTTTGATAACTCCCCCTTCTCAGCCCAAGAAATCAATGCTCCCCTGTGTTATCTCTTCGAAATCCATGAGCCCCTGCCCCGGAGAACTCCTTCTGTGTTATCTCTTCGAAGTCCATGAGCCCCTGCCCTGGAAAAATCCTTCTGTGTTATCTCTTCGAAGTCCATGAGCCCCTGCCCTGGAGAGGGCGGGGGACGGGGAGTGGGTCTGAAGTGAACCCAGAAAGTTGGACGTTAAACATTATTTCTCATTTGGAATTGAGTCCGGTATTGTACTGGACTCATTCCTTTTAATCTAAGCTTTATTC
>CACYQD010000007.1 GCA_902776475.1 uncultured Prevotellaceae bacterium | reverse complement strand
TTCATAGACGGAAAGGCGTGGAGCCTGTTTACAACCGAACCTATAAGTGAAGACTCTGCCCTGTATAGCAAAATGATGGCGTCTTTGCCAAAAGACAGGACAATTTTAACATTAAACTGGAACGGCTACATCAGTTTTTGGAGCATCAAAAAGGATAGTCTCCTTCTCGACAGCATCCAAATGAGATTTTATGACAAAGAGAAGAAACAGTTGCGGACCGAGTGCTTGGATAAAAGCAAGATGCGAAAACTTTTCAAAGGATATACGAAAAACAAGGGTGCCATGGCAAAATGGTTCACTGGTACGCTGAGAATGGCACGCGGTGAACGTATCCGCGAAGTATACTTGGGAGCCGTTTATGAATATGAGATACTCTTGACTGTTGAGAAAGGACGGGTGACGAAACGAAACGACTATCAAAACAAAGTCTTCGACGGTTACTCATTCGACCACAACGACCTTTCAAAAAATCAAGACAAAGACGAATTAAGGGCATTGCTAATACCACACCTGGAGAAATATCCAGAATTGCTCCATGCAAAACAAATCAAATTCAGCATCAAAAACGTCACCATGGACGCTTCTGGGCATATCACAAACTGCTCGGTCACCGCAAAGGTGGATTATGGCGACAACAGTGAAAAAGAGCATCAAGGCATCGCCGAGGACATGAAGCAAAACATCATGGCCGTCCATCCTTGGAAAATCGTTTATTGGAATGGTCAATATGTAGCCTATGCTTTGGAAAACTATATTATTCCTTATAAGATTGATAATTAGCCAAAAAGATAAACATGAAAATGAATAATGATATAGAATCTTATGCATTAGATGGTTAGATTATTCCTTATAAGCCCAACTGATTCGCATTATCAGTTGGGCTTTTTAACATCAAGTAGCAAGGTCACTTCTTGAATTTGCTTTCCCATCCCTTCATCAGGTGGGTATCATACATATCCTCCATCATCTGTGGATCACTGCGCCATTGCTTGTGCCAGTAATCCCACCGCTCGGGTTCTTGCATCCGTATGAAACGCCCGAAGTTGGCGGTCTCGTGGTTGGCATCGTACCATTGCCTCAGTTCGGTCTCCCTCTTATCCAGAGAGCAAGACTTGACTGTGCATGTGCCCATGATAAAAGCAGTACCAGCAATATAAATCCACAGGAAGACCCGCTCCCACTTGAAGTATTTAAGCAGTTTTTCCAACCGCGACACATCATCCTTGTCGAAATGGGCAGTCATTTCGGTGGGTGTATTTTCAATTGTCTTTTGAATGGTCACCGTGCTCTGTCTCATATCTACAATTCCTTTTTTCAGCATTTCGTGCATTCCCTTCATCAACTCATAGTTGGTGAAATCCCGGATGGTACCATCCTCGTTGAGAAGGTATCGACCTATGCCGTCGGCAGCACTTGACACAATATTAGCATTCTTCTCCAGGTTCTTGGCCGTTTCCAGCAGCTCCTTGGTGATTTCGGACTGTTCGTCCATTGCACTATTGCCCGTCTCTTGATTGTGGCTTGCGGACTGCGAGAAACTCATGTCCTCTGCAAAGTCCATTTGTTTTCTGTTATTTTTCATAATGATTTCTGTTTATGAATTTCAGCCATCAACTGTTCCAACTCCGCCACCGTCCCAGGATTGACACCCTCGGTGTTGAAGTGGCGGGCTATCTGGTTCAAATTGTTGGCCATATTGATAAAAATTCTCCTCTCTCTTCTCGCCTCATCGCTCATATCTGCGACCTTTTGTCTCAGGCAGCGCAAGCGGCAGAAATCGCTCGGCGAGTGGCCGTTTCTAAGCGCGTCGTCGAGAATGGCTTGCTTCTCGGCTGGCGTGACACGGAAGGTGATGTATTCCGTGCGGTGCGGCCTTTCCTTTCTCTTGCCGGACTGGTAATGAACCACTGCCGGCGGATAATTGTTTCTTTCCATTATTTACTTTTTTTATAAGATGATTATCGTGATATTACATAGAGTGCCCACCTCTTCTGAGCCATTCCTCATCGGAATCCTCATAACGGCCTTTGGAAACCTCGTCCTCCCTTGAATAACCGCCTGACTGCCCCCCTGCACTATTGAGAACTCTCCCAGCCTTTTTTACGGCATGGGTGATGGAACCAGAGGGGGAAGGAGTAGTTCTTTTCCTTTCTGACACCTTGCGCTTGTTGGAAGGCTCCTTCTTTTCCTTTGGAGGAATCACCAACAGTGGAGTGACCATGTCATTGTCCACGTCCAATTGGGCAAAGGTGTAAGTGCGCTCCTTGTCTTCTTCAAGGGTGACAGTCACGCCCCATCCTTTTGGCAACTGGCAAAGAGTCATTCCCTCGGATTTCAACTTTTCGGCGAAGTTGGCAGCAGTGGACTCGCGGGCTATCCGTTCGATGTTCCGTTTCAGCATCGCTTTTCGCCTTTCAGCCTTCTCCACGGCCTCCCTTCGTCGCATACGATCCTGAATATTCTCTGTCGTGTTCGACTGACGGTTGCGCACACGTCGAGTGCCTTTTAAATTGGCATCACGTTCACCCGTGGCCACCTGATGGGCAATCTCATTCCTCAATGCTTTGGGCGCAGCCCTCAGCCCGAAGTCCTCCGAAATTTTAGCGGCAGAACGGATGGCGTTCTTCTTGATGTAACTGTCGTGTATGTGCTCGCCACCGACAGTAGTGGTGAGCACCGTCATGTGGAAGTGCTCATTGTCGGTGTTGCCGTGACGAGCCACCACGAAGGGACAGTCGGTAATGTTGGTACCGCGTTTCTCCATCTCAGCGATGAATGCTTTGATGATCTCGCGCTCGAACCTGTACCTACGTCTTTCTTCCATCTGTCTGATTTTTTCAGTGTCCTCGTCATCGAACGACAGGATGATATTGTAAGCCTTCACCTTGAAGGATGGCTTGGACATGGCATTGAGGTCGGCGGCCTGCTCCTCTGGGGAGACCGTCATATCGACGTGCTGGAAGAGGAGGACTTCGCCTCCCTTCCGCTCGTCCTGTCCATACATCACCGCCCGGGTGATGTGGGAAGTGGAGTTAACCTTCGCTATCATTTTTGATAATTATGAGAAAAAGTGAGCACAGCGAGCACTGTGGGGTCAAGGGGGCCTCCCCCTTGCAAGAGTGTCGGAGTGGACATTGAGTGGAGCGAAAATGTGCAACGCAGACACCTCTTGCCGTTGCTGAAAATCTGCGGCACATTGACTCGTCATTCAGACATTCCTTTAAGGAGATCTTTGTTCCCTATAGTCGGAAGCCTCTCCTTGTAGCCTCCTCATCCAAGGTCACTTCGACAGTCTTGACGACTTTGGGTTTTCGTTTCGATGTCGTTTCAAGCGGAGTCTTTTGAACCTGCTTGTTGGGATTGGCGACTATCGTTTGCTGTGGATTCAGGCATTTCTCCAACCGATTCCTTGTCATACGGAGGTTGGCATCAAGGGAGTCGGCAAAAGACATATGACCTTTATACAGTCTGGAGGAATTGATGGCACTGCCCTGACAGATGTCAACAAATTTCTCATAATCTGCCTTGCCCCCTTCATTGTTGGGGACAAAGCAACAGACGTTGTAATACCCACTGTTGGCATGGATGTGACGGAGTGCCTCGTCCATGTTCCTCTGTCCGTTGATGACGAGGAAGCGGTCGTTGGCGAAAAACGGCTCCATGCCGAGAGTCTGCCTCATTTGCTTCAGGGCAAGGAAATCGAGAGGGTTGGTGAACACGCAAAGCATCTGGGTGTCTCTTTTAGGACCGATGATAGTAATGCCCTCATCTCCTATGGTGTGCCACTTGTCACCTTCCAAACTGTAATAGCCACCCTGACCATTGGGGAACAGCAGCACGTGGTGTTCCTTGCCATCCTTGATGCCAATGTAGGTGCCTTGCTTCAAGTTTTCATAGGCGATTTTCTCTGATATGCCCATACTGTAGATGGGACGGAGAAGGTCGAAATCGAAGATGGGACTGACTTCTACGGGAACCTGCACCTTGGAGTGCGTGAACTGGATAGTACTCGATAGCGGCGTCATGGAGACGTTGCGCACCGTGTCAATGATGGACTGGAGCATATCATCATTTGACGGAAGGGAAAAGAAATGCTCTGCGAGGTCGGTGACCTTGCCTCCCATGTCTGGGTTGGTGCATGTCCACTCGTTCCTATCCATATTGACAAAGACGATGCGGTCGGGCTCGCTTCCGCCAGGCTGGAACGATATGAATTTTCGCATATTGCCTGTCTGTTCAAAGAACATGGCACCCATGCCTATCAGGTAGTCGCTGACCGACACATGGTCATCGACCAACTTTTTGCTAAGAATTATACTATGCATAATTTTTTACTTTTGATGGTTGAATTTATTGATTCCAAGCTCATCGCCAAAGAGGTTTTGAGGGTCTGGTTTATGTTGGTTCTCCTTAGATATGCCCTGTGCCAAACTGTACGTCTTATCATGTTTGACAATGAGGTTGCGCGACATCAGCCATTTTGCGAGAGAAACCAGTGTGTTACGGCCTCGTTCATAACCAATGGAGGCATAGCCACGTTTCAGCGCTTCAATCAGGTTGTTGTAACCTTGGATGCCTCCTTTATTAAATGCGGCGGCAAGAGCCTCACTATGTTTATTGTCGGGGAGATCGGTCAATGCGACACGTTCCGGTTTCTTCTGACATTCATAGTCGACAACCAGTTCAGGCAGTGACTCTTCATTGATGCGGAAGGCAAATGGCTCAAAATCCTTGTCACGGATATGCATTGCCTTTACCTCGCTGACGTTGGCATCCAACAGGCTTTTGGTCACTTGCAACACGGTTTCAGCCTTGTTGTTCAGTTCGGTGCCGATATGTCCACGGGTGTTGTCATCACCTTTGTTCAAGTGCAGCACGGTATGGATATGCAAGTTGAAACTGCTCGACCATCGCATTAGCAGATTGATGATCTCGGTGGACTCCGTAGGATTGTTGATGTCGTACATCAGGTCGCGGACTCCATCGATGATGACCAAACCCAATCCTTTGATATTGGAGAGCATGAAGTCGATAACCGCGCGCCGCTTCTCTGGAGGCAATTCCCGCATGGCGACAAACAGCAGATTTGGGTTTTCTTGCTGCTCGGGTAAACCGGCTAAACGAAGGATGCGTTTCATCACCTTCTGACAATGGTACTTGCTTTGCTCGGTGTCGATGTAAAGTACCTTGCGCTTGTCATCAGGAAAAGAAGCAGAATAGCAAAGTACCTCCTTGTTACTGAGTGCCGCTGCCACGATGGCAGAGACATTGAAGGTTTTCTTGCTCTTTGCCTTTCCGGTTGATGCACTAAAGTTGCCAAGAGTCCCGATGGTGGAGCCGTTCACCCGAAGTATTTCGGGTGGCACGGCATACTCATCGGTCGTTTTCAAATGAATGGACTGCCAGATGACCCGGAATTCCTCACGGGTCATCTGCTCCCTAATGGGGCTATTGGAATGTTGCGTCTCCATGGCATCACTTGTGGGTTAAGAGGTACCTCTGCGCTTCCTGCGCAATCTGTTCCTGAGTCTTCACCGGGTTCTGCCGGAGCCACTCTTCCAAGGCGGTCTTCTCGAAGTAGATCATCTTTCCCTGGGGCTTGTAATGGGGAATCACTCCTGCCGAGGTGAGCTTATAAAGGTAGCTCTTCGACAGGTTGAGAAACCTGCTGGCTTCCTCGAAACTCAGCACGTTCTTTGAAAGGTAAATGAGGTTTTCAAGTTCCTCAATCCTTTCCTCAATGCTTTTTTTTGTTTCCATTTTAAAAAACTTAGAAATTAGACAATAGGAGTGCATGCCCTCCGAATTTTGAATTCGAGTGCAAAGGTATTTTTCTAAGTTTGAGAGGTCAAGAAAAAGGTTTGAGGTCTCAAACAGCTCTCAAACCTTTTTCTTTTTCTTTACAATTGTTCCGATGCTTACTGTTTTTTCAGTTGTTGGATGTAGTTGCTGATTTTCAAGTAATTTCCGCTTTGTTGGCTATTATTCAAATGATTACAAGCAGAGGAGAGGTCGGACTGATTGATGTAATCATCCTTTCGGGATGAAATAAACAACTTATGTTTGGCGACAACCGACTGCCACGACTCGGTGATGTATTCTCGGTAACTCAATTGGCTGAAGAATTGGGCAAGCAAACGGTTGTTCTTTGATTTGAGCGGCACCTTCACCTTGCAGTCGAAGATGGCTCTCATTTCTTCCTCGGTCACGTCCTTACCCCAAAACAAATGGACTTTATTGACCACCTCTGCAAGGAAGGCTATCTGGCTTTCCGTGAATTTGTGATTGAACGGATTGGTTTCTTCCGTGGGTATTTCAATGGGCTTTTCTGACGGATGTTCTACCTCTTCCACGCTACGCAAGGCCGCGTCTTCTCTTCTTTGCACTTCGGCCTGCCTCACGCTCAACTTCTCTTCCATATCGGATATGATGGCATCCACTTCCGCCAATATCTTCTCGGTCTCTTTCTTTCTCCTCCTTTTCTCACGGAACTGTCTGAGTTCATTCCTTTGTCCCATTCTCTCCAACAAGTATTGGGCATATTTCTCGTTCACAACCACTTTATATATGGCGGAGAATAAGGGACAATCATCATCGAAGGACGTGTTGTCATTGCAGAAATCGGAATAATTGCCCATTATCGGCTGGTGATACCATTTCCGTTTCTGTTCCATGGTCAAATTCTCCAAGAAATCGCTCTGCCAGATATAGTCGGGTAGATGCAAATAATCCTTGATATGTTGGACAGCAGGGAAACGGACGTATGTCTGAGTCAATTCTTCCATGGCTCGGTCATACTCCTTCTGTTCCACCTCGTCCATTTTGTCATCGGATAAGTGTTCCGCTCTCGTTTCTATCGACTCTTTGAGTATCTCCAATGCCTTTCCCACGCAGAAGTCCATCATCTGCTGTTTCTTACTGATCGCTTGTTCCTGAATATCCATAAACCTAATACCTATTATTATTGAAGATTAGCTATCCTAATCAGGGTAATCAAAATGCCTGCTGACATTTGTGGTGTAAGATTTGACAGTATATGCCGTAAGACGATTTTTGCTATCAAATTCATTTGTAAAAGTCAGTGTATCATTTTTATATTTATCATTATATACATATATCTTGGCTATAGGATGGGATGGAACATATCCTCCTATTTCCCCTGTAAGATACTTTGCCATCAGTATGCTCGCATCAAAAAGACTCATAAACAGAGCAATTCCAGAACGGGGAGAATTGACGGTCATGTCATATACTATGTGTTTATGTTGTGTATTTCCATAATAATCACCTGTGACTATGACATCAGTTACAAGACTGTCTTTCCAAATATACTTAAATTCAGGTGTATCTTTACTATAAGGTGTTATTGCACTTGTTAAATGGCCATCCGAATCATAATGATACTCATAGTCTTCCCTGAAGCCGGGAAGAAACTCAACCGTCTCATCTCCTTCATCACGTTTCCTTTCGTTTACAGGAAAGTCGTTTGCCAAGATTGCCTTATCCTTGTGGTCTACATATATCGACAATGTGTCATTCCACCCTACTTTTTCATTCTTATTGGTTATATAGGTTCTGTTGCTTTGAACTGTCAAATATCTTTTCAGCGTTTGCCCCTCATACACTTTAGTATTAGGGTATTCCTCACAACTTGAGAGAATAGCCAGAGATAGCAAGATGTATGCAATCAACGATGAGACGATTCCAATATTTCTTGATTTCATATATTTTCCAATGAAGATGAAAAAGTAGATTGCAAAGATAGTGAAAGTAGGAGGTGATGCCAAAAATACAACATGTTTTAACATCGGCCTGTAGAAAAGCAAAGACAAGGATAAGAAAAGAGGAGGAAGAAAGGCCACAAAAGTATTTTCTTTTCGTTGCGTAGAATTAACACCTTTTTAACACCCCGGTAAATAAAAACACCTTGTAAATCAACGACTTACAAGGTGCTTGCGGTACCCAGAGCCGGGGTCGAACCGGCACGGGTTGCCCCACTGGTGTTTGAGACCAGCGCGTCTACCGATTCCGCCATCTGGGCTTCAAAAGCGGTGCAAAGTTACACATAAATTCTGAATTGACAAATTTTTGTCCCAAAAAACACTAAAAACTTGTTTTCAGCGTTTGTTAGTTGTATATACAATTGTTTATTTAAACCTAAAATCGAAATTATGCCGACTGGATCCAAGAATTTCTGCATTATCCTGGCAGGAGGAGTCGGAAGAAGACTATGGCCCACAAGCAGGAAGAGTCATCCCAAACAGTTTGTTGACCTCTTTGGCGTGGGGCGAACACTGCTCCAGCAGACTTTCGACCGTTTTGCCCGTACCATTCCCGTTGAGAATATATTTGTCACTACCAACGATGATTATGAGCCGATAGCAAGGGCTCAGTTGCCCATGTTGCCGGAGGAGAATTTCATCGGTGAGCCAATCAACCGAAATACCGCACCCAGTGTTGCCTGGGGCTGTTACCGTATCCTGAAGGCCTGTCCGGAGGCCAACGTGATCATCTCGCCTTCCGATCAGGCCATCTTGCGCCAAGAGGAATTCGACCGCGATGTGGCTGAAGCGCTGGAGTTTGTCTCCCACCACGATGGTATCATCGCCATGGGTATCCGTCCGACCAGGCCAGAGCCGGGTTACGGCTATGTGCAGATGGGTGACTCGTGTGGTACCAACATGTTTAGCGTGAAGTCTTTCACCGAGAAGCCTGAGCGTGATTTTGCCCAGATGTTTATGGACAATGGGGAGTTTCTGTGGAACACGGGCATCTTCGTTTCCAGTGCCCACCATCTGCTCAAGCATTGCAAGGAGATCATGCCGGCTCCTTTCCGGCAGATAGAGACTGACGGACGGGTGATTGACAGCATCGACGAGGAGGCTCGTCTCGTGTGGGATTATTTCTCGCTGTTTCCCAACCTTTCGATAGACTACGGGGTGCTGGAAAATGCCAATGATGCCTATGTGATGCTTTGTGGTTTCGGATGGGCCGACCTGGGCACGTGGCATTCCATCTACGAGGCGGAGAGCAGGGGAGAGGGCGACAATGTGGTGTTGGGCAGCGAGGTGATGATCGACGACTGCCATGACTGCATCATCAAATTGCCCAAAGGCCGGCTCGGCGTCTTCAGCGGTCTCGAGGGATTTATCGTGGTGGAAAACGAAAATGTGCTGATGATCTGCAAGAAAGGCGACTCATCAGCACAGATACGTAAGTTTGTCAACGAAGTGCAAGTGAAACTGGGCGAAGGGTTTATTTAAACTCCGCCCGGATTTTCGCTGCGATTTCCTTGAACTCCTCCTCACTGAGTTTCAGTTTCGGATTGGAGAAAAGCATGTCCTTCTCACTCTGCATCGGAATGAGATGGATGTGGGCGTGTGGCACTTCCAAACCCAGGACGGCCATGCCGACTTTCACGCAGGGGAAAGCTTTCTTGATGGCGATGGCGACATGTTTGGCGAAAACCTGCATCTCGGCCAGTTCGTCGTCCTCCAAATCGAAGATGTAATCCACCTCCCTGCGGGGGATGACCAGCGTGTGGCCCTTCACCAGCGGGTTGATGTCGAGGAAGGCATAGAATTTCTCGTTTTCGGCACACTTGTAGCTGGGTATCTCACCAGCGGCAATCTTTGAAAAAATACTCATGGCAATGGGGTTTTTCGGTTAAATCGAAATCTTGTCAATACGCAGTTTGATGGTGCCGCGGGGTATCTGGATCTCCACCTCGTCGCCGACCTTCTTGTTGAGCAGGCCCTGGGCAATAGGGGTCTTGATTGAGATCTTGCCCTCACGGAGATTGGCTTCGTTCTCGCTCACGATGGTGTAAGACATCTTCGCCTTGGTGGTGAGATTGGTCATCTCCACCTTGGAGAGAATCTGGACAACGTCGGAACTGAGTCTCGACGTATCGACAATCTTGGCCTCTGAGATGGCCAGTTTGAGACGGTTGATCTTGTCCTCCAGATGGCCCTGGGCTTCTTTGGCGGCATCATATTCTGAGTTCTCGCTCAAGTCACCCTTGTCGCGGGCCTCAGCGATAGCTGCAGAGGCTTTGGGGCGCTCAATGGATTCCAATCGTTGCAATTCGGCTATCATTTTGTCATAGCCTTCTTGAGACATGTAAGTCATATTGGTATTCGTTTTTTAAAGTTAATCAGATTGTTCTGGATGCAAAAAAATTTTGAATTCCGACACTGGGGGATGTCGGAATTCAGAAATCAATTTTGCTTTATCTTATTTTCGACGGCAAAGTTAGTACAATATTTTCAATTCGGCAATTTTTTTCAGTTAAAATTGTTTTTTGAGTGGTTTCTGGGAGGTTTGTCCCCTCATCAGGCCTCTTTCTGGGGAGAGGGGACATATAAAAATATGTAGAGACGTCACAGTGTGGCGTCTTCACTTTTGTCCCCAGTTAACAACAGAGACGCCCCGATGTGACGCCTCTACATGGTTCGAAGTGGATTTTTCCCCTCACCTGGCCTCTCCCAGAGGGAGAGGGATAGGGTATGGCCAGAGGGAGAGGGATAGGGATAGGGTGTGGCCAATGGGAGAGGGATAGATTTGCTCCTCACTTGCCCTGTCCTGGGGGGAGGGGGATGTTGCGGGGATGATGATCGAGGATTTGCTGGCGCAGGGTTGTCATGTCGATATGGGTGTAGATCTCTGTGGTGCCGATGCTCTCATGGCCGAGCATCGACTGGATGGCACGCAGGTCGGCGCCGCCCTCCAGCAGGGCGGTGGCGAAGGAATGGCGCAAGGTGTGAGGACTGACCGTCTTGTGGATGCCGGCATCGACAGCCAACTGCTTGATGATGAGTAGGATCATCGTGCGCGTGAGGTGCGCGCCACGGCGGTTGAGAAACACATAATCCTCCTCACCTGGTTTGATGTTCATCTGACAACGGTCGTCAAACCAGAAGGCCAGTTCCTGGACTGCCTTCGAGGAGATGGGCACCAGGCGCTCCTTGCTGCCCTTGCCTAAAATACGCACGTAGCCCTCGTCGAGATATAATGATGAGAGCCGCAGCGTGACCAGTTCGGAGACCCGCAGTCCGCAACTGAACAGCACCTCGACGATGGCTCTGTTGCGATGTCCCTCCCACTTGCTCAGGTCGATGACGGCCTCCATGCGGTCGATCTCGTCGGTCGTGAGCACCTCAGGCAGATGGTCGCCCAACTGCGGAGACTCGAGGAGTTGGGTCGGGTCGTTCTCCATCCGTCCGTCGAGGGTCATGAAACGGTAGAAGGAGCGGATGCCGCTGATGATGCGGCACTGTGAGCGCGGTCCAATGCCAATGTCGTGGAGGCCGGCCACAAAATGGCGCAGGTCGTCCAGAGTGACTGAGGACACGTCGATGCCCGCTCCCTGCAGATAGACCAGCAGTTTCTGCAAATCACGGAGATAGGCATCCAGCGTGTTTGGAGACAAATTGCGCTGCAATTTTAGATAGCGGCGGTAGGATGCGACAACATTCGACGTGCTTTTCTTGTCTGTTTCCATGATTTTTCTTAATTTTGTGGCTTGGATGATGCAAAATTACAAAAAAAATACGAAATGAGGATACAAATCATCAACGGACCCAACCTCAACCTGCTCGGCGTGCGTGAGCCCGGCATCTACGGCAGTGAGTCGTTTGACACCTATATCAAGCGTCTGCGCGACGCTTATCCCGAGGTGGAAATCGACTATTTCCAAAGCAATGTCGAAGGGGTGCTGATCGACAAGATGCAGGCGGTGGGTTTCGATGCCGACGGTATCATCCTCAACGCAGGGGCCTATACCCACACCAGCGTGGCGCTGCACGACTGCATCCGGTCGCTGAAGTGCCCGGTGATCGAGGTGCATATCTCCAATGTGCATCAGCGTGAGGAATTCCGCCACCACTCGATGATCAGCAGTGCCTGCAAGGGCGTGATCTGCGGATTCGGACTCGATTCCTACAGGTTGGCTCTGGAAGCGCTCATCGGCAACCGGAAATGAGCAGCATGGAGTCATTGGATGACTATATCGCGCGGCACATCGATCCAGAAGGGGATTATCTCCACCGGCTCTACCGCGCCACCAACATACAGTTGCTGCGGGGGCGCATGGCCAGCGGCCACCTGCAAGGCCGTCTGCTCAGGATGCTGGTGAGGATGATCCGGCCCAAGAACATCCTCGAGGTGGGCACCTTCAGCGGCTACAGCGCCATCTGTATGGCAGAAGGACTCGAAGCCGACGGACATCTCTACACCTTCGAGATCAACGATGAGCAGGAGGACTTCACCCGTCCCTGGATAGAAGGGTCGGCCGTGGCCGACAAGATCTCCTTCATCATCGGCGACGCCATCACAGAGGCTCCACGGCTCGGCATCACCTTCGACATGGTGTTTATCGACGGCGACAAGCGCACCTACGTGCCCACCTATGAGATGGCCATGCAAGTGACCCGTCCCGGTGGATTCATCCTGGCCGACAACACCCTTTGGGACGGCCATGTGGTGGACCACGCCTACGACCGCGATGCCCAGACTCAGGGAATCGAGCAGTTCAACGACCACGTGGCGGCTGACCCGCGGGTGGAGAAAGTGATCCTGCCCCTGCGCGACGGACTCACCATCATGAGAAAGAAAGAATAATCACCAATAATTTAGAAAAAAGTTAGAAAAAATGAGAAAAAAACTATTAATGACATGCTTGCTCCTCATCTGCGCAGCCGGCATTTCCGCTCAGAGCCTTCTCGGACAATGGGAGGCTAAGATGAAAGAAGACAAGATGGACTTGAATATCCTCCTTGACATCAAGGAGAATAATAAAATGGCCTTCACCGTCAATGCCGCAATGGCTGAGGAAAACTCCATGGACATGCGTTTCCACATCATCGTCAACGGCGACTACACCCGCAAGGACGACATCCTCAACTTGATCTTTGACCAAAACGAGGAAAACGTCGAACTGAAAATCGATGACATCAAATTCTACGGAGAAGCCGAAGAACTGGCCAAGGCCAATCCTGAGACCGGCAAATTTGTGAGACAGATGCTGGAACAGCAGCTCGAAAAGTCGAAGGGTGATTTTGTCAAAGAACTGCCCACCAACGGGGAGATGAAAATCCTGCAACTCACCAATACGACGCTCAAACTGCAGAGCACCGATGACGAAGACAAGGATACCCTTGAATTTACCAGAAAATAAGACATGCAAGAAACCAGACAAAACCGTATAGCAAGGTTGCTGCAGAAGGAACTGAGCCTTATCTTCCAGTCGCAGACACGCATGATGCGCGGCGTGATGGTCAGCGTGACCCGTTGCCGCATCTCACCCGACCTGAGCATCTGCACCGCCTACCTCAGCGTATTCCCTTCGGAGAAGGCAGATGAAATCATCAGCAACGTGAATGCGAACGAAAAGACCATCAGATATGAACTGGGTACGCGCGTGAGGCACCAGATGCGGATCATTCCCGAATTGAGGTTCTTCATCGACGACTCTCTCGACTATATCGAGCATATCGACGAACTCCTGAAAAAATAAGGCTCTTTCCCGACAGCATGAATTTCCCCTTCTATATCGCAAGGCGGTATCTCTTCTCCAAAAAGAGCACACATGCCATCAACCTCATCAGCGCCGTCTCCGTGGTGGGCGTGGCTACGGCCACCATGGCACTGGTGGTCACGCTGAGCGTGTTTAATGGATTCCACGACCTCGTGGCATCCTTCTTCACCTCTTTCGACCCCCAGATCAAAGTGATGCCCGTCAAGGGCAAGACGGCGCCGGCTGATGACCCCGTGCTCGTGGCCATCAAAAACCTTCCCGAGGTGGATGTCGCCATGGAGAGTGTGGAGGACCAGGCCCTCGCCATCTATCGCGACCGTCAGTCGATGGTTGTCATCAAGGGTGTTGAGGACAGTTTCGACCAACTGACCCATTTCGGCGAGATCCTTTACCCTGATGCCGGAAAAGAAGTGGACCTGCATGCCGGAAACCTGGAATATGGCGTTCCGGGCATCAGACTGGCGCAGATGCTCGGTATCGGTGCCTACTGGCCCGGATACCTCCATATCTATGCGCCCGAGCGTGAGGGACAGCTTGACATGACCGACCCGGAGAGTGCCTTCGTGGCCGACTCCGTGCTGTCGGTGGGCGAGGTGTTCAATGTCAGCCAGTCGAAATACGACCGCAACTACATCGTCACTTCGATTGCCTTCGCCCGCAACCTCTTCGGACAGCAAGGCATGGTGTCGTCGCTGGAACTGCGGTTGAAGCCCGGCAGCAACTTCGATGCGGTGAAGAAGAAAATGAGGGAAATCGCTGGTGAGAAATACAAGGTTCTGGACCGGTATGAGCAACAGGCCGACACCTACAAAATCATGAAAATCGAGAAACTCATCGCCTACGTGTTTCTCACCTTTATCCTCATGGTGGCCTGTTTCAATATCATCGGGTCGCTGTCGATGCTGATCATCGATAAAAAAGACGATGTGATAACCCTGCGCAACCTGGGCGCTTCCAACAAGCAGATATCAAGTATTTTTATGTTTGAAGGCAGGATGATCGCCGCGGCAGGTGCCGTACTGGGCATTATCCTGGGACTGCTGCTCTGCTGGATACAGCAGACTTTCGGTGTCGTCAGTCTCGGCAGGAGCAGCGGGGCTTTTGTGGTGGATGCCTATCCCGTCAGCGTGCATTTCTGGGATATCATCCTCGTGTTTGTCACAGTCATTGCGGTGGGATGGATTGCTGTCTGGTATCCCGTCCGCCATCTGAGCAAAAGGCTGCTTGGAGATTAGCCTTCTTCCCTCACCTCTTCCCTGGGGTGAGGGATCGTTTTATAGGCGTTCTGCTGTTTCTCCAAGCACCACTGACTCCACCTCCACCCGTTCATTCAGGAAGAGACAGGCTCTCTCTGAGAATTTCTCAGCACTCTCCGTGGTCAGGTATCTCACCTTGCCGCCACGGCTGCACTTGGCATCCATCTCAGGATGGCGGTCCAGGTAGTTTCTCAGGCTCTCTGCCACATAGGTGCCTTGTTCCACGATGTTCATGCCCGGATGCAACTGATCGAGCACGCGGCGGATTTTCGGCACCAGCATGGGATAATGCGTGCAGCCCAGGATGACCGTGTCAATCTGGTCATCGGCCACGAGCAGCTGACGGAGGTATTTCTCCACGAAATAGTCCGCACCATCGCCAGAAGCCTCGTTGTTTTCCACCAGCGGCACCCACATCGGACAAGGAACGCCTGTCACCCGGATGTCGGGATAGCGCTTCTCGATCTCGATGTTGTAGCTGCGGCTTCGGATGGTGCCCTCAGTGGCCAGAACGCCCACATGGCGGCTCCAGGTGATGCTGCCGATGATCTCAGCAGTGGGGATGATGATGCCGAGCACACGACGGGCAGGGTCGATCTGGGGGAGATAGAGCTGTTGGAAACTGCGGAGGGCCTTCGCCGAGGCTGTGTTGCAGCCCAGGACCACCAGATGGCAGCCCTTCTCGAACAGATACTCCACAGCCTGGCGGGTGAAGTCGCGCACCACCTCAAACGAGCGCGTCCCGTAGGGCGCGCGTGCGTTGTCACCCAAGTAGATATAGTCATACTCGGGCATCAGGCGGCGTATCCCGCTGAGGATGGTCAGACCACCATAGCCGGAATCAAATACGCCAATCGGTCCTGGCGACTGCGACAGACGGTTTGCAGTCATCGGAGCGCCTCCCTGACTTGTTGCGACACATCCTCACCCATCTCCGGGTTGATATACGGACAGGCATCGCCGTCGGTATTGAGGATGAAGGCATAGCCACGGCTGGCGCCTATCGACTGCACCGCCTTGGCCAACTTCTCGCGGAGCGGAGCATAGGCTTCCTTCTCGGCCTGCTGGAGCAGTTTGGCCGACTCAGCCTTGAATGCCACATTCTTCTTGAGCAGTTCCTGAAGTTCGGTCTGACGCTTTTGAAGGATGGTGGGAGCGAAGTCGCCCTGGCCGTCGAGAAATTCCTCGTACTTGCGGTTGAACTCCTCCTCCACACGCTTCATCTCGGCGTCATACTTGGACTTGAGGTCCTTGAGATTGGCCTGGGCCAGCGCATATTCTGGCATCGACTGGAAGGCCTCCTCATAGCTGAAATAGCCAAACTTCACCTGGGCACCAGCCAACAACGGCAGCGCGACCATCAAAAGCAGCAATCCATACTTTTTCATGACTACAGGTTCTTTAGCTTGAAGGGGCAGGCATTTCCTGCCTGCCCCTTCCTGTTATTGGTGTGAATCAATGATTATTTCATCTTGGCAATCTGTGCCTTCACCTCAGAAGTGAGGTCCTTGCTGATTGTGTCGTTGATGTAGAGCACGTTGGCGGTCTCCATGATATAGACGTAGCCTCCGCTCTTGCCGACAGTCTCGATGGCCTGGCGCACCTTGTTGAAGATGGGCTGCAACTTCTCCTGCTGAGCTTTCTGGAACTCCTGCTGGTTCTGCTGGGCCTGCTGCTGGATGCGGGTATACATCTCCTGGAGCTTGGTCTCCTGCTCCTGCTGCTGAGTGGCGTTCATCGAACTCTTCTTCTTGTCGTAGTCCTCGGCCAGGCGCTGAAGCTCATCCTGTGAAGCCTTGAGCTCATTCTCATACTGCTTGCCGATAGCCTCAATCTCGCCGTTTGCCCGGCTGAAGTCAGGCAATGACTGGATGATCGACTGTGTATCAACATGTCCGAACTTCTGTGCGAAGGTGGCAAGAGGTGCGAACAACATCAACATTAAAATAACTTTTTTCATTTTCGTTTCGTTAAATTGTTATTGTTTTCCTTGTTATTCAGACAAATGCGGCTGCAAAGATAGCGAAAGCCACGCATACCGCAAAAAATTTAGCATAAATTTGTATTTTCTGTCCGTGTCATCACTTCGAGTAGCCCAACTTCTCGAGCACCTCGTTGCTGATGTCGATTTTCGGGGAACCAAAGATGATGCCTGCATTGCTCGAACGGTCGAGAATCAATGAGTAGCCGCGAAGTTCGGAAATGTCCTTCACTGCGTTGTAGATCTCCTCCTGGATGGGGATCATCAGACTCTCGCGCTTCTTGAAGAGCTCACCCTCGGGGCCGAAGTACTTGCGCTTGAGGTCGCTTGCCTCCTTCTCCTTGGCCATGATGTCTTCCTGGCGCTTCTTCTTCTGTTCTTGTGAGAGGAAGACCACCTCGTTCTGGTAGTTCTTGTACATCGTGGATGCCTCGGTGTTGAGGGCCTCCACCTCAGCCTGCCATTTCTTCGAGACCTGATTGAGCTGTTCGTTGGCGCGCTCGTAGGCAGGTATGTTCTTGAGGATATAGTCCATATCGATCAGCGCGAATTTCTGCGCATTGGCTGTCAGCGCCATCAGCGCCATCAAGCCCATTATCATCATTTTTCTCATAGCTCTTGATATTTGGTTTGTATCATGTTATTAAAGCTTTGTCAGATCAGAACTCCTGGCCGAGGACGAAGTGGAACTGCGAGCCTCCCTTGCGGCCCCAAACGGTGTCGAAGCCATAGGCCCAGTCGATACCCATCAGACCCACCATTGGCAGGAAGATACGGACACCGGCTCCTGCGGAGCGCTTCATGTCAAACGGGTTGAACTTCTTGGTGTCGGTCCAGGCGTTACCGGCCTCGAGGAAGGTCAGGCCATAGATCGTGGTGTTGCCGAGCAGGAACGGGTAGCGCAGTTCGAGTGAGAGGCGGTCGTAGGCATAGCCGGCGGCACCCGACGGGGTGAGTGAGCCGTTCTCATAACCTCTCAGTCCGATGGTCTCCTCTGCATAGCCCGTGGAATAGCCGCTCATGCCGTCGCCACCCACATAGAAGGTCTCAAACGGCGATTTCTTGTACTTGTTGTAGTAGCCCAGCAGACCGAATTCCACGCGCGACATGAGCACGAGGCACTTGGTGCCTCCGGTCAGGGCCGTGTAGGTGCGTGACTTGAATTTCCACTTGTGGTACTCCACCCAGCGGTATTTCTTCTGCTGCTCCTCGGTGAAGGTGGCGGAGCGGTAGTCGGTGGCCAGGTTCTGGTAATCGACATTGTCCCATTTCGACCATGGCGGTGTGATGGAGACCGAAGCTGTGAATTCCGATCCGCGGCGCGGGAACAGTTGGTTGTCGGTGGAGATACGTGAGAGGGCTACGTTGAAGTTGAGGTTGTTGCAGTTGCCGGTGGTCACGAGGAAGTAGCTCCAGTTCTTGAGCATGTAGCGGGTGTATCCCACCGATATGTTGAGCATGAAGTAGTCGTCGGGCCAGCGCAGGCGCTTGCCCCATCCGATGGAGGCACCGAGCAGTTGCACATACTTATCGGGGTCGTAGTAGTTCTCGTAGTTGTTGTAGTAACTGCTGCCATATCCGCCATAGAGATAGTTGTAATAGCTGTAGCGGTAGGCTGAGTTGTAATAGGTGCTCGAGATGTCGGTCTGCTTGGAGTAATAGAGGCCGACACTGAGCTGTATGGGTCTCTTGCCGCCGAACCAGTTGGTGGAGTAGGAGATGTTGCCGGAGTTGTAGTACGTACCGTTTGACTGCCATCCGATGGAGAGCACCTCACCGTCGCCGATGGGCATGATGCCACGGTGCTCCTTGTTCTTGTTGAAGAGGTTGCGCATGGAGAAGTTGTTGAGCTTCAAGCCGATGCGGCCGATGACGCCGGTCTGTCCCCATCCCAGCGAGAACTCGATCTGGTCGTTGGACTTCTGTTCCAGGTTGTAATTGATATCCACGGTGCCGTCCTCTGGATTGGGTTCCACCTTCGGGTCGATCTTCTCAGGGTCGAAATGGCCCATGGAGGCCAGTTCTCGCACCGTACGCTGCAGGGCTTCCTTCGAGAAGAGGTCGCCGGGCTTGGTGCGCAGCTCACGGCGCACGACATTCTCATAGAGGCGGTCGTTGCCGTTGATGCGGACGTGGTTGATGTGTGCCTGTGTGCCCTCGGTGATGCGCATCTCCAGGTCGATGGAGTCGCCCACGATATTCACCTCGGTGGGGTCAAGGCCGTAGAAGAGGTAACCGTTGTTCCAATAGTTGTTGCCCACGGCGTCGTCGTCCTCTGTGAGTCGCTTGTTGAGCAGTTTCTGGTTATAGATGTCACCCTTTTGCATGCCCAGCACCTTGCTGAGGTAATCGGTGGGATAGACGGTGTTGCCCACCCAGGTGATGTTGCGGATATAGTATTTCTTTCCCTCTTCGACCTTCACATAGACGTTGACGTGCTTCTCGTCCACGTTCCACACGCTGTCCTCGAGGATGGTGGCGTCGCGGTAGCCGTGCTCATTGTATTTCTCGATGAGTTTCTGCTTGTCTTCCTTCCAGCGCTCAGGAGTGAATTTCTTCGACTTGAGGAAGGATGCCAGCTTGCCGGCCTCATGGGTCTTGGACAGTGCGCCCTTGCGGAACAGACCGCCCTTGATTTTGCTGTCGGAGAGTTCGTTGTTGCCGTCGATGATGATCTCGCGCACCTTCATCTTCTCTTTCTTGTCGACGATGACATCGAGGATCATCTTGTTTTTGTTGGCCACGTCGTCGCGCTGGACGATGTTGATCTCAGCATTCTTGTAGCCTTTGTCGTCGAAGTATTTCTTGGCCAGGATCTTGGCGCGGTCGATGATGTTGGGAGTGATTTGTCCGTCCTTGATGATGCCGAGTTTGGCCTCCATGTCCTCGCGCTCCGATTTCTTCAGTCCGATGTAGTTGATGGTCGAGATGCGCGGCCGCATGGTCAGGTTGATGCGGAGATAGATCTTTTCGCCGACGATGGAGTCGGCGGAGATGGACACCGTGGAGAAGAGTCCATAGCGCCAGTAGCGCTTCACGGCGTCGGTGATCTCGTTGCCCGGCACGGTGATGGTCTGTCCCACGGAGATGCCGGAGATGGGTGAGAGCATGTAGTCCTCATACCCTTCAAGGTCGGATACGGCGAGTCCGCCCACGACCAGTGAGCGGGGAGTGCCGTTATAGGAGATGTCGGGGTTGATGATCTTTTCCTGGGCGTTCGCGGCGAGCGAAGCGGCCAGGGTGATCAGAACAAGGAAGTTCCTGATATATCTCATGATATCTTTGGATTGTCGTTTTTATGAATTTGCATCTTCCACCTGTGCCTCGGTCTTGCCGAATCTGCGCTGCCGGTTCTGGTAGCACCTGATGGCCTCGTGCAGGTCCTCCTCCATGAAGTCAGGCCAGTAGGTGTCGCAGAAATACAGTTCAGAATAGGCAATCTGCCAGAGCAGGTAGTTGGAGACTCTCACCTCGGCACCTGTGCGGATGAGCAGTTCGGGGTCGGGCATGAAGTTGGTCACCATGTGCTGCGACATCAGGTTCTCGTCGATGTCATCGATGCTGAGCGTGCCCTCCTTCACCTTGGCGGCGATTTGCCGTGCGGCGCGGGTGATTTCCCATCTTGACGAATAGCTCAGGGCGACAATCATCTGCATCGTGGTGTTGCCCGCGGTGTGGTCCATCGTCTCCTGGAGTTTATCCTGCACGTCCTTGGGCAGGCGCTCGATCTCGCCGATGACACGGAACCTCACATTGTTTTTCATGAAGATCTCATCCTCGAGTGATGACAGGACGAGACTCATCAGTGAGGCGATCTCATCGACGGGACGGTTCCAGTTCTCCGTGGAGAAGGTATAGAGGGTGAGATACTTCACACCCAGGCGGGTGCATTCCGATGTGATGCGCCTGACGGCGTCGACACCGGCCTGATGTCCGAAACTGCGGGGCTTACCCTGTTCCAATGCCCAACGGCCATTGCCGTCCATGATGATGGCGATGTGCTCGGGTATACGGTTTAAGTCCAAGTTATTCATTTTCGTTATGACAAGTTCTACATTTGGCCATGAAACTGTAGGTGAGTGTCACCTTCAAAGCCGAGAAGCAGTCGGTGTTTTTGAACATGCCGCTGCTTTTTATTCCATACGGGTCGGGAGACCCGTCGAGTTTGTCGCTGAGCGAGATGTGCATGGCCCATTCCACGCCGAGGTTGAGGCGGTCGGCCAGTTTGTATTTCACGCCGAGGCCGAGGGGCACATTGGCGGTGAAGACATTCTCCTGGGCCTTGACGAAGGTCAGGCCGAGTCCGGCGAAGACAAACGGGGTGAGGCGCTTTGCTCCCCGGTAATCCCTTCCTGTGCCATAAGGCCAGAAATTATATTCATACGTGGCACCGAGGTCTACCAAGGAGTTGCTGAACTCGTATGGCACCTCTGCTGTGCCCGGGAAATAGGTCTCGACATTCTTGGATGAGCCTTTCAGCTTGCCGTAGCTCAGGTCGAGTTTGAACCCGTGGTAAGGGTTGATGATGCGCCGCAGGACGATCGAAGCCATGGGCTGCAGTCCCTTGGTGATGCTCGCATTGTAGTCGCCCTCATAGGCCACCAGTCCCAGTCCGCCTCCGATTTCCATGCGGTATTCCACGTCGCCTTGCGCATGAGCGGCCGCCGACGAGAGGAGCAGGAGCAACAGGAGGACTTTTCTCATAGGCCAGGGAAGGGTTTGCGTCACTCTGTGATAGCGTACTGCTGGTTGCTGGTGCTGCTGGTCAGACGGCCTTTCCAGACCTGTCCGCTGCCGCCGCAGAAGAGCCAGAGGTAGTTGTCGGCGTCGGCAGCCAGGGCCACCACGTCGTTGCACTCCATGCCGGAGGGGAGATAGAGCACTTTGTCGTTGCTCCAATAGATGCCGCCGTCGTTGCTGAAGTAGAACCGTGCATGCGCGGCTTCTGTGCATGCGCCGATACCCGCACCGCCGATGGCGACGATGCCGCCGTTGTAGGCTGCGGTCGACAGGGAACTGAGGCGCGGCAGGCTATAGTATTTGACATCGTTGGTGCTGGCATACATCCAGGCATTGTCGCTGGCGTAGGTTCCGCGCTCGATGACTTTGTTCCAGATCTGGGCCAGGGTGTCGTCGTAATAGTCCTCGACGCTGCGGTTGCCGATGACCACCACGCTCTCCACCTCTGAGTTGATGCGTGAGGGGATGCAGCAATAAGAGATGTCTTGTGTGGGCAGCAGCGACGCATTGTTGTCCATGGGATCGAGTTTCCATGTCGCCCCTTCATCCTCCGACACCAGGATGCCTCCGCCGCCCACGACATAGAGGGCTTTCGAGCTGGCGGCCAGGAGCTGCCGTGAACCGATCTTGCCGGTCACCGTCCAGTGGTAGCCGTCTTCAGACTTCAGGATGTCTTCATCGGCGAGCATATAGAGTGCATGGCCGTTGGTCACCACGTTTTGGCAGGCGCTGGCAGGTACAGGTCTCTTGATATCCCAGGCCACGGGTTCCCATGCTGTAGCATCTTCCGGGGTGTTTTTGAAGATATAGCCTTGTCTGTCGTCGCTGGTGAAGACGAAGACCTGGCCGTTGACGGCCAGTGCCCTCATCTGCTTGGCGTTGGCAAAAGCCTCTACGGTCGAGGTGTTGTGCCAGTATAAGGCATCAGCTTTCACCTGGCGCACGTTGAGGGTCACGGTGTAATCAATACGGTTCTTGCCGTCAAGCGAGAAGACGCTGAACTGCCGGGGTGAGGAGAAGTCGATGGAGTCGGTGCTGCTGTAGCGGAACAGGGAGTCGCTCTTCATGCTCTTGATGGCGATGGAAGAGGAACTCTTGCTCAGGATGGTGCACAGCACATGGGCAATATCGGTGCCATAGGGCAGTGAGTCGAGGTTGTAGATCGTCCTGTTGACCTGGTCGATCATGAAATGGTAGTCACTTCCTTTCAATGTCGTGGTATAGGTGCTGTCCACGCCTTTGCTGGAGGTGGTGGTGGTATAGCATTTCAGGCTGCCGAGCGTGAACGATGTGATGGCTGCATCGCTGGGATATATCACTTCATCGTCGGAGTCACCCAGACAGGAGGTAAGGGTGAGGACTGCCGACAGCATGACGGCGAAAGCTAACAATTTCCTTGTCATTGGTCTATTTTTACTGGGTTCTACGGACATAAACACCCCTCCCACTTGCGGAATTCATCATTCCAAGCGGAACAGAGCGTTTGTCCTTGCCTTAATTGGGTGCAAATTTAATCAGAATTCCGCAAATAAAACGTGTTTTCGGCCGTTTATTATGTAATTTATTGATTAATTGTGCTTTTTTTAAGTTCTATTTAGATTTTAGGACAAAAAAAAGAGGACGACATGAATCTCTCACACCGGCCTCCTGAAAACAATTCAACGAATGTTGGTTTTTACCAAAGTGATGACACTCAGTATTGTCGCAACGGCGGCAAACGCCAACATCAACGTTGTCTCATCATCTAATAACATAATCTTTACCTTAAAATCTATCAAACTACTAACCTAATGAAAGTATTCTCACGAACACGATGCAAAATTAGTGAATTGTTTGCGCACACACAAGGCTTTCGGGGGTGTTTTTGCCCCAGATCGGTGTTTTTTTGACATAAGTCAAGGTGGCTGATTCCCACAAAAAGACGGCGCGCCCGAAACCGGGTGCGCCGTCCTATAGTCAGGTGAAATCGGATTAGAGTTTCGGACCTGCAGCCACGAGAGCCTTGCCGGCCTCATTGCCCTCATACTTCACGAAGTTCTTGATGAACCGTGCAGCGAGGTCTTTGGCTTTCTCTTCCCAGATGCTGGCATCAGCATAGGTGTCGCGCGGGTCGAGGATGTTGGGATCCACGCCGGGAAGTGCGGTGGGCACCTCGAAGTTGAAGTAAGGAATCATCTTGGTGGGAGCGGTGTTGATGCTGCCGTCGAGGATGGCGTCGATGATGCCGCGGGTATCCTTGATGGAGATGCGCTTGCCAGTACCGTTCCATCCGGTGTTGACCAGATAAGCCTTGGCGCCGTTGGCTTCCATTTTCTTGACGAGCTCCTCAGCATACTTGGTGGGATGCAGTTCGAGGAATGCCTGTCCGAAGCAAGCCGAGAAGGTGGGAGTGGGCTCGGTGATGCCGCGCTCTGTTCCGGCGAGTTTTGCGGTGAATCCGGAGAGGAAGTAGTATTTGGTCTGCTCCGGGGTCAGGATGCTGACGGGAGGAAGCACACCGAAGGCATCGGCGGAGAGGAAGATCACCTGCTTGGCGGCGGGACCGGCGCTGACCGGGCTCACGTTCTTCACGATCTTCTCGATATGCTCGATGGGGTAGCTCACGCGGGTGTTCTCGGTCACCGACTTGTCGGCGAAGTCGATCTTGCCCTCTGCATCCACGGTGACGTTCTCCAGCAGGGCGTTGCGGCGGATGGCATTGTAGATGTCGGGCTCGCTCTCCTTGTCGAGGTTGATCACCTTGGCGTAGCAGCCGCCCTCGAAGTTGAAGACGCCATTGTCGTCCCATCCGTGCTCGTCGTCACCGATGAGGAGACGTTTCGGGTCGGTGGAAAGAGTGGTCTTGCCAGTGCCGGAGAGACCGAAGAAGATGGCGGTGTTCTCACCGTTGAGATCAGTGTTGGCAGAGCAGTGCATGGCAGCGATGCCCTTCAGCGGCAGGTAGTAGTTCATCATGGAGAAGAGTCCTTTCTTCATCTCACCACCATACCATGTGTTGAGGATCACCTGTTCACGGCTGGTCACGTTGAAGACAACGGCGGTCTCGGAGTTGAGGCCAAGCTCCTTGTAGTTCTCTACCTTGGCTTTTGAAGCGTTGAACACGACAAAGTCGGGCTCCTGTGCAAGTTCTTCCTCATTGATCGGACGGATGAACATGTTGGTCACGAAGTGAGCCTGCCAGGCCACCTCCATGATGAAGCGCACCTTCATGCGGGTGTCTTTGTTGGCGCCGCAGAAACCGTCCACCACATAGAGCTTCTTGTTGGAGAGCTCTTTCTTGGCGAGGTCCTTCACAGCCTCCCAGGTCTCGAGGGATGCGGGATGGTTGTCATTCTTATAGGCTTCAGTAGTCCACCAAACGGTGTCCTTGGAATTCTCATCGACGACGATGAACTTGTCCTTAGGTGAACGGCCGGTGTAGATGCCAGTCATGACATTGACGGCGCCCAGCTCGGTGAGCTGTCCTTTGTCATAGCCAGTAAGACCGGGCTTCATCTCCTCCTCGAACAACTCCTCATAGGAAGGATTGTACATTACTTCAGTAGTACCTTTGATACCGTACTTCTCTAAAATTGCCTTATCAAACTTTGCCATTTTATATAAAATTAAATTGTGAAAAGTCTCTTTACCTTATGGTTTTAAAATCGACGGCAAAGTTAGCAAAAAAGCATGTATTGACAAAGTTATCGCACACAAAAAATGTAGTGTGCAATTCTTTTTTAGGTTAAACTTTTCAAAAAACGAGGGTCGCCCAACCTATTTGCAACATATAGTTTGCAAAACAAGTGCGGCATCCGAAAGGGTGCCGCACCAGATGTTTATTTCACTTCCCAAGTATCATTGGTTTCAAGCAGTTCCATGAAATTGTGATATTTCTTCTTGCTGCTCACCTCCTCGATCTGCGCTGCCACGGAAGCTTCGTAGGTGGGAGCCTCCACGTCGCGGATGACACCGAGGGCGACCGGGAAACCATGCTCGTTGTCCATCATGGCCAGTTTCAGTTGCAGGGTGTTGTCCTCGCAATGGGCGTCGTGTACCAGGATGTCGTCGAGGGTGACGCCGTTTTCACCGATTTTGACCACCTTGAGGCCGAAGCCCTCCTGCATGAGGCCATACTCATCGTTTTCGCCGAAGACGAGTTTCTCGCCGTGGCGCACGTAGATGGCGTTCTTCTTGCGGCCCTCCTTGTTGTAGATGGGGTCATAGGCGCCATTGTTGAAGATGACGCAGTTCTGCAGGATCTCGCAGACGGCGGCTCCCTTGTGATGGTAGGCTGCCTTGAGCACCTCGATGGTGCCAGGACCGTCGGTGGCCACGGCGCGGGCGAAGAAGCGTCCTCGTGCGCCGAAGCAGAGCTCTGCCGGACGGAACGGGTCCTCCACGGTGCCGTAGGGACTTGACTTCGAGACGAAGCCACGGGGCGATGTGGGAGAATACTGGCCCTTGGTGAGTCCGTAGATCCGGTTGTTGAGCAAGATCATGTTGATGTCGATATTGCGCCGCATGGCATGGATGAAGTGGTTGCCGCCGATGGCCAGACCGTCGCCGTCGCCGCT
Source organism: uncultured Prevotellaceae bacterium (assembly GCA_902776475.1). Lineage (GTDB taxonomy): Bacteria > Bacteroidota > Bacteroidia > Bacteroidales > Bacteroidaceae > Prevotella. Next base: position 88,482 of record CACYQD010000007.1, on the reverse strand, counting down.
CACCTGCCATACGGTCAGGTTGGGATTGGCCACCTTGGCGCCGGTGGCGATGGAAGCAGCGCGTCCGTGGATGGTCTGCATGGCGTAAGTGCTCACGTAATAGGGCAGGCGGCTGCTGCACCCGATGCCGGAGATGACAGCCATGTCGTGTGGGGCCACGCCTACCTCAGCCATAGCCTTGTGGAGTGAGGCGAGGAAGAAATGGTCGCCGCAACCGGGGCACCAGCGGGGCTGGCCCTTTTTGTAATCTTGTGCTGTATATTCGCTCATAATGGTCTCCTTTTTCTATTTCTTGATGATTTCCTCAAACGCCTTTGTCAACTCAGCGACGACGAAGGGCTGGCCTTTGACCTGATTGAACTGTTCGGGCACGAAGCCGTCAACCTTGGAGCGCAGATAGGCAGCAAACTGACCGAGGTTTTGTTCGGCCACCACCACCTTCGGATAGCGTGAGAGCACCTCTGCCGTGTTGGCTGGCAGCGGGTTGATGAACTTGAAGTGGGCCAGTGCCACCTTGTGGCCTTTGGCACGCAGCTCGTCCATGGCGGAGTAGAGGTGGCCGTAGGTGCCACCAAAGCCCACGATGAGCAGTTGGGCATCGTCCACGTCGCCGGCCACCTCGACATCGGGAACCGGGATGCGTGCGATCTTCTCAGCGCGCAGGCGGCACATCAGGTCGTGGTTTTCCGGATTGGTGGAGATGGCGCCGGTGCTGCCGTCTTTCTCCAGTCCGCCGATGATGTGGGTATATCCCTCTTGTCCGGGGATGGCCCAATAGCGCACCTTTGTCTCGGGGTCGCGCTCATACGGGGTGTATTTGCCTTTCTGCTCCGGGGTCACGAAGTGCGGGCGGATGGCGGGCAGTTCGTCCATGGTGGGCAGTTTCCAGGCTGCCGAACCATTGGCCACGAAGGCGTCGGTGAGGAGGATGACGGGAGTGAGGTGCTCAAGGGCGATCTTCGCTGCGGAATAGACGGCGTCGAAGCAGTCGGTGGGACTGGTGGCGGCGATCACCGGCATGGGCGATTCGCCGTTGCGTCCGTAGAGAGCCTGAAGGAGGTCGGTCTGCTCACTCTTCGTGGGCAGTCCTGTAGAGGGACCGCCGCGCTGCACATCGATCACCACCAGGGGCAGCTCATCGATCACGGCCAGGTTCATGGCCTCGGACTTGAGGCAGATGCCAGGTCCGGAGGTGGAAGTGGCTGCCAATGCTCCGGCGAAGGCTGCGCCGATGGCACTTGCACAACCGGAGATCTCATCCTCGCACTGCACGGTGATCACACCGCAGGACTTGTGTTTCGACAACTCATGCAGGATGTCGGTGGCAGGAGTGATGGGGTATGAGCCCAGATACAGGCGCAGTCCGGCTTTCTCGGCAGCGGCGATGAGTCCGTAGGCCGTGGCCTTGTTGCCGGTGATGTCCATGTAGCGGCCTTTCACCTTCGATGTGGATTCGATGCGGTAAGTGGCGGGCACGGAAGCGTGCACGTTGTGGCCGTAGTCGAAACCGGCCTGCACCACCTTGATGTTGTTCTCGGCGATGGCAGGTTTCTTGGCAAACTTCTCGCGGAGGAAGTTGGAAACCAGGTTGAGGTCGCGGTTGAACAACCAGCAGACCAGTCCAAGGGCAAACATGTTGCGGCATTTGAGCACCGATTTGTTGTCCATGCCGCTGTCGGCCAGACAGTCTTTCACCATCTTTGTGATCGGGCAGGCCACCACGCGGTCGGGGTCGATTCCCATCTCACCGAGATAGTCGTCCGTCTGGAAATTGGCCTTTTTCAGGTCATTGGGTCCGAAACTGTCGGTATCGATGATCACCGTGGCCTGAGGTTTGGTGTATCGGTACTGTGTCTTCAGTGCGGCGGCGTTCATGGCCACCAGAACATCACAGAGGTCTCCCGGGGTATATACCTTGCCCTTTCCGATATGCACCTGAAAACCCGACACGCCAGTAAGCGAACCTTGCGGGGCACGGATGTCGGCGGGGTAATCAGGGAAAGTGGAGATGCCATTGCCCACAGATGCCGACACGGTTGAGAAAATGTTGCCGGCCAACTGCATACCATCGCCGGAGTCACCGGAGAAACGAACTACGACGTGGTCTAATTCCTTAATTTCCAATTGTTCTGCCATAATGTTTACTATTGACAAGTTGGAAAGCAGGCCATGAAGATGCCCTTTCCAACCTGTTTGATTCATTCGGGGTGCAAAGTTCTAAAAATATATTGAAATCACAAAATGTATTTGAATAAAAAATCACTTTTATGCAAATATATACATAAATACTGCATAATTATCCTAATATGGCGATAATTATGCAGCAAAAATGAATATATGATGAATGAAAAGGAGGTTGGGTGCGCCCAACCTCCGGATGATCAGTATTTCAGCGAACTGCCTCCCAGGAATTCCCTGAGGAGGGAGGTGAAGGGCAGTTCTTTGTCGGTGAGGTCGCAGAAGTAGCTGAGGAACTTTCTCAGCCGGTAAGCCTCGGAGAACTCATCCACATTTTGCGGCACGCGCTCCAGCAGGCTCATGGCCTGTTTCTTGATGACCGCCAATTCATAGATCATGGCCGTGTTGAACATCTCGTCGGCATTCTCCTGGAAGGGGAAGATCCACTTGTTCTCGCCGGCGCGGACCGACGGCCATCGGCGGATGGTCTCCCGGGCCGACACGCCCCGGTATTTGTCGTCGCGGACGATGCGGCGGAGCAGTCGGTTGTCGGTTGTGGGGATGTAGTTGTGCTTGTCGAGCAGGATGGTGGTCAGTGCCGAGGCATACACCTTGAATTTCTGCGATTCGGGCACCATCTTGGTCAGTTCGGGATTCAGTGCATGGATGCCCTCGATCACCAGAATGTCGTTTTTGCCCATTTTCATGCGGGTGCCGCTGCGCTCGCTCCGTCCGTTCTGGAAGTTGTAGCGCGGCAGTTCCACTTCCTCGCCGTTGAGCAGCGCCATGAGTTGTTTGTTGAGCAACGGGATGTTGAGGGCATGCAGGTGTTCGTAGTCGAAGTCGCCCTTGTCGTCGCGCGGCGTGTCTTCGCGGTTGACGAAATAATTGTCGAGCGATATCATGACCGGTTTGAGACCATTGCACACCAGTTGGATGGCCAGTCTCATGCAAGTGGTGGTCTTGCCGCTTGATGAGGGACCGGCGATGAGGACAATCCTCACCCCCTCGCGCGCGGCAATCTCCTCGGCGATGTGTGCGATTTTCTTCTCCTGCAGGGCTTCCGACACATTGATCAGCAGGGAGGCGCCCCCCTTTGCCACGAGTTCGTTGAAATCACCCACCGTACTGATGCCGAGGATGTTCTGCCAGCGGTGGTGCTCCTGGAAGATGCCGAACATCTTGTCCTGGCGGATCATCTCGCCCAGTTGTCCTGGAGTGGTCAGCGAGGGGATGCGCAGCAGCATGCCCTCATAATAGGGTTCCAGGCCGAAGAGATACAGCATTCCCGTCCTGGGCAGCAGTGCGCCGTAGTAGTAATCGGCATAGCCGTCGAGGTCGTGGTAGATGGTGTAGAGGTCACCTGTCGACCGCAGCAGTTTCACTTTTGAGAAAGCCTTCCGGCGGGTGAAGATCTCAATGGCCTCCTCCGTGGTGCACTCATGGCGGCGGATGGGGATGTCGGCGGCGATGATTTCCTTCATGCGTCGGCTGACGGCTTCCACATCCTCCGGCCTCAAGGCACGGCCGATCTGCATGTCGCAGTAGTAGCCGTTGGACACGGGGATGTCGATGACCACCGTCCCGTCGGGGAAGAGGTCATGCACGGCTTTCGACAATACGAAGAACAGCGTGCGGGTATAGGTGCGGCTGCCCGACGGAGTCTTGATGTCGAGAAACTCCACATCGGCGTTTCTGTATAGCCTCATGCCGAGTCCGGAGACCCTGTTGTTGACCTTCGCACCCATGGGCCCGTATTCCATCTGGATACCCGATTGGGAAAAAATTTCAGAAAGAGAGCTTCCGATTGGGAATTCTACAGTTTTTTTATTATTTTTGCAACGGATTTTAAGCATTTCTCTCATATTGTCGTCGTTTTTCATTTCACTGGGTAAAATTAGTGAGAAAAAAACAAAAAAAAGACAGTTGACCACAAAAAATTGTAAAATATGTCGATTTGGATCGTTTTTAGGTTATTAGGGTCGCTTGCCCTCCTCATGTTCGGTATGAAGTCCATGAGCGAGAGCCTCCAGAAGTTGGCCGGCCCACAACTCCGTCATGTGCTTGGCGCCATGACCACCAATCGGTTTACGGGTATGCTCACCGGTATGTTTGTCACCGCCGCTGTGCAGAGTTCCACCGCCACCACCCTGATGACCGTGTCGTTTGTCAATGCGGGACTGCTCACCCTCCTCCAGGCCATCAGTGTCATCATGGGCGCCCATATCGGTACCACGGTGACCGCATGGATCATGAGCCTTGGTTTCTCGCTCAACATCTCCAGCATTGTCTATCCCGCCTTCTTCATCGGTATCATCCTCATCTACATGAAGAAGCGCCGCATCATCGGCGACTTCCTCTTCGGTGTGGCCTTCCTCTTCCTCGGACTGGGAACCCTGAAGGAAACCGGGTTCGGACTGGTGGAGAATCCCGAGACCAGCCAGGCCATCAGCAACTTCTTCGCCCAGTTCAATGACGGCAGTTTCATCAACTCCCTCTTCTTCCTGTTGATGGGTACGGTGCTCACCTTGTGTGTGCAGTCTTCGGCAGCCATCATGGCCATCACCATGATCCTCTGCTCCACCGGCGTGCTCCATCTCGACCAAGGCGTCATGCTGGTGCTTGGTGAGAACATCGGCACCACCATCACCTCCAACATCGTGGCCATCGGTGCCAATACGCAGGCGCGCAGGGCCGCCTTCGCCCACTTGGCCATCAATGTGGTGGGTGTGGTCTGGGTCGTGGCCGTACTGCCTTGGTTCCTCAAGGCCGTATGCCATTTCGTGGGCTACGACCAGGCATCTCCTGACCTGGCCAAGATCTCCGTGGTGCTGGCCGCCTTCCACTCGGCATTCAACATCTCCAACACGTTCCTCCTCATTTGGTTTGTGCCTTATATCGAGAAGTTTGTCTGCTGGGTCATCAAGTCCAAGGTCGTGGATGAAGAAGAAGACTTCCGTCTGCATTTCATCACGTCGGGCATCATGAAGACCCCCGAGCTCTCCGTGCTGGAGGCCCACAAGGAGATCTCATCATTCGCCGAGAGAATGCAGCGCATGTTCCATATGGTGCGGGAACTCCTCACCGAGAAAGACGAGCAGAAATTCACCAACCTCTTCAACCGCATCGAGAAGTATGAGGGAATCTCCGACAACATGGAGGTGGAGATCGCCAAATATCTTGACCAGGTGTCCGACGCCCACCTGAGTGACGAGACCAAGGCCAAGATCCGCGCCATGCTTCGTGAGATCTCCGAACTTGAGAGCATCGGTGATGCCTGTTACAACATGGCCCGTACCATCAACCGCAAGGTGCAGGGCAAGAAAGACCACTTCACGGACAAGCAATATGAGCACATGCACCAGATGATGGAACTGGTCAACAACGCCCTCACGCAGATGAACGTGCTGATGTCGGGCAGGAAGGAGTCGTTTGATGTCAACCGCTCATTCAATATTGAGAATGAGATCAACAACTTCCGCAACCAGCTGAAATCGCAGAACATCAACGACATCAACAACCACGAATACACCTATGCGGTGGGCACCATCTACATGGACCTCATCGTGGAGTGCGAGAAGTTGGGCGACTATGTGGTCAATGTCGTCGAGGCCCGCATGGGCACACGCCAGAAGACCATCTGACCCGCCACGGGTTTCAAAACACCCCAAAAAGACGCTTGCCAGGGCATGGGCAACCACTCACCCTGGCAAGCGTCATTTCTTATGCCCCCGTCTTATGGCACCAGTTTCTTCATCAGTTTGCGCATGCCCTCCGAGGCACCCATCTTCAGATGCTCAAACCGATTTGACTGACCGATCCTGATATCACCGGGGTCAATGAGATAGACCGGTGCAGAGGCAGGCACATAATGGATCAGACCCGCCGCTGGATAGACCACCAGCGAGGTGCCGATGATGATGAAGATGTCGGCCTTGGCACACTCTTCCGCAGCCACCTCGATCATGGGCACGGACTCCTGGAAAAACACGATGTGTGGACGGAGCAGAGAACCGTCTCCGGCTTTCTCTCCCACCTTCACCACAGGATTCTCCCGCGTCAGCGTCCGGATATAGCGCGGGTCATAGGGGTCGATGCTCGAACAGACCTTCATCAGTTCACCATGCAGGTGCACCACATGGCTGCTGCCCGCCATCTCGTGCAGGTTGTCCACGTTCTGCGTGATTACGGTCACGTCATAATGCTCCTCCAGTTGTGCGACGAGGCGATGGCCCTCGTTGGGCTTGGCGTCCAGGCACTTCTTGCGAAGCATGTTGTAAAACTCCGTCACCAGGTCAGGGTCGCGCAGCCATCCGTCGTGGGTGGCGACATCCGACACGGGGTAATTCTCCCACAAACCATCGGCATCGCGGAAAGTCTTCAGTCCACTCTCCACCGACATGCCGGCACCGGTAAGAACAACAACTTTTTTCATTGCAAAGGCATTTTTGGTCAAACGTTCTGTCAAAAGTATATTAATAATGTACAAAAATAGCAACTTTTCCTCAAATATCAGCACTCCAATCAGATAAAATGTGTAACTTTGCCGCAATTTTAAAAATGCATTTTAATCTTTAGGTTATTTTATGGACAAAGTAAGTTACGCTTTGGGCCTGGGCATCGGTCGCCAGTTGGCGCAGATGGGTGCATCAGACCTGAACATTGATGATTTTGCCGACGCTATCAAGGATGTCATCGCCGGCAACACCCTGAAGATCTCCAATAAAGATGCGCAGAGCATCGTGGAGAACTATTTCAGTGAAAAAGAAAAGAAGATGAGCGCCGACCGCGACGCAAAAGGAAAAATCGCCAAGGAAGCCGGAGAACAATACCTGGCAGAGAATGCCAAGAACGAAGGCGTGATCACGCTCCCCAGCGGATTGCAGTACAAGGTGCTCCGCGAGGGCAACGGTCAGAAACCGAAAGCCACCGACCAGGTGGTCTGCCACTATGAGGGATTCCTCGTCGACGGCACTGTATTCGACAGCAGTTACCAGCGCGGCGAGCCCGCCACCTTCCCCCTCAACCAAGTCATCACAGGCTGGACCGAAGGTCTGCAGCTCATGCAGGAAGGTGCTAAATACCGTTTCTTCATTCCCTACCGCCTCGGTTACGGAGAGGGCGGCGCAGGCACCCTCATCCCCCCGTTCTCAGCCCTGATCTTCGATGTTGAACTGATCGAGGTGAAATAACAAGACATCAAACCATTATCATATTTAGTAAAAAAATGAGAAAAATTTCATTCCTTGCCGTCATGGCAATCATCATCGCCGCCACCGTGTCGTGCGGCAAAGGCTACAAAGCCAATCTCAAAACAGACGTTGACACCCTGAGCTACGCCATCGGACTCGCCAATGGTGGACAACTGACACAATACCTCGCCTCACAGGGCGTTGATACCGCCTACATCGCTGACTTCATCAAAGGTTTCAACGAAGGTTCCAAGGCTGGTGGCGACAAGAAGCAAGCTGCTTACTTTGCAGGTATCGACATGGGTATGAAGATGACCACAGGCATCAACAACTCCATCTTCGGCGGTGACGAGGAGCAGAAAGTGTCACGCCAGAACCTCATCGCCGGTCTCGTGGCCGGTATCAAGGGCGACACCACCCTCATGAACCCTGAGAAAGTCATGCCCCAGATTGACATGATGGCCAAGACCATCCACGACAAGGTGATGTCGAAGAAATACAAGGAGAACAAAGAGGCTGGTGAGAAATTCCTGGCTGAGAACGGCAAGAAAGAGGGTGTGAAGACCCTTCCCAGCGGTCTCCAGTACAAGGTGATCAAAGAGGGCAACGGTGCCATTCCCGCTGACTCCATGAAGGTGAAGGTCAACTATGAGGGCAAGACCATCGACGGCGAGGTCTTTGACAGCAGCTACAAGCGTGGTGAGGCCCTTGAGATGATGATCCGCCAGAACATCCCCGGATTCGCCGAGGCTCTGACCCACATGCCCGTGGGTTCCACATGGGAGGTTTACATCCCTGCCGAACTTGCTTATGGCGAGCGTGAGATGGGACAGATCAAGCCCTATTCCACTCTGATTTTCAAGATTGAACTTCTCGATATCGTCAAGTAATTCTGAACATTACTTTCTGATCATGAGAAGAACCTTATTGCTGGCACTCGTCGTCCTGACGAGTGCCTCTTTCTGCCTTGCCAGTGCGGGTGGAAAGAAAGACAAGGAGAAGAAAAAGAACGAGGTCGTGCAGGTTGTCGAACCTGTTGTGCTCCAGAGCCAGTCCGACTCCATCAGCTACGCCATGGGCATGGAGATGACCAATGGACTGATTCCCTTCCTCATCGAGCAGATGGGCGTCGATACCGCCTACATGCACAAATTCATCGAGGGCTTTGAGGATGCCATCAACAAGGAGAAGAACAACAAGGAAATCACCGCCTATGGCGCCGGCGTCAACATCGCTCACATGGTGAACACCAACATGATCGCCAACGCACGCAAGAACATGGACGGCGTCACCGACAGCATCGGCACCGAAATGTTCAACAACGGTTTCCTGGCCGCCCTGAAGAAGGACACCCTCCACTTCAGCGACGCCACCGCAGCCACCTATATCTCCAACGCCCGTGAGGAGCACCTGAAGAAGAACCTCAAGGCCGGTGAGGCATTCCTCGCCGAGAACGCCAAGAAAGAAGGCGTCGTGACCCTTCCCAGCGGACTCCAGTACAAGATCCTGCGTCAAGGCAACGGAGCCGTGGCCACCAGCAATGATGAGGTGGAAGTGAAATACGAGGGAAAACTGATCGACGGCACCGTCTTCGACAGCAGCTACACCCGCAGTGAGCAGACCAATAAGTTCCGCCCCAACCAGGTCATCAAAGGCTGGACAGAAGCGCTCACCCTCATGCCCGAGGGAAGTATGTGGGAGCTCTATATCCCCCAGAACCTGGCCTACGGCGAGCGTCAGGCAGGACAGATTCCTCCCTATTCCACACTGATTTTCAAGGTGGAGGTGGAGAAGGTGTTCAAGCCCGAAGTGAAGAAAGAAGAACCCGTTGTTGACAAGACCAAGCGCGCCGTCACTCCCAAGAAGACCACTACCAAAAAGAAATAAACAGCTCAATTTTTTTAGTTGAAAGGAGTGTAGGAGTTTGGAAGTATAGGAGTGTGGACATTACTCTTGCAAGTCATAGCCTATACGGACGATGAATAATCAGTTCTATGGTCTAAACTCCCAATCTCCTAAACTCCTAAACTCCAAAAGGTTGAGCAAATGCGAAACTTGAGTAAACAACAGATTTGAAAACATTTGAAGAATTAGGCGTCGCCGAAGAGATTCGCCGAGCCATCACTGAGATGGGTTTCGAAAGTCCCATGCCAGTGCAAGAAGAAGTGATCCCCTACCTGCTGGGCAATGGCAACGATGTCATTGCACTGGCTCAGACCGGTACGGGAAAAACCGCCGCCTATGGCATCCCCCTATTACAGAAAATCGACCCTGACAACCAAGCCACTCAGGCGTTGATCCTCTCACCGACCCGGGAACTGTGCCTCCAGATCAGTGATGACCTGAAGGACTTCTCCAAATACATGCGTGGCATACGCATCATCCCGGTCTATGGCGGCACATCCATCGTCAACCAGATCAATGCCCTCAAGAAGGGCGTGCAGATCATCGTCGCCACCCCCGGCCGGCTCATCGACCTGATGAACCGCGGTGTGGCACACCTCGACCAGGTGAGCAACGTCGTGCTCGACGAGGCCGACGAGATGCTCAACATGGGCTTTTCGGAGAGTATCGATGAGATCCTCAAAGGAGTGCCCACCGACCGCAACACCCTCCTCTTCTCCGCCACCATGAGCAAGGAGATCGAGGCCATTGCCCGCAACTACCTCCACGACCACAAGGAAATCGTCGTGGGCAGCCGCAACGAAGGAGCCGAGCATGTCAACCATATCTATTACATGGTGCATGCCAAGGACAAGTACCTGGCTCTGAAGCGCATCGTGGACTATTATCCCAAGATCTTCGCCATCATCTTCTGCCGGACAAAGGTGGAGACGCAGGAAATCGCCGACAAACTGATCCGCGACGGCTATAATGCCGAGTCGCTCCATGGCGACCTCTCGCAGCAGCAGCGCGACCTGACCATGCAGAAATTCCGCCAGCATCTCACCCAACTGCTTGTGGCCACTGATGTGGCTGCCCGCGGACTGGATGTCGATGACCTCACCCATGTCATCAATTTCGGACTCCCCGAGGACATCGAGAACTACACCCACCGCAGTGGCCGTACAGGCCGTGCCGGCAAGAAAGGCACCTCCATCTCCATCGTCCATACACGCGAACATAAAAAGATCCGTGCCATCGAGAAGGAGATCGGCAAATCCTTCGTGGAGGCAGAACTTCCCACGCCCCATGAAATCTGCACCAAACAGCTCTACCGCGTGATGGACCAGATTGAGAAGACGGATGTCAACGAGGAGGAGATCGCTCCCTTCATGGAGGAGATCAACCGCCATTTTGAATACATGGAGAAGGAAGACCTGATCAAGAAGATCGTGTCGCGCAACTTCGGACGCTTCCTGGCCTATTACGCCGACGCCCCCGTCATCGAGAAACCCAGCGCCAAGTCAGAGCGCTCCGAAAAGAGCAGCAGGCGTGGTGAGTCGAAAGGCAAGCGCAAGGCTGAGAGCGGCTATCGCCGGTTGTTCATCAACCTGGGCAAGGCCGACGGTTTCTATCCTGGTGAGGTGATGCAGTTTATCAACAAGCACGTGGAGGGCCGTCAGGAGGTGGGACATATCGACCTGCTGAGCAAGTTCTCTTATATCGAGGTGCCCGAGAAGGATGCCGACTACGTCATGCAGTGCCTGGACGGGACAACTTACAAAGGGCGTGAGGTGCGCTGCAACGATGCCGATGATCCTAACCATGGCGCCAAGAAGGGGGGCAAGACAGCTGCCTCTGGCGGTCGCCAGCAGCGCGAGAGCCGTCAGACGCCCGACAATTTCTCCCGTTTCGAGAAGAAATCGAAGCGCAACCAGAGGGCGCAGGAACAGCAGCCTGAGTCACGCAGGAAGAAAGGTACCCGCGGGGCTGCCCGGATGGAAAGCGGCCGCAATGATGACTGGCGCCAGTTCTTCCAAGGTCATGACGTCATCCTGAAGGATGATGAGCCCGACTTCTCCGAAGAAGGATGGGCACGTCGCAAACCCAAGAAAAAGTAATTCATCCCAACAACAAAAAATCCCAAGCCATCTGAAAGGCTTGGGATTTTTTGTTGAGCTATTATATTAATAAGGTGAATCAATCCTTATTTGGCATTGATCTCCTTCAGCAGGCGGTCTGCATGTCCCCAGCGGTCCATCATGAACAGCACGAAGCGGATATCAACGCCGATGCAGCGTGCGAGTTGTTTGTCGAAGAAGATGTCGCTGGAGAGGCTGTCCCAGTTGCCGTCGAAAGCCAGGCCGATGAGCTCACCCTTGCCATTGAACATCGGAGAACCGCTGTTGCCGCCCGTGATGTCGTTGTTGGTGAGGAAGCAGAGCTGCATCTTGCCTGTGGTCTTGTCGGTATAGGCTCCGAAGTCCTTGGCCGAGAGCAGTTCCCTCATGATGGGCTCAACCTCGTACTCGAAGTTGTCCTTGGCCTTGTCCATCTTCTCGACGATGCTCTCTGCGGTGGTGTAGTATCCCGACGGCGCGCCGTTGAGCAGGTATTCACCCACCTGTCCGTAGCTCAGGCGCATGGTGAAGTTGGCGTCGCTGTAGTGGGGCAGGTCCTGTTCCATTCTGATCACGGCGTCGCAGAGATAGCGCTCCTGGGTCTGGATCTCATCGCCATTGGTGAGGAGGGCTTCTCTCAGGTCATAGAGCACGTCCATGATGTCGGCACCGAAGCGCACTCCGGGGTCTTTCTGGAATTTCTTCTTGTTGACATAGAGTTTCTTCCCCTTCTTCATCAGGTCTGATTTCTTCCACAGGTAATCCACATATTTGGTGTAGTTGTTGCCGAATTTCGTGCGGATGGTGGTGTAGAATTTGGGCAGGTATTGTTCCTTCACCTGTCCGGCGTAGTTCTTGAGCATGGCGGCCAGTGCCTCCTTCTCCAGTGCCTCGTCCCATTCGTCGGAGTTGTCGTCGATGAGCACATACTGCTTGTTGGGCTTGTCCTCCGGACCCTGCAGTTGCATGCTGCTGTTGAGCATCCTTGCGCGGCGGAAGAACTCATTGTTGCTGAAGAACGACTCCACGAGGTAATAGAAGGTGTAGGTGGGTTCGAAATTGTCAGCATAGAGGCGTTTCATCTTGTCGAAGTCCAGTTTGCCTTTCAGGTATCCCGTCTGGTTCTGCCAGTCGCGGATTTTCTGCTCAAACTGAGCTTTCTGCTGGATGATGCCGATGGAGTCGATACATTTGTTCATGCCGATGGAGTTCTTCCAGTAGTTGGAACTGCTGGCATATTTGCTGTCATACTTGATACGTACGGCCTCGCTGGCGCGCATGTGCTTGAGCATCACCTCCTGTTTCACGCCACGGGCCTGGGCGCGGATGGAGTTTCCGGCGTCTCTCATTTCCTTGATGCCATAGGAGGAGAGGTAGCGCTCCGTACTGCCGGGATAGCCGATGGTCATGGCGAAGTCGCCGTCCTTGTATCCCTGCATCGACACCTGTGCCCACCGTTTGGGATGATAAGGCACGTTGTCCTCGCTGTATTCAGCCGGTCCGTTGGTCTTGGGGTCGGCATAGATGCGGAAGACGGAGAAGTCGCAGGTCTGGCGCGGCCACATCCAGTTGTCGGTCTCGCCGCCGAACTTACCCATCGACTTGGGGATGGTAAACACCAGTCTGAGGTCGGTGAAGTCCTGATAGGTGGTGGCATAGTAGCGGTTGCCCTCATAGAACGGGTCGATGTTGACGTGGAGGGTCTTGTCGATGCGCTTCACCGAGTCGGTCAGCACGTTGGAGAGCGAGTCGATCAGCAGTTCGCGCTGGTCGTTGCTCATCTGCTCCAGTCCCATGGCCAGGAGTTTGTCGGTGATATCGACCTGGTCGGTCATGAAACTGACAAACATGTTTTTGTTGGGCAGTTCCTCCTCATAGGACTTGGCATAGAAGCCATTGAGCATATAGTCATGCTCCACGGTGGAGTGGCTGCGGATGGCCTCGAAGCCGCAGTGGTGGTTGGTGAACACCAGACCGTCGGGAGAGACGACGACGCCTGTGCAATAGCCGCTGAAATTGACCACGGCATTCTTCAGGGCGTTCTCCCCGTAGTAAAGGTCGTTGTAGGTCATGGTGAAGCCTTCGTTCTGCATGATCTCATACACCTGGGGGGGCAGGTTGTAGATGGTCCACATTCCTTCATCGGCCTTGGCCTGTGTCAACATGGCCAGACCGGTAATGAACAAAGCAATTTTTCTCATAATCATTATTTTGGTTTTTTATTGTTTTATTTTCTGAAATACTTGCCGATATAGGGCAGGTTGGACAATGGGAAGTCGCGCTTCACCGTATAGGCCACGAACAGGAGCACGAGCAAGGTGTTCACAGTCAGCGAAGCCCAAAGAGGAAGGTTGGCAGAGGCGAAATGGATGCACACATACAATACGGCAGCTACGACGAAATAGGAGAAAATGTCGCGCAGGGGATAAGCCACGGGGAAATACTTCTGTCCGATGAAGTAAGACAGCAGCATCGAGACGCTGTAAGCGACGAGTCCGGCCCATGCACATGCCATGTAACTGAAGCGCGGTATCAGGAGCAGGTTGATGGTGAAGAGCACCACAGCTCCTATGCCCGAGAAATAGGCCCCCCAGATGGTGCGGTCGGTCAGTTTATACCAGAATGAGAGGTTGAAGAAGATGCCGAAAATGATCTCGGCGGCCATCACGATCGGTACCACCCGCAACCCGCTCCAGTAGCTCTCGCCAATCAGGAACTTGAGCAGCTCAAGATATGCCATGACCACGAGGAAAGCCAGCAAGGTGAAGATGATGTAGTATTTCATCGTCTGCGCATACACCTCCTTGCTGTCTTTGTCTTTCACCTTGCTGAAAACGAAAGGTTCGTAGGCAAACCGGAAAGCCTGCGTGATCATCATCATGATCATGGCGATCTTGATGCAGGCACCATAGATGGCCAGTTCGCTGAATCCGTTGCTGCCTGGATACACCTTGGGGAACATGATCTGCGAAAGGCTTTGGTTGAGCTGTCCGGCTATTCCCATGACAAGGATCGGCCAGGCGTATGACAGCATCTGACGGCACATCTTATAGTCAAATCCATGATTGATGCCCCTGAGTTCCTTGTGCAGGAAAACGAGATTGAACAATGAGCAGAAGAGATTGATGTAGAACACCCATACCACATCATAGTGGAACGTATCGCCGTAGATGCCGAACGGATTGAGATGAAGCAGTGGCAACCCGAAGAAATAGATGAGGTTGAGCACGATGTTCAGTGCGATATTGGCGATTTTCAGCGAAGCGAATTTGATGGGACGGTGCTTGCAGCGCAGATAAGCGAATGCGATGGCGGTGAAAGCGTCGAGCGCCACGGTGAGATACATCACCACCACATATTCCGGATGGTTGCCATAACCCAGCAACTCCGCGATCTGCCGGCAGAACAGCAGCATGATCAGCGTTGTCACCACACCCACCGTTCCCACCATTCTCAGCACGGTGGAATACACCTTTTCCTGATTCATGCCCTCCTTGTTCATGAACCTGAAGAACGTGGTTTCCATGCCGAAAGTCAGCAACATGATGAGGATCGCCACGTAAGCATAAACATTCGTGATGATGCCGTATTCACCTCCTGTGGAGGCAAATTTGGAGGTCTGAATGGGAACGAGCAGGTAATTGACAAAACGAGCGACAATGCTGCTCAAGCCATAAATGGCCGTATCTTTGGCAAGTGATTTTAAATTAGCCATTTCTCATTTGATCAATTGAAAAACATATATCCGATGGCAATAGCTGCCAGGATGCCGGCCAGGTCAGCCAACAAGCCGCATGTCACAGCATGGCGGGTATGCCTCACGCCGATACTCCCGAAATATACCGCCAACACGTAGAACGTGGTGTCGGTGGAACCTTGGAAGATGCAGCTCAACCTGCCCACGAAAGAGTCGGCGCCATGCTGCGTCATGGCATCCACCATCATGCCGCGGGCACCACTGCCCGAGAGCGGTTTCATCAGAGCCGTCGGCAGGGCTTCCACGAAGTCGGTGTTGGCTCCACAGGCATCCACGGTCCACCTGATGCCGCTGATCACCATGTCCATGGCCCCTGAGGCACGGAACACACCGATACCCACCAGGATGGCCACCAGATAGGGGATGATGCGCACGGCGGTGTCGAAACCGCCTTTCGCCCCTTCGATGAAACTGTCATAGACATTGATCCGTTTGCGCACACCGGCGGCGATGAATCCCACGATGATGGTCATGAGCAATGTGTTGGCCACCGTGGTACTCACCACATTCATCTGTTCCTTGTCCATACGTCCAAGTCCCCAGATGACAGCGGCCACAAACAAGCACAGGCCGCCAATGGTGAGCAGCATCGTGCGGTTGAGGAGATTGATACGCTGGTAGATGGAGGTGACAACCAATCCCGCCAGGGTGGAGAAGAAGGTCACCAAAAGGATGGGGATGAACACATCGGTCGGTTGGGCAGCCCCCAACTGTGCCCGGTAAACCATGATACTGACCGGGATGATGGTCAGTCCGGAGGTGTTGAGCACCAGGAACATGATCATCGGATTGGTGGCCGTGTCCTTCTTGGGGTTGAGTTCCTGCAACTGCTCCATGGCTTTCAAACCCAACGGCGTGGCGGCATTGTCCAGTCCGAGCATGTTGGCGGCGAAATTCATGAAAATCGATCCGGAGACGGGATGTCCCTTGGGTATGTCGGGAAACAATTTGACAAATACCGGACTGAGCAGGCGCGCGAAAGCATTCACCACGCCTCCTTTCTCTCCGACCTTCATAATACCCATCCACAGGGTGAGCACGCCCGTAAGTCCGAGAGAAATCTCAAAGGCTGTCTTGGAGTTCTCAAACGTGGAGTCCATCATGGCCGGAAACACGGTCACGTCGCCCATGAAAACCAGTTTCACCAAGGCGATGACAAAGGATACCAGGAAAAATGCAATCCAAATATAATTGAGTACCATATTGTGTGCAAAAGTACGACAAAATTTTGATACAGCAAAAAACACATCGGAAAAGAGCCGATCACCCTATTTTTTTGCCCCGGCAAGGACAGTTTTTTGCCTAAAAAACATGATGATAGAAACAAAATGATTAATTTTGTATGAAAACTCAGAAACTATGATCAACATCAGAAAGTTGGAAGCAGATTTGTGGGAGTCGGCACAGCTGAACAAGGAAGCCAACATTTTGATGGACGAGATACAAAAAGGGTGGGAGGAACTGAAATGAGTAAACTATTAAGTATAAATAAAGAATATGCAGAATGGCTGAAGTCCCTCAGCCAACGTTTTCGCCAGAGCCAGATTAAGGCTGCTGTGAAGGTGAATAGTGAATTGCTGAAATTTTACTGGTCATTGGGGCAAGATATTGTCGAGCGCGATTTTGAGAATACTTATGGTTCTGAATTTTTCAAGAACCTTAGTATTGACTTAAAGGAAGAGTTCCCCGACACCAAAGGCTTTTCTCCTACGAATCTTGGCTATATCAAGAGATTTTATATTCTTTACTCCAATGCTGTGAAAATCTCCCCCCAACTTGAGGGTATTTTTCCACAAATCAGTAATATCTCAAATTACCCCCAAGTTGGGGGCTATTCTGAATTGCCGATCTTTTCTGTTCCATGGGGACATCACAAGTTGCTTATTGATAAATTTCTAAAAGCACCAGAAAAGGTCCTGTTTTATGTTCATCAGATTATTGAAAACAATTGGAGCCGCACAGTACTTGACTGGCAGATAGAAAACAAACTTTATGAACGACAGGGTAAGGCTATTAGTAATTTCAAGCGGACGCTACCAACTCCACAGAGCGATCTTGCACAACAAATAACAAAAGATCCCTATGTTATAGATATCATGGGCGTGCGTCAGGAGATGCAGGAGCGCGAATTGGAAACACATCTTGACACTCACATTTCCAAGTATTTGTTGGAATTGGGCAAGGGCTTTACTTACTATGGTCACCAAGTACACCTCCGCGTTGGGAATGAAGATTTCTACATTGACCAACTTTTCTATCATGTGCGCCTGCATTGTTATGTTGTGATAGAGCTAAAAGCAACAGCATTCAAACCTGAGCACATTGGGCAACTAAATTTCTATGTCACAGCTGTCAACAAACTGATGTGCACCGAACAAGACAATCCTACCATCGGTCTTCTCATTTGTAAAGACAAAAACGATGTTGTGGCAGAATATACTCTACAAGGGGTAGATTCTCCCATTGGGGTTTCTTCCGTTGAAATCTTCGACAAACTGACAGAAGACTTCAAAAGCGCTCTACCATCTATTGAAGATATTGAAAATGAACTCAGAGACAAGAAATAAAAAGCATGGGAGAAACTGAAATGAACAAGAAATTCATCAGATTCTTCAATGACCGCAAAGTGCGTGCTATATGGCGGTGTAACTTAAATCATTATAGGCACGTAAGCTTATGAAAAAACGCAAGATATATGTAGCAAGCAGTTGGCGCAACGGGTATTATCCCGATGTGGTTGCCAAATTGAGGGAAGCTGGGCATGAGGTTTACGACTTTCGCAATCCTCCGTCGGGCGACCCGGGGTTTAAATGGAGTGGCGTGAGCGAAGACTATATGGAGTGGACACCGCAACAGTACCGCGACATGCTGCATCATCCCAAGGCAGAGCGGCAGTTTCACAACGACATTGAGGCAATGGAGGCATGCGACACCTGTGTGCTGGTGCTTCCCTGCGGCAGGAGCGCCCACACTGAGGCCGGATGGTTTGCCGGCAGAGGAAAAACGACCATCGCCTACATCCCTGAGAAACAAGAGCCCGAACTGATGTATAAGTTGTTCAGTGCCGTTTGCTGTTCAATCGACGAACTGGTCAGTCTTTTGTTTCGGGAGTGATATGCCCCCTCACCCCCGCCTCTCCCTCAGGGAGAGGGGCTGTTTCCTTTTTGAAATCTATCCCTCTCCCTTTGGGAGAGGTTAGGTGAGGGCAGCTATTTTTTGCCCGCTGGGAAATCCCCCTTTCCCATCCTCTCCCTCGAGGGAGAGGGGTTGATATGCCCTTAGGGGTGCTTAAGGAACCTGTCTTACGACACGGCAGGGGTTGCCCACAGCGATGGAATTGGAGGGGATGTCGCTGACCACCACCGATCCGGCCCCGATGGTCACATTGTCACCGATGGTCACGCCAGGAAGGATGGTCACGCTGCCGCCGATCCACACATTGTTGCCGATGTTGACGGGTCTGGCCCATTCCCTGCGGGAGTTGCGCTCCACGGGGTCTGTGCTGTGGCAGGCGGTGTAGATGCTGACATTGGGTCCGATGAAACAGTCATCGCCGATGGTGACCCGAGCCTCGTCGAGCACCGTGAAATTGAAGTTGGCGAAAAACCGCCGTCCGATGCTGATATGTTTGCCGTAGTCGCAGCGGAAAGGTTGGTTGATGATGAAAAGGTCATCGGCGGTGTGACCGAGCAGTTTTTTCAAGATCTCCCTCATTTTCTGGGTTTCTGATGGACGCAGCGAATTATAGTCGCAGGTCAGCTCTCTCGTGGCATACAGCTCTCCTATCAGTGTGGGGTCGGTGGCTGAATAGATTTCGCCGGCCAGCATTTTCTCTTTCTCTGTCATGACTATCTTTTTTGATGATTGTTTCTTCCCTATGGCGATGCTCTGGGTTGAGGGCTTTTGCTTTTTTAGGACGTTTCCCCCTCACCTATCCTCTCCCTCGAGGGAGAGGGATTGTGGAATGCAATGATGTTATCTCCCTCAGTGAGAGGGACTGTAGTATGCAATGATGTTGTCTCCCTCGAGTGAGAGGGATTGTGGTATGCAATGATGTTGTCTCCCTCAGGGCGAGGGACCGTGGTATGCAATGATGTTGTCTCCCTCAGGGCGAGGGACTGTAGTATGCAATGATGTTATCTCCCTCAGGGCGAGGGACTGGGGTGCCTTAAAGCCAAAATTACCCTGTAAATCAATGACTTACAGGGTATCCAGCGTAGTCCGACCGGGAATCGAACCCGGATCTAATCTTTAGGAGAGACTTATTCTATCCATTGAACTATCGGACCAAAGCGGATGCAAAGGTAATGAAACTCATGCGGAATGCAAAATAAAAACGAAGATTTTTGCCGCCACAGAGTACCTTAGATGTTGGGCGTCTCCCATTTCTTGGTCTGGGTGCAGGTGATGCCCACAGTCTGATTGCCCACTTTCAATGTGAAGTCACCCTCTTCGAGTATCCATTTGCCATCGGCGCCGACGAAGGCGAGGTCTTTGGCTGGCAACTGGAAGGTGACGGTCTTCTGTTCACCGGCTTGCAGTTCGATTTTTGTGAAGTTGCGCAACCGCTTGTTGTCGGGAACGATGGATGCCAGCAAGTCGCTGCTGTAGAGCAGGACGGCTTCCTTGCCGACCCGGTTGCCTGTGTTCTTCACATCGACGCTCACGGTGAGCATGTCGTTGGCTGTGAAGGAGGTCTTGTCAACCCTCAGGTTGCTGTATTCGAAGATGGTGTAGCTCAGTCCGTAGCCGAAGGGCCACTGCAGAGAGACTTTTGCGTCATAGTTGTAGGCTCCGGACATGGTGCCCACCTCCTCGCTCACTTTATAGTCATAAGTGTTGAGGGAGTTGATCTCACGGGGATAGGTATAGGGGAGTTTGGCCGAGAAGTTGACATCGCCGGCGAGGAGGTTGGCCAGTGCGTCAGCACCGTAGTTGCCGGGGATGAGGATATCCACGACAGCTTTTGCCAGCGGTTCGATGTCGGCGATCAGTCGCGGCCGTCCTTCGTTGAGCACGAGGATGATGGGCTTGCCCGTTTGAGCCAGTTGCTTCACCAGTTCACGCTGATTGCCAGAAAGCCAGAGGTCAGTGAGGTTGCCCGGAGTCTCGGTGTAGGAGTTCTCGCCGATGCAGGCGATAATGATGTCAGCGCCTTTGGCGGCGTCAACGGCTTTCTGTATCTGCGGTTCGTTCTCATCGTAGTAAGCGCCCTTCTCATTGTAGGTGACACCTTGTTCGAGGATGATGTTCTCCTTGCCATATTTGTTGCAGAGTGCTTCGTAGATGGTGTTGTATTTCTCTGCGAGGTCTTCAGCATTGCTGCCCTGCCAGGTATAGCTCCATCCGCCGTGCAGACAGCGCATCTGGTTGGCATTGGGTCCTGTGAGCAGGATTTTCTTGCCAGGGGCGAGTGGCAGGATGTTGCCCTCGTTTTTCAGCAGCACCTCGCTTTCCTCGGCGGCGCGGAGGGATTTCTCGGCGAATTCGTCGCTGCCGAACTTCTCATATCCCTTGCCACCCGTGTTGGGTTCAGCGAAGAGGTTGAGGCGGTATTTCACGCGCAGGATGCGGCGCACGGCATCGTCGATGCGTGTCATGGGCACCTTGCCCTCTTCCACCAGTTCTTTGAGCAGGATGCAGAAATCCACGTTGTAGGGGTCCATCGACATGTCGATGCCGGCGTTGATGGCCAGTCGGATGGCGTCTTTCTTGTCCTTGGCTACTTTCTCGCGTGTGTAGAGGTTGTTGATGTCGGCCCAGTCGGTGACGAGCATGCCGTCCCAGTTGAGGTCTTTCTTCAACCACTGGGTGAGGTATTCGTAACTGGCATGCACGGGCACGCTGTTGATGCTGGCAGAGTTGACCATCATCGTCAGCGTACCGGCGAGGGCAGCGGCCTTGAAGGGCTCGAAATACTTCTCGCGGAGGATTTGCGGTGGGAGGTAGGCTGGGGTACGGTCCTTGCCGGTCCAGGGAGCGCCGTAGGCGAAATAGTGCTTCGTGCTGGTGCCCACATGGTATTTGTCGATGTGGTTGGGGTCATCGCCCTGATAGCCTTTGATCTCGGCCTCCACCATACGGGCGTTGACGATGGCATCCTCGCCGAAACTCTCCCAGATGCGGGGCCAGCGGGGGTCGCGGCCGAGGTCAACCACGGGGTTGTACACCCACGGACAGTTGGCGGCGCGGCTCTCGTAAGCAGTGATCTCAGCACCGATGCGGGCCAGTTCGGTGTTGAACGAAGCCCCGAGGTTGATGGGCTGTGGGAAGAGCGTACCGCCCTGAACATACGTCACGCCGTGGTTGTGGTCTAGACCGTATATGTCGGGAATCCCGATGTGCTTCATCGACTTTTTCTGGATGATCTGAATCCATTTCTGCCATTGTTCGAGGGAGGGTGCCCGCGAGCCAGGTGCGTTCAGGATGGATCCCACCTTGTATTTTGAGATCAGGGTGTCGAGCATCGTCTCGTTGAGTTGCCAGACGCGCTTTACGTCGCCCTGATAGATGTCGATGGGGTAGGCGCCCACCTTGTCGATGATTTCAGCGTCTTTCATCTTCAGCAGTTTCTCAATCTCCGCCTTGGGCGCGCCGAACTGGGTGAGGGCCGACCTCAATTTCTCCCGGTCCACTTTGGCGTTCTCTACGGTCATCTTCCCTAAGACGTCGAGGTTGAGTTCGAGCATCTGTCCGATTTTCTCGTCGAGGGTCATTTTCGAGAGGGTCTCCTCGATTTTTGCCTCCAATGCCGCATCGCGTGGGATGGCGGGCTTGCTGTTTTGTGCTGACGCTGCAGTGGCGCCGCAGACCAACAGGATGGTCAATAAGCTTTTCCTTAACATATTTCGCGTTATTTTGAGTTTTTCAAGCACATTTCGGAAGCAAAGTTACGGAAAGTCGAGTGAAAAGCCAAATTTATTTGAGCTTTTCCGAGCCGGAGTAACTTCGCTCCAAGCAGCAAAGTTACGGAAAGTCGAGTGAAAAGCCAAATTTATTTGTGCTTTTCCGGAGTAACTTATTTTCTAATTCTCTCGCTCGTGTTCTATGAATGCGGGAAACAGAACTATTCGAATAGGGTTTGAGTCCTAATGGATGGATCAAAGATCCAGCTATCAGGCAAGCCTTCCCCCCCCCCATTTTTTCGTTCTCTCCCCCCAAGGTGCTTCCCCTCCTGAGACCCGCGAGGGGAGGGGAAGTCTGGATGGATTTGAGGCAGGAGGTAACCCGGATGTAGTCCCTTGCCGGTCCAGGGAGCACCAGAGGCACTGAGGCTCGTTTTATTTTTTGAGGACGATCTTTTGGGTGCCTATGTGACTTGTGGTGATGCCGTCAGATGTCATCACCGTGATGACGGCCATGCCTTGGTAATGTGGAAGGACGGTGGTTGTCCTCCCCGTGAAGTGCGATTGGCAGATGAGACGGCCAGCCGTGTCATAGACACAGACGATGGCATGGTGGGGTGGAGTGGGGGTATCAATTGTCACGATGGCCAGACCGCTCTGGGTCTGCATCAGGCGCATCTGTCCTTTTCCCATGGATGGGAGGTCATGGACAGCTGATTCTGCCCCATAATCGCTCTCATAAGCGCCCAGGTCGGGCAAAGCGCCTTGATAAGCGATGCCTGCTACGGGGATGCCCCGATAGACGGTGGAGTCAACGAGGGTGCCGCAGTCGATGAGGAAGGATCCTTCTTTGAGATGGGCGAAGGTTGTCGGTGGCAGTTGTCCGTCGGCGGTGCGCTCGGCGATGAGTTCCTCGTGGTTGGTGATGTCGACAAACTGCGTCGGGTCGGCGGCCTGGAACTCACAGGTGTGTATCTCCATGCCGACGAGGGTGGAGTCGATCTCGAAACGTCCGTATTCACCGTATTTCCCGTCTTCCCCTTCTTTGTACTGGCCGGTCTCCTTGTCCACCTTGTTGGTGGCGGCATTGTCGTTGATGGCGATGCAGTTGGTGAGTCGGATGGTGTGTCCAGAGGCGATTTCCTCGTAGATGCGGTAGGAATAGGTCTTGTCGCTGATGGATTTCAGCGTCATGCCGGTGCAGTTGTTCATGATGATGTCGCCGGCGTTGTGGTTTTGGTCGAAGCCTTTGGCTTTGTTGCACACTGCCAGACAACGGTTGAGATAGACATTCATGGCACCTTGGTTGGAACCCATCTTGAACCCGTTGCCATTGCCGTCGGGAGCGATTTGATCCAGCGAGAGGAATCCGTTCTTATAGGCGATGCTGTTTTCGATAATGATGCTCACGTTGTCGGTGAAGCCGCCTTCTTTTTTGAAGAACACATCCCATCCGTCGTCGGAGTTCGCCCAGGCGCGGCACCCGTAGAAATAATTGCCGTCGCCGACAGAGAGTTTGGGTGCGAAACCGTCGGCGTCGCCTTGGTCCTCGTCGCAGTTGAGGTAGGAGTCGCAGTTGATGACATAGTTGAAGGATGCGAGGTTTTTCATCTGCAGTCCGGTGTCGCCGTTGCGGTAGAAGTTGCACTCCTCGATGATGTTGTCATGGGCTTGTTCGGTGGCATTGAGCACGTCGGTGTTTGATCCACCAGTGGGCTTGTTGCGCTCAATGAGCAGTCCGTTGTCAGAAGCGTTGGTGATGTCGATACGGTAGAAATGCCAGTAGGAACCGCACAGCCGTATGCCTTGGTAGGGGTTGTCGGAATGTTTGTGATAGGGCATGGCGCTGAAATCGAGGATGGCACGCCCGCCATAGGCATAGAGGGCGATGGGCTTCTCCTCCGTGGCACAGGTGTTGATGTTGATGCGGGCGTCATAGACATAGGTGCCGGCTTTCATGTAGATGGTGTCGCCGGGTTCCACGATATCCACGGCTTTCTGCAGGGAATAGAAGGGGGCTTCCTCCGACCCGTTGGCGGTGTTGTCCTTGCCGTCGGGTGAGCACCAGATGATGTTTCCGGTGAAGGAGGGGGGCACCACCTCGCCGGTGGTGTAGGTCAGTTCCTGACCATAGCTGATGCCCATCTCGGTCAAGCCATAGGCACGGTAGTAATACGTGGTGTGGCTTTCCAACGGCAGTTTCACCGTGAAATTGTCGGTGATAGACGAGGAGGACACCATGGTGCCGTTGTCGGTGCTGACGTCAGGCGTGGTGGCGAAGAGGATGCCCAGTTGCTGGATGGGAAGTCCACCGTCGTCGGTCACCTGTCCACCGCTGATGTAGTAGCCGTGGCGGTCGATGGTGATCTCTTTGGTCTGGATGATGGCAGGTGTGGCTGCCGCGGTCTCAAAAGACCGGGTCTCCCCATACGACACGCCGGCCCGTGTGAAGGCATAGGCCCGGTAATAGACCTTGCGGCTGGCGATGAGGTCTTCGAGGCTGACGGTGAATTGGTCGTTGTGGGCCTGTACGGGGTGCTCGGTGTAGGAGGGCTCTCCGGTGTAGTTCCAGCAGATGCCGAAGTGCAGCATTTCCTGATCGCCGCCATCGGTCAGTTGACCGCTGACTCGGGCGGTGGTCTTGGTCACGTCGGAGACTTCCCCTGTGATGACGGTGGCGGGGATGCCGGTGGCTTCGGGATAGACGGCCAGGTTGTCCACGTCGCAGTCGTTTTTGGTGTTGTAATTGGAAAGTCTTACGCGGTTGACCTCGATGTCGTTGACCTCGACGGTGTTGTGCTCCTTCGTGTTTTTGTTAAACTGGTAGATGTTGGTCCAGGTCAGGCCCCCATCTTTGGAGACGGCCACATCGATGTATTTGTTGGTGCGTCCTTCATCAAACGTGATTTTCTTGACGCCCTTGTCGAAGACGGGGGTGACGACATAGGAGTCGCCGGGTCCGTTAAGCCCGTTTTTCACCATGCGGAGGTCACCGGCCGACCCGTCTTTGATGTATTTGGTGTTCGTACCTTTGAAACAGTTGTAGAAGATCCATTCTCCCTGGCCCTCAATGAAAAAGGCAAGGGGTTGTTTGACGTCCTCCTGTGAGGGAATGGAGTCTTCGAAGGTCTGGATGAAATAAGGTTCCTGCCCTTTCATGGATGTGCTGACTGCACAGGCCATGAGGAAGAAAAGACATTTTTTGAGCATCGGATTTTGGTTGAAATTAGGATAGGTTTGTTTTAGTAGCGGAGCAAAGCTCTGGTTTTCGCGGCAAAATTAATCATTTATTTGATATATAGGGCAAAAAAAGGCAAAAAAAGACCTTCGTGGATGTCCACGGGCTTGTGTCGGCCGGGCATGATTCGATGAAAACAAATAGATTTGCACTAACTTTGTATAAGTTAGGCTGCATCTCAGTAAAAAAATGAATGAATTCATTTTGTTCTACGTTCGATTTGCACTAACTTTGTATAAGTTAGGCTGCATCTCAGTAAAAAAATGAATGAATTCATTTTGTTCTACGTTCGATTTGCACTAACTTTGCACCCCCAAACCATAACATAATATATTATGTCATATCTATTCACATCAGAATCCGTATCAGAGGGACATCCCGATAAGGTGTCCGACCAGATATCCGACGCACTGCTCGACCAGTTTCTGGCGTATGACGACAAGGCGCGTTGCGCTATTGAAACCTTCGTTACCACCGGACAGGTGGTGATCATGGGAGAGGTGCACTCCGAGGCTTATATCGACCTGCAGACCATAGCCCGCAAGACCATCAACAAAATCGGCTACACCAAGTCAGAATACCAGTTTGATGGCAACTCCTGCGGCATCATGTCGTCCATCCACGAGCAGAGCGCCGACATCAACCAGGGCGTTGACCGGGAGGAGGAAGACCGGCAGGGAGCCGGCGACCAGGGTATGATGTTCGGCTATGCGACCAATGAGACCGAGAACTACATGCCGGTCTCGCTCGACCTCGCACACCTCATCATGTCCACTTTGGCTGAGATCCGCCGTGAGGGGAAGGTGATGACCTATCTCCGTCCCGACTCCAAGAGTCAGGTGACCGTGGAGTATTCCGACGACAATATCCCCCTGCGAATCCATACCATCGTGGTCTCCACCCAGCACGATGATTTCGACCCTGACGACAAGCGCATGCTCGACACCATCCACAACGATGTGGTCAATATCCTCATGCCACGGGTGAAATCGAAGATCAAGAGTGAGAAAGTTCTCAACCTCTTTGACGACAAGATCATCTATTACGTCAACCCGACAGGCAAATTCGTCATCGGCGGACCTCATGGCGACACCGGACTGACTGGGCGCAAGATCATTGTCGACACCTATGGCGGCAAGGGCGCACATGGTGGAGGCGCTTTCTCCGGAAAGGACTCCAGCAAGGTGGACCGCTCCGCTGCCTACATGGCGCGGTATATTGCCAAGAACATGGTGGCTGCCGGCTTGTGTGACGAGGTGCTTGTCCAGCTCAGCTATGCCATCGGCATCGCAGAACCCGTGAGCGTCTATGTCAACACCTACGGCCGCTCGCATGTCGCACTGAGCGATGGCGAGATGGCTGAACGTATCCGCCAGCTTTTCCCCCTCACCCCGAAGGGCATCGAAAAACGCCTCAAACTGCGCCAGCCGATGTTTCTCGAGACAGCCGCCTACGGACACATGGGGCGCCGCAATGAAGTGGTGAAGAAGCAGTTCACCAGTTTCTACCATGAGACGAAGACCATCGACGTGGAACTCTTCACCTGGGAGAAGCTGGACATGGTTGATACCCTACGCCGCGAATTTGACATCCAGTAATGCCCCTGCCCACCAAATCGACATATCAGATCCTACAGCAACTGCCCGACAGCGCCACGCCCTGGCAACAGGACTCTGCCGTGCAGGCGTATTTCCGGCCGGGCGAGAACAACCGCTATAGTGACCGTCCTGACACGCTCGGACTGCCAGGGCAGCGCTATGAGCGGCCTTCTGACGTGTTGGCCATCGACAGTCTGGGCCATCCCGTGACCTATGTCGATACGTTGCCCGTGGCTTGCAGGCCAGGGGTAAAGGCAGGCATGATGGCTGTTCCCACTCCCTACAGGCCAGGTCACGACAACCTGATGTCATCGCTGCTCATGGCCAGTGTGGTCATGGCACTCGTGGCTCTCGCCTTCTCGGGGAAGTTCGTGGTCAGGATGTCGAAAAACTTTTTCTTCGCTGAGAACACCCGAACCACCGCTGTGCCCGACACCGCAGCGGAACTGCGCAACCAGGGCCTGCTCGTGTTGTTCACCTGTCTGATGCTTGCCGTGTTCTATTTCAGCCATTCGATGGCCTCCTCCTCCGCCAGCTTG
Organism: uncultured Prevotellaceae bacterium; assembly: GCA_902776475.1. Taxonomy (GTDB): domain Bacteria; phylum Bacteroidota; class Bacteroidia; order Bacteroidales; family Bacteroidaceae; genus Prevotella. The sequence continues at coordinate 61,131 of CACYQD010000007.1, read as the reverse complement.
CCGTTGTTGTCACGACATGGCTTGTTGGCGATAGACCTGGGCATTATCGGTGGCTATTTCCTGCTCAAGGCGGCGGTATACCAGTTTGTCAACTGGGTCTTCTTCGATAGGAAAAAAATTGAACAATGGAACAAGGCACTCCTGTTTCTCACGGCCATGGAAGGGTTGGCGCTCGCTCCCATCGTCCTGCTCCTCATTTTTGGTGATTTGTCGATGGGAAATGCCTTGGTTTTTGTCTTGATCGTAGTATTTTTGGTGAAATTTCTCACTTTTTATAAGTGTTATCTCATCTTTTTTCAGCGATTTGGGGCGTTTTTGCAAATATTTTTGTACTTTTGTGCGCTCGAATTGATACCTTTGGCCGTTTTGGTCGGCTTATTGGAATTTTTCAACTACAATCTGAAAATAATTTTTTAGGACATTTATGGTAAAGAAGATCCTGGTCTCGCAACCCCGACCGACAAGTGAGAAGTCACCTTATTTCGACATCGCTCGCGAATACAATGTGGAATTGGTTTTCCGTCCCTTTATTAAAGTGGAAGGGCTGACCGCCAAGGAGTTTCGCCAGCAGAAGGTGAATATCCTCAACTACACGGCTGTGGTCTTCACCTCGCGCCATGCCATCGACAACTTCTTCAACCTGGCCAAGGAAATGAGGGTGACCATCCCCGAGACCATGAAATATTTCTGCGTCACGGAGACCATCGCATTGTATATCCAGAAATATGTCCAGTATCGGAAGCGCAAGGTGTTTTTCGGCAATACCGGGAAAATTGATGATGTCGTGCCCCTCATGGTCAAGCACAAGACCGAGAAGTATCTCGTGCCGATGAGCGACATCCACAGCAACAGCTTGACGGAGATGCTCGACTCCAAGAAACTGATTCACAAGGAGTGCGTCATGTACCGCACCGTGAGCGATGACTTCACACCTGAGGAGGTCGAGAAGTTTGACTACGACATGCTGCTCTTCTTCAGTCCTGCCGGTCTGAATGCCCTCACCAAGAATTTCCCTGACTTTGAGCAGGGTGACATCAAAATCGGCGCCTTCGGTCCTGCTACCGCCAAGGAAGTGGCCAACCGGGGACTGCGCCTCGACCTCAAGGCTCCCACGCCGGAGTTCACCTCCATGACCGGGGCACTGAGGGATTTCCTCAAGAACAACAGTTGATCCATCATGCCGGCGAATGGTAACCTTGCACTGGGAAAGGAGGAGCGGGTCACCGGCAGGTCGTTGGTGGAATCTCTCTTCAGGGGCGGCGAAAGCCGCTCGATGTCTTATTATCCACTGAGGGTCGTCTATCGCCTTATCAGTCACGACAAGGCACCGGTGAGGATTCTGGTCAGCGTGCCGAAGAAATGTTTCAAACGGGCCGTGAAGCGCAACCGTGTGAAGCGGCAGATACGGGAATCCTACCGCAGGCACAAGCACCTGCTCGATGAGAAGATGTCGCTCAGGAGCGATCAGACGCTTGTCATGGCTTTCATCTGGATGGATGACCAACTGCACGACAGTGCCAACGTGTCGCATCGGGTGAAAAGTCTTTTATTAAGAATAGGTGAGAGACTATGAACGTACTGCGCAGGATAGGGCAATGGATATCCAAAGCGATGGTGTGGGTCTTGCTGATCCCCATCGCATTTTACCAGAGATGTATCAGTCCGTTCACCCCTCCGTCTTGCAGGTTCACGCCTACTTGTTCGGAATATGCGCGCCAGGCGTTGCGGAAACATGGCCCTTTCAAAGGACTGGCACTGGCCATCTGGCGCGTCTTGAGATGTAACCCATGGGGTGGTTCAGGGTACGACCCCGTACCGTGAGTTTCCCGTCCTCGGGACCCCGTTTAAAGAATACAAACCCATAATTGCAATCATTTGATGAAGAAGAACTTTGTTGAAGAACTGAAATGGCGAGGAATGTTGGCACAGATCATGCCAGGCACGGAAGAACTCCTCCAGAAAGAGATGGTGACGGCTTATCTGGGTACTGACCCGACAGCCGACTCCTTGCATATCGGTCATCTGTGTGGCATCATGATGCTGCGGCACCTGCAGCGGTGCGGCCATAAGCCCATCATCCTCGTGGGAGGAGCCACCGGTATGATCGGCGACCCCTCGGGGAAAAGCCAGGAGCGCAACCTGCTCAACAATGAGACACTATACCATAACCAGGAGTGCATCAAGAAACAAGTGGCCAAATTCCTCGACTTCGACAGCAAGGAACCCAACGCCGCCGAATTGGTGAACAACTACGACTGGATGAAGGATTTCACCTTCCTCGATTTTGCCCGCGAGGTGGGCAAGCATATCACCGTCAACTACATGATGGCCAAGGAGAGTGTGCAGCAGCGCCTCAACGGAACAGCCCGCGACGGACTTTCATTCACGGAGTTCACTTATCAGTTGCTTCAGGGCTATGACTTCCTCTACCTCTATCAGCACAAAGGTGTCAAGCTGCAGTTGGGCGGCAACGACCAGTGGGGCAATATGACCACTGGTACGGAACTGATCCGTCGCACCCTCGGCAACGAGGTGGAGACCTTCGCCCTGACCTGTCCGCTCATCACCAAGAGCGACGGCAAGAAGTTCGGCAAGACGGAAAGCGGCAATGTGTGGCTCGATCCGAAGCGCACGACTCCCTACGCTTTCTATCAGTTCTGGCTCAACGTGAGCGATGATGATGCCGAGCGCTACATCAAGATCTTCACCAGTCTGGAAAAGGAGACCATCGACGCTTTGGTGGAGGAGCACAAGGCTGATCCCGGCCGCAGGATCCTGCAGCGCCGTCTGGCTGAGGAGGTGACCGTGATGGTGCACTCCCGTGAAGACCTGGAGATGGCCATCGAGGCCTCGAATATCCTGTTTGGCAAATCAACCAAGGAAGCGCTTCAGAAACTCGATGAGCAGACTCTGCTCGACGTGTTTGAGGGTGTGCAGCAGTTTGAGATCGGTCGCGACCAACTGGGACTTCCGGCTGTGGAACTGCTCACGGCAGCGGCTCCTGTGTTCCCCTCGAAGGGTGAGATGCGCAAGATGGTGCAAGGTGGCGGTTTCAGCCTGAACAAGGAGAAACTGACCGACCAGAACCGTCCGATCACCGCAGATGACCTGATCGACGGCAAATATCTGCTAGCTCAGAAAGGTAAGAAAAACTATTACCTGCTGATCGTGAAGTAGGCGCCAAAAAAAGGGAGAAAACGACGGGTAAAATAGATTTTTTCCCTGTCAGGACAATTTTTTTGGTTGAACAATAGGCTGTAATCACATTTTTTTCGTACCTTTGCAGCCGATTTTGGGTCATGGTGTAATGGTAACACTACAGGTTTTGGTTCTGTCATTCCCGGTTCGAATCCGAGTGACCCAACGAGAGAGAGGGATGTTGCCGATCGGCACGTCCCTTTTTCCTTAAAGCTATCTTTTTTGGAAAAACATACTGATATTTCATTTTTTTTGTGTAAGTTTGCAAGCAGACAAACGAAAAGCTACTAAAAATATGATGAAAACAAATTACGAAATCCGTTATGCGGCCCATCCTGAGGACGCAAAAAGTTATGACACGACACGCATCCGCCGTGATTTCCTGATCGAGAAAGTATTCGCAGCCGACGAAGTCAACATGGTCTATTCCATGTACGACCGCATGGTTGTGGGAGGCGCCATGCCTGTCAAGGAAGAACTCAAACTTGAGGCCATCGACCCGCTGAAAGCTCCCTTCTTCACCACACGCCGTGAGGTAGGTATCTTCAACGTAGGCGGAGCCGGTTGTGTGAAAGTGGGTGACGAGGTGTTTGAACTCGACTACAAGGAAGCCCTCTACATCGGCAGCGGCGACCGCGACGTGGTGTTCTGCAGCAAGGACGCCGACAAGCCCGCCAAGTTTTATTTCAACTCCTGCACCGCTCACCATGCCTATCCTTGCAAGAAAGTGACCAAGGAGAATGCCGTCGTGGCCCACATGGGAAGCCTCGAGATGAGCAATGAGCGCAACATCAACAAAATGATTGTCAACCAGGTGCTCCCCACCTGCCAGTTGCAGATGGGTATGACCGAACTGGCCACCGGCAGTGTGTGGAACACCATGCCGGCACATGTCCACAGCCGCCGCATGGAGGCTTATTTCTATTTCGAGGTACCCGAGGATCAGGCCGTTTGCCACTTCATGGGAGAGGTCCAGGAGACCCGCCACATCTGGATGAAGGGCGACCAGGCCGTGCTTTCCCCTGAATGGAGCATCCACAGTGCCGCCGCCACCCACAACTACACGTTTATCTGGGGCATGGGAGGTGAGAATCTTGACTACGGCGACCAGGACTTCTCGTTGATCACAGACTTAAAATGATATTTGGAGCTGGGAGAATAGAGAAATTGGAGTTTAGGAGTTTAGAAGTTTAGGAGTTTAGACAATACCTCTGCTTGGCGGGGGTGGCGTTTAGCTAGATGGATAAAACAAAGGCTGATCTTAAATGGTGTCTTTTTCTTTTCAAAACATTCTCGCATGGCAAAAATCACATGAGTTTACAAAACTCGTCTATGACATTACGAAATGTTTTCCTGAAGAAGAAAAGTTTGGCTTGACCGCCCAATTCCGACGGGCGGCGGTCTCAATAGGCGCCAATATTGCTGAAGGCTATAAAAAACTCAGTAAGGCAGACAAGCTACGGTTCCTGAACATTGCAGAAGGCAGTATGGCTGAATGCATGAATTATATCATCCTTTCAAAGGATCTCAAAATGATTGATGAAATTCAGTATAATCAGTTAAAGGATTCCATAGAGAGTGCAGGTAAACTTCTGACGGCTTATTGTAATGGGATTATCAATAATAATGCAATGAATAAATGAAAAGCATTTGTCTAAACTCCCAATCTCCTAAACTCCTCAAAAAGCATTTGTCTAAACTCCTAGACTCCCAAACTCCTAAACTCCTCAAAAAAATACAAAACATAAAAAACACCAACCATCATGATCAGTTCAAATCTATTTTCACTTGAAGGAAAGAATGCCTGGATCACAGGTGCATCCTACGGCATTGGTTTCAACATCGCCAAGGCATTTGTTGCCGCTGGCATCAAGACCATCATTTTCAATGACATCAATGAGGCTGCCCTGGAGCGTGGTCTCAACAACTACAAGGAAGCTGGTATCGACAATGTGAAGGGCTATGTCTGCGACGTCACCAAAGAGGATGACGTGAAGGCTCTTGTGGAGAAAATCCATGAGGAAGTCGGACAGATTGACATCCTTGTCAACAACGCCGGCATCATCAAGCGCATCCCCATGCACGAGATGAAGCGCGCAGAGTTCCAGCAGGTGATCGACATCGACCTTGTCGGACCGTTTATCTGCTCTTCAGCCGTCATCCCCGAAATGATGGAGCGCCGCGAAGGCAAGATCATCAACATCTGTTCAATGATGAGCGAACTGGGCCGCGAGACCGTCAGCGCTTATGCTGCTGCCAAGGGTGGACTCAAAATGCTCACCCGCAACATCTGCTCAGAATACGGAGAGTACAACATCCAGTGCAACGGCATCGGACCGGGTTACATCGCCACGCCGCAGACCGCACCGCTCCGCGAGCGCCAGCCCGACGGCAGCCGTCATCCATTCGACTCCTTCATCTGCGCCAAGACACCGGCAGGACGCTGGCTTGAGCCTGAGGAACTGGGCGGACCCGCCGTCTTCCTCGCCTCACATGCCTCCGACGCCGTGAATGGCCATGTGCTCTATGTCGATGGAGGTATTCTGGCCTATATCGGAAAACAGCCTTGATCCATTCTATCCAACAACAAAATGGGCAGCCAATCGGCTGCCCATTTTGTTTGGGAATTTTCTTTACAGATTATTTCAGTGCGTCTGCCAACTCTGCACCAGCCTTGAATTTGGCAATTTTCTTCTCAGGGATCTGGATCTTAGCTTTGTTGCTCGGGTTGATACCTTCGCGGGCAGCACGGGTGTTCACGCTGAAAGTTCCGAAACCAATCAGAGCCACTTTGTCGTCAGCTACGAGAGCCTCCTTGATGGCATCCAAAGCAGCCTCGAGAGCCTTTTTGGAATCAACTTTGGTCAGACCTGATTTCTCTGCAATTTTCTCGATTAATTCTGTCTTATTCATAATTTTTGTAAATAAATGGTTAATGTATGAATGTAATGTCATGAATTTTCGGCAAATATAGGTTAATCATTTCATAAAACAAACAAAAAATAAAAAAAAGTGAAGAAAAACATGAAAAAATACATGTAGAGGATTGATTTCGTGTATTATAACGGATATTTTTCGTAATTTTGCGGCGTTTTTCAGTTATTAAAGAGATTCTTTATATGCGCAGCATACCTACGATTACAAAAAACCTGCTGATAATAAATGTATTGGCATTTTTGGCTTATTTCGTGCTTTCATATAGGGGGATAGACCTCAATAGCATTTTTGGTCTCCATTTCTTCTTGGCCTCGAAATTCAGCCTTTATCAATTTTTTACCTACATGTTCATGCATGGGGGTTGGGAGCATCTTTTCTTCAACATGTTTGCCCTTTGGATGTTCGGTTGCGTCATGGAGCGTGTCTGGGGACCGAAGAAGTTCCTTTTTTATTACATTTTTTGTGGCGTCGGTGCTGGCATCATCCAGGAAATCTCCCAATATTTCTCCCTCTATTACGTGCTGTCGGGCCAACCGGGAATCGGCATCACTTCGCTGATTTCCACAGCATGGTCTGACCCCGGACTGGCTGATTCGCTCAACGCATGGACGACGGTAGGCGCCTCTGGTGCCATCTATGCCATCCTGCTCGCCTTCGGCATGACCTTCCCCGAGGAGCGCATCTTCATTTTCCCCCTGCCCATTCCCATCAAGGCCAAGTGGTTTGTCATGGGCTATGTGGCCATCGAGTTGTTTGCCGCCATGGGTTCCTCTGGCGACAATGTGGCGCATTTCGCCCACCTCGGCGGTATGCTCTTCGGTTTCTTCCTGATCCGCTATTGGAAGAAGCATCCCGATGGTTCGGGAGTCTATGGCCGCGGCAACGGACAGCAGTTCTTCGACCGGTTGCGCAACAACTGGGAGCGCCGCAAGGGCAAAGCCGGCGATGAGGACATCACCCGCAAGACGGACTGGGACTACAACGCCGACAAGAAAGCCAGGGAAGAGCGTGTCGATCAGATTCTCGACAAAATCAGGAAAAACGGCTATGCCAGTCTGACAGAGGAAGAAAAGCAGTTTCTCTTCGACAGTAGTCAGCGGAAATGAGTCTTTGTGCCCGTATCTGACCGCTTTTGTGTCACTTGCAGGCACAAAAACGGGCTCAAATCCTAAAAAATAAATAATATTCTAATAGAAATTTTCCCAAAAGTGAAAAATTGACTATCTTTGCACGCTACAACGCAAATGGGCTGAAAACAATGAATTAATAACATAAAAACAGAAATGCAAAACAAAGGAATTGTGATTGTTACAGCGGTCTTGTTGACCCTGGCAAGTATCTTCTATTTGTCCTTCTCTGTGGCTTCCAGTTATTTCGACAAGAAAGCCGCAGAAATCAAGGATCCCATAGCCCAGCAGGACTATAAGGACTCAGTTAAATATCTTGGTGTCTATTCCTACCAGAAGTGCCTTGAGACACAGGTGGGTCTTGGACTGGACCTCAAGGGTGGTATGAACGTCATCCTCGAAGTCTCTGTTCCCGACCTCGTGGAAAATCTCGCCGGCTTCAAGAAAGACGCCGCTTTCGTCAAGACGATGAAGGCTGCAAGAGCCGAGGAAGAGACCACACAGGAGGATTTCATCTCCTTGTTCATCAAGCACTACCGTGCCAATGCTCCCGGCCACAACCTCGCCGAGGTGTTTGCCACACAGCAGTTGCCTGAGGTCAAGACCAACAGCACCGACAGCCATGTGGAGAGCGTGCTTCGCGACAAGGTGGCTGAAACCGTTGCTGATGCCAAGAACGTGATTACCAACCGTATCGACCAGTTTGGTGTCGTTCAGCCCAATATCCAGATGCTCGAAGGTCAGGAAGGCCGCATCATGGTGGAAATGCCTGGTGTGAAGGATCCTGAGCGCATGCGCAAATTGTTGCAGGGAAGCGCCAACCTTGAGTTCTGGGAGACCTACACTGCTCAGGAGATCGCTCCGTATCTCCAGCAGCTTGACGGCCGTCTCGCCGGTGGTGAGGAAGCCGAGAAGAAAGCTGAGGAAGGTGTCGCTGCTGACTCCACCAAGACCGAGACCGCCACTGAGGCTCCTGCCGCAGAGGAGAAGGGTCTTGTGCTGGGTGACAAGAAGTCCACTGACAAGAAAGACGAGGCCAAGAGTGCCGCCGACGCCGCTGCCGCCGACCATCCTCTGTTGAGCAAGCTCATGATCAACGGCGACCAGTCGTGCATCGTGGGTATGGCCAACATGGCCGATACCGCCGCCATCAATGCGTACATCCATTCAGAACTGGCCCGTTCGGTGCTGCCTGCTGATGTGAAGCTGCTCTGGAGTGCCAAGCCCTCCGACCGCATCGCCAACAACAAGCGTATCTTCGAGCTGTACTGCCTCCGCATGACCGGCAGCGACAACCGCGCTCCTCTGGAGGGTGATGTGATCGAGAGCGCCAAGGACGACTTCGACCATTTCACTGGCCGTCCTGTGGTGACCATGCAGATGAATGAGGATGGCGCGCGCGAGTGGGCCAACCTGACCAAGAAGAATGTGGGCAAGCCTGTGGCCATCGTGCTTGACGACCTGGTCTACAGTGCTCCTAACGTCAACCAGGAGATCACCGGTGGTAACTCTCAGATCAGTGGTAGCTTCACTGTGGAGGATACCAAGGACCTGGCCAACACCCTCAAGTCCGGCCGTATGAAGGCTCCCGTCCGCATCGTGCAGGAAGAGGTCGTCGGTCCGTCTCTCGGTGCCCAGTCCATCAAGCAGGGTATCATCTCCTTCATCGTGGCCTTCATCGTATTGATGGTTTACATGATCCTCATGTATGGCTTCATTCCTGGAATGATGGCCAACTGCGCCCTGATCATCAACCTCTTCTTCACCATGGGTATCATGGCGTCGTTCCAGTCGGCGCTCACCATGCCGGGTATCGCCGGTATCGTGCTGACCCTCGGTATGGCTGTGGATGCCAACGTGCTCATCTATGAGCGTACGAAAGAAGAGCTCCGTGCCGGCAAGAACGTGAAACAGGCCCTTGCCTCAGGTTACAGCAACGCCTTCTCCGCTATCTTCGACTCCAACTTGACCTCTATCATCACTGGTGTCATCCTGGCGCTGATTGGTACCGGTCCTGTCAAGGGCTTCGCAGTGACTCTGATCATCGGTATCTGCTGCTCCTTCTTCACCGCCGTGTTCCTCACACGTATCGTCTATGAGCACATGATGAAGAAAGACAAGTGGCTCGGACTCACCTTCACCACTCCGCTGTCGAAGAACATGCTGCAGAACACCCATTTCAATTTCATGGGTGCTTATAGGAAATCCTTCACCCTGTGGGGCATCCTCGCCCTGATCTTCATCGGATTCTTCGCCATCCGCGGACTCAGCAAGAGTATTGACTTCACCGGTGGCCGCAACTATATCGTGACGCTTGCCAAGCAGACTCCTGTGGAGACTGTACGTGAGGCCCTCGCCGGTACTTTCGTCAACTCCATTGGTGCCAATGCAGGCAAAGAGGCCAACACCAGTGTCATCGCCATCGGTACCGATGGACAGACCGTGCGTGTTTCCACCAACTGGAACATCGAGTCCAACAGTTCCACGGTTGATGACGAGGCAGAGACCAAGCTCTTCAACTCCCTCAAGAAAGCAGGCATCGTGACCCAGCAGAATGAGGCCGACTTCAAGAACCCCGACGTGCGTGAGGGTGGTTCGATCATCAGCAGTACGAAGGTGGGACCGTCCATCGCCCGTGATGTGACCAACAAGGCCATCATCAGTGTGATCGTCGCCTTGATCGCCATCTTCCTCTATATCCTGCTCCGTTTCCGCAACGTGGCATTCTCCGTGGGTTCCATCGTGGCTCTGGCCTTCGATACCCTGATTGTCATTGGTTTCTTCTCTGCACTGTGGGGCATCGTGCCGTTCTCGCTCGAGATTGACCAGACTTTCATCGGCGCTATCCTGACCGTTATCGGTTACTCCATCAATGATAAGGTGGTGGTCTTCGACCGTGTGCGTGAGAATCTCCGCCTCTATCGGAAGCGCGACCTGCAGACGCTGTTCAATGACTCGCTCAACCAGACGCTTGCCCGTACGGTCAATACCTCTGTGTCGACCTTGATCGTGCTGCTCTGTATCTTCATCTTCGGTGGTGCGAGCATCCGCAGCTTCTCCTTCGCCATGATTCTCGGCGTCATCTTCGGTACGCTCTCCTCCATCTTCATCGCTGCGCCCACAGCCTACCTGACCATGGGCCGCAAGATCCGTGAGGAAGAGAAGGAATTGGCAGCCGCCCAAGCATAAGAAAGCTTCTACACAACGATAAGTTCCCCGCCGGCCATTGAGTGCTTGTGGGGAACTTTCTTCAAATCCAAACTTCAACAGGCATGAAAATAGCATTGATAGGCTATGGGAAAATGGGACGGATGATCGAGCAGATCGCCGTGGCCCGTGGCCATCAGATAGTGAGCATCATCGATATCGACAACCAGCAGGACTTCGAGTCGGATGCCTTCGCCTCGGCCGATGTGGCGATAGAGTTCACTTCTCCCACTGCCGCCTACGGCAATTACCTGAAGGCCTTCGCCAAGAACGTGAAAGTGGTCTCGGGGTCGACAGGATGGATGGCTGAGCATGGTGATGAGGTCCGCCGGCTGTGCAATGAGGAAGGGAAAACCCTCTTCTGGGCTTCCAATTTCTCCATCGGCGTGGCGATCTTCTCCGCGGTCAACCGTTATCTGGCACATATCATGGATGGGTTCCCCCAGTATGATGTGGAGATGGAGGAGGTGCACCATGTGCACAAGCTCGATGCTCCTTCCGGGACAGCCATCACCCTGGCTGAGGAGTTGGTCAGCAATTTAGGCCGTAAGGACAAGTGGGTGAAAGGCACCCTCCAGGCTCCCGACGGCGAGGTGAGCGGTTGCGCAGACCATGCAGCCGATGAGGTGGTTGTCAACAGCATCCGCCGCGGTGAGGTGCCCGGCATCCACAGCATCCGCTATGATTCCGAGGCCGACAGCATCACCATCACCCACGACGCCCATTCTCGCAAGGGATTTGCCCTGGGAGCCGTCCTCGCCGCTGAATATACGGCAGAGCATACGGGTCTGCTGACCACCACCGATCTCTTCAAATTCTAACTCCAAACTCCAACGACCATGATCGACAAGAGAAAAGCAAAACTCAACATGAAAGTGCAGTGGACGAAGTTCATCATCGTGCTCGTCCTCTATCTGCTGTTCCTCTACTGGGTGAAAAGCTGGTTGGGACTGATTGTCATACCTTTTATATATGATGTGTATATCTCCAAGAAGATCAACTGGCAATGGTGGAAGGAGTCTGAAGGTCCCATCCGCTTTGTCATGAGTTGGGTGGATGCCATCATCTTCGCCCTGGTGGCGGTCTATTTCATCAATCAGTTCTTTTTCCAGAACTATGTCATCCCGTCCAGTTCGCTGGAGAAATCCCTTCTCAGGGGCGACTATCTCTTCGTGAGCAAGCTCAGCTATGGTCCGCGCATCCCGCAGACACCGCTCACCATGCCGCTCACCCAGCATACCCTCCCGATCTTCAACACCAAGTCGTATATCGAGTGGCCCCACTGGGACTACCGCAGGGTGAAGGGACTCGGACAGGTGCAACTCAACGACATCGTCGTCTTCAACTACCCTGCCGGCGACAGCGTGATGATGGCCGAGACCTATCAGGCACAGGACTATTACCAGACTTGTTACAAGTATGGCATGATGAACTACGGCAACAAGGTGCCGACCGACTCGCTCACCCCGCAGCAGAAATGGGACTATTACCAGCAGGTGATGGCCGTGGGCGGTGCCCTTGTGAAGGACAACCCGGCTGAGTTTGGAGTCTTGTCATCACGTCCCACCGACCGGCGTGAGAACTACGTGAAGCGCTGCGTGGGACTCCCCGGACAGACCTTGCAGATTAAGGACAAGATTGTGTATCTCGACGGGAAAGCCAACAAGGAGCCCGACAATGTGCAGTACACCTATTTCGTCAGGTTGAAGCAGATGATTCCTGATGCCCTCATGGTGGAACTTGGCATCACCCTGGAAGACATCTTCAGCATGAATGCCAACGGTTTCATGCCGATGACCAAACGGGCTGCCCAGGAACTCAGCAAGCGCACCGACCTCGTGGAGTATGTGCGTGAGGTCAACGATTCCGACCGTGTGGACCAGGGAAAGGCATATCCCGTCACCGCCGAGTATGGATGGACCCGCGACAACTATGGTCCGGTATGGATTCCGGCCAAGGGACAGAAGATCAAGCTCACCCTCGACAATCTCGCTGTCTATGAGCGGCCCATCCGTGTCTATGAAGGCAACCAGTTGGAGGTGAAGGACGGCAAGATCCTGATCAATGGACAGGAGACCAGTGAATACACCTTCAAGATGGACTATTACTGGATGATGGGTGACAACCGCCACAACTCCCTCGACTCACGCTACTGGGGCTTCGTTCCTGAGGACCATGTCGTGGGCAAGCCGATCTTCATCTGGTTGTCCATCAACCCCGAGGAAGTAGGACCCAAGGTGAGATGGGGCAGGCTCTTCAATATGGTGGACAAGATCAAGTAACCATCCCATGATTTTCAGGTATGGTTTTTCAACTCACCGATGAACTGACGTTTCCTGACCCCCGTTACGGGGAGCCAGACGGACTATTGGCAGTAGGCGGCGACCTCTCGGTCGACCGCCTGCTGCTGGCTTATAGCAACGGCATTTTCCCGTGGTATTCTTTCCGCGACAATGAGGAGATCCTGTGGTTCTGTCCGATGAAACGATTCGTCATCTTCCCCGACGAGATCCATGTGTCGCACTCCATGCATACCCTGCTCCTCAAGGATAGCTATGAGTATTCCTTCAACATGGCTTTTGATGACGTGATACGCCTTTGCAGCGAGGTGGACGGGCGCCGGCAGCAAAGAGGTGCTTGGTTGGGCGATGACATGATCAAGGCCTATACCCACCTCCATCAGTTGAGGTTCGCGGCCAGCGCCGAGGTATGGGACGAAGGCCGTTTGGTTGGCGGTCTGTATGGCGTCAATATCGGACGGGCCTTCTTTGGGGAGAGCATGTTCTCGCTGGTTCCCAACGGCAGCAAACTGGCCCTGGTTCATCTGGCCCGGTTCCTTCAGGAACATGGAGGCACGATCATCGATTGCCAGTTTGAGACCCCTCACCTCAAGTCGATGGGCGGGCGTTATATCTCCTATGACGAATATATGCAGATCCTTCACGCCGATGCACCCGACTTGTGACAGATTGAAAGATATCGCACCGTTCTTGGTTTGGACTGTAATTTTTCAAGGATAAATTGTTAAAAATTGATATAAATCAAGAAAATCGGACAAAGAATGCTAAAAATCGGGAAAAAACTTGCAGAGAGATGGAAAACCCATTATCTTTGCAATGTGTTTTTCATAGTATTAGATTTAAGGTTAACAAGGTAGGGACTCAGCGGAGCCCCATTTTTTTTGCCCTTTTCTTTGCTGTGTCGTTGAGAAATGCTATTTTTGCAACATTATGGCAAAGCAGCAGTCTTCCGTCAGCGAACGGCAGCGCACCAATCTTCGCGAGCCCCGCCGTTACAAGGTTTATATCCACAATGATGATTTCACGACCATGGAATTTGTCGTGAAAATCCTTGTCGTCGTTTTTTTCAAGACCGAGGTCGAGGCCCAGGCGCTCATGCTCAAGGTGCATCACAGCGACAAGGCCCTCGTGGGAGTATATACCTACGACATTGCTGTGTCGAAGGTGCGCCGTGCCACCCAGATGGCCCGCGACGAGGGCTATCCACTTCGTTTAACCTATCTACCTGAATAAAAATGCCCCAGCCACAATATACACAGCGTGCATCGGAAGCCCTCCAGCGCACGATCAAGATCAAGCAGCGCTATCGCCATGAGTTCATCATGCCCGAGCACTTGTTGCTGGCCCTTACAGAGGACCAGTCTTTCGCTTTCTCTTTTGACGAGTTCGGCGACAACTGTCTCCGCGATCTGAGCAACCGTCTGGTGGCCTTCCTCTCGGATGTGGAACAAGTGCCTGAGGATGCTGGCAGCAGTTTGGAACTCTCAGAACAGATGCAGCAGGTGCTCCAGGTGGCTGCCACGCAGGTGGTCAGTTCCAGTGCCGACCACATCGACATCCCCCATTTGGTGGAAGGCATCCTGTCGCTGGAGGATTCCCAGGCCCGTTATGACCTGGAACTGGCTGTGGATGGGGCCGTTGAGGATTGGATGAGCATGCTCATTTCATGCTATGAGGAAGAAGACAGCATGACCGGGGAGTCAGGAGAAACCCGTCATGAGGAAGCCTGGCGCACCCAGGTGGTTTGCCTCAATGACCAAGTGGCTTCCCACAACCCTCTGATCGGCAGGGAGGCGGAGTTGGAGCGCACCATCCAGGTCCTGTGCCGCAAGGAGAAAAACAATCCCCTCCATGTGGGAGAGCCCGGTGTGGGAAAGACAGCCCTTGTCTATGGTCTCGCTGCGCGGATCGTGGAAGGCCGTGTGCCCGCCCGTCTGGAGAAGAGCCGTATTTACCAGTTGGACCTGGGAACGCTCCTGGCCGGTACGCAGTTCAGGGGAGATTTCGAGAAGCGCATCAAGACCATCATGGAAGGGGTGAGGCGTGAAGGCAACGCCATTGTCTATATTGACGAGATCCACAACCTGGTGGGGGCGGGGCGCACTGGCGACGGTTCGATGGATGCCTCCAACATGCTCAAGCCCTATCTCGATGCCGGCGACATCCGTTTCATCGGTTCCACGACTTACGAGGAATTCAATCGCTTCTTTTCCAAGAGCAGGGGCATTGTCCGGCGTTTCCAGCAGATTGATATCGATGAACCGTCCGTCGACGAGACCGTGCGTATCATCATGGGACTGAAAGCGAAATATGAGGAGTTTCATCATGTGGTCTATCCCGATGAGGTCATCTCTTATGCGGTCAGTGCCAGTGCGAAGTTTGTCAACGACCGTTTCTTGCCCGACAAGGCCATCGACCTGATTGACGAGGCTGGTGCCTACCGGGAGATCCATCCGTCGGAGGAGTTGGGCAACGTGGTGGACAAGGCCCTGGTCTCTGAGATCCTCTCGAAGGTGTGCAAGGTGGATGCCATGGCCATGAAGGAAGAGGACAATGCAAGTCTGGAGACCCTTCAGACGCGTATCCTGGAGAGAATCTATGGTCAGGACGAGGCTGTCAGGCAGGTCGTGGAGGCCATCCAGATGTCGAAGGCAGGACTTCTGGAAGAGGACAAGCCGTTGGCCTCACTCTTGTTTGTGGGTCCCACAGGAGTGGGAAAGACCGAGGTGGCCAAGGTGCTGGCCCAGGAGATGGGCGTGCAGCTCCTGCGCTTTGACATGAGTGAATATACGGAGAAACACACGGTGGCGAAGTTGATTGGTTCACCGGCGGGTTATGTGGGATACGAGGACGGCGGTTTGCTGACCGATGCCATCCGCAAGACCCCCAACTGCGTGTTGCTGCTCGACGAGATCGAGAAAGCCCATCCCGACATCTACAATATCCTCCTGCAGGTGATGGATTATGCCCGTCTGACGGACAACAAGGGCCGCAAGGCGGATTTCCGCAACGTGGTGCTCATCATGACTTCGAATGCCGGTGCGCAGTATGCCTCGCAGGCCTCTGTGGGTTTTGGCGCCCGTGTGCCGGCAGGAGAGGCGATGATGCGGCAGGTGAAGCGGACGTTCAAGCCCGAGTTTATCAACCGCTTGTCGGCCACGGTGGTGTTCAATGACATGGACCGTGTGATGGCCGGCATGATCCTGGATAAGAAATTGCGCGAACTGTCTCAGAAACTGGAAGTCAGGAAGGTCACGATGACGATGACGGAGGATGCGCGCGAGTGGTTGCTCGCCAAAGGTTTCACCAGGGAATACGGTGCCCGTGAACTTGACCGTGTGATTGCCCATGACCTCAAACCGTTGCTGATGCGTGAGATCCTTTTCGGATGTCTCCGCGACGGCGGCCATGTGGAAATCGGACTGTCTTCGGAGGACTCGGCTTCTCAGGCGAAACAACTCATCCTCAACTCCAAAAACACACTATTGTCCACCTAAGCGGTCAAAAAACGTGATGACCTCTTCCCAGGTCTTGAACGTCTCGCTGCCGAAGGGGATGACTGTACCCATGAAATTGTCACAGGCAACGGTGTCGATGAGGTAATCACCCAGCAGAAGGTGCTTCTGACAGGTCAGGATGACGTGGTTGTAGGCAGGGGCATCGAAATACTGTTCGGCCCAGGAGAGGACGTCTGCCATTTCTCCACGGTGGTTGAAGTCGGCGGAGTTCACGAGATAGACCTGATAGGACTCAATCAGTCGGCGGAAGGCTTTCTGCACACTGCTTCTCGGTTTTCCAAAGGCGTCGCAGGCTGCTTCCATGCTGATGAGGACCACAGGCCGCTGCCGCTTTTCCTGCAGGTCATCAATCCAGCGGATGACGGGCATCACGGCATGCATATACGAACGGTCGTCCATCCGGTGCTCCCCGTGGAAATGGATGGCGGTGGGGTAGTGCTCCCTGAACAGGTCAAAGGTATCGACGGTCTTGTCTTCATCGCCGAAAAGGCCCCATACACGTCGGCGCTCCTCGTCAGTGACACCGCTGAAGCACATGGCCGACACTTTTTTGTATTCCTTCACCAGGTTGTTGTCGACAAAGAATTTCTGTACACCGTCCTGACGGGGGTTTTGATAGGTCTGGTGCCCGGTCATGCCATGATCGGTCATCGTCTCTCCGATCTGGAAAGCGGGGTTGATGACGATGCGGTCGAAACCATAGAGCATCTCGGTGTACATACCGCCCATGGAGGTGCCGAGGATCAGGTCGGGCTTCTCCTCCTCGCAGAGCCTGTGCAGCAGGGTCAGTGCTTCCTCTGGATGCAGGGGCATGTCTTCAGCGATAACGGTGGCATTGCAGAGTACGGTGCGCAGGCGACTGACCGTGCCGGATTGCGCCGAAGACCCGAATCCGTGTACATACATCACCTTCTTGCCGGCCATCAGGTCGGGAAATTGTTTCACAAATGGGTTGTCACTCATAGTAAATGATGCGATTTATGGTGCAAAGATACTTTTTTTCGTTTGCAGAAAGCCATGATTTGGAACATTTCTTATGTCTATTACCCTAAATGTCGAAGTTTTTTTGTAAGTTTGCACGAAATATGTGCTTAAAAACGAATTCTATATGCGCAGCAAGATTCAAAATGCGTGGCTTATCGCAGTTTTGGTGATTTGCCCTTTCTTTTATGCCAGTGCCGCCAAACCCAAAAAGGTGCAGCAGACCGACCGGCAGTATTGGACATCGATGGCTTATCAGATCGCACGTCCCGTATTGGAAAACATGGCTAAGGGTGAGTTGCAGAAAAACATGCAGACCGAATACAGTCCCAGTTTTGACAACCGCAACCGCAAAGTGGTCTTCATGGAGACTTTCGGACGGCTGATGGCCGGCATCGCGCCTTGGCTTTCATTGCCCGACGATGACACGCAAGAGGGACAGCAGCGCAGGCAGTTGCGGGAGTGGGCCCTGGCCAGTTACAAGAATGCCGTCGATCCTGCTTCGCCCGATTACCTGTTGTGGAATGGCGCCGGACAGGCCTTGGTCGATGCGGCCTATGTGGCAGAGAGCTTCCTCCGGGCCTACGACCAGTTGTGGAAGCCTCTCGATGAGACCACCAAGCAGCGTTACATCAAGGAGTTCACGGGATTGCGCCGTGTCGATCCTCCTTACACCAACTGGTTTCTCTTCTCCTCGGTGCTGGAGAGTTTCCTGGCGAAATGTGGCGCTCCCTACGATGAGTTCCGTGTCAACACCGCTTGCCGGAAGACCGAGGAGTGGTATGTGGGTGACGGCTGGTATGCCGACGGCCCCGTCTTTGCTTTCGACTACTACTCCAGCTATGTCTTCCATGCCATGTACCTGGAGACC
The DNA here is from genome assembly GCA_902776475.1 of uncultured Prevotellaceae bacterium. Classification (GTDB taxonomy): domain Bacteria; phylum Bacteroidota; class Bacteroidia; order Bacteroidales; family Bacteroidaceae; genus Prevotella. The sequence goes on along the minus strand of CACYQD010000007.1, from coordinate 42,992 downwards.
TTGCAGGCCATGGTTGATGCCAGGGCCAATACGCGCATCGACTATAAGAAATACTACGACCGGGCACTCAAAAGGGCACAGAAATTCGCCATCATCCTCGAGCGCTTCATCTCTCCCGAAGGCACCTTCCCCGTTATCGGCCGCAGCACGCCTTACCGTCTGGCCGCCATGCAGCCTCTCGCACTGATGGCCTGGTATCAGCAGTTGCCCTCCGAACTCTCCAACGGACAGGTGCGTGCCGCCCTGACCCAGGTGATGCACCGGATGTTTGATTTCCAGAACAATTTCAACGAAGGCGGTTACCTCACCATCGGTTTCTGCGGTTCACAGCCCGAGACCGCCGACTGGTACACCAACAATGGCAGTCTGTATATGACCTCGTTGATGTTCATGCCCCTCGGACTACCCGCCAACCATCCCTTCTGGACTGACGAGGCTCAGCCATGGACACAGGTGAAGGCATGGGGCGGAAAGCCCTTCCCAAAAGATCACCGTTGGGCAGACGGCCCTGCCACTCCCGACAAATGGTGACCATCCCGCTCCGCTCCACGTTCCACCTTCAAGCATAACCATGAACATGAAAAAATACCTCTTCCTCCTCCTGTTCCCGATCCTGGCTGTTCCGGCCTCTGCTGTGACGCATACGGCCAAGGCCCGCCGGGTGCTGGCCATCATCGACCGGGTAAACACCTACTGGCAGACGAACAACTCTCCCGAGGTGCGCTCGTTCTGGGACAATGCCGCCTACCATACCGGCAACATGGAGGCCTATTTCCTCACCGGCGAGCAGCGCTATCTCGACTATTCTCTGCAGTGGGCCAGGCACAACGACTGGATGGGAGCCACCGAACTCGACCAGCGCTTGTGGGAATACAAGACTTATGGGGAGGACCAGCGCCATGTGCTCTTCGGCGACTGGCAGATCTGTTTCCAGACCTATATCGACCTCTATTGGGTGGCCATGGGCACCTACACCCCTCTGCCCAAGGGCATGAAGAGAATACCGCCTCACGACAACCCCTCGAAGCGCATCATGCGCGCCAAGGAAGTGATGGGCTATGTGGCCTATTCGAAGGACCATGACTATTGGTGGTGGGCGGATGCCCTCTACATGGTGATGCCGGTGATGACCAAGATGTATAAGCTCACCGGCGACAGCCGTTATCTCGACAAATTGTATGAGAACCTCCTCTACACCGACAGCATCATGCTGGATCAGGAGACAGGACTCTATTTCCGCGACGGGAAGTATGTCTATCCGAAACATAAGACGGCAAACGGACTCAAGGACTTCTGGGCCCGTGGGGACGGATGGGTGCTCGCCGGACTGGCCAAGGTGCTGCAGGACCTGCCACAGACCTATCAGCATCATCAGTTCTTCGTCGATAAATATGTGAGGCTGGCCCGTGCCGTGGCTGCCCTGCAACAGAAAGAAGGCTACTGGACCCGTTCGATGATGGATCCCCAGCAGGCCCCGGGTCCCGAGACCAGCGGAACGGCCTTCTTCACCTACGGTATCCTCTGGGGTGTCAACCACGGATACCTGTCGAAGAAGGAATTCAAGCCTGTCATCAAAAAAGCCTGGAAATACCTCTCACGCACCGCCCTGCAAGCCGACGGAAAGGTGGGGTATGTCCAGCCTATCGGCGAGAAGGCCATCCCCGGACAGGTGGTGGACGCCAACAGCCAGGCCAATTTCGGCGTGGGTGCTTTCCTCCTCGCTGCCTGTGAGTATGTGAGATACCTTGATCATAAATAATATCCAAATCTATCGTTCAATGAAAAAACAGTTTTTCACCTTGCTCTTGGCCCTCCCGTTGTTGACGACAACAGCCAAGGCAGACAATTTGCCTACTTTCACAGAGTGGCACGACATGCAGGTCAACGAGATCAACCGTTTCCCCGTGCATACCGTTTTTTTCGCTTACGAGAATGAGGAACTGGCCTTTGAAGGCAAGAAGGCACAGTCTGACAACTACCTGTCGCTGGAAGGAAAGTGGCGCTTCAACTGGGTGGAGCATGCCGACCAGCGCCCCACGGATTTCTTCGCCGACAACTATGACGATTCGAAGTGGAGCACCATGAACATCCCCGGCATGTGGGAACTCAATGGTTTTGGTGAGCCCATTTATGTCAATATCGGTTTTGGATGGAGGGGACACTTCCAGAACAATCCGCCGCAGGTGCCTACCCGCGACAACCACGTGGGCAGTTACCGGCGCACCATCAACATCCCCGATTCCTGGCAAGGGCGCCAGGTGATAGCCTATTTCGGCAGTGTGACATCCAATATCTACCTCTGGGTCAACGGCCATTTCGTGGGCTATGCCGAGGACAGCAAGATGGCCGCGGAGTTTGACCTCACCCCATATCTCCGCAAAGGCGACAACGTCATCGCCTTCCAGACTTTCCGGTGGTGTGACGGGTCGTACTGCGAGGACCAGGACTTCTGGCGCTTGAGCGGTGTGGCCCGTGAGTGTTACCTCTACTCCCGCGACAAGGCTGTCCATGTCGATGATGTCCGGGTCACCCCCGACTTGGTGAATGACTACGCCGATGGTTTGCTGAATGTCAAGGTTAAGGTCACGGGCAAGTGCAACCTGACCTTCAATCTGCTGGATGCCGACGGGAAAAGCGTGGCTGAGAAAGCAGTGGAGAAGATCAAGGATGGCCAGGTCGATGTCACGCTGGAGGTGAAGAACCCGAAGAAATGGACGGCAGAGACCCCCAATCTCTATACCTTGGTGGTCTGTCCGACCACACCCAACGCACGTTTCACTCCCTACGAGGCCATTCCCATCAAGGTGGGATTCCGCAAGGTGGAGATCCGCGGTTCACAGCTGCTGGTCAACGGCAAGGCCATCTATATCAAGGGCGCCGACCGTCATGAGCTCGATCCCGACGGAGGATATGTGGTGTCGCGTGAGCGCATGATCCAGGATATCAAGATCATGAAGCAGTTCAACATCAACGCCGTGCGCACCTGCCATTACCCCGATGATCCTATATGGTATGACCTCTGTGATGAGTATGGCATCTACCTGTGTGCAGAGGCCAACCAGGAGTCGCATGGATTTGGCTACCGTGAGGACTCCGAAGCCAAGAAACCGCAGTTTGCCATGCAGATCCTGCAGCGCAACCAGCATAATGTGGGTGTCAACTTCAATCATCCGAGCGTGATTATCTGGTCGATGGGCAATGAGACGGTCGATGGCCCCAATTTCACGGCCGCCTACCAGTGGATCAAGAGTCAGGACCAGAGCCGGCCGGTGCACTGGGAACAAGCCGGCAGCGGTCCCAACACCGACATCCGCTGTCCGATGTATGCCAGCCAGGAGTGGTGTGAGCGCTATGCAACGAGCGACCGTCCTCAGGACCAAAAGCCGCTGATCCAGTGTGAGTACAGCCATGCGATGGGCAACTCCTGCGGTGGGTTCAAGGAATATTGGGACCTGGTGCGCAAATATCCCAAGTTCCAGGGCGGTTTCATCTGGGACTTCGTAGATCAGGCTCTTCACGGCACGGATGCCGAGGGCAGGGCCATCTATAAATATGGCGGTGACTACAATACCTACGATGCCAGCGACAACAATTTCAACTGCAACGGTCTGATCAGTCCCGACCGCATTCCCAATCCCCACATGTATGAGGTGGGCTATTATTACCAGAATATCTGGGTGGACGAGATCAGCGACGACTTCTCGACCATCAAGGTGCGCAACGAATATTTCTTCCGCGACCTGAGCAATGTGTATCTGGAGTGGCAACTCCAGGATGAGGGCAAGGTGGTGAAGTCGGGCAGGATCGATGACCTGAAAATAGCCCCGCAACAGACAGCGACTTATACCCTGCCGGTCAATAGCCAGGATATGACAGAAGAGACCTGTCTCAATGTCTATTTCAAACTCAAGAAGGCCGAACCCCTCATGAAGGCCGGACAGGTGGTCGCTTACCAGCAGTTTGAGTCCCAGATCATCGTGGATTCGGCTGTGGTAGCCGAGACCACTGCCAATGGCGGCAAGGTGAAGTTCAAGGCCGACAAGAAGGCCCGGACACTCACGGTGGGCAATGCGCTCTTCACTGTGGTCTTCGACCAGTCAACGGGTTTGATAAGCCGCTGGGAGGTTGAAGGACGGCAGATGCTGGGTGACGGCGGAACGGTGAAACCCAACTTCTGGCGTGCTCCCACCGACAATGATATGGGTGCGCGGATCCATCGCAGATATGCGGTGTGGCGCAATCCCACGCAGAACCTCTCTTCATTCACCTGGAACAAGAAGACGCGCGAGGTGACAGTGGTATATGACATGCCGGATGTGAAAGCTACGCTGACCATGAACTATACCTTTATGCTTGACGGACAGATTGACGTGTCGGAGATCCTCAAGACAGACCCGTCGGCCACTGTTCCCAACATGATGCGCTTCGGCGTGGTGATGCAATTGCCTTACAACATGGATCACAGCGAGTATTATGGACGTGGACCGATAGAGAACTATGCCGACCGTAAGTTCTCGCAACTTAAGGGACTGTACAGGCAGACCGCTGATGAGCAGTTCTATCCCTATGTGCGTCCGCAGGAGAACGGCACGAAGAGCGATATGTCGTGGTGGCGTCAGACCGATGCCATGGGCCATGGTTTCATGGTCACTAAATCCATAGGCCACCCCTTCTATGCCTCTGCCCTCCATTACGACATCGCCGACCTTGACGATGGGGATGACAAGGAACAGCGGCACTCACCGCAGGTGCCCCATTCACGGTTCACCAACCTCTTCCTCGACGGTGAGCATACCGGTGTGGGCGGTGTTGACTCCTGGAGCGGCAACGCCGAGGCACTGAAACCCTACCGCGTCGCTTATGGCGACAAGTACTTCTCCTTCACCTTGAGTCCTGTCCGGTAAGCGGTGGAGATGTGTTTTGGGAAATCCACAAACAACCTATAACTATAAGTAATCATCAAAAACAACTACAGATGAAAAGAAATCTAATCTTATGCATTGTGGTGCTCGCTGCCATGTCGTTCATGCCAGCCAGTGCGCAACGACAACTCACAGTGAAGGCCAACAAGCCCGGAGCGGTCATTCAGCCTACTATGTATGGCATCTTCTTCGAGGACATCAACTTCGGTGCCGACGGCGGACTCTATGCCGAGATGGTCGAGAATCGCTCATTTGAGTTCCCCGACCGTTTGATGGGGTGGAATGTCTTCGGCAATGTGCAGGTGAGCGATGCAAGACCTGCTTTCGACCGCAATCCCCATTACGTCGTGCTCGGCGACTCCGGACATATCGAGAAGCGCACGGGCCTGGAAAACCGGGGCTTCTTCGGTATGGGCTTCAAGAAAGGACTCCGCTATGATTTCTCGGTCTATGCCCGTCTGCATGACGCTGGCAGCAAACCGGCGAGGATCCGCGTCGAACTGGTTGATTCCCGCAATGGCATCATCACGCGCCAGCGCATCAACATCAACAGTAATAACTGGAAGAAATACACCGCCTCGCTGACGCCCAACGTGACAGACCCCAAGGGTCTGATGCGCATCTTCCTCGAGACCGCTGAGGGTGTCGACCTCGACCATGTGTCGCTCTTCCCCTCCGACAACTGGAACGGACTGCGGGCTGACTTGGTGAAAGATCTGGAAGACCTCCATCCGGGCATCTTCAGGTTCCCTGGCGGCTGCATCGTCGAAGGTACGGACCTGGAAACCCGTTACCAGTGGAAAAACTCCGTCGGACAGGTGGAGAACCGTCCGCTCAATGAGAACCGCTGGAACTACACCTTCGCCCATCGCATGTATCCCAATTACTTCCAGTCCTATGGTCTGGGATTCTATGAGTTCTTCATTCTCTCCGAGAAAATCGGTGCCGAACCCCTTCCCGTGGTGAGCTGTGGCCTGGCCTGCCAGTTCCAGAACCATTCTGAGGATGCCCACGTGGCCGTCGATGACCTGCAGTCCTATATTGACGATGCCCTCGACCTGATCGAGTTCGCCAATGGCTCAACCGATACCAAATGGGGAAAGCTGCGCGCCGACATGGGACATCCCACTCCCTTCAACCTCAAGCAGATCGGTGTGGGCAACGAACAGTGGGGTGAGCTCTATCCACCGCGTCTGGAGAAGTTCATCACCGCCATCCGCGCCAAATATCCGGGCATCAAGATCTGCGGCACCAGCGGACCTTCTGCCGATGGCAAGGACTTCGACTATGGCTGGCAGGAGATGCGTCGGCTCAAGGTGGACCTCGTGGATGAGCATTACTACAAACCGCCGCAGTGGTTCCTCGACAATGCCGCCCGATATGACAGCTACGACCGGAAGGGCCCGAAGGTCTTCGCAGGTGAATATGCCGCCCACGGCAAGGGTGACCTCAACAACTGGGAGGCTGCGCTCTCCGAGGCTGCTTTCATGACAGGTCTGGAGCGCAACGCCGATGTGGTCTTGCAGGCTACCTATGCTCCGTTGTTCGCTCATGTCGAGGGATGGCAGTGGAAACCCGACCTCATCTGGTATGACAACCTCACCAGTACCCGTTCCGCCAACTGGTACGTGCAGATGCTCTATGGCACCAACAAGGGTACCAACGTGCTCAAGATCACGGAGGCCGACAAACCACTGACCGGACAGGATGGACTTTATGCCAGCGCAGTCCTTGACAAGGATGCCAAACAGTATATCGTCAAACTGGCCAATTCCGCCGACAAGCGTCAGGAGGTGGTCATCACCTTCAAGGGATTGAAGAAGGTGGGCAAGGTCAAAGGTATCCTGCTCTCAGGCAATCCTGCCATGGAGAACCTGGTGGGCAAACCGGAACAGATCCGGCCTGTTGAGGCCAGCTTCGAGGGTGACGGCAATCAGCTCAAGGTTGATGTGCCCGCCAAGAGTTTCCTCGTGCTGAGATTCTGACATCCCTGTACCACGCCATGCTCATGCATGGTCTTCTAAAGTGGAGACCATGCATGGGCATGGTATTTTTATGCGCAATAAACATATTTTAACGTGCGTGCATTTGGTATCAAAGGATTAATGCCTACTTTTGCAAATCAAACTTGAATTTGTTAGTTATGAAGAAACTTTTGTTTGTTATTGTAATAACATTGATGGGTGTCGCCACCCAGGTGAGTGCTCAACTGCCAGCTGTCACGCTCAAGACAATGGAAGGCAAGACGCTCCGTACGGACACCTTGTCCAATAACGGAAAACCGTTTATTATCGATTTCTTCGCCACATGGTGCAAGCCCTGCAACCGTGAGCTCGATGCCATCAGTGAGGTTTATGAGGACTGGCAGGAGGAGACGGGTGTGAAGATCTTCGCCATCTCCGTCGATCAGGCTCATAATATTAATAAGGTAAAGCCTTTGGTCGACAATCATGGATGGACGTATGACGTGTTGCTCGACACCAACAGCGAGTTTCAGAAAGCCCTTGGCATACAGATGATCCCTTATGTGCTCATCTGCGATGGCAGCGGCAAGATTGTCTATCGCCACAATGGCTATACCGATGGCGCGGAACAGGAGTTGATCGAGAAAGTTCGTGAACTGGTGAAGTAGTCATGGGAAGACAGGTTTTTTTATTGGCTGCTTTTCTGGCTTGTCCCCTTTTCGTCGCAGCCCAAAGTGGGCAGGACGATAAGGTGACGGTCACCGGAAGTATCCAGAGCGACGTGCTCATCCCTCAGGAGGATGAGAAAATCGGTACGGAGAAATATGACGAGTGGGGACTGACCAACTCTTATGCCGATGTGCATCTGATGAGCAAGAATGTGGATGCAGGCGCCAGAGTGGAGTTCATGCGCTTCCCCCTTCCGGGTTATGAGCGTGACTTCAAGGGATGGGGCCTGGCCAATATCTATGCCAAGATGCACATGGACAAGTTGGAGATCACCCTCGGCAATTTCTATGAGCAGTTTGGCAGCGGATTCATCCTCCGGACCTACGAGGAGCGCAGCCTGGGCATCGACAATTCCCTGCTTGGTGCCCGTGTCATGGCCAAACCGCTGAAAGGTGTCACCGTCAAGGCCCTCTCGGGTTGGCAGCGCCGCTATTGGAGTTACAACAGTGCACTGGTGTCGGGAGGAGACCTCGAACTCAACCTTGACCAATGGTCTCAGGCCATGCAGGACCATGGCACCTACATCACCCTCGGAGCCTCTGTCGTCAACAAGCACGAACGGGAGGATGACATCTTCGTCGATGCCACCCACAAGCTCAAAATGCCTGAGAATGTCAATGCCTTCGATGTGCGTGCCCGTGTGCAGCAGGGCAATGTCAGCGTGCTGGCCGAGTATGCGCAGAAGACACAGGACCCGTCGTTCGACAACCGCTACATCTACCGCAAAGGCAATGTGGCCATGCTCTCCGCCTCCTATTCCAAACGAGGCATGAGTCTGCTCCTGCAAGCCAAGCGGAGTGACAACATGTCGTTTCGTTCGCGCAGGTCGATGAACGGCACGTCTTCGTTTCTCAACCACCTGCCGGCGTTCACGATGGACCACACCTATGCCCTGGCTGCCCTCTATCCCTACGCCACCCGTCCCGGCGGAGAATGGGCGTATCAGGCCGAACTGGGCTACCAGTTCAAGCGCAAGACCTTCCTGGGTGGGAAATACGGCACCAACCTCAAGGTCAATTTCTCCCATGTGCATGCCATCGACCGGAATGAAGCCACCGACGTGCCCTCTGCCTATAATACCAACGGCTATGGATCGGCTTTCTGGAAATGGGGAGACGGTATGTACTACCAGGACCTCAACGTGCAGATTGACAAGAGGCTCACCAAGGACTTCAAGGTCAACCTGATGTACATGAACCAGTTCTACAACAAGACGGTTGTGGAAGGCGAGGGCGGCATGATCCATTCCAATATTTTCGTGGCCGACGGCAAATACCGCATCAACAACCGTCTGACGCTGCGTGGTGAACTGCAGTATCTCACCACAGGTGAGGATGAGGGCGACTGGGCTTTCGCCTTGCTCGAATTGTCGGTGCTGCCCCATTTCATGTTCACCGTGTCTGACATGTACAACTGCGGCGAGTCTGGCATCCATTATTATCAGGGACTGATCACTTTCAATACCGGGTCACATCGTCTGCAGGCTGGGTATGGCCGCACCCGCGCCGGATACAACTGTTCAGGTGGTGTCTGCCGCTACGTGCCTGCCAGCAAGGGATTCACCCTGTCGTATAACTACAATTTCTGAAGCATGAAGAGTCATTTTCCATATTACCAACCGCATGTCGTCAGCAGAATGCTCAAGGCGGTTCTGTCATCGGTCTTGCTTGTGACCACCCTGGTTGCCTGCGACCCCGTGGATGAGGCCGACCGGCTGATTTACGTCAAACCCGTGTCTGCCAGCCGCAATGTGCTGATAGAGGACTTCACGGGTCAGCGCTGCGTCAACTGTCCCACAGCCACGTTGGAGATTGAGCGCCTGATGGCACAGTATGGCGGCGACACCGTGATTGCCGTGGGCATCCATAGCGGTCCCTTCGCCAAGTCGGTCAAGGGTGTCCCTTATTCACTCTATACTGCTGAGGGAGATGAGTATTTCAACTATTGGAAGGTAGAGTCACAGCCCAAGGGCGTGGTCGATCGGTTGGGAACCAGCGACTATCCCTCATGGGGAACCATCGTGAGGGATGAGCTGTCGAAGACAGCCCCGCTTGTCCTTCAGGTGAATGTGTCGTGTGACGTGAATTCCCGTCAGATGACGGTGACGGCCAATTGTCTGGGCACTGATGGCAACACACAAGGCAAATTGCAGTTGTGGGTCATCGAGGACGGCATCACGGCTTTCCAGTACATGCCCGACGGTTCCACCAATCGGGAGTATATCCACAACCATGTTTTCCGGGCTTCTGTCAACGGCACCTGGGGAACTGATATCAACGTCGTGGAAGGTGTGGCGAACACCAACTATTTTGACTGCACACTGGATGAGGCCTGGGTACCTGAGAACTTGTGGGTGGTGGGCTTCGTCTATAATAACCACGGGGTGTGCCAGGCCACCAAGGTCAAGGTGCTGCCCTCGATGTGAGCATCCTGAATTCTGAAAATTTATCATCTAAAATATCAACGTATGAGAAAAATTTTACTTTCATTTTTCATGACAGCTTTCTGCTGCATGGGTTTTGCCGGAAACATCGCCGTGGGTTATTCCAATGGCGAGGTTACCGAGTCAAGCAACTACACCATCAAAGGCAAAGGCAAGGTGAGCGCAGCGGTGTATGTCACCCCGGAGCTCTTCGCCCGTTATGCCGGCAATGAGGTGCGTGGTATCAGAGCTGGTCTCTGCAGTGTGAAATATTGCGACTCTCTCGTCGTGTGGGTCAAGGAGTCTCTTGATGGCGACAATGTGGCCGGTGGTATCATGAAGCGTGGCGACGCCGTCAGTCCGAAGGCGGGCTGGAATGAGGTGATGCTCGACGCTCCCTATGCACTCCAGGAGGGCAAGGGCTTCTATATCGGTTTCACTTACTGCCAGCGCTACCAGGATGCAACGGTTTCCGTGGTGGGTGCTCCCATCCCCAACACCTCTTTCCTCAAGCGGGGACCTGTTGCTGAATGGGAAGATATCAGTGATGCGGGTGTTGTCAGCCTCGAGATGCTCATCGGCGGTGACAACATGCCTCAGGTGGACCTCAAGGCCAACGCTTCCATGGGCTCGAAAGAGGCTGCGGGCGTGATGAGCGTGGTGACCACAATCACCAACAATGGTCAGAAGGATGCCGCAGACTATGACCTGACCTTCTCCGCAGACGGCTACAACTATGTCTATAAGGCATCTACAGTCATCGCCAGTGGCCAAACCGCCCAGGTGACTTCCATCCTTTATGATGTTCCCGACGCAGTGGGTTTGGACACACCGCTCACGGTCACTATCAGCCGTGTGGGTGAGGGTGAGGATGCTTATCCCGCCGACAACGCCGTCGTGGTGGGCGTGAAGGTGCAGCGCAACGTGCTCATCGAGGAATTCACCGGTACAGGATGCGGATGGTGCCCCCGTGGACTCGTCGGCATGGACAAGATGCACGACAAGTATGGACTGAAGTTCGTGGGCATCGGCATCCATGGTTACAACAGCACCGACCCGATGTATCCCCAATATAAGAACATCGGTCTCAACAGTGCTCCTTCCTGCCTTGTGGACCGTGATTATGAGACTGATCCCTATTATGGCAGCGACAACATCGACATCTGCCACGATGTGGATGCAGAGATGGCCAAGGGCTCCATGGTGGCTGTTGACGTGAAAGGTGAGTACAACGAAGACAAGACCGAGGTCAACATCACCGCCACCATCCGGCCCTATGCCACTGTCTCAGGAGCCTCCATCGGGTTTGTGCTGACAGCCGACGGACTGACCGGTACGAGCAGTTCTTGGAAACAGTCGAATTACTACACCCAGTATTCCGCTTCCCAACTGCCTCCTGACCTCGCACAGTTTGGTGCTGGTGGAGAGAAAGGCACTTCCACCTTTGCATGGGTCTATAACGATGTGGCCATCGCTTCCTACAAGGAGGGCAGCAACTGGGAGATGAGCCTCGGTTCTCTGACCCAGAACGAATCGCGGACGGTCACCGCGACCCTCAAGATGCCGACCAAGCAGATTTTGCTGGATGCCATCATCTATGAGAAGGTGGCTGCCAATGTGTTTGTGCTCAACAGTTCTGGAAAGGCCATCAATGCCGCCCGCTCCTATGTGACCATCGCCGACGGCATCAAGGACGTGAATGCCCAGCCGAAAGCTGACCTCCGCGAAGTGGCCCGCTATACCCTTGACGGCCGTATGATCACCGCTCCGCAGAAGGGCGTCAATATCGTCCGCCTCTCCGACGGTTCCACCATCAAGGTGAACGTGCGCTAAACCGCTTTTTCCCCCTCCGGAAATGCCATTTGGTGCTGCTCCGGTGCATTGAATAGACAACCTGTTGACGGCTCCTTCAGAAGCGAGGGAGCCGTCAATAAGTGTAAAAATTACCCTTATCGCTTACACTTTGTAGGCTTTTTACCCCTTTTTGCGCTGATTTATCGTAAAAATAGTGTCTCGGCAATGAATGAGATGGTTTGCACCCCATTTTTTTTGAGGTATTTTAGTTTTTTTTTTGATTCCATTGGGCGGATTAATAAAAAATGATTATTTTTGCACCCTATTGAATACTGCAAAACCATATTTATTTATATTTTTTAATGTTTCACTTAAAAGGTTTGATATGAGTAAGAGAATTACAACTATCACAGTTAGCATGTTGGCATTATTGCTCATGCTGGCGGTTCCTTCTTATGCCCAGAAGCCCGGAAAGGTTGCCAAGGCAAAGAGAACCACGGCCTTCGAATTGGCCAACAACAGAGCGGAACTCATCAAGAAGTATCCCGCTTTGGCTCATGCTCAGCGCTCGCTGAAGCAGAATGAGACTGTCTTGAAGAGTACCATCACAGGACAGCTCCAGAAGATGGACAGGAAAGCGTTCAAGGCTGGTGACGGCACCGTCCTGACCGGTAACCTGACCTATGATGGACAAGAAGCGTTTGAAACAGGACTCTATTCGTTTCCTTCTTCAGACAATCCTCAACTCAGTGAAGTAGCTGTTGACAAGGCCTTTGGCTACAACAACTGCGGTGGCGCCGTGGTTGACGGTGTCTATTATTTCACGGAGTATGTCAGCTTCTTTGGCTATGTTTTCATCTATACCTATGCTTACAACATGGAGGAGGAAACATGGATCGTCAAGGAAGAGTCTGCCGAAGATTATGACATCATCGCTATTGGCTCCAATACTGCTTACGATGAGGCCACCGGTAAGACATACGGCGTGTTCTACAATGCTGACCTCACTGGTATCGAATTCGGTACTATCGACTATGCTAACTGGACCCGTACGGGTGTGCTGCCCTCACCGGCTCACATGGAAGAGTATGTGACCATGGCTTGTGACGGCAAGGGTAATCTCTATGCTTGTACTGTTGCAGGTGAGATCTATAAGATTGACACCACCACCGGTGCTGAGACCCTCGTGGTTGCTACCGGCAGAGCTATCGCCGGCTATCTGCAGGCTGCTGCTGTCAATGCTGCCAACAACACCCTTTATTGGAACTATCTGCTCGATGACGGCGACTATCCTACCTGCGGTCTTGCTGAGATCAACCTGACCACTGGCGAGTCCAACTTCATGGTATGGCCCGACATCTATGAGTTCACCATGCTTTATATCCCCGTGATTTCCGTTGAGCCAGGTGCACCTGCTGGTGTAGACAACCTGAAGGCTTACCTGGAGACTTCTGATCCCAACAATGTGTTCGTTTCCTTCATGTTGCCGACCAAGACATTTGATGGCCAGGGCGACCTCACAGGCATGCTCGAATACTCCATCTACGTCAATGGCGAGGAAGCCCTGAAGGGTAGTGGCCAGCCTGGCGCACAGGTGATCCACAAGATCGAGGATGTGGAGACCGGCAACACCACCATCATGGTGATCGTCCGCAATACTGTTGGTGACGGTGATAAGGTCAAGACCAAACTGTGGGTTGGTGCTGATTCTCCCGCTTCTCCTGCTCCCGCTACACTCGCCATCGCAGGTGACGAGGCTACCGTTACTTGGACTGCTCCTAACATGGAGGGTGTCCATGGTGGTTATGTCAACACCAGCGAGGTGACCTATACCGTCACTCGTTATCCCGACGAGGTGGTCGTGGCTGAAGGCATCAAGGAGACCACTTACACAGAGACTATTGACATCAGCGCCCTCAAGGTGTATTACTACGGCATCACCGCTAACTATGGTCCTGCTGAGAGTGAGGAAGCCCTCACAAACTTTGAGAAGGTGGGCGACGCCATCATTCCTCCTTATGTTGAACTCTTCGAGAATGCAGATATCGCCGCCAAGCTCTATACCTCTATTGACGCCAACGCCGACGGTTCTTCTTGGACCTTGAGAAACGGTGGCGCCCGTTACACCTATAATGGAAAGAACGATGCTGACGACTGGCTCATCAGTCCTAACATCAAACTCGAGGCTGGCAAGCTTTATCTCGTACATATCACTGCCGGTGCTTATCTGAGCTCTTATCCCGAGCGTCTCGAGGTGATGATGGGTCAGGGAAGTGATCCTAATGCTTATGGCATCACCATCCTTGAGCCGACAGATCTCACCACTGAGATGAATGACTTTGAGGTGCCTGTTACTGTTGACGCCGACGGTGTCTATAACATCGGTTTCCATGCTATCAGCGACGCCGACATGTTCTACCTCGAGCTGATGGCCTGGGGTATCAGCGAACCGATTGACTTCGGTGCTCCTAACGTATCCACTGACCTGGCTGTGGTGCCGGGTGCCAAGGGTGCTCTCAATGCTACAATCAACTTCACTGCTCCTACCAAGACTGTTGGTGGCGACGCACTGGAAGAGATCACAAAGATCGTGGTTGAAGATGAGGTTGGTGATGATCCTATCGCAGTCATTGAGAATCCTGCTCCAGGTGCTGCCCTCTCCACTGAGGTGACCGTACCTTCAAGTGATGTCTATTCTTACACCATCACCGCTTATAACAGCAAGGGTGTTGGTCTTCCCGCAACTGTGAAGGGATTCATCGGTGTTGACCTTCCTGGTGGTGTGAACAACATCAAGGGTTATGACAACTTCGACGGTTCCGCTACCTTCACATGGGATGCCCATGGTGATAAGGGTATAAACGGTGGCTATGTCGATCCCGAATCTGTCACTTATCGTTTGTATTCTGTAGTTGATGGCTATCTCGGTGACATCATCACTGAGACTCAGGACACCCAGTATGTGCTGGCTTCCGAGGATATCGACAATGGTCCTGCTAATCTTGTCCAGATCGCTATCTCTGCTTTCGTAGGCGAGGATGAAGGCCCGATCTATGCTGGTTCTGTGGTCGGCGGTACTCCTTCCGCACTGCCTTATTACGAGTCATTCCCCGGTCCAAGCATCGTCAACTACTGGTGGATTAGCACCATCAACGGCAACACTTGGAACCTCTATGGTGACGCTGTGGACGGTGACGGCGGTTGCGCAGGCTTCATCGCTCAAACCGCAGGTGCTGCCGGCACGCTCAACACTGCTAAGATCTCTGTCAAGGGTGCTGCTAATCCCAAGCTCCTCTTCAGCTGGATCGCTCTTCCGGGTGATGACCTGAAGGTGTCTGTACTTGGCGACCGTCAGGATGGCAAGGATCCTGTTGTGCTCAAAGAGATTGATGTGAAGAACCTGACCGGTGATATCGAGTGGCATGATGAGGTGATTGACCTCAGCGCATTCACTGCAGATCCTTACTTCATCCTCTCCTTCCTCGCTGAGGCCAATGAGGCTGGCGTCGCATTCGAGTTTGATGATGTCCGCATCTATGATGTCTATGCACATGACCTCGACATCGCTCTCAACACTCCGAAGAGCGTGGCTCCTGGTGATGAAATCACCGCTGTCGCTATTATTTCCAACACTGCTGAGAATGCAGTGGCCGCCGGTGACTACAGCGTTGTCTTCACTGTCAACGGCAAGGAATTCGCCAACGTGACCGAGACCCCGGCTCTGGACGCTTACAAGGGTGTCGATGTTGTATCGGCTAAGTATGTGCCCGGCGTGATCGACGGTACTCCTCTGGCCATTAAGGCTGAGGTTGTGTTCAGCCGTGACCTTGATCCGGAGAACAACGTGGCTGAGAAGAATGTCAACCTGAAGATTCCATCAGTGGCTCGCGTCAATGACCTCACCGCCGAGACCGGTGGCTGGCCCGCAGTCGAACTGAAGTGGTCTGCACCTGTGCAGCAGGCTTCTGAGGGTGTGGTTGTCACTGAGGACTTCGAAGATCAGGAGATCTTTGTCCCGCTGTCAGTGGGTGGTATCACCGATGTAATCCACACGGGTATGTTCGGTCAGTGGAAACTGTATGACGGCAACAATGGTGCAACCACCTATTGCCTCAGCAATGGTCCTACTTACGAGAACGTCAATGCTCCTATGGCATTCCAGGTGATGAACCCGACCGTGGCCGGCTTCGATCTCACCAATCCTGACTATGCTTCAATGCTGAACCCGAACTCTGGCGAACAGTATCTGATGGCATGGAACATTGAGACTCTGAATGACAAGTGGCTGATTTCACCGCTGCTCTGTGGCGATGCTCAGACCATCAGCTTCTTCGTGAAGGAGATTGTGGATACCTATGGACCTGAGCTCTATGAGGTGCTGTACTCCACAACCGATGACGAAATCGCATCGTTCGAGAAACTGGCAGACGCCCAGGCTAGTAACGTAGACTGGATGGAGGTTTCCTATGATCTGCCTGCTGGTGCCAAGTACTTCGCTATCCGTCTGGTATCCACCGACGTGTTCGCATTGCAGATTGACGACATCACCTACACCTCTGCTACAAGCAAGAAGTTCGCTTTGGCTGATGAGAGTGGCGTGACTGGCTACAACATCTACCGCGACGGCAAGGTCATCGCTACTGTTGATGCCAACACGACAAGCTACATCGACGTCAACGAGACCGATGGTGAGCATACTTACTATGTGACTGCTCTCTATGGCGAGATCGAGTCTGGTCTGTCCAACGGTGCTACCGTGGTGACGGCCATCTCCGAGATTACCAGCGACGCAAGTCTGATGGATGCTGACATCACAGTCTATAGCACTGCAGGTGCTGTGATTGCTTCCGGTAAGGGTGTCTATGGCAACCTCGCCAAGGGTGTCTATGTGATCAAGAACAATGAGACTGGTGCTGTGAAGGGTGTTTCCAAGAAATAAGCTTCACCACTGTCTGAACTGATAAAAGGACCGCACTCGCCGAGTGCGGTCTTTTTTTATGGTGATGCGTGATTTTTCCATCAAAAATGAATACCCATTCCAATATTTTTTTGTAATTTTGTAGCCTAAAGTATCAAGATCAGCATTTTATTATAGAATTAGCATTTTCCGTTTCTCAGATGAAAACTTTCTTGTTGAGAAGACACCTGATTATATCCCTCATTGTGCTCTTTTCCACCCTGTCCGCACAGGCTGCTCCACGTACTAAAGCACAAATGAAGAGCATCGCATTGGAAGCGCTTCGTTCCTCCGGGAAGATGGCGGCTCCAGGGATGGGTGACTCCAATTTGGCTGAAATCAAGACAACATCACAACTCTCTCTGATTGGCTTCCAGGGCGGACCTTATGCCGTGGTGAGCAATGACGACCGCTTCCCCGCCGTCCTTGGCGTATCGGAAACGGCCTATTCCAATGGAGCCAACGCCAATTTCGAGTTTTGGTTGAGCAGCATGAGCGCATCGCTGGCCTATATGGCTGAGCACAACATGCCGGCGCGTGTCACCACACCTGATCCGAATCTCTATCCGACGAGCGTTCCACCGCTCATGACTTCGAAATGGGATCAGCTCTCGCCTTATAACCGGCTTCTTCCCTCTGGAATATACACGGGTTGTGTGGCCACGGCCATGGCACAGGTGCTCAACTACCACAAGATACCGGAGCATGGCTACGGGTCGCGCACGATTCAAGCCAAGGGCACCCCGGTGACCGCCAATTTCGAGGAGGACTACTATGACTGGGACAACATGCTCGATATTTACGCTTATGGGCAATACAGTGATGTGGAGGCCGATGCCGTCGCCCTGCTCATGCGCGACTGTGGCGTGGCTGCCAATATGCAGTATGGAAATGCCATGGATGGTGGCAGCGGGGCATATTCACAAGATGCCGCAGCGGGTCTGCGCACCTATTTCGGCCTCTCAGAAGCCAAATGCGTGGAGCGTTCCTCCTTTTCAGAACCTGAGTGGATGGACATGGTCTATGATGAGTTGAGCAACAACGGTCCGCTTTACTATGGCGGCACTGATATGTCGATGTTTGCCGGTCATGCTTTCGTACTGCATGGATACCAGGAAGATGGAAAGGTCTATGTCAACTGGGGTTGGAGCGGTGATGATGACGGCTACTACGACATCTCTTTGCTCAATCCTCCCGGCAACAGTTTCAGTTCCGGACAGGATATGATCATCGGTATCAGCGGCAATGGTCCGGCTGATCTGGTTGCAGATACTGTGGAGCTGTCCAAACCCGGAGATCTGGCTCAGTCATTGCATGCCGAACAAGAGATCATCGGGTGGCTCAAGGTCAAAGGTGAGGTCAATGGCTCTGACTTGAAAGTGATCCGCCGGATGAGTGGAAGTGATGAGTCTCTTTCCCGTACGAAGGGCCGGTTGCGCTGCATCGACCTCAGCGAGGCTCGTATCGTGAGTGGTGGAGATGCTTACATCGAGGATAACGGCACGATGTTGAAGACCCTTGACGACGTGCTGCCTGAGAGGGCGTTTTACGGATGCCGTTCACTGCGTTCCATCCTGTTGCCTCCGACCATCAAGAGCATCGGAAAGGGTGCTTTTGCCGGTTGCAGCGCCGTCGACAGCATCGTCATTCCCGAGAATGAGTCACAGGATTTCCTGATCCGCAATCATACGGTTTATCTCAAGAGCGACACGCTAAGGATTCATGAGGTTCTGCCCTCATTCAGAGGGACATATGAGATTAAGAAAGGTATTGTCGAGGTGGGTGACTATGCATTCGCAGGTTGCAATGGTATCCATTCCATCGTTGTCCCTTCGACCGTCAGCAGGATAGGCCATCATGCTTTTGCCAACTGCATCGGACTGAGCTCTTTGCGCCTGATTCTTTACAATGTTCCTGAGACTGGAGCAGACGCGCTCTCCGGTGTGTCACCACTCAGTTGCACGCTTTATGTGCCCGCCGGTTCGAAGGACCGTTATAAGCAGCACGCTCAATGGGGTATGTTTGTCGGCGGATCTTTTGATAATATCAAGGAGTTCGGTTCGGCCATCACGGCTCGGAATGCCGGCCGTTACTATGGTGAGGCAAATCCGCAGTTTGGCTACAAGATTTCTGGCGATATCCCCAACGGTGAACCGGAACTGGTGTGTGAGGCAACGGAGGATTCTCCTGCCGGTTCGTACACCATCCAGGTTCTTCCTGGCACCATCACCGATGAGATCGTGGATTACCACAACGGTATCCTTTATGTCTGGCAGGTTCCCCTTAAGGTGACCACAGGCGACTATACACGCATGGAGGGTGAGGAAAATCCCGTGTTTGAATTGACTTACGAAGGTTTTGTCAGAGGAGAGGATGTGAGTGTGATCACCCAACTTCCTGTGGCTACTTGTGAGGCAGGGCCGGATTCTCCCGCAGGTGTTTATCCCATCACCATCTCGGGTGGTGTGGCGCAGAACTATGAGTTCAAGTACAAAGCCGGCACTCTCACTGTGGAACTGAACCCTGATGCGATTCGGGAGGTGAAAAACCTGAATGACGGCGCATTTGACATCTATAAGACCGATGGCACACTTGTCCGGCAGCAGACAAATACCCTCCAGGGTCTGGAGAAAGGTGTCTATGTAGTGAACGGAAAGAAAATCGTGGTGAGATAGGATGATGATCAAGAAAACCATAGGAATCCTCTTGTTGCTGATGACTGTTGTGACGGTCAGTGGAGCACCAAGGACTGCTGGCCGGATGAGGACAGCGGCTGTGGAGGTGTTGACCGCAAGCAGCGGGAAGAGGCATGCTCCGGGCCATCAGAAGTCCCTCGCCCTGTTGGTTTCCACCGATGATTATGCCGTTTTCGGTTATCATGACGGTGGCTTCGCCATCATCTCGGCGGATGACGCCCTCCCCGAAGTGCTGGGTTACTCTGATAAGATTTTTAATGCCAACCAAGGCAATCCCAATTTCCGCTGGTGGTTGAATGCTGTGACGGAAATCTCTCAGCAGGTCCGTTCAGGTCGTGCGCAGGCTCCTGCCGTCGTCTATCCCGACACCACACTTTACAAGGCTCAGGTGCCGTCGTTGATGACCTCGGAGTGGGGACAAGACACACCCTATTGGAACTTTTGCCCTGTGAATGGTGATACCTGTGTGACGGGATGCGTGGCCACCGCCATGGCTCAGATCATCTATTACAACCGTTGGCCGGAACAAGGTACGGGAAGCCATACGATGACGAGTTACGGACAGCAACTGACAGCCAACTTCGGTGAGACGACATACGAGTATGACAAGATGCGTGACTTGTATTATCGGGAGTCTTATACCCAGGAAGAGGGCGAAGCCGTGGCTCTGCTGATGTCGCATTGCGGCATCGCAGTCGATATGAGCTATTCTCCTGATGGATCGGGAGCCTATTCCCGTGATGCGGAAAAGGCACTGCGTGATTATTTCAATTATCCGGATGCCCAATACCTCTTACGCAGCTCTTATAGTGAGAAGCAGTGGATGAACATCATCTTCGATGAATTGAGTCATGGAAGGGTGCTTTATTACGGTGGAGATGATCCGGACCCCGTCGATGGAGGTGGACATGCTTTCGTCCTTGACGGTTATGACGAGCGGGGCCTGGTGAGCGTCAACTGGGGGTGGAATGGCACGGAAAATGGTTACTATACCATCTCGCTGCTCAATCCGCGCACCTATGCGTTCACAGCCCATCAGGAAATGATCAAGGGACTGCAGGGCAACCCCATCTCATTGGTTCCTTTTGTGGTGGATGTCCAGAAAGCGGGGTCAGTGGCCACCATGATACCCGACTCGCTTCTCTACCGCATCTCTGCACTGAAGGTGAGAGGTGAGATCAACAACACCGATCTGGGCGTCATCAGAAAGATGGCTGGCCGAAATACCGACGGTTCGGTATCCAAAGGACATCTCGCCATCCTCGACCTCTCTGAAGCCCGTATCGTGGGAGGAGGAAACGCCTATCTCCGTCAGGGCGGAATGTCTTATACCTGCCATGGCGATGAGTTGGGTGCCAAGGTCTTCTATGGTTGCCGGCAGTTGCGGATGTTGAAGTTGCCGCCGACCATCAAGTCGATTGGGGTGGGGGCTTTCGGCTTCTGCACCAAACTGGACTCTATCGTAGGACTGCGTGACAGCAAGGAGTGTGATTATATCCTTGAGGAATCCTCGCTTTACAACCGCTCTGACACCACCTGTCTGTTGGCGGTACTGCCTTCGGTCACCGGTTCCTATTCGGTGAAACCGGGCATCACGACCATTGGCGACTATGCGTTCTCTTCCTGTCAGTATCTCAAACAGTTGACCATACCGTCGTCTGTGCGTAGAATCGGAAGGGAAAGCCTATGTTGCAGCTGGAAACTCCAGCAGATCAAGTTGATGTCGCCCGATCCCATCGAGGTGGGAATCGACGGGCTGTTCGGTATCCGCAAGAGTATGGCCAAGCTGCTCGTGCCTGCGGGAAGCAAGGAGAAATACAAGCGCCATGCGGAATGGGGCGCTTTCTGCCAGGAAGGTCCGGATGGCTTTGACAATATCGTTGAGTTCGGCAGTGCCATTACGGCCCGTAATGCGGGCAAGGATTATGGTGACCCCGTGCCGAAACTGGGCTATAGCATCAGTGGCGACATACCAGAAGGCACACCTGAGGTTTGGTGTGATGTCGATGAGTATTCTCCGGCAGGCACCTATCCCATTCATGTCGCTCCGGGAACCATTACCGACGAGGTGGTGGAGTATATCGATGGTGTGTTCACGATATGGAAGTCACGCCTGAATGTCTCCGTGGGTGAATATACCCGTCTCGAGGGCGAGGAGAACCCTGTTTTCACCCTGTCGTATGATGGCTTCAAATTGGGTGAGACGGAGGACGTCCTCCGTGTGCGTCCTGTGGCCACCTGCGAGGCTACACCAGCCTCTCCGGCAGGTGAGTATCCCATCCTCATTTCAGGTGGTGAGGCCGACAATTATGAATTCAGATATGTGAAAGGCATCCTCAAGGTAGAGCCTGATCCGACAGGCATCCGCCATATCACGGCAGACCAGTCTCCGATGGATGTCTATACACTCGATGGACGGAAAATATCTAATCAAATAACTTCTCCGAATGGCATTCCAGCGGGAACCTACATCATAAAAGGAAAGAAGTTAATAGTGAAATAAGTGACCTTTTTTTAAGTTTTGAATGAATGGGGGGCTGCGGCGATTGGTTCGTCGTAGTCCTTTTTTTGTGGCTAGTGGTCCTAGGGTTTTCTAGTCTTTCTAGTGCTCCTAGTCTTCCTAGTGCTCCTAGTGTTCCTAGTCTTCCTAGTCTTCCTAGTGCTCCTAGTGCTCCTAGTGCCTCTAGTGCTCCTAGCCCTTCCTAGTGCTCCCTAGTCTTCCTAGTGCTTCTAGTTTTCCTAGTGCTCCTAGTATTCCTATCCCTCCTATCTCAAAAAAGATAGGAGGGATAGGAGGTCGCTGATATGCTTGATTCTGAAAAGATGGGGATGGTCAAACTCCTCTACTTCCTCATGGGCCCAGGTCACCTCGAAAGGTATATGCACGGCATATCCCCCGAGATGGAGCACTGGGGCGATGTCTGACTTGAAACTGTTGCCGACCATGAGGAGCTCGTCGATGCCTATGCCGAAAGTGGCGCACAACTCCCGATACTGACGGGGTGTCTTGTCCGAAACAACTTCCACCCGGTCGAAATAGTCCCATAGGCCTGACCTTAGCAATTTGTTTTCCTGGTCAAGGATCTCCCCTTTGGTGAATACCACCATCTTGTAGCGCGACATGCTGCGGATGGCACGGAGCGTTTCCTCCACTCCTTGCAGCGGAGTGCCCGGCAGTTCCAATAGGCTTCGGCCCAACTTTTGGATTTCCAACAGTCGGGTGGCACTGATCTGCCCTTTGCTGACCACTACGGCATTCTCCACCAAAGAGAGGGTAAAAGCCTTGCTGCCATAACCCAGTTGGGCCATGTTGCGCGTCTCCGTCTCAAACAGGTGTGTGGATATCTGGCGCTCGTCACCATATTCCGAAAGCATGGCGCAATAGGCCTTCTCTACAGCCTCGAAATGTGACTGGCAGTCCCAGAGCGTGTCGTCGGCATCAAATGCAATCAGTTTGATATGGTCGAGTTTTCCAGCCATTATCTGATGAAAAGCAGTTCACGGTATTTGGGCAGAGTCCAGCACTCATCACTTACGATCAGTTCCAGTTTGTCAATCTGATAGCGGATTTCTTCCATCTTTGGCGCCACAGTGTCATGATAGGCGATGGCTTTCTCCCGTTCATTGTCGATTCTGTTGGCCACCTTCCGGGCATTGACCAGTTCCTCCACTCCTGTCTCGATGGCCTGGGTGCGTTCAGCAATTTCTTTGATGATGCCTTTGTTGCGGGCTGTCAACTTGTCTGCCTCGTCACTGGAGAAGATCTCATACATGTTGAGCACGTTCTTGGCCAGTTGGCTTTGATACTGTGTGGCGATGGGAATGATGTGGTTCATGCTCAGGTCACCCATCACACGAGCCTCGATTTGTATCTTTTTGGTGTAGGTTTCCCATTTCACCTCGTTGCGTGCCGCCAGTTCCTTGGCGTTCATGACATTGAGGCTCTCAAACATACGGATGGTTTCTGGCGAGAGGTAGTTGTCAAAAATCAGCGGACAACTCTTCTCCACGTCGAGACCGCGTGCAGTGGCCTCCACCACCCATTCATCACTGTATCCGTTGCCATCGAAATGGATGGGCTTGCAGGTCTTGATGTCCTCGCGTACAACATCGATGATGGCGCTGGTCTGGTCTTCGCCGTTGGCGATGAGGGCATCAACCCTCTTCTTGAAATTCACCAGAGCCTCTGCCACCGCCGCATTGAGAGCGATCATGGCTGAGGCGCAGTTGGCCTCCGAACCCACAGCGCGGAATTCAAAACGGTTGCCGGTGAAGGCAAAGGGACTGGTCCTGTTGCGGTCAGTATTGTCGATGAGCAGTTCGGGAATCTCTGGGATATCCAGTTTCATGCCCTGCTTTCCCTCCATGGTGAACAGGTCTTTCTTGTCGGAGACCTCGATGTGATGGAGCAGTTCGCTGAGTTGCTTCCCAAGGAAAGAAGAGATGATGGTGGGAGGCGCCTCATTGGCTCCCAGGCGGTGGGCGTTGGTGGCACTCATGATGGAGGCTTTCAGCAGTCCGTTGTGGTGATAGACGGCCATGAGGGTCTCCACGATGAAGACCACGAAGCGGAGGTTGTCCTCAGGTGTCTTTCCCGGTCCGTGAAGGAGCACACCGGTGTCAGTCGATAGACTCCAGTTGTTGTGCTTGCCGCTGCCGTTGATGCCGGCAAAGGGCTTCTCGTGGAGCAGGACGCGGAAACCATGTTTGCGTGCCACCCTTTTCATCAGCGACATCAGGAGCATGTTGTGATCCACGGCGAGATTGGTCTCTTCATAGATCGGCGCCAGTTCAAATTGGTTGGGGGCCACCTCGTTGTGGCGTGTCTTGCAGGGGATGGAGAGTTCCAGCGCCTGTATCTCCAATTCTTTCATGAAAGCCTGCACCCGGTCAGGGATGGTGCCGAAATAGTGGTCATCCATCTGCTGGTTCTTGGCGGAGTCATGCCCCATCAGGGTGCGTCCGGTGAGCATGAGGTCAGGGCGGGCGCTGTATAAGCCCTCATCGACCAGGAAATATTCTTGTTCCCATCCCAGATTGGAATGCACTTTCCTCACTTCAGGATAGAAATAGTGGCTGACGTCCGTCGCAGCCGCATTCACGGCACGCAAGGCACGCAGGAGAGGAGCCTTGTAGTCGAGGGCCTCGCCGGTATAGGAGATGAAGATGGTGGGGATACAGAGCGTATCATCCATGATGAACACCGGAGAGGTGGGGTCCCAAGCCGAATAGCCGCGTGCCTCAAAGGTGTTGCGGATACCGCCGCTGGGGAAGGAGGAGGCGTCAGGTTCCTGCTGAACCAGCAACTTGCCTGTGAATTCCTCGATCATACCGCCTTTCCCGTCATGTTCGATGAAAGCGTCATGTTTCTCCGCTGTACCCTCGGTAAGCGGTTGGAACCAGTGGGTGTAGTGGGTCACCCCGTTTTCCTCCGCCCATTGCCGTATGCCCTTGGCCACGGCGTCGGCGATGGAACGGTCGAGGCGCACACCTTTGTCGATGACGTCAGTCATCTTCATATATACATCCCGCGAGAGGTATTTGTACATCTTGTCGCGGGTGAACACATACTTGCCGAAATATTCCGACGGGCGCTCCGCCGGTGACTTAACCTCGAGTGGTTTTTTCTTGAACGCTTCTTCTACGACCTGAAATCTTAAATTCGTCATCTTCTTTCTGCCTTATGGTTCTTTTTACCTGAATAGATGGTTTCTGACTGTTGGTTTCCTGTTACATATAGCCCAACCACCGCAGGATGTCGTTGAGGTTGGCCACGACCATCAGCAGAATCAGGATAGAGATGCCGATATACTCTGCGATGATGAGGAATTTCTCACTGGGTTTGCGTCCCGTGATCATTTCGAAAAGCAAGAAAAGCACGTGTCCTCCGTCGAGTGCCGGGATGGGTAGGATGTTCATGAATGCCAAGATGATGCTCAGGAAGGCGGTCATGCGCCAGAACATCATCCAGTCCCAAGTGGCGGGGAAGAGGCTGCCAATGGCACCAAATCCACCGAGAGACTTGGCACCGTCGGAAGTGAAGACATATTTCAAGTCATCGACATAGCCACGGAGCACACCCACGCCATATTTGATTCCTGCCGGGAAACTCTCGAAGAAACCATATTTGATCTCGGTGGGTTCATAATAGGTCCAGATGCTTGTCTGCACCACACCCAACCGCAGTTCTTCATTGAGCATGGTCTTCACGGTGTCAACAGCTTCGTTGCCCTTGTGCTGGAAGATGATGCTCACGGTG
Source organism: uncultured Prevotellaceae bacterium (assembly GCA_902776475.1). Lineage (GTDB taxonomy): Bacteria > Bacteroidota > Bacteroidia > Bacteroidales > Bacteroidaceae > Prevotella. Next base: position 17,249 of record CACYQD010000007.1, on the reverse strand, counting down.
CGCCCCTTGATGCTGTCGGCTTTCGTTGCCTTAGCGGTCACCACGTCATTGATGCGGCTGATTTCCTGTGTGAACTCATTCCAGGAGTCCACCGCCTTCCCGTTGATGGCCAATATTTTATCACCTTTGGCCATTCCGATCTTGGAAGCTGGTGAACCAGGCATCACACTGTCGATCTCAGCAGGCACCAATGGCGTGACAAAAGGAGGCTGTTTCTTGATCATGTCGAGCAAGTTGAGGTCGCCGGGAAGCGTGATGGCCATCTGTTTGCCATCGCGGATGACATCGACACGATGAGCCTCGGAGATGCCACGGTAGAGGTCGGTGCTGAAACTGGTGAACGCTTTCTTCTCCGTGCCGAGCAGGATATCGCCATCTTTGAAGCCCAGACTCTTGGCTTCAGTATTGAATTTCATGCCCATGGTCATATCCTTGGTCTGGATATAGGAATCACCCCAATAATACAAGACCATGGAATAGATGAACAGAGCCAGAAGGAAATTGACCAGCACGCCACCGATCATGATGAGCAATCTTTGCCAAGCCGGTTTGGTGCGGAATTCCCAGGGCTGTGGCGGTTGCTTCATTTGTTCGGTGTCCATCGACTCATCGATCATGCCGGCTATTTTGCAGTAGCCGCCGAGGGGCAACCACCCTATGCCATATTCTGTGTCACTCTTCTTGGGTTTCCAGCTGAAGAGTTTTCCAGACCACTTGCCGATGCCCAGGTCGAAGAAAATGAAAAATTTGTCCACCTTTACCCCAAATAGTTTGGAGAAAAAGAAATGCCCGCCCTCATGGAGCAGCACAAGGATAGATATGGACAGGATAAACTGTACCAATCTGATCAGAAAAACATTATCCATTTTTTATTTATTATTTATTCAGAATGTTCGGAGTAATCTGAGCAATCAGAATACTCGGAATGATCGGGATACTCTGAATAATCAGAAAACTCTGATTCTCAGAACAATCGCCATAATCACTTTCTCTTCACTTCTCTATATGATTCTCAAAGATTCTCTTATGATTCTCTCAAGATTCTCTCAAGATTCTCTTATGATTCTCTCAAATTTTCTCTTATGATTCCCAAAGATTCTCTTATGATTCTCAAATTTTCTCTTATGATTTTCTAAATATGTCTCTTAAAACTTCTCTCAAAGTATTCTCTTGATTCTCTCAAAGTTTCTCCCTTGACTAACTTTCTTTCAGCAATTCGCTGGCCACGCGGCGTGCCTCAGCGTCGGTCTGCACATAGGTGTCGTAGGAGGGATGGGCATCGAAGGCGACGCGCTGCATCGTTTTTCCGATGACCTCACCCATCTGGAGGAAACCGCACCGGTCGTCGAGGAAGGCCCGGTTGACCACTTCGTTGGCCGCATTGACGATGCAGGGCATGTTGCCGCCCTTGTTGATGGCCTCGAAAGCCAAAGCGAGACAGGGGAATTTCTGCATGTCAGGCTCAAAGAACTCCAAGGGGTGACGGAAGAGGTCAAGCCGTTCGCCGCTCAGCGACAGACGACGGGGGAAGGAGAAGGCATACTGGATGGGAAGCCTCATGTCAGGCACACCCAACTGAGCCTTGACCGAACCGTCATGAAACTGCACGGCGCTGTGTACGATCGACTGCGGGTGGACCAGTACCTGTATGCGGTCGGCGGGGACACCGAAAAGCCATTTGGCCTCGATGACCTCAAAACCTTTGTTCATCATACTTGCACTGTCGATGGTGATCTTCGCTCCCATATCCCAGGTGGGGTGGCGCAGGGCATCCGCCTTGGTGACGTTGGCCAACTGGTCGAGCGAGAGGGTCCTGAACGGTCCACCGCTGGCTGTGAGAAGGATTTTCTCGATCTCATTGTCTCCCTCACCCACGATGCTTTGGAAAATGGCGGAGTGCTCACTGTCGACAGGGATGATGGGTGCATGGTATTGCTGGGCCAACTGACAGATCAGTTCTCCGGCCACCACCAGCGTCTCCTTGTTGGCAAGGCAGATTTTCTTGCCGGCTTTGATGGCATGGATGGTGGGTGATAGTCCGGCGAAGCCCACCATGGCAGTGAGTACCATGTCGATGGGACCAGCCTCCACAATGTCGTCGATGGCTCTTGCACCGGCATAGACCTTGATGTCGGGCATGTCGGAGAGCAACTCTGACAGTTGCTCATAGTGTTTCTCGTTGGCGATGACCACAGCAGCAGGACGGAACTTGCGTGCTTGTTCTGCCAACTCACGTACCCGGTTGTTGGCGGTGAGGCAATAGACCTCATAGAGGTCGGAATGCTCTTCGATGACTTCCAGAGCCTGGGTGCCAATTGATCCTGTGGATCCGAGAATGGCTATTTGAAGTTTTTTACTCATTTGTCTTTCTTTATTGATCATTGATCAAGTGAGGTCCAGTAGTCCCTCAGGCAGTTGCATGGTGATGAGTCGCTCCTGCCGGTTGATGTCGGTGATGAGGTCATCATTGGCAGGGATGAGCAGCCGGTCACCTTGAAGACCGCGCACTTCGAAGAGTGTGTTGATGGTGCTCAGGTCAACTGCGGTCACCTCACCGATAGACAGGCCTGTGGCCTCATCGATGATGTGGTAACCCACAATCTCTGCCCATGTGAGTTGGCTGTCGTCCTGGTCATCGAGTGAGCGGGGAAAATACACCTCGCAGCCCGTCAGTTCGGCAGCCCGGTCGGCCGTGTCAATACCGGCGAATTTGACCAATGCGGTCTCGTCGCTCTTGAAACGGTATTCCTCGAAGAAGAAAGGCACAAGCAGACCGTCGGTCTTGATGAAGAGGTAGTCGGCATCCACCCGGTCGAATACGTCGTCGGAGAAATGGAAACTGATCTCTCCCTTCACTCCGTGTGTGCGCCCCAGGCAGCCGATCTTGAATACGTCGTCGAATGTCACCATGGTTATTCGACTCGTTGGATATGAGCACCCAACTGGCGCAGGCGCTTTTCGATATTCTCATAGCCGCGGTCAATCTGTTCGATGTTGGCGATGCGGCTTGTGCCGTTTGCACTGAGGGCGGCGATGAGCAGGGCGATGCCCGCACGGATGTCGGGACTGGTCATGCGGCCTGCACGCAGGCGTATCTGATGATTGTGGCCGACGACGACGGCACGATGAGGATCACAGAGGATGATCTGTGCACCCATGTCGATCAGTTTGTCCACGAAGAAGAGTCGACTCTCAAACATTTTCTGGTGAATGAGCACGCTGCCCTTGGCTTGTGTGGCCACCACAAGCAGTACGGAAATAAGGTCCGGAGTCAGTCCGGGCCAGGGAGCGTCGGCGATGGTCATGATGGTGCCGTCGATGAATGACTCGATCACGTAGGTGTCATGATGAGGGATGAAGATATCATCGCCCTGGACTTCGATTTGGATACCCAACCGCCGGAATGCTTCGGGGATGATGCCCAAGTTGCTGAGCGACACGTTCTTGATGGTGATGCCGTTGCCTACCATGGCAGCCATGCCGATAAACGACCCCACCTCGATCATGTCGGGCAGAACCTTATGGGTGGCTCCATGGAGTTTTTCCACGCCGACGATGGTGATTAGATTGGAGGCTATCCCGCTGATGTTGGCGCCCATGTGGTTGAGCAGATGGCACAGTTGCTGGATATAGGGCTCGCAGGCGGCATTGTAGATGGTTGTTGTCCCCTCTGCGCAGACCGATGCCATGATGATGTTGGCGGTGCCGGTCACGGAAGCTTCGTCGAGAAGCATGTGGCAGCCCTTGAGCTTGTCAGCCTTGAGTTCAAAGACATCACGTCCCTCCACACGGTCAAAATGCGCACCGAGGCGTTTGAATCCCAAGAAATGGGTGTCAAGTCTGCGCCGTCCGATTTTGTCACCACCGGGTTTGGCCACCACGGCATGATGAAACCTGGAGAGCAACGGACCAAACATCAGCACGCTGCCTCGGAGGGAAGAGCATTTCCTGACAAACTCATCACTGTTGAGATAGTCGAGGTGGAGGTTGTCGGCTTGAAAGGTGTAGTCGCCGGTGGCATTCTTCGTGATCTTCACGCCGATGTCACGCAACAGCAGAATGAGGTTGTTGACATCGAGGATGTCGGGAATGTTTTGGATACGCACTTCCTCCTCAGTGAGCAGGCATGCGCAGATCACCTGCAAGGCCTCGTTCTTGGCACCTTGAGGGGTAATCGTGCCTTGGAGCGGATAGCCGCCCTCGATGATGAATGACTGCATCGGCGGGTTTATTTTTTCTTCTTGCGCTTCTCGGTAAACTCTCTCTCGTTGATTTTCTCGAATGTGAACTTGTCGAGGTCAATCTGGATGACGCCGTCGGTGAAACGGGCCAGGTCTGAGGCCACTTTCTCATCGTCGACCGAACCGTGGCTCCACTGGTGCAGGCTGCGCTTCATGTGGTTGGCCGTGATGCGCACCAACTCGTCGCGCTCAGGACCAGGTTCCATGGTCTTGAGCTTGTCAAACAACTCAAACATCATGTTGCCGTAGTGGCGGACGGGGATGTCGGTCATGGGATAGCCCATGGGTTCCGGACGGGTCGAGATCTTGGCAGCCTGACTGACATCGCAGGGCCAGTCGATATCGAGCTTGAAATTACTCATCAGTGCCAGGTGATCCCACAGCTTATGCTTATGGTCGGCAGCTTCGCCGTTATGGGGAAACATCCGCTCCATGATGGAGATGATGGTCTCGGCGCAGCGCTGGCGCTCCTCGCGTGACTCCAAGGTGATGGCATGGTCAACCATCTTCTGCACCTCGCGGCCGTATTCCGGCAGCAGCAGGTGCTCACGCTGGGTATTGTAGTCTAATCCTTCTATATTCATCAATTTTACATTTTTATTCTTCATTCGGTGCTGCCGGAATCCATCTTCTGTTTTCCGTCGGCGCACCAGAGTCGGTCTTCAATTTACAACAGGGGTTTGGAGGGTTTGGCAACGAAGTCCTTCAGGTAGAAGGGGGTGAAATAGGCCACATCCTCGTATTGACCCAGGGCGACGCGCTTTTCGGCCAGCGGAAACATGTTCTTGGCCAGCGGACGGATGTTCTCGATCAGATGGGCGTTGGGGTGCTGGATGGTCTCCATGCACTTTGGGGCTCCATTGCCGAAGAAATACACGGGATGCTCATCAAGCCACTCCTTGTAGGTGCTGGCATCGACGACATCGGCCTGTATGCCGCGGATGGGGCGCAGGGCACGGTCATAGATGGCAGAATACACCTCCATGCGGCGTGCGTCGAGCATGGGGCACAACAAGGCGTCATCCTCCAACTCTTGGCCGAGAAGTACGGGCACGGCAAGCAATTCCAGGGTTGGAATTCCAATCAGGCGCAGGTCTTGTCCGTAGCAGATGCCTTTGGCCATCGAGACACCGATGCGCAGACCCGTATAGGAACCTGGTCCGCAGCTCACGGCAACGGCATCAAAGGGTATGGCATGGCTGTCGGTAAAGGACATGGCCTCATCGACGAAAGTGCCCAGCCGTTCCGCATGGTTGGGTCCGCTGAGGTCCTCATCATGGTAGATGCAGGCTCCATCTTGGCTCACAGCCACGGAACAGGCGTCAGTGCTGGTTTCAATATGCAATATACAGGACATCTCGCAAGAAATCTCAATGATTTTCTAATAATAAAGTGCAAAATTACGGATTTTTCCTCAGAAATATGTATTTTTGCATAAAATTCTATTGCCCTGACAAGTTTTTAAAGATACTTGACATCAAAGGGACGTTTTTTAGCAATGATTAAAAAATCAGAAGGATGATACAATCGATGACGGGCTACGGGAAGGCTGTCGTAGCATACCAGGAGAAGAAAATCAATGTTGAGGTGAAGTCCCTCAACAGCAAGTCGCTTGACTTATCGACACGCATCGCACCACTCTATCGCGAGAAAGAAATGGAGATCCGCCAGATCATCGCCCGTAAACTGATCAGGGGAAAGGTGGATTTCTCCCTTTGGATTGAGAAAGAGGCTGGTACGGATGCCACACCGATCAATGCCGCCCTTGTCGAGAATTACTATCATCAGATCAAGGCTATCGCAGAGAAAACGGGGGTTCCAGAGCCTCAGGATTGGTTCTCGACCCTGCTCAGGATGCCTGACGTCACCACCAAGACAGATGTGGAGGTGCTCTCCGACGAGGAATGGGGCGTGGCCCTTCAGGCCATCAACGATGCCCTTACGCAGTTGGTGAACTTCCGGAGCCAGGAGGGTGCGGCGCTCCAGGACCGTTTCGAGCAGAACATCTCTGCCATCGCCGATCTCTTGGCGTCGATAGAGCCCTATGAGAAGTCGAGGGTGGAGAAAATCAAGTCAAGGATCATCGAGGGTTTGGCTGCCATCCCCGAGGTGGAATATGACAAGAACCGTTTGGAGCAGGAACTGATCTACTACATTGAGAAACTTGACATCAGTGAGGAGAAACAGCGTCTGGCCAACCACTTGGCCTATTTCCGCCAAACCATGCAGGAGGATGAAAGCCAGGGCAAGAAATTGGGCTTCATCGCCCAGGAGATGGGGCGTGAGATCAACACGACGGGTTCGAAAAGCAATCAGGCCGAGATGCAGAACATTGTGGTCAAGATGAAGGACCAACTGGAGCAGATCAAAGAACAAGTGCTGAATGTCCTATAAATAGAGTATTATGCCAAAGAAGATCAAATCACCATCCTGTCCGTCCTCCTCTGTTACCAGGGGGCGTTGTGTCATCTTTTCCGCACCAAGCGGAAGTGGAAAAAGCACCATCATCAATTGGCTGAGGCAGGAGCACCCCGAATTAAACCTTTATTTCTCCATCAGCTGCACCAGCCGGGCGCCACGTGGAACAGAACAGAACGGGGTGGAGTATTTCTTCCTTACCCCGGAGGAATTCCGCCAGCGAATTGACAATGAGGAGTTTCTCGAATACGAGGAGGTGTATGAGAATCGCTTTTACGGCACTTTGAAGGCCCAGGTGGAACGGCAGTTGAACGACGGCCAGAACGTGGTGTTCGACGTTGATGTCAAGGGAGGTGTCAATATCAAGCGCTTCTATGGCGACAAGGCCTTGAGCATTTTCATCCAGCCGCCATCGATAGATGAACTCCGCCGCAGGCTTGAAGGGCGTGGCACTGACACCCAGGAGGTGATAGAAGACAGGTTGGCAAAGGCTGCCTACGAGATGACTTTCGCTGAACAGTTCGACCACGTGGTCATCAACGACGACCTTGCCACGGCCGAGGAGCAAACCTACAACTTGGTCAAAGAATACCTCTCAGTGTCGCAATAGAGCCGAATGGTCAAAACAGGTATTTTTGGAGGGTCTTTCAACCCCATACACAATGGTCATTTGACCTTGGCGTCAAGCCTGCTCAAAAAAGCCGGCCTTGATGAGGTCTGGTTGATGGTGACACCTCAGAATCCATGGAAGAGCCAGACCGATCTTTTGGATGACGATACGCGGCTGCGGCTTGCCCGCGCCGCTTTGGAGGGCATGCCGGGATTGGTCGCAAGCGACTTCGAATTTCAACTTCCCAAACCCTCTTATACCTGGGATACCCTGCAGGCTCTCTCCCAAGAATATCCCGACAGAAAGTTTACCCTGCTGCTCGGTGGCGACAACTGGGAGAAATTCGGCCAATGGTATGAGCATGACAAAATCCTGGCTCATCACGATATCGTGGTCTATCCACGCAAGGGCTTCCATATTGACCGCAAGACCTTGCCTCCCAATGTAAAGGTCGTACGTATGCGTCTTGTCAACATCAGCGGAACTGAAATCCGCGAACGCATCCGCCAGTCCTTGCCCTTCGAAGACTTGGTGCCACCCTCCGTGGCTCAAATCATCAAAGAAGAAGGCTTATACCGATAAGACTCCCACCATCTGATCCCCGTGGCTCCAATCATCAAATAAGAAGGAATGCTCCATAATCGTAGAGACGTCACATTGTGGCGTCTCTACTGGTAAGTGCAGGTAAGTTTTGAGACGCCACAATGTGACGTCTCTACTGGTAAGTGCTCCGATGTGATGTAGGGGAAAGGATGATGTGGCGTCTTCTTCCTTTTCAGCAATATCTCTCTTTTCCGAGGAGTTTGAGGGCTCTCCGCTTCATGGCCTGCCAGATATTGGCGAACTGACCGTATCTGAGGTTGAGCAGCAACTCCTCCATTGAGCGACTGACTTTGATCCAAGGATGGCCCCAGGCATGGTTTTTGTAAATCCGCTCCTTGTATGCCACATTGTCGATGACGTATTTCGGATGCCTGAGCGGGAACTCCAGTTCATGGCGCGCCATGGTGAAAATGCGGCGGTAACCTCTCGGGGTGGTCTTGATGCTGCCCGAGAAATGCGTGCTGTCGTCAGAAAGTCCAAGGTTGTTGATCTGGTTTTTACTGGGCATGATGGCCAGACCGGAATGGAGCATATTGCAGGCCCAGAAAATACTCTCGTAGAATTCTTTGCCACTGTCGCGGTGTTGCCGGCACATTTTGAAGAAGTCGCTGCGGTAGCGCCGCTGTTTCACCAGTTCTTCCAATTGCCGCCTGTTGTAGTCATCGTTGAGAAAGGCGTAGTCTGCTTCCCAAAGGTCTATCACGCGCCGCCAGGAAGCCCATCCCCAGATGGAGAAGACGGAAGTGAAGAAATAACTGTCGGGAACGTCGGCCGTCACCTCGTCCTCATTGAATCCTGCAATCATCATGATCCGCTCATCGTGCTCATAGCGGTCGAGCATCTCCTTGCAGAAGGGGAAAAACGACTGTGAGGGCACATCGTCATCTTCCAGCACGATGCACTTGTCGGTGATGGAGAACGCCCACTTCTGGGAGAGATATTCCGAAGGGTCGCAACCGAAATTGCGCTCTTGGTAAAGACGGTGCACGTCACATTCCCAGTCGATGTCGGCCACCACTTCGCGGCAGGCCTCAATGCCAGGCATGTCGCGCTCGCCACGAGGGCCATCCTGATAGAGGAACAGCCGTGCGGGACGGGCTTTCCTCACCTCGGCAAAAACCTTGCTGAGATGGTCGGGGCGGTTGAAGAACAGGATTAGGACGGATATGTCATTGAGGGCTGGTTGTTTCATATCTGATGCTTGAAGATGAATTTGATACTTTCCTTCAGAATCGTGCTGCCCAAGAGTCGCAGAATGCAGAGGTACGGCACGGCCACGAGGAGGATTTTGGAGAAGAACCTGAGATAGATGTTCTCTATGCCGCCGGCGATGAAATGGGCAGCAAGGCAGAGGACCACAGACAACAGGAGATAGGGAGAGATGTCGCGGATGAATTCGAAGGTGCTCAGTCTTGTCTCGCGCTGTGCCAGCCGCAGCCACACTCCCGTCCAGGCAATGCTGACCACGACGTAGGCTAAGACCATGGCATGGATGCCATGACGCGACATGAGCAGTGCCATGACGAGTCCGGTCATGCATAAGGCGATTGTGGACCACATATAGGCACTGGAATGGCCGCGGCTGATGATCAGGTTGTAGAGCAAAGTGGATATGGGCAGGAAGGCACCTGCCACACAAAGCATCTGCAGGATGCTGGCACTCTCGATCCATTTGTCGGTGATGAGGATGACGATGAATTCCTTGGCCACCAGCGCCAGACCCAGCATCAGCGGGAATGTCAGGAAGGCTGTGAAACGAAGCAGTTTTCGGAGTATGGCTTTCTGGCGGTCGCTGTCATCCTCGACACGGGTGAACACGGGTTGGGCGATGCCCGAAATCATGCCGGAGATGAGCGAGGACCCCATCGTGTTCCACTTGTTGGCCTGAGTGTAGTTGCCCACGTCAGAAGGGGTGTAGAGCCTGCCCAGGATGACAGAGAAGACATGTGTGTTGATGATGTTGAACACATTGGTGGCAATGAGGCGGCTGCTGAAACCTATCATCTCACGTACAGGGGTGAAATCGAAATGTAGGCGGGGCCGCCATCCGGAGAAGTAGTAGCTCAACAGGGTGACCACGAGGATATAGACAATGGTCTGGGTGGCAATACCCCAATAAGCCATGCCAGTATAGGCCATCCCGATGGCCACGATACCTGAAACGGCCAGTGCTGTGATGGTCATGATGGAAGTCTCCCGCACCATCATGTTGCGGAAAAGGAAGGCACGGGGAGCCGTGCTGAAACTGGAGATGACAAAACCCAGTGTGATGTACCGTGTGAGGGCTGTGAGTTTGGGCTGGTGGTAGAAAGCGGCAATCAGGGGAGCACAGAAAAAGAGCAGCAGATAGAAAGAAATGCCAATGGCGATGCTGGTCCAGAAGACAGCGTTGAAGTCTTTGTGACTGGCATTTTTCCGCTTGTTGAGTGCTGAGATGAAGCCGCCCTCCTGCAAAGAAGACCCCAGTGCCGTGAAAATGGCGATCATCCCCACCATGCCGTAGTCGGACTGTGAGAGCAACCGGGCCAGGAAAATACCGATAACGAGGTTGAGCAACTGCTGCATGCCGTTGCTGATGCTGCCCCACAGGAGGCCATTGGCTGTCTTCTCCTTCAGTGATGTCATAAAATTGCTGCAAATATAATGAAAGCCGAAAACAATACAAAAAGAATTTTCCTTTTTATTGTTGAGGCGCATTTTTATCTGAACTGTTCATATATCCTGCATTCGCGAAACAAATATAGTGAAAAATCCGATTAAGCGAAAACAATGCATTTATTTTTCCATTGTTGAATGTGAGGATCTTTTCGGATCTTGGTAACGGCCGTTTCCTCTATTCTGCAAATAATCAATAAGTGTAAGGTTTACAATATAGTATAATTCGTGGCAATAATCGGTACTTTTATGACAAACGAAGGGGCTGCAGTTCCTTTTTAACAAAATAGTATCATAAATGGGCAAAATAATATCATGATAATAGTTAAAAACCCTTTACCTTTGCAAATTGAAAATCTAAAAAGCGAAAACAAAGGAAAAAAACCTAAAATACAAGTTAATTATTTATGAGAAGCGACTTACTAAGATGATTTTCCAACCCCAATTTGTGGCATGCAAAGAAGGGCAAATAAGGCATGGAATACCATATACCTTATATATTTATGCATTTATACTTTAACTTAACCTAGAAATAAACTTAAGTATGAATTTGAATTTCAGAAAAACAGTGCTGCTCATGGGTGCTTGCTTAGGACTGGGAGTATCTTCCCCGGCTTTTGCAACCTCATCGACCGTAACTGCTCCTGCAGTTCAGCAGACGAAGAAAGTCAGTGGTGTCGTGCAAGATGCTGATGGCCCTGTGATCGGAGCCACCATCATGGAGAAAGGCACCAGCAACGGAACGGTTACCGACCTTGACGGTAACTTTACTCTTGACGTACAGCCCGGTGCTGTTCTTGTGATTTCCTACATCGGCTATGCCACACAGGAAATCCCGGTAGGTAATCAATCTGTCATCAACATCAACCTCGCAGAGGATGCCGACGTGCTCGAGGAAGTCGTGGTCGTGGGCTATGGTGTGCAGAAGAAGAAACTCGTCACGGGTGCTACCGTAGAGGTGAAAGGTGAGGACATCACCAAACTCAACACCACCCAGGTGCTTGGCGCTCTCCAGAGCCAGAGTCCTGGTGTGACCATCCAGGCCGTTTCCGGCCAGCCGGGCGATGGCTTCAAAGTCGCCATCCGTGGTGCTGGTACCAACGGCAACACCGCTCCTCTTTACGTGATCGATGGTGTGGCCGGTGGTGACATCAACAACCTGAACCCCGCTGACATCGAGCGTATCGACGTGCTGAAGGATGCTGCATCCTGCGCCATCTACGGTTCGGCTGCTGCCAACGGTGTGATTATCGTGACCACCAAACAGGGCAGCGCAGGCCATATCCAGATTTCTTATGATGGCAACATGGGATGGAGCAATATCTACCGTCTGCCTCAGATGCTGACTGCCAAGGAGTATATGAATGTGATGGACCTTGTCCGTATCAATTCAGGCGATACTCCTCGTGATTGGACTAAATACATGGATGCTGGTTTGCTGGCCGACTACAGAAATGGTACAAACCCCGGTACAGACTGGATTGATGCCATCCGCAACAAGAACGCCGTCACCACAAACCATGCATTGAATGTGGCTGGTGGTACTGAGTTCTCGAAATTCTCTACGGGTGTCGGTTACCAGTATCAAGACGGTATCCTGGGCAAACCCGTGAAGTCGGATTTCCGCCGCTTCACATTCCGTCTCAACTCTGAGCACATCATCTATCGCAATTCCAAGGGCGTGGATGTGCTGAAAGTGGGAGAGAATGTCTATGCACAGCACCGCCAGAGCCAAGGTATCCAGATTGGCAACCAGTATGCCAACGTGCTTTCCAATATGCTCCGTGCCAACCCGTTGATCCCCATCTATAATGGCAACGGCGATTATTTCATGTATGATGACCTGAAGGCTTCCGGTACGAACGGATGGTTTGATTACAACCAGTTCTCCAGCAACCCCATTGCCATCATGAAGTATGGTCAGGACGGCAACAACAAGAGCAAGAGCTTCAACCTCAATGCTGTGGGCTATGTGGAGATCCAGCCGATCAGAAACTTGGTCTATCGTGGTCAGATCAACTACAACAACAGCAGTTGGAGCTGGCGCGCATATTACCCCACATTCCACGTTCACGACCAGGCTGGTGGTTTCCGCAATACTGACGGCATCACCAATCAGATCGGTCATGGTTGGGGATGGAGCACCACCAATACCCTGAGCTATCGGTTCAGTCTGGCAGAGAAACACAATTTCGACCTCCTCGCCGGTACCGAATATGGACAGTCAAAGCCCGACTTCGGATTCTCTCTCAGTGCAGGTGCTTCCAACACCATCTTCGGTGACTTGATGCATGCATATATGGACTTTGCCAAGACCAAGGAGTCGGCTTCTGCTTCTGGTTCTCCTTACGGTGACTCCCGCAACATGTCCTACTTCGGCCGTTTGAACTATGACTTCAACGAGACCTACATGTTCACAGCCATCATCCGTGCTGACGGTTCGTCATCTTTCGCTCCCGGACATCGCTGGGGTTACTTCCCCTCATTCTCCGCAGGCTGGGTGATCTCCAATGAGGCTTTCCTGAGAAATTCCTCTTGGCTGGACTTCCTGAAACTCCGTGCCGGTTGGGGACAGAATGGTAACAGAAACAATATCGATGGTTTCGCTTATCAGGCTACCTTCCAGTATGGTGAGTTTGGAAACTATTCCTTCAACAGCGACAAAGACAACTCCACGAAGGGTGCTTATCCCTCACGCCTGGCCAATCCAGACCTGACCTGGGAGACCTCCGAGCAGATCAACGTCGGTCTTGACGCACGCTTCATCCGTGGCAAACTGGGCCTCACATTCGACTTGTATCAGAAGACTACCAAAGACCTGTTGGTCAGCGTGCCCGTTGCTCCGACATCAGGCTTCTCCTATCAGTTGCAGAATGCAGGTACTGTGCGCAACCGTGGTATAGAGTTCGCGCTCAACTGGCGTGACCAGATCGGCAGCGACTTTACTTATGGAATCAACTTCAACGCCGCATACAACCAGAACGAGGTGACCAAGGTGAACAGTGACCGCAAATACAACGAAGGCGGTAACGACAACCTCTCACAGGGAACCGGCTATATCGCTCGTTTCGAGGAAGGATACCCCATCGGTTATTTCTATGGCTACAAGACGCTGGGTGTGATTCAGAATGAGTCCGACCTTCAGAACTACATCAAACAGAACTGTGGTGGCGATGCCGCCAATTCTCTTCAGGGTTCAGCCCTCCAGGTGGGTGATCTGATGTTTGCTGACACCAACGGTGACGGTGTGGTGAATGCTGATGACAAGACAGACCTTGGTAATCCTCATCCCGATCTGACCATGGGTCTGGGTCTGAACTTCGCCTATAAAGGATTCGACTTCAGCGCAACAGGTTACGCTGCTCTCGGCCAGCAGGTGGCTCGCTCCTACCGTAAGTTTGCCGACGGTGAGATGGAGAACTACACCACTGAGGTGTATGACTACTGGATGGGTCCTGGTACCAGCAACAAGTATCCCCGTCTGGCTAAGATGAGCGAGGGCGTCAACTGGATGGCTATTTCCGACATCTATATCGAGGATGCCAGCTATTTCCGCCTGCAGAATGTGACCATCGGTTATGATTTCGCCTCTCTCTTCAAGCGCTCTCCGTTTGAGCAGATCCGTCTGTATTTCGCTGCCCAGAACCTCCTGACCATCACCAAGTACAAAGGTATGGATCCTGAGAATGGTAAGTCCATCTCAAGCGAGGCTTGGGTAACAGGCGTTGATGTCGGTAACTATCCGCAGCCCCGAACCTACATGGTGGGTGTGAACCTCAAGTTCAAGAACAAGCATGAGAAGGCTGCTGCTCCCGCTGCCGTGCAGACTAAGATTGAGTATGTGACAGACAACAGCGAGATTGACCGCCTGAACGGTGTTGTCAACCAGCTCCGTGCTGAGAATGACAAATTGAAGAACCAGAAACCGACCAATACCACAACCGTCATCACCGACGAGAAAGTGGTCACCTACCCATATTTCGTCAACTTCGAGATCAACAAGACCGACATTGTGAACCGTGAGCGCGTCAACCTGAGCACCATCGCCCAGATGATCAAGCAGAATCCCGGTAAGAAGTACAGTGTCATGGGCTATGCTGACAAGGCTACAGGAACAGCTGACCGCAACCAGTGGTTGGCAGAGAACCGCGCTAAGAATGTCTATGATCTGCTGATCAAGGAATACGGCGTGTCTGCAAGCAGTCTCGTGCTCGACTCAAAGGGTGGTGTTGGAAACCTCTATTTCAATGATCCTCAGATGAGCCGCTCAGTGATTATCTCCGAGATTAAGTAAAGCGTTTTAAACCTATATAATATTGACAATAAGATATGAAAAAGATATTTTTATTAGCCGCTGCCGTTGCCACATTGGGCTTGACCTCTTGTGACATTGACAATGTGGTGAATATTGGCGGTCTGTCCACTGAGAACTTCCCCGTGAGTGAGGAAGATGGTGTGGCTGTACTTGCTGGTGTCTATGAAAATCTGAACGCTACACATGCCAATCCTCAGTGCTCTTATCTCTATATGGCTTGTCTGGCCAGTGACGACCAGTTTGGTGGCGGTGGCACAAACGACAAGTTGATGCAGGCACTCGACTTGATGTGTAACTATGGAAATGACATGACCAATGTGTTCTGGTCACAGCGTTATGAGGGTATCAACCGTGCCAATACACTGATCCAGGCATTGCCCAACACGGCCATGTCGGATAACCTGAAAAGCCAGTACCTTGGAGAGGCTCTTTTCCTTCGCGCTTACTTCTATTACGAGTTGGCTTCCATGTATGGAAATGTGCCTCTGCTGACCATTCCCACGGGTGAGCTGATCACCCAGGGTGATGTCAATATGCTTTGGGGACAAATGCTCCAAGACCTCCGCGACGCTGTGAAGATGATGCCTGACGTCCGCAAGACGGATGGACATGTGGACAAATACACAGCTGAGGCTCTGCTCGGACGTATCTGGTTGTTCTATACCGGTTTCTATGGAAACGGTATGACTACTGCCGATCTGGTCAGCACGGACTACAATCCGATGACCACGGTCAAACTTCCTGACGGAACGACGATGTCCAAAGAAGAGGTCATTGGCTATATCGATGACTGCGTGAACAATTCCGGTTACTCTTTGGTGCCTGATTTCCGCAATCTGTGGGCTTACACCAACCGCCTGACAGTGGAGGACAATCCTTATACCAAGGGCAAGGGCCTGAAGTGGGTCGAGGATGATGTCAACGGTTCTGAAAACACCAATCCTGAGTCCATGTTTGCCATCAAATTCAACAAATGGGCTTCCTGGTCAACGACCATCGGTTATGGAAACGGCATCGCACTGCACTTCGGTGTGCGTGACGCTACTTATGAGAATCACTTCCCGTTTGGACAGGGATGGGGCGCAGGACCTGTGGCTCCCAACCTCGTCAACGACTGGAAGGCTGCCGAGCCCGATGATATCAGACGTGACGCTACAATCCAGGATTGGAGAGACAAGACCTCTTATGAAGGCAACTACAAATACGGTGGCGGCGACGACTTCGTGCAGGAAACTGATTTCTACGGAAAGAAATGGTCTCCCATCCTTGCCAAGAAAGAAGACGGCAGCGGCATGTGGTGCACATTCGAATGTGCCATGTATCCCGGTGTGTGGGATCAAAGTGGTGCTGCTGGAGCAGAGAACTTCCAGTTGAACAATATCCATGACCTCGTGCTCATCCGCTTTGCTGAGGTGCTGCTGATGCAGAGTGAGTTGAAAGGCGACGTGCAGGGTATCAACAAGGTGCGTGCACGTGCCGGACTTCCTGGCATTTCTTCCTACTCCCTTACTGCCCTGCAGAATGAAAGACGCTGGGAGCTGGCTTGTGAGGGCATCCGCTGGAATGACATCCGCCGTTGGCACATCGCCTCAGTGGTGCTGGCCAAGCAGGAGAACCAGCCTGTCTATTACTGCGGCCGTCCTGAGACCAATGATGCTCATAACGGTGGCTATTCAGCAAGATACAAGGCCACAGCTGGTTTCCAGAAGATGCCTGAGAGCCAGGTGTCGCTTGGTAGCGTGAAGCAGAACGACGGCTGGGGTGCTGCTGATGGTGAATACACAGGTTGGCATTAATCACATGTAGAATCAATTATAACCGGAATTAGAATATGAAAAAAATATTATTAGGAATCTGCGCCCTGGGCTTGTTGGTGTCCTGTGATCCCTCTAAGGATTCTGTGGACGTTCCAGATCCTATTGCCGAGTCAAGGTTGAATTCAGAATTCACCTATAAGCAGTGCGCTATGAATGCGGATGGCTCTTATGTGGAGTCAGCCACTGGCAACTTCTTCTTCTTCACCAGCCCACGTGTGGTGACGATCTATCGTGAGAATTCCTCGGGTGGCGAGATCATCCTTTCAAAGGGTTCTTCCTCTGGTATGTTTATCCTGAAACCCACTCGTGGTTCAGATCCCAACCAGACTTTCTATGTCCGTTCACGTGAGTTCAATGGCTCCGACGTGGTCATCTCCAAGCAGGTCACCGTGGAAGTGCCGGGTGAATTGACACTTGAAATGAAAATCGCTTGCAGCGACAGCGGTACGAAAATCTGGAAATGGGACGGAACTGTCCGTTCTGACGGTGCCGTATGGGGCAACCTCGGCTATACTCCCGGTGAGGACTGGACCAGCGGTATATGGTGGGGATGCTCTCCTGAAGACCTGACCGGCCAGTTGAACCACTCG